>DATEMU010000012.1 GCA_035275405.1 Phycisphaerae bacterium
CGGAGGCGCATTCTATCGCTGATACGCATCGAATCTTCACAGGCTTCACCAAAGCATCCGCCGCGTAACTCACAGCCGAGCGGCGACGGGCCGCTGAAGGCGGCCGCGCTCGGCTGTGAGTTACGGCGGAAAGGGTATCAGGTGGAACAGGCCGGAACAGCCGCGGGCGGAATGGCTTGCTGTGTCCGGTTGTGTGATTGAAGTTACCCATCTTAACACCGGCGACGCTGCGGTTTGGCTGAAATGGCCTTCGCAACCTGAAGAATACTGAACTTCCCAGAACAACATCCTCACAGACCGTCGGGCGCGAGGCATCAAGGCCGGCGCGGGAAATCTCCGAGGCCGCGCATGTCGGGCTATGGACCGCAGCACGCCGCTCGCCATCTTTTTCTTTCCTACCCCAGCCTTGCTCAGCGCTCCCTCTGAAACAGAGCAGTTGAGCAGGGGAACAGGGGAGCAGGGGAGCAGAAGAAAGAGGAGCCGGAAAGGCTTGAGGCCTGAGGCTGGAGGCTGGAGGGGAGAATCTCACGCAGAGGCGCCGAGGCGCGGAGGGACGGAAAAGCCATCAGGGTTGGATACCGTCGTCGGTGATCAGGGGCTTGGGATCAGGGTAGCCGGGTTGGATGCTGGGGGCGGGGACGGGAGCGTTACTGTTCAACGACGACCAAGTGCGCGGCGAAGGGGGAAATGTCGGCCGGGCCTGCCGCGCCGTCGCCATCGAGATCGGCGACGATGCGGCTGCGGAAACCGGCCTGAGCGGGCTGGAGGATCACGTCGATGAAGGGCTGGATGTCCAGGCCGTTGAGGAGACCGTCGGCGTTGAGGTCGCCGAGATCTCCGGGCATCGGGGCGGGCGCAACGATGGCAATCCCTGTGTGCATGGCAGGAGTTTTCGTTATTCGCCGTCGGACTAGTCGCTACGACAAGTTCCTGATAACTACGGAGGGAGTAGTTAGGGCGCCAAGAACGTCTCGATGAAATCGGCAATGTCATCGCCATCTACCTTGGGCGTGCCGTCGGCGTTCACGTCCGCATTCGCATTGGCGGTGTAGGATTCGCAGGTGGTAAGGCCCTCGGGCTGCAATAACGCATCTGCGAAATGAGCCATGTCGACGAGGTCGATGTTTCCATCGCAGTTCATGTCCCCCCGGTCACAGTTCGGACCCCAGCGAGACCAGTTAGACGATGTCATGCCCCCTGCCGTTGAAAACCCACCAGCAGCAATCAACTCGCCGTTGTATTCTCCGAGTGCGTAGACGGTTGGGCTCTGGTCGCCGATTCCGAGCCCCATCGATTGCCATGTAGTACCGTTCCAGCGTGCAATTCGGCTTGCGGGCGACCCATTGGCTGAGGTAAAGGAGCCTGCAGCAAAAAGTTCGCCGTTGTATACACGTAATGCCCTAACCGTATTATTCAGGCCCGCCCCTAGGGATTGCCACGCGGCGCCACTCCATCGCGCAATATTAGTCGCTGGCACTCCACCGGCCATTGTGAACAACCCTCCCGCAATCAATTCACCGTTATACACTGCTAACGCCTGCACATTGCCTGTGATCCCGTCGGCGAGCGGTTGCCAGTTTTCGCCGTCCCAACTAGCAATCTTGTTGGTGGTGGTGCCACTGGCGGTCGTAAACTCTCCGGCAACGATCAAGTTGGCTCCATACACGGTTAACGCATGGACCCAGCCGTTCGTTCCACTTCCCAGTGCCTGCCAGGCCGTGCCATTCCAGCGCGCCACGTTGGCGGCCGAAATACCACCGGCCGTTACAAAATCCCCGCCCGCGATCAGTTCTCCGTCGTAGATTGCCAATGCGGAAACGCCCCAACCCCCGCCCATTCCAGTTCCAAGGGGCGCCCAAGCTTCGCCATCCCAACTTGCAATATTATTTGCGGTCACTCCACCGGCGGACCCAAAGAACCCCCCGACAAACAACTCGTCGTTGAAGGCGATTGACGCGTTTACGTGATCGTCGGTGTTCATTCCTGTCGCCTGCCAGTACGAACCATTCCAGCGCACGGTTGGATCGACAAAATCTCCACTGGCTCCCAGGGGGCTTCCCGCCGCAATCAACTCGCCGTGAAACACAGTTAAGGTCCTAAGAAGCTGGCCTCTGCCCGTACCAAGAGATTCCCACGTCTGGCCATTCCATTGGGCGATAAGATTTACCTCCAGGCCGTTCGCTGTGAAGAACCACCCTCCGGCAACCAACTCACCATCATAAATAGTCAACGCGGTCACATGACCATAATTGGGATCGGTGCCCGCTCCCAGTGCATGCCAGGTGACACCATCCCATCGCGCGATATTACTACACGCTACGCTACCAGCCCCCGCAAATGTACCGCCTATGACCAGGTCGCCTTCGTGCTGCGTCAACGAGTAAACTGACTCTTCCGATCCATAAACTCCGCCGCCAAGCGCTTGCCATGTCGTGCCGTCCCATTGATAGACGCCTACAAACGCCCATCCGCCGATGAGTTCCCCGTTATACACGCTTAGCGCGCGGGCCAATCCGTTGCCTATCATGTGCCAGTTCGCACCATCCCAACGATAAACCCCATCATTTCCGCCGGTGATCAACTCGCCGTTAAAGACAGTCAAAGCGTAATAATCCGACAAACCCGCAGCAGGGAACGATTGCCAGTTAGAACCATTCCAGCGAGCGATACTTTCGGCGGGTATTCCCCCTGCCGTCGAGAAAGTGCCGGCCGCAATGAGTTCAGCGTTGTGTAAGACCAACGCGCGGACCGTTCCATTGATTCCGTTTCCCAACGGCTGCCA
The DNA here is from genome assembly GCA_035275405.1 of Phycisphaerae bacterium. NCBI lineage: Bacteria > Pseudomonadati > Planctomycetota > Phycisphaerae > Phycisphaerae bacterium. The sequence goes on from DATEMU010000012.1 coordinate 2,783, forward strand.
GGTTGTTCCATTCCATCGCGCAATCCCATTGGCAGAGACGCCTCCGGCATTCGTGAAGCTGCCGGCTGCGATAAGTTCGCCATTGTAAACGGCCAACGCACGAACCGAAGCATTCATTCCGGTTCCCAGCGTAAGCCAGCCCGATCCGTCCCAAGCCGCAATATTCTTTACCGGAATGTCGCCCGCAAAATCCAAAAGGCCGCCGACGACTAGAAGCTCGGCTTGCGGCCCCGGACCATCTTGGTCCCAGGTGATAAGTGCGTTAACCGGAAGGGGACTCAGCCCTGGCTTAGGATCGCCCGGCCGCCAGTCGTTGGAACATTGAGCGACGGCGCGCGGGGCAAGTAACGTGCTGGCGACGATGATTCCGAATGCGATTGGCCCGAGCCCGCGCTTCATCGAGGAGCCTCCTGTGCCTATCGACCCGCGACCTCCGAATTACATACCTGCTCCGCGGCCCTCCATCATACCAGAATCCAGGGCAGAAATTCAACGCGACGCGGCGCGTCGGCTAATTGGCTCGGCAGGAGCCCCGCCCTCCCGTGCGCTTGCTGAACACTACGCCAGCGCCGGTTGCGGGGCAGGTTGAGCGGGCGAGGACTGGGCATCGAGGAGTTGCTGGTGTGTCGCGCGTTCTTCGCCGAAGCGGACCAAGCGGGCGGAGTTGAAGACGACGACGAAGCTGGAGGCCGTGTGCAGGATTGCGGCCCAGATGGGCGAGATGATGTCGAAGGCGCCGAGGGCCATGACCGTCACGACGAAGATGACGCCGAAGACGAGATTCTGCACGACGACTTTGCGGGTGGCGCGGCTGAGGCGGACGAGGAAGGGGATGCGCGTAAGGTCGTTGTTGAGCAGGGCGATCGAGGCGGAGTTGATGGCTACGTCGCTGCCGGCGGCGCCCATCGCCACGCCGAGGTCGCCCGCGGCCAGGGCCGGGGCGTCGTTGACGCCGTCGCCGATGACCATGACGCGATGGCCCTGTCGGCGCATCGTCTCGACTAGGTCGAGCTTTTCGTGCGGCAGGCAGTCGGCGCGATATTCGGTGCAGCCCATTTCCGCGGCGACGCGCCGGGCCACGGCCTGGCGATCGCCGGTCAGCATGGCCACGCGCTTCATCCCGATCGCCCGCAATTCCTCGACGGCCTCGCGCGCAGCCGGTCGCGTGCGGTCTTCGAGGGCGATCATGCCCAGCAGACGACCGCCCTGGGAGACGAAAAGCTGGCTCATTCCCTCGGCCTGCTGCGCGGCCTCGCCGAGCGCCGATGTGGAGACGCCGCGCTCGTTCAGAAACGTCTCGCGACCGATGAGCACGTCCTGCCCCCCGACTTTCGCGGCCACGCCCTTGCCCGGCACTTCCTCGAACCGCTCCGGCTTTTCGTAGGCAACGCCCGCTTCGCGTGCGACTTCCATCATCGCCCGGGCGGCCGGGTGATTGCTGTTCTGTTCGGCAGCGGCCGCCGTGCGCAGAAGCTCGACGCCGTCCACGCCCTCCGCAGGGATCAAACGCGTTACCGCCAATTGACCGGTCGTAAGCGTACCAGTCTTGTCGAACACCACGGCGGTCAGTCGTCCGGCACTCTCGAGGTGCGCGACGTCTTTAATCAAGATACCGAGCCGTGCGGCGCAGGAGAGACCGGCGACCATCGCCGTCGGCGTGGCCATGATGAGGGCGCAGGGGCAACTGGCGACGAGCATGGAGATTGCGCGTTGGAGGCCGTTGGCGTCCTTGGTGAAGAAAAGCACGAGGGCCGCGAGCATTAAGACCGCGGGGGTGTACCAGATTACGTAGCGATCGATGAGGCGCATGATCGGGATGCGGGTCCGCTCGGCCCGAAGGATCAGGTTCTGCACCTGGCCCAGCGTCGTTTCTCCGCCGACCTTCGTGACTTCGATTTCCATCGCCCCGGTCAGGTTCATCGTGCCCGAAAAGACGGGATCGCCCGCGCGCTTATCCACGGGCAGCGACTCGCCGGTGATGTTCGCTTGATTAACAGTGGAATCGCCGACAAGGACCTTTCCGTCCGCGGGGATGCCATCGCCGGGGCGGACGCGTACGCGCTGACCGGGCTGAAGCGAAGTTGCAGCGACTTCCTGTTCGCCCGTCGGCGTGATAAGGCGTGCCTTCTTCGGCGTAAGCTTCACTAATTCTTCTATGCTCGCCCGCGCGCCGATGGCCGTTCGGGTCTCGATCAGTTCGGAGAGCAGCAGGAAAAAGGCGATGACACCGGCGGCGCGATAGTCCTGCGCCGCGAAGGCGGCGACGATGGCCAGGGCGACAAGTTCGTCCATGTGCATGTCGCCGCGGATCAAATTGCCGATGGCGTGCCAGATGATCCGCATGCCCAAAAGAAGGGCCCCGATCGCCGCGACGAGGTCCATGTGGAATTGGTAGAGATAGTCCTTCTGAATCTCGGTGACGCCCTCGGCGTTCGTGACGGCGGTCTCCGTCACGGGGCTGTAGGCCTCGACGTAGTAGCTTGTGAGAACCAGGAGTCCGCCGGCCAGGGTGATCCCGAGCCAGAAACCCGCCCACCGCGCCGCCTCGGCGGCCTCACCGTGGCCGTGATGGTGGCCGGCATGATCGTGGAAATGCGAGTGGGCGTGATGGGCGTCTTCCGCCTTCTGAACGCCGAAGAATCCGTGTCCTTGAGCCATGCGTTTGATCTGCTCCTACTGCCGACACAGCCACCCACGGCTGATGACGAAAAGAACCCCTCACTACCGATCCTGATTGCTCCGCGAATGATAGACCCGCACCACGTGACTGCCAAGACCAACCGGGGCGATCGACACGTCGCTCGTGCGGGCTTCGCCGCGGCGCGGCGTGCTTTTTCTACGTCGGGCCGAGCATTGATGTTCGTATCGCGGTGCCCCAGACATTGCGGAAAATTCCGCACAAACGCTGAAAATCCCGCACTCCCCGGCGAGAGTCAACAAACGCGACGAAAACGAGGCCAACCCCGGTAATCTCGATTGGAAAGCGGTATTTAGGCAATCCCGACCGCCCTTTCGCCGGCGCGGCACGTGAATTGCCAGTGGGTACGAACGCGTTGGATCGCTTACGCGCCGCCGAGGGGCCAGTCGGTGTACGGGTGGCAGCTGAAATCCCCCGGCGGCACGGGGGAGTTGGGCCCGCGGCATCAGGGTGTTCGATGGAGCTGACCATTTACGCGCGCGGGGGCCAGGGGGGCGTGACGCTGGCCAAGCTGATCGGCACCTGCTACTTCCTGCGCGGGGAGTACAGCCAGGCGTTCGGCGTGTATGCCGCCGAGCGGTCCGGCGCGCCGCTGCAAGCGTTCGTGCGCATCGACAAGAGCGAGATCACCAATCACAACCAGGTCCGGCATCCAGACCATGTTATCGTCCTGGATCGCACGCTGATCGGGCCCAATATCCTCGCGGGGGCCAAGCGCGAGGGATGGATCATTTTGAACACCCCAGAGCCACTCAAGGCTTTTGAGGACCTGTTCCCCGGGCGGTGCGTTGCCGCCATCGACGCTACCGCGGTCGCTGTCGCCAACAAGCTCGGCACGCGGACCGTGCCGATCGTCAACACGACGATGTTCGGGGCGATTGCCCGGGTCTTCGGGCTCCAGTTCTCGGATGTGGAGGCGACGCTGGCGGAATTGAAATTCGAGGATGCGAACATTCTTGCGGCGCGGTCGGCGTTTGAGGCGGTGGAGCAAGCGCTGCTTCCGGGGGAACTTGTCCATGTAGAGCCCCGCGCGGCCGTGGCCGAGCCCGTTGGGCTGCTCGATGGTCGCGCCGGCGCGGCGCCCACGATCCGGACCGGCGCATGGGCGACGCGGCGACCGGAGCGGCGGCGGCTGGTATCGCCGTGCATGACGACCTGTCCGGCGGGAAACGACATTCAACGGTTTGTCGCGGCGCTTTCGAATGATCGCAAGGACGAGGCGCTGGAGATCCTGCTGGAGACGTCTCCCCTGCCGGGCGTTTGCGGTCGGGTGTGTCCGGCGCCGTGCATGGATTCGTGCAACCGGGACCGGCTCGATGAGCCGGTACAGATTCGCGATCTGGAGCGGTATGCGGCCGATCAAGGGCGGCTGCCCCTGCCGACGCCGGTGTGGCGCGAGGAATCGGTAGCCGTCGTCGGGGCGGGGCCGGCGGGGCTTAGTACGGCCTACCAACTCGCCCGGCTGGGATATCCCGTCACGATCTTCGAAGGCGGCGACGAACTTGGCGGCCTGCTGCGCAGCGGGATTCCTGAATATCGATTGCCGCGTGAAGTCCTCGATCGCGAGATCGACTTCATCCTCCGCCACGGGGTTCAGGCGGTCACGAGTCGATTCATCGATCGCAGCCAATTGCTGGCCTTAACGCTGCGGTTCGATGCCGTGTTTGTCGCTACGGGTCTGCAGGAGATGCGCTCGATGAACCTCGGGCACGTCGACTCCGACATCGTCATGCAGGGGATTGATTTTCTCGATCGAGCGCGGCGCGGGGTCGTATCCCTGGAAGGGCAGCGCGTCGTCGTGATCGGCGGCGGTAATACCGCGATCGACACGGCGCGCTCCGCGTTGCGCGTCGGGGCGCGGCGCGTGCGGGTGCTGTATCGGCGGTCGCGCGACGAGATGCCCGCGATCCCCGAAGAGATCGAAGAGGCACTGGAAGAGCGCGTTTCGCTGGAGGAATTGGTCCTGCCGCTTCGGCTGCGGCGCGATGCGACAGGAGCCATACTCACCTGTACCCGGATGCGGCTCGGGGAGCCCGACGAGACCGGTCGGCCCCAGCCGATCATGGAGACCAGCGAGGATCTGCATTTTGATGTGCCCTGCGATTGTGTCATCCTGGCACTGGGCCAGAGCCCGGACCTTACGATTCTGCCGGAAGGGTCGGAAGTTCACGAGGGTCGAGAGCTGCTGGGCCTTAGCCGGGCGCCCATCTTCGTCGGCGGCGATCTGGCGTCGAATGAAGGGACCGTCGCGGCGGCGATCGGCAGCGGACGTCGGGCGGCGATGCAGATTCATCGGACGCTCGCGGATGAAGAACTGGTGCCCAGTGCGCCGAGACCGGTGGCGACACCGGAGGCCATGCACTGGCACGCTTTTACGCCTGCGCCGGCACATCACGCCGCGCGATTAATGCCCGAGCGGCGTCGGCGGCGTTTCACCGAGATTCGGCGGGGGTTTGAAGGAGCGGCGGGCGACAGCGAGGCGCTGGCCGAAGCAGGCCGCTGCCTGAGTTGCGGTGTGTGCAACGAATGCGATCGCTGTGTGACGTATTGTCCGGAGGGCATTCTTCTGCACGACGCGGATGGGTATCGCTTCAACTACGACTACTGCAAGGGGTGCGGCGTCTGCGCGTCCGAGTGCCCGCGCGGCGTCATTTATTTGTCCGAGCTGTAACTGCCGCGAGGTGATTCATGGCCCGAATGCTCCTGACCGGAAACCACGTGGCGGGCCGCGTCCTGGCGATGGCGGGGGAGGCTAATCGCCATGCGCGCGGGTGCGCAGGCGGGGCGTATCCGATCACGCCGCAGACGGAGATCGTCGAGTTTCTCAGCGGCTTTACGTTCTCCAAGGGGCGGATCGTGCCGGTCGAGTCCGAGCACAGCGCGATGGGCGTTTGCATCGGCGCGTCGCTGGCCGGGGCGCGGGCGTTTACCGCGAGTTCGTCCAACGGTCTGGCGTATATGACGGAGAATGTCTTCGCCGCGGGCTATTACCGCCTGCCGATCGTGATGGCCGCCGTCAATCGGACACTGGGCCCGCCGTGGAACATCTGGGTGGATCAGGGCGACACGCTGGCCTTGCGCGACGCGGCGTGGATTCAATTCTATACCGAGTCGCACCAGGACCTGGCGGACACGATCCTCCTCGCGTTCCGCATCGCTGAAGACCCGCGGATTCTGCTTCCCGTCATGGTGGCGCTGGATGGATTTGTCATTTCGCACACGCAGATGGTCGTGGATCTGCCGACGCAGGAGCAGGTCGATCAGTATCTTCCGCCGTGCAATGTTCCGCATCGCCTTCGGACCGACCACGCGGCTACGGTCGGAGGCCTCACCTGGCCGCGCGAGACGGCGCATCATCGCCGGGAGATCGAGGAGGCGATGCAGCGCGTACCGCAGGTGCTCGACGAAGCCATCGAAGCGTTTCAGCAGGTCTTTGACCGCCGGCCCGATGGCGCGATTGCCACGGCGTTGGCCGATGACGCCGACACCGTTCTTCTCGCGTGCAACACGATGGCCCGGACGCTCCGCGGCGTCATCCGCCATCGCCGCGACATCGGCGAGAAGATCGGCATGATCAAATGCAAATTGTTTCGGCCTTTTCCGCGCCAAGCCATCCGCGACGCCGCCCGATCGGCCTCGCGGATCGGCGTTTTTGATCGCAATCACTCGCCCGGCTCCGGCGGCATCTTCTGGCAGGAGGTCGCCGCGACGCTCCGGGACCGCCCCGATCTCGTGCTGCAGGACTACATCGTCGGTCTCGGCGGCGGCGATGTCACGCCCGAAATCCTCAACCATATCATCGACGACCTGACGAGTCGCAAAGAGGAGACTGAGCCGCAGTGGGAGGAGGTCGCGCTATGACCGCCATCGCCCCAACGCCTTGCACGCAGGACTGCGACGCGCTCCTTCGCGCGGGCAACACCAACTGCGCCGGCTGCGGAATGTCCCTCGGCCTGCAACTGCTCGACCAGGCGCTCGCGGGACGGATGCCCGTCGTCGCCATTCCCGCCTGCTGCGGGATCGTGACGGCCGGCGCCTTCCCGACGAGCGCGTACGGCGCCCCCGTCGCCGCCACGACCTTCGCCAGCGCCCCGGCCGTCGCGACCGGCTTGGCGACCATTGCGCGACTGAACGGCGAGGATCACCCGGTCATCTGCTGGGCGGGCGATGGCGGGACGTATGACATCGGCGTCGCCACGCTCTCGGCCGCCGCCGAACGCAACGAAGACCTGATCTACATCTGCTACGACAACGAAATCTACGGCAATACCGGCGGTCAGCGGTCGAGCGCAACCCCCGAAGGTGTTGCCACCAGCACCAGCCCGCGCGGCAAACAAGAACGCAAGAAAGACATGATGGCCATCATGGCCGCACACCACATTCCCTACGCCGCCACCCTCTCGGTCGCGCACCGCGAGGATTTTATTCGCAAATTAGAGACCGCGCTCAACTTCCGCGGATTCCGATTCCTGCTGATGCTTTCCCCCTGTCCCATCGGCTGGAAATCGGAGCCCGATGAAAGCGTCGAGTTGGTTCGATTCGCAGTCGAGTGCGGTCTCTTTCCTCTCTACGAAGTGTTCGAAGGCGATCGGTACCGCATCAATATCCGCCCGACCAGCGATGGGCTGGAGAAATACACGTCCCGCCAGCGCCGCTACGCCTCGCTATCGACCGACGGGGCGCTGATCCGTCGGCGCATTGCGGCGCAGTGGCGCTATCTTGACCACATGGCTAGGGCGTTTCCGGCCGAGCGCAAAATCAACTCGCAATTCGAAGCGGAATGAGGGTGAAGTAAACCGCCCAGATCCCGAACAGGATGCCGATCAGGGCCATCGTTCCCCGTTACCGGATTCGGGAGCCCGGATTCTTCAGACTACACTTGTGGTAAGGTAGAATCGCGCGAAGATCCGCTTCGGGAAGCAGGCGATTGTACCGTTGAAGCCGCCGGAGGCTGGAGAATTCAATGAGTGATCCGCGCCGCCGGTGGTGGGAGCGCCGCTGGGCCCAAGTGCTGATCGCCCTCGCGGTAGTGGCCCTGTTCTTCAAGCTCTATGCAGGCTGGAACTGGCATGTCCAGCGTCGCGCTGGGCGGGGCGTGACATTCTCGCCGACGAGGGCATATATCGCACACTCGTCGGCCTACGCGTTGCTAATGGATGCCATCGCTCCCTACACCAATCTCCGCAGCCGCCTCGATACGATCATTCCCTACGCACTCTGGCGAGGGAGTTTCGTCCTGTTGACCGTGGGGCCCGCCGCCCTGATCGCCGTATGTACGTTTGCGAAGTTGTCGAAGTGCTATCGAAAGGGTCGCGACGACGGCGAGTCGCACTGTCGGCGGTGTGGCTACATTCTTCGCGGTCTGTCCGAACCACGTTGCTCCGAGTGTGGAGAATGGATATGAACACTGCGTCGCGGCCAACCCGCACCGAGTCCGATCGCTCATACGCCGACGAATGCGGTCGCCATTTCCGCACGTGGCCAGCGTGGCTGAGGATCGCGCTGAGTGCGGCGCTGACCACCCTGCTGGCTTGGCCTCTGGGGGGCTATCTCTGGACGCTGTATGACTTGAAGCCATACGATCCGATCACTAACGCCGATCCCGAGTGCGCGTCCGGCCCGACCGGCGATTGGTTGGATTGGATGGCCGCCCATACATGGCGATGGTCGATCGGCCTGCCCGAAGCTCTCTGTGCCGGGCTGGCCGCGATTGCGATCTACAGCCTGCTCACCCATTGGCGCGGTCCACAGACACCGGTTGAGACCCAGTGCCGCCGCTGCCACGCGGTCTTGCGTGCGCTGCCATCACCGCGTTGCCCCGAATGCGGTGAGTCGATTTGAAGGCTCCTAGTGTGCAATCCGTAGCGGGATGATCACGTAGAACAGCGCCCAGAGGGCCAACAATATGGCGATCAGGGCGATGGTTCCGAGGATCGTCACGCGGCGGCCGAGCCGGGTGCTGTCGGCGATGGCGACGGCGTGGGCGTCCTTCGGCGTCGTTGCGAAAGTCAGCCCGTGGAGCTGCTGGTCGGATTGGGCCGGCGTCGCGAGGCTGACGGCGACAAGCACGGCGACGCAGACGGCGAACATCAGGATGGCGAAGTGCAGGAAGTTCATGGTGATGAGCGGCTCGATCGCGCCGAGCTTCCATCCGCCGACGCTCATCGCCAATTCCAGTAGAAAACGAAGCACCCCGATGACGAATCCGGTGTAGAGGGCCGCGAGCGCGCCCCGTCCGTTGAATCGCTTATAGAAAACGCCGAGCAGGAACACGGCGGCGATCGGAGGGCTGATGTAGGCTTGAATTTTTTGAAGGTACTCGAACAGTTTGCTGCCGCCCAGCCTCTCCAGGAAAGGCACGTAAAGGATGGCGACAACCACCATGACCAGCGTCACGGCGCGGCCGACGTTCACCAATTCGCGTTCGGACGCGCGGGGACGACGGGGCTTGTATAAGTCCATGGTAAAAAGCGTGCCGCACGAGTTGAAACACGCCGCCAATGACGACATGATTGCCGCGAAGAGACCGGCGATGACCAGACCCTTGATCCCGACTGGCAGGAGCATCGTAAGCTGCGGGTAAATCGTGTTCGATTTTTCCACGCCGGGGAAGAGCTTGAGCGCGATGATGCCCGGAAAGACCAGTAGGAACATGGGGAGGATTTTGAGGAACCCCGCCAGGATGGCCCCGCCGCGGGCGTGGTCAACATTCTTCGCGCCCAACGCCCGCTGGACGATGTACTGATCCGTACACCAGTACCAGATTCCGAGAATCGGCAGGCCGAAGATCATCCCCGACCATGGATAATCGGGATGACTGGCCGGCTTGAGCATCGACCAGTGTTCTTTGGGGGCGAAATCGATCAAGGCGGAAAGTCCGCCGACCTTGTCCAGCCCGATCCACGTCAGCGCGACGGCCCCGCCGATCAGCACGAAGGCCTGCATCAGCTCTGTGTAGATGACCGCCGCCAGGCCACCGGCGACGGTGTAAATCCCGGTCGCCACGACGAGCATCAGACTCGATGTATACAAGTCCCAGCCGAAAAGCAGATTGAGGAAGAGAGCCCCGGCGTACAGCGTCACGGCGATCTTCGTGATTACGTAGGAGATCAGGCTAATGACCGTCAGGTAGGTGCGACACTGTCGGTTGTAGCGTCGTTCGAGGAACTCCGGCATGGTGAAGACGCCGCTGCGGATGTAAAACGGGAGAAAGACCCATCCCAGGATCATGCAGGCCACGGCCGCGAAGAGTTCATATTGAGAGACGGCGAATCCGCTGTAATAACCCGCGCCGGCGAGACCGACGAAGTGCTCGGAGGAGATGTTGGCGGCGAACATGGCGCTGCCGACGGCGATCCATCCGGCGTGGCGGCTGGCGAGGAAATAGTCGGTCGTGGTCTTGTTCTTGCGGGCGAAGTAGAAGCCGATCCCCATCACAATAAGGAAATACACGCCGACGAAGATCCAATCGAGACCGGCTAGCTGCTGTTGATCGACGGGTGGCATGGCGAAGCTCCTCGGCGAAAGCCTCAGTGGCGAAACGTTTTCGCAAGTCTAATGGTACCCGCCTCCAACGCCTACTGATTTCTCTTAGAATGGTTCCGCTGTTTTCTGGCCCTTACCGGCCGGAGAATTGAGGGGCGAAGATCATGAAAGCGGTGGCAAGACTCGTCGGGTTGTCCCTGGCGCTGCCTCTCGTTGCGGCTTGGGCGGAAACCAGCCCTCCGACGCAGCGCCGGCCTCCTGCGGATTCCGAGAATATCACGGTCCCCAAGATTTGGGATGAAAAACAACTGGCGACCTGGGCGACGCCGGTCGCGGGACTCGGGGTGCGTCCCGGTCATTTCAGCGAGGAGGAATACTACGCCGCACCGGTCGACAATCTTCGCACGTATCCTGTTTATCACCCGAATCGCGAGCCGCCGGGCTACCGCGCGTGGATGAAATCACAGGGACCGCGGCCGCTGATCGAGCCGGAGAAACTCAGGACCAAGGCGGATTGGGTCGAGGCGGGGCGACAGGTGTTCGAGCAACTGGACACGGCCCTTTCACGCACCGACGACCAGAGCGTGATCGAACACTTCAGCAGTGCCGACGCGATCGACAAGTACCGCGATGCTACGCACGACGTCATCTCCAAGGACGGCATCCTCCTGGATTATCGGTGGGTGGTGGACCGTAACGGCGGCCTCAAGATCAGCCTCTCCAGTTGTTCGGGGTGCCATACCCGATTGATGCCCGATGGTTCGCTACTTCCCGGCGCTCCTTCGAACTTCGACTTGTCGGACTCACCCGCGGCAAATGTTCTGCTTTCGAAGCTCGTTCCGACGCCCCGTCCGCCCTTGGGGAAGATGCTCTACGCTGAGTTTGGCGTCCCGTGGCTTACGGACGACACGCATGCCCGATTCAAGTCCATGAGCGATCCCAAGGTCATGAACTTTCGGGCGCTTGAGACCGGCGAACCGCCGGGCACGACATTCAGCCGCCTTAACGGTAGTCCATACTACACGACTCGTATGGCAGACCTGAACGGAGTGAAGGACCGACGCTATCTGGACGCCACGGGAACTCATGCCAATCGCGGCCCTGCGGATATCGCTCGCTATGGGATACTGGTGGAATTCGCCGACATCGCCGTGTTCGGGCCGCATCGAATGATTGCCAAGGAGTATTCGACGCTACGACTCCGACCGCCCGATGAGGCGATGTATGCACTGGGGTTGTATGTTTATTCCCTGGAGCCGCCGAAAAGCCCTTTTCCCTTTGACGAGCAGGCTCAGCGCGGGAAGTCCATCTTCGAGGCCGAGGGCTGCACCGAGTGTCACACGCCGCCGGTGTATACGAACAACAAGTTGGTGGCAGTGTCTGGCTTTGAGCCGCCAGTCGATGACCCCGCGACATTCCGGCTGGACATTTCGACGCGAAGAGTGGGAACGGACCCCGGCTTGGCACTGAAGACGCGCAAGGGGACTGGTTACTACAAGATTCCGTCGCTCCGTGGGCTCTGGTATCGCGGGCTCTATGAGCACTCGGGATCCGTGGCGTCGCTGGAGGATTGGTTCGATCCCAAGCGGCTCCGCGACGACTATGTCCCGAGCGGCTGGAAGGGGCCGGGCGTCAAGACGCGCGCCGTGCCCGGTCACAAGTTCGGGCATGATTTGTCGGACGACGATAAGAAAGCGCTGATCGCATTCTTGAAGACGCTCTAGGCTGTGGGGGTTCATGCCCGTCGATGTGAAGGCCGCACTTCACCATAGATGTGCTAAGATGGTGCATCGAGGTGTTACGGGCGTGGACGTACTCGGAACGACTTTTGCGGGAATTCGAGAGGCCCTTGCGCCGCCGGCGGGGCGCGTGGTGGCCTTGCGCCGGGAATACGCCAACCTTCTCCGAGGGCAGGACGGCAACGGCGAATTGCGGGCCGATCTGCTCCCCGTTGTTCGCGAACATCGCGACGGCGAGTTGATCAAATTCGTCCAGAAGCGGCCCGATGGCCTCGAGACCGAGAGCGTCATCATCCCCATGGCCGGTCGGGGGCGGAAGTGGAATACACTCTGCGTTTCTTCGCAGGTCGGTTGCGCGATGGGCTGCACATTTTGCGAAACGGCGCAGCTGGGCAAGCTGGCGCAGCTTCCGGCCGCAGAGATCGTCGGGCAGGTCGTCGCCGCACGACGCCACTTCGCCGCCGATATTCGCAATGTCGTCTTCATGGGGATGGGCGAGCCGTTCGACAACTTCGACGAGGTGATCCAGGCCGTCCGCGTCCTGACCGACACCTGCGGCCTGTCGATGGGTATGTCGCACATCACGATCTCGACGGTGGGGCGCGTCGAGGGAATTCGCAAGCTGGCGGCCCTCGGCTGGCGACGGATCAACCTCGCCGTCTCGCTTAATGCGCCAAACGACGCGATTCGATCGCGGATCATGCCGATCAACCGCGTGGAGCCGATGGGGATGCTGCGAGAGGCGATGCTGGCGTACCCACTGCGGAAGTGTCAGTTTTTGATGATCGAGTATGTGCTGATCCCCGGCGTGAACGACGCGCGGGACCATGCGGAAGAACTGGCGGAATATCTGCGGCCGATTCAGTGCTGCGTCAATGTCATCCCATACAATCCGCGGCGCGAGTCGCCGTACGAAGCGCCGACGGAGGCGCAAGTGTGGGCGTTCCTTGATCAACTGGAGGCGGCCGGGCAGTTCTGCAAGCGGCGCGTGACCAAGGGACGCGACTTCATGGCGGCGTGCGGACAACTCGGTAATCGGGCGCTGTCGCGGCGGGCCATGCCGGTGGCCCTGAATTGCGAATGACGAATTACGAATTACGAAAGACGAGCGGCCCTCTTCCGAACTCGTCAATCGCGCCTGCTGTCATCGACGAGTTAACCAGGACCGGTTGCGACGCCCGCGGCGACCGGCTTTCGCGGGCGCTGTTCGCCACAGACGCCAGCATTTACCAGATTATCCCCGATGGCGTGGTGTATCCACGAAGTATCGGCGACGTCCAGGCGACGGTCCGCGCCTGTGCCAAGCACGACGTGCCGTTGACCGCGCGGGGGGCGGGCACGGGGCTGGCGGGGGGCTGCGTCAACCGCGGGATTATTCTCGACTGTTCGCGGTATATGAATCGAATCGTTTCGATTGACCCGGCATCGCGGACGGCGATCGTCGAGCCCGGTGTCGTGCTGGATGATCTGAACGCGGCGGCGGCGTCTTACGGGTTGCAGTTCGCGCCGGACGTCGCGACGAGCAGCCGGGCGACGATCGGGGGGATGATCGCGAACAACTCGTGCGGGGCGCACTCGGTGATGTATGGGCGCACGGTGGATTATGTTTTGGCGCTGGAGGTGGTGCTGGCGGATGGGTCGTGCGCCGCGTGGGGCGGCGGAATAGCGAATAGCGAATGGCGAATAGCGAAAGAAGAAAATGCGCTGACGGTTCGATGTGAAGAACTCCTTCGCCGAGCCATGCGCGACGACGCGGGCGAAATCGCTGCCCGTTTTCCGAAGGTGATGCGACGCAATGGCGGGTACGCCCTCGATCGGCTGCGCGAGGCCGACGGCCGGATCAATGTTGAGACGATCATCTGCGGAAGCGAGGGGACGCTGGCGATTGTAGCCGGCGCTGTTCTAAGACTCGTGCCGCTTCCTCAACACAAGGGCCTTGTTGTCGCACACTTTGCCGATTTGCTCGAATCGCTTGCGGCGACCCCCGCGGCGTTGGCGCATAATCCGGCCGCCGTCGAACTGCTGGACAAGACCATCCTCGATGCCGCCCGTCATCACCCCGCACAGATGCGCCGGCCCTGGCTCGTCGAGGGCGATCCTCGCGGCCTGCTCATCATCGAACTCTACGATGACGATGTCGCCGTGCTGCACAACCGACTGCGCGATGTCGTAGCGGACTTGAAAGAACATGGAATGGGCTACGCGTGGCCAATGCTCCTTGACGCCGCGCAGCAATCCGCGCTCTGGGACATTCGCAAGAGCGGACTGGGACTGCTTATGTCCCGACCGGGTCAACGGCATGCGTACGATTTTGTTGAGGATACGGCCGTCGAGCCGGCGCGGCTGCGCGACTACATCGCCCGGTTCATGCGGGTGCTCGACGAGGAGGGCGTTACGGAAGCGAGCTACTACGCCCACGCCAGCGTCGGATGTCTACACGTCAAGCCGGTGCTCAATCTGCGGCAATCGGGCGACGTACAAAAGATGCACCGTATCGCCGACCGGATCAGCTCACTGGCGCTCGAATTCGGCGGGACGATGACCGGCGAGCATGGCGATGGGATCCTGCGGTCGTGCTGGCTGGAGAAGATGTACGGCCCGCGGATCGTCGATGCGTTTCGCAGGATCAAGACGGCGTTCGATCCGCAGGGGATTTTCAATCCCGGCAAGATCGTTGATCCGTTGCCGATGCTGGAGAATCTGCGGTTTGATGCGGGGGAATCCCCCGCGCAGTCCGACCCTCACCCCAGCCCTCTCCCTCGGAGGGAGAGGGACGCGACGACACTCGACTTTTCTCTTTATGGCGGGATGTCCGGCCTCGCCGAGATGTGCAGCGGCGTCGGTCAGTGCCGCCAGAAGCTCGTTGGCGCGATGTGCCCGTCGTACATGGCCACTGGCGACGAGCAGCATACGACGCGCGGTCGGGCGAATGCGCTGCGCATGGCGCTGTCGGATCGCGGTTTGATCGACGGGCTGGCCGATCCCGTGCTCGACGAGGTCATGGACTTGTGCCTGTCGTGCAAGGCGTGCAAGACGGAATGCCCGACGGGCGTGGACATGGCGAAGCTGAAGGCCGAGTGGCAGTTCCAGCGGAATCGCCGCCGCGGCACGCCACTGCGGAGTCGGCTCATCGCGGCGACGCCCACACTGGCGGCGTGGGGCTGCCGCACCGCGCCGTTGAGTAACTGGGCAGCGCAGTCGAAACCCGCCCGTTGGCTGATGGATGCGTTCCTCGAGATCGACCGGCGCGTGCCTCCGCCGAAGTTCGCCCGGCAGACTTTTCGCCAGTGGTTCGAGGAACACCGAAACAATGTCGCCGTCGGTCATTCCGAAATCCGCAATCCGAATTCCGCATTTCCCAGGGTCGTCTACTTCGCCGATACGTGGACCAACTACTTCACGCCGCAGGTTGGCATCGCCGCCGTGCGAGTCCTCGAAGCGCTAGGGTACGAAGTGATTGTCCCGCCGACCGTATGCTGCGGACGACCGGCGATCAGTAAGGGGATGCTCGACGAGGCAAAGCGGCTCGCGGAACGAAACGCGGCGATCCTCGCCCCCTATGCCGAGGCGGGCGTGCCCCTCGTCGGCACAGAGCCGAGTTGCATCCTCACGTTCGCCGACGAATTTCCGCAACTGGTGCGCACCGATGCCGCGCGGCGAATCGCCGAACGCGCGATCATGATCGAAACGCTGCTTGCACAGCACTCCGACATTCCTCAAGCCTCAGGCCTCAGGTCTCAAGCCTTGCTTTACCACGCCCATTGCCACCAGAAGGCCCTCGTTGGCGCGGGAGATGCGATGAAGGTACTGTGCGCGGTCTTCGGCGACGCCGCCCAGGAGATCGGCAGCGGCTGCTGTGGCATGGCCGGTTCCTTCGGTCACGAGCGCGAGCATTACGATGTCGCTAAGGCGATCGGCGAAGAGCGGCTCTTCCCCGCAGTGCGCGACCGGGGCGACGCCGCCATCGCGGTGTCCGGCTTCAGTTGCAGGCACCAGATCGAGCATCATACGGGCGCGCCAGCGCGGCATCTGGTCGAGTATCTGGCAAGCGCATTTGAGGCGAGCGCAACCCGCAGTGCACAAGGGCCGGTATGATTGCCTCGGCGATGACTTCTTTCGACGATCGACGAATCCTCCTGACGCCGATTTTCGCGGCGGTCATGGCATTGACGGCTTCGCATGCACTCGCTCAATCGAGCCAGCCAACGATGCAGGACCAGGTCCTCAACAACCTCCGCCAGTCTCCGGTCGGCGGTCACACGCTTGAGGCGCTGCGACTGCCGGAGGATTACCTGCGACGGGTGGCGGACCGGATTCTGCGCACTTCTTACGAGCAGCAGTTTCGCGTTGTTGTGCCCGATGGTACGGGCGCCGCGCACGCCGCCGAATTGAAACCGCCGGCGATGCCACACCATGAAAGTGCGCCGGCTGCCGGCCGTTCGCCCTGGCCTGCGCTCGTGACCACGGCTTTGGGAATCTGCCTGATGGCCGCCGTTGTGATCGCCGTGCAGGCCGTGAGGGCGCGGCGATGAAGCGGCTGGTTTTCATGTTAGTCATGATCGTCGCGCCGATTGCGCTGGGGCAGGATCGGTCGAATAATGCAACGGCCCCGTCGTCGCCTTCGCCAACTGACGTTCGCGTTGTTACGCCGAGCCTGCCGGACGATGTGCTCGCTTGTCGCCGGGAGCTGCCGGAGGAGCGGCCGCCGCTGCGCGGGTGGCGGGCGCCGATCCTCGGATTCATCGCTCAGAAATGGCCGTTCGATGAGCCCGATGCGAGTGCGCCTCCGGAAATCCGCAAAGCTGCCGACATGGTCGCCCGGCAGCTTGCCCGCGACGGTCTGCTCGCCACGCTGGCGCAGGTGATCGAAGTCCTGGGCCCATCAGAATTCGGAAATGACGCCACCGCCGACGAGGATATGCTCCGGCGTGTCGGTCTGCCTGTTGATCTCCTCCCGTACTTCAAATTGCCGGGCGTTACACCGAATGACTCGAACGTCACCATTCGGCACCTTGCTCAACGCATTACCGCCGGTCTGACCGGTCCGCTTCGCGCGGAGATCGCGGCGGCGAAATTCGAGTTCAAGAAGAGCCATGCCGACTTCCGCGTGGCGACGGAGAGCGGCGAGGAGGACATCGGGCTGGTACGCGTGCAACTTGCCAAGGGTGAGTATTGGCACGGGATCGGCGACGGCGGGGCGCTGGATATCATCCGCCAACTCACTGCCGCGCTGCCGGAAGCGAAGTTCCTCATCAGCACGCAGCAGGGGCAGACGACTCCGCTCATCGGGCTCATGCGCTTGTGGCCGCACTTTCGTCCGGAACAGGTCACGGTCATCGCCGAGCCGCTGGCGATCGGCCAGTGGGCGCAGGACAACGGCAAGGCGGGGGTCATCGAATCAGCGGGCCGTCGCCAGATCGGCACACTCGCGCCGCGCTATGCGAGCCGCGGAGATGATGGCACGACGTTTGTGCCCGGCGAGTCCTTCATGGCCGACGGCTGGGTGGCGGCGGGTCACACGGTCATCCAATCGCCGCTCATCTTCCAAGGTGGCAATTTGCTTGCCGTCCGCGATCCGAAGACGGGCGCGAGCATTTTGCTCATCGGTGAAGCGGAGGTCTATCGCAATATCGCGCTCGGGCTGACCCGCGAGCAGACGCTCGAAGCGTTCCGGATCGAGATGGGCGTGGACCGTTGCGTCGTCCTGCCGGCGGTCTCGTACCATCTCGATTACGAAGTCACCGTCCGGACGGCCGGAGACGGCGTCGTCGCCTTCGTCAACGATTCCAGCGCGGCCGCCAAGTCCATCCTCGAAATCGGTCTCGACGCGCTGAAAGAGGCGGGTCAGTTGACCAATGAAGACGTGTTATTCATTCGTGAGTCTTTCGCGCAGGGGCATGTACGGAGAGTCATCGAACGGCTCGATCAAAAGGTCTTCATCGGCGCGAGGCAACGAGGACAATTTCCTGAATCGTTGACGCGCATCTTTAGCAAGAGCCTGGTCGATTCCGGGGCGGGGAATTTTCAGCGATTCCTGCTGGCGTTGGATTTACTGATGGCGGAGGCCGCTGACGCCTTGGCGCCGGACCCCAATCTCGCCGAGTACCTTGCGGCCATCCGCCGTCGCAATGAGGATCGCAGGCTGCTTCATCAACAACTTGTGGAACTCGGCTGGCGGGTGGCGCCGATCCCCAGCCTTGCCGAGGCGGAGCGCGGGATCAATTACCTCAACGGAGTCCATGCCAAGGGCCTGTACCTCATGCCCGCGTATGGCGGCATCTTTGCTCGGCTGGACGCCGCTGTCGCGCGGGCCTTTCAAGATATCCTCGGCCCGGACATCCGCGTAGTTCCCATTCTCAGCGCCGAGAGCCAGCGCCGAAACGGGGCCATTCATTGCGCCGCCAGCGTTTACCCTCGCGTCGAATAGCTGGGCACTCATGCGGCATCGACGATCGTCGGCAAGATCGGCCGATCGGCGATATCTAAGACTTGCTTGAGGAAAGGCTTAGATCGCACTCCTTCCGATAAAGTCGAACTCGAAATGTGGCCGATAACGTGGTAGCCGTCGGGCCCCGATGGCGCCCGTCGTAGTCTCGCCGCGGGAAGTGATCATGAAGGACGACCGCATTTCGAATTGGTTCACGACCGGCAGCGCCGCTGCGCAGCCCAAGGAAGGCACGCTCTTTTACGAGGCGGTTATTGAGCCGCGGCGGAATCCCGTTGAAGCGGGAAACGACATCGCTCCGCTGGAGCCGCGACCGAGCCTGACGCTCGTCCACGAAGAGGACGAAGACATCGAGGAGGCGATCCTTCGGGATCATTCCGAGCCGCTCGACACGATCGTGCCGACGATCGCCGAACTGGCCGCGCTGCCGGACGAGGACGAGCACGACGCCTGGCCCTGGGAGGATGAGGTCGAGTCGTCGAAGGACATTGCGGTTCAGGAGGAAGGAACACCGGAATCCGACACTGTTGCACATCGCCCCGCTCCACTATGCCGCGAAGACGACCATAGCGCTTCCGAGGATGTGATCCTCTGCGAACCGACCGCCGTACTGGGCGATGAATCGACCGTTGAGTTGGAGGAGAGCACCGATACGGCAATGATCGACGACGTTGCGGCGGCTGCTCCCGCCTATGCGCTGAAGACCGTGAATACGCCGAAGCGGATCGGGAGCGGTCAGTTGGTTCCGGCGCGCTTAACGTGGCGGCCGGGCGATCCCTTTGGCAGCGACGCCAGGGGAAAGTCCCGGTTCCGCTGGGAACTGATGCTGACGTCGGCATGTGTCACGGCGGCCTGCGGGCTCGGCTGCATCTGGCTGCTGCGAACGCTTCTGGCATAAGCCTCGTCAATTCGGACCCTCACCCCGGCCCTCTCCCTAGGAGGGAGAGGGAGCATGGCATGAAAATCCTCCTCGACAATGAGCCGTTGGTGGCCGCCGACCTCCACGGCACGGCGCTGGTCGTTCATTATCTCGAGGCGGCGAAGAAGTCGCTTGGCGGGACGGAGCGCATGATCCTCGGGCTTCGGTTGGACGGGGCCGACGTGTCGGCGGCGCATCTCGAAGCAGCGCTGACTCGGCCCGTCGCGCAACTGACGACGCTGGAGTTCATTACGGCCAGCGCGCCGCAAGTGGTGGCCGACGCGCTGCAGGAGACGCTCAAGGCGCTGACCGACAGTTTCGTGACGGTACGCGAGGCGTCGGAAGCGCTGTCGAAGGGGCGGCTGGCCGAGGCGATGGAGCGCCTGACGGACTGCATCGGCGTGTGGAGCCGGACGCACGAGGCGCTGATTCATGGGGGCTCGCTGCTGCGGCTGGATTTCGAGCGCGTGGCGATCGCCGGTCGGCCGATGCTGGACTGGCTGGCTGATCTGGCCAACCGCCTGCGCGAGATCCGCGATGCGATCGAGGCCCGCGACCACGTCCTGCTCAGCGATATCCTGCACTACGAACTGGATGAAACGCTCTCGGGCTGGGAGCAGATGCTGGGGGGCGTCATTCAACACATTACCGAAACCCATGAAGACGCCGCGCGACCGATGGCTGTCGCTGGATGACGCCGGGTTGCTGGCGGACTGCGACGTCGATACCTATCGCGCGAGCGGGCCCGGCGGTCAGAAGCGCAACAAGACGAGTTCGGCGGTTCGGCTGCGCCATCGGCCCAGTGGCCTGATCGTGATTGCCGAAGAGAGTCGTTCGCAGCATGAGAACAAGGCGAAGGCCGTGCGGCGATTGCGGATGGCCATCGCACTGAGTATCCGGATCGAGCCGGGAGGCGACTCGCGCGCAACTCTATCGAATTACAAGACGCGGACGGGGCGCATTGAAGTTTCCACGCGAAATTCGGATTACCCTCTCGTCGTCGCGGCGGTGTTGGACGAGATTACGGCCTGCGCCGGCCGCATGCAGGAAGCGGCGGCGAACCTGGGTCACTCCACGGCGCAGCTTGCACGCTTTGTAACGGACGATGGTAAGGTCCTGGATATCGTGAATCGCCAGCGGCGCGAGTTGGGATTGAAGCCGTTGACCCCCTCAAAGTAGATGCCATGTTGCGGAAGAAGGGTTGGCGGACTACGTTTTCCCTTATATGGCGTTTTCATTCTCGGATGTTTTCAAGGCTTTCGGGTATACCCTGAGCCTGCCGGAGCGGCTGGTGCGGTCCACGGCGGCCGCCGTCGGCGGCGTGAGCAAACTGCTGACCGACACGATCATCCCTGAGCCGCTGCGCAAGACGACGGCGTACACGGCGATGGTGGGGAACATGCAGCGGTTTCTCATCGAGAAAGTCGCCGAGGTGCAAGGGGCTTATGAGAAGGGGGCGGAGGGAGACCTGCCCGATAAGTACATCCCGCGCGTGATCGCCGGCAACGTCATCAGCGCCGCCGGTCTCTTCGCCATGCGTCTTTCGCCGCTGTGGGTGTTCGCCTTCCTGAGCGATGCTGCCCACGGCTCACAAATCTACCTTAATCGTCTTGTCGGAGAGTTGAAGGAGAGCGGCGTCATTCCCCCCAACTCCGACATCAAGGGGATCGACGAACTCCTGACCGTCCTGGGCAAGGCGGGCAAGGACACGGCGCAGGTTTTTGACCTCCCGCCCGTCGATGTGGATTCGCTGAAAAGACTTCGCGACGAGATTTCGACCGGCTACACCGGCGTCTTTAAGGAAGCGACGGACTTGATGCCGCGGATGGACACGCTGTGGGGCAAGATGCAGACGCTGGCGACGCGCGACGGTGTCGCCGTGGAGTCGATCGTGGGTCTGATGACGCTGGACCTGGGCAAAACGGCGGGCAAGGCCGTGGACACCGCGTTCGCGGTCGGCAACGTCACGGCCGATCTGCTCAATGAGACGATTTTTCAATCGTATGGCGAGACGATCGAGCGGATTCAGAGACAGGGCGCCGTGGCCTGTCTGGAGGAAGCCGGCAAGCCATATGTTGAGGCGATTGCTTCGCACTGGAGCGTGGGGAAAAAAACGTTGACGGAACGAGCCTGGGATTGTGTGACGGGTGCGTTGACGTCGAAGGACTCGCCCGCAGAAGAAGTCACAAACTCGATTCCGCCAGCTGACAATAGCGGAAAGAGCGCAACCCAGGATTAGCGATAGACAATATCTCAATCACTCTCGGCTAGTTGTTATCCGCAATCCAACAAAGGTAAAACATTTTACCGCGCCCCGGTTGACACTCTATCGGTCAACACCGATACTTGCCCCGGCCTCGGCAAGGTGCTGCCCTTTTTTTTCAACCGCTTGCCGAGCGTCGGTTGGCGGCAGGGCAGCGGCAATAACTGAGACCAGATCTCGGCGATTGCAATTCCGGCCGCCAAAAAATTCCAAAAGGGGCGGAGAGAATCCCACGGCGGATTCGCGGGGGCGGTCGCAACGGACTGGCGGCCCGTTATTTCCATTGGGAACGGAATCCCAAGACCGCGCGAGTGCGACGGCTCGGACGCGGCGAGAGCGCTCTAATTCTGTCGCGGCGCGGCGAAAATCGGCGCGGGCGATGTTGTCGGCCGAATGGCATGCACGACCATGAGAATTTTCATGCTGGGTTGGGAGTTTCCACCGTTCATCAGCGGCGGTCTGGGCACCGCCTGCTACGGACTGACCCGCGCGCTGAGTGACCTGGGCCATCATGTCATTTTTCTACTTCCGCAGCCGGTCGCGACGGAATTTGCGACGCACGTTCAACTGAAGACGCCCGCTTCGGCGTCGCCGGAGCTGTTGGCGGAGGTGTACAAGGCGTACACGCTTTCGGAATTCAAGAACGTTGAATTCCGCGCGATCCCCGCGATGCTTCAGCCCTATCGCTCGCCTGACGACACCAGTTATGAGCGGACCGAGTCGGTCACGCAGTCCATGGATGTTCACGATTATCAGCCCCAGGGCGGCGGTGCGGCCGGGGCAGCGCCTCCGCCGTCGGTCGTGGCCGAGGCGATTCGCGCGGCAGGGGCTTCGGCGCATTATGGCGGGGACATGTTTGCGGAGGCCCAGCGCTATGCGCGGATCGCCGTTCTCCTGGCGCGCGATGAAAACTTCGACGTGGTCCACGCGCACGATTGGATGACCTATCCGGCGGGGATGGCCGTGGCGCGGGCCCGCGGCAAACCGCTTGTCGTCCATGTCCACTCGACCGAGTTCGACCGCAGCGGCGAAAACGTTAATCAGAAGATCTACGACATCGAGCGCGAGGGTGTCCACGCGGCCGATCGAACGATTGCCGTGAGCCATCTGACGCGAAATATTCTGGTGGCCCGGTACGCGGCGCGGAGCGAAAAGGTCGAGGTGGTCTACAACGCGATCGATTACAACGGCAACGGCGACAAGGTCGAGCTGCCGCCGGCGATTCAGCGCGACGAGAAGATCGTGCTGTTCCTCGGCCGGATCACGATGCAGAAAGGACCGGAGTATTTTCTGGCGGCGGCCAAGAAGGTGCTGGGGCATGTCAAGAACGTCCGCTTCGTGATGGCCGGCAGCGGCGACATGACGCGGCGCTCGATCGAACTGGCGGCGGAACTGGGGATTGGCCACAAAGTCGTGTTCACGGGCTTTCTCCGGGGCGATGACGTGGCGCGTATTTTCAAAATGGCGGACTTGTATGTCATGCCCAGTGTGAGCGAGCCTTTTGGCATCGCCCCGTTGGAGGCACTTTCGCACGATGTACCGGTTCTGATCTCCAAGCAATCCGGCGTGTCGGAGATTCTGACGCACGTGCTCAAGGTGGATTTCTGGGACATCGACGAGATGGCCAACAAGATCATTGCGGTCCTGCGCCATCCGCCGCTGCAGAATACGCTGCGAGAACACGGCAGCTTCGAAATTCAGAAACTTACCTGGCGGGATTCGGCCGCCCAATGTGTCCGCGTGTACGGCGACGCGATCGCCGCGCGGCCGGGAACTCGTTGATGGCTTCGGTCTGTTTCTATTTTCAAGTCCACCAGCCCTACCGGCTGCGGCGCTATTCCATCTTCGACGTCGAGCAAAATTATTTCGACGACCACAAGAACGCCGAGATTTGCAACAAGGTCGCGAACAAATGCTATCTGCCCGCCAATCAATGCATCCTCGACCTGATTCGCGTTCACGAGGGGCGGTTTAGGGTCTCCTATTCCATTACCGGCGTCGTCCTGGACCAGTTTATCTATTACCGGCCGGAGGTGATTGACAGCTTCAAACGGTTGGCCGATACCGGTTGCGTCGAATTTCTCGCGGAGACTTTTTACCACAGCCTCTCTTTTATCTACTCGCCGACGGAATTCGCCGCGCAGATTGCCGCGCAGCAGGCCAAGATCAAGGAACTGTTCGGCCAGACGAGCCAGGTCTTCCGCAACACGGAACTGATATACAACAACTCCGTCGCCAAGGCGGCCGAGGCCCTGGGGTTCAAAGCCGTGATCGCCGAGGGGGCGGACAAGTATCTGGGCCACCGCTCGCCGACCTACGTCTATCGCCCGCCCAACAGCAAGATCAGCGTCCTGCTCAAGAACTACCGGCTCTCGGACGACATTGCCTTTCGCTTTTCGAATCGCGGCTGGACGGAATGGCCGCTCACGGCGGAGAAGTTTGCGAAATGGGTCGATCAGGTGAACGGCAACGGTTACACGGTCAATCTGTTCATGGACTACGAGACCTTCGGCGAGCACCAGTGGACCGAGACCGGCATCTTTGATTTTCTGTACCACATGCCCGGCGAGGTGATGAAAAACGGCAAGAACGACTTTAAGACGCCGAGCGAGGTCGTAGCGGCGTATCCGCCATCGGGCGATTTCAATGCGCCGGATCTCATCAGTTGGGCGGACACGGAGCGGGACTTGTCGGCGTGGCTCGGCAACGCGATGCAGTCCAATGCCCTGCAGGAGATTTACGCCCTGGAGAAGGCGGTCAAGGCGACGGAGGACCCGCAGCTTCTGCACGACTGGCGGCGGCTGCAGACCTCGGATCATTTCTATTACATGTGCACCAAGTATTTCGCCGACGGCGACGTACACAAGTACTTCAACCCGTACGAATCGCCCTATGACAGCTACATCAACTTCATGAACGTATTGGATAATATCGCGTCGCGGACGAAATAACGGCGCGTCAGGCCCTCGCCCATCCAATTTGTGCCAGGGCGGGGATGCGGAGGACCTTGTCGCGGCGGAAAGGTTCGACGGCCGCGATGACTTCGGCGGCGACGGCGTCGCGCTGGGCGGGCGTGAGGCTGTCGTAGACGGTTCGCAGGCTGCTGCCCATCTCGTAGGTCATCTCCCAATACTCGCGGCCGTCGCGGACGACGGTGGCCAGCGGCACCGGCTCGACGTGGATGCCCTCGAACCCCGCGGCGGCGAGGGCCGCTTCGAGCTGACCGGGGTCGGAGAGTTGCAACATGCAGGGCTTGGTGGAGTCCAGCGGCGGAAGTTGCACCTGACGATTCAGAGCGGCGTTGACGGCGGCGAAACCGGGGCTGCCTTTTTGCGGGGTCCAGGTGGACATGGCGAATCGACCGCCCGGCTTGAGCCAGGTGCGGACGCGGCGAAGTACGTTGACGACGTCGGGGCAGAAAATGAACGACCATCGTCCGCAGGCGGCGTCAAATGAGTGTGGCGCGGCCTCGAAATCCTCCACGCCGACCACTTTGAAACCAATGTTGGTGAGGCCGAGGCTTGTCGCTCGGGCCGAGGCCGTTTCCACCATCTCGGCCGCGGGGTCGATGGCCGTAACCCGGCCCGTCGGGCCTACTTTTTGGGCGATCGCGACAGCCGGGTCGCCGATGCCACAACCGACGTCCAGGACGCAATCTCCCGGCGACAGCTCCAAGGCATCGACGAGCCGGAGCGTCATCGGCCAACTGAAGGCGACGATGTGGGGTTCCCATTTGCGCCAGCCTGCCGTGGCGGCGGACCAGTCGTTAATGATACGTTGGCGGAGGGCATCGGCGTCGGACATGCCCTAAGCCTACCACCAATCCGGCGCGGCATAAAAAACGCCGCGGAGTTCGCCGTAAGTCCCCGATTCCGCCGATATCACAGGGTTGGCGCGTCGGTGTTGGGAGCGCCGAAACCCGATCCCGTTGCCTTGACTTACGCGCGCTGAATTTTGTGGCCCGAACCTCTTGCGATGGCGGCGCGTAAATGGGTAGGATGCAGGGGGGACGGCGCGGCGTCAGGGTTCCTATTCTGCTGTCACCGCGGGTGTTACGGGCGACCGCTTGAGGAGAGGGCGATTGCGGGTCGTGCCGCGGTCTCGCCAGGTTCGGCTTCACATGGAGGTGAGCCTCATGTCCAGCTATCTTGATTCCCAGGACCTTGGATTTACGGCGGATTCCCTCCGAAATAGCCGTCGTCTGCGCTCCGACCAGCGGCAGCACTGGTCCAGCCCCTATGCGGCCAAGCGGGTGCATCTGGTCGGCGTCGGCGGCTGTGGGATGAGCGGTCTGGCCGGCGTCCTCCTTCGCTGCGGAGCGCTGGTGACCGGCTCGGATCGGTCGTCGTTCAAGACGCAGGCGCGGCTGGAGGAGATGGGGGCGTCGATCACGATCGGTCATGCCCCGCTCAACGTCCCGTCCGATTGCGATCTGGTGGTGTATTCGGCGGCGATCCGGGATGACAACCCGGAGATGGCGGAGGCGAAGCGGCGCGGGACGGCACGGATGAAGTACGCCCAGATGCTGGGGGAAGTCATGCGGCTGCGCGCCGGAATTGCCATTGCCGGGACGCACGGTAAGAGCACGACGACGGCGCTGGTGACGTTTATTCTGCGGCAGGCGAAGGCGGACCCGTCGTTCGTGGTTGGCGCGGACGTTGAGCAGCTCGACGGCGGCTCGGGAGTTGGCGACGGCCCGCACTTCGTTGTCGAGGCCTGCGAGTTTGACCGCTCGTTTTTGAATTTGCTGCCGCGCTACGCGGCGATCCTGAACATCGAGGAAGATCACCTCGACTGTTTTCCCGATCTGCACTCGATCACCGAGGCGTTCAAGGCGTTTGCGGCGCTGGTCCCGCCCGACGGCGTGGTCATCGCCAACGGCGAGGATGCGACGGTCCAAAAGGCGGTGCGCAACGCCCGCGGCAAGGTGGAGCGGTTTGGAACTACGAATGGATTGATGTGGCAGGCGGTGAACATCGAGCACACCCTGGGGTGTTACCAGTTCGACATTCTGCACGACGGCGAATTCCACCTGCACGCGTCGCTGAATCACCTGCCTGGACGGCACCACGTGATGAACGCGTTATCGGCGGTCGCGCTGGCGCACCATGCGGGCATTCCGGCCGATTCCGTTGCGGCGTCGCTCTCGAAATTCGCGGGGGCCGAGCGGCGCTTTGCACGGCGCGGCGAGGTGGGCGGGGTCCTGCTTCTTGACGATTACGGCCACCATCCGACGGAGATTCAGGCGACGCTGCGGGCCGTCCGCGAGCATTATCCCGGGCGGCGGCTGTGGCTCATCTTCCAGCCGCATCAGCACTCACGGACGCGGTTCCTGCTGGAGGATTTCGCCAGGAGCTTCGGTCAGGCCGATCACCTGCTCGTGCCGGATATTTATTTTGTGCGGGACAGCGCCGCCGAGCGCAATGCCATTTCGAGCAGCCATCTGGTGGATCGCGTCCGCGCCAACGGCGGCGACGCGCTATACCTGCCGAGTCACGAGCAGATCGTGGAGCACATCGTTGCGCATGCGTCGGATGGGGACATTGTTTTGACCATGGGAGCGGGAGACGTCTGGAAGATCGCCGATGAACTTGTTCGACGACTGGGGTGACGGCGTCTGCCGGCGGGGGGTGCCGCTGGCGCCGTTGACGTGGTTCCGCCTGGGTGGACCGGCGGAGTATCTGCTTGCGCCGGAATCCGAAGAACAATTGGCGACCATGATCCGCCGATGCCGAGAGAGCGGCCTCGTCGTGCGATTTCTGGGGCTGGGGGCGAACGTGATCGTGCCGGACGCGGGCGTGAGCGGGGCCGTTGTGCGGCTGGACGCTCCGGCCTTTACAACGATCACCAACGAGGGCTCGCGAATGACTGCCGGGGCGGGTGTAGACCTGACCAAGCTCGTGCGCAAGGCGGTGAGGGATGGCCTGGCGGGGTTGGAGAATATCGCGGGAATCCCCGGGACCGTCGGCGGCGGCATCTGCATGAACTGTGGCGGGCGCTATGGCGAAATCGGGACGGCCGTGAAGCGGATTCGCGTGATTGGATCGGACGGCCGGCGGTACGAGCGGGACCACGACGATCTGGAGTTCGGATACCGGCACTGTGCGCTGGGGAGCGACTGCATCGTGTCGGCGGAATTTGATCTCGAGCCGATGGACCGCGCAGAACTGGAGATGCGTTTCCGAGAAATCTACCTCTACAAGCAGAACACCCAGCCGCCCCTCGGGGCGCAGAGCGTCGGGTGCATCTTCCGTAACCCGTCGGGCCGCTCGGCGGGGGAAATCATCGATCGGGCGGGGCTTAAGGGGCTGCGGCTCGGAAGCGCCTATGTCTCGGAGCGGCATGCGAATTTCGTCCTGGCCGATCCGGGCGGCCGGGCGACGGATGTGATCGAGTTGATCCGGCTGGTCGGCCAGCGGGTGGAAGACCACTGCGGCATCCGGCTGGAGCCCGAGGTCAAGATATGGTGACGGGGTGACGAAGTATCAAGAGCGGGATTAGCGGTCCTTGGAGAGGACTGACCGGGACGCCGGTGCTCGTCTGATCCCGCAGTCCATAAGGAGGTGTTTGGTGGTGCTTACAACTTCAACGCGTTTTGATGCCAGTCGGATGGTCCTGCCGACCGTCCGGGAGAAGCTTGCACTGACGGTGCTGTCCGGAGGGCCGAGTCACGAGCGGGCGATCAGCCTGCAGAGCGGACAGTCCGTGGCCGAGGCGCTGCGCGGCTTGGGGCATGATGTCGTCGTGGCGGACGCAAGCCCGACGGATTTCAAGGGGCTGGCGCGGCAGGTGGACTGCGTATTCGTGGCGCTGCACGGGCAGTTCGGTGAGGATGGCGAGGTGCAGAAGGTGTTGGAGCGTCGCGGCCTGGCCTATTGCGGCTCGGGGCCGGAGGCGTGCGCGACGGCGATGAACAAGTACCTTTCCAAACGGAAGTTCATGGAGCTGGGCCTGCCGACGCCGCGCTACAGCGTCGCCACGAAGAGCGAGATTTCCATTCGCGAAGCGATGGCGGCGTGGACCCTGCCGGTTGTCGTGAAGCCGATCAAAGAGGGCAGCAGCCTGAATTGCCACATCGTGCGGGAGTATGGGCAGTTCCGACCAGCGATTGAATCGGTGCTGGCGGCCTATGGCGACTGCATCATTGAGGAATACATTCCGGGCAAGGAGATCACCGTCGGCATCCTGGGGGACAAGGTGCTGCCGCCAATCGAGATTCGGACGAAACGGGAGTTTTACGACTACGACGCGAAGTACAACGACAGCGACACGCAATACCTGTTCGACATTGACCTGCCGGCGGACTTGCTCGGGCGGATTGAAGAGATGAGCCTCAAGGCGCACGAGGGCCTGGGCTGCCGGGATTTTTCGCGCGTCGACTGGCGGGTCGATCCCGAGACGGGCGAGGGGTATATCCTCGAAGTCAATGTGATTCCCGGCATGACGTCGCACTCGCTGGTGCCCAAGGCGGCGGCGAAAGCCGGGTTGGCCATGCCGGCACTGTGCCAATACATCGTCGATTCGGCCATTAAGCGGAAGTTCGCACGGCCGTAACGTAATTTGAGATCTCCGATGCGAGATCAGGATCGTGACCAGGAATCGCCGTCGTGCTGAAGCGCAAGGATAAGTCCAAGTCCAAGACCGAATCCGTCTTCGGCATCTGGGCCGGGCAGTTGAGCCGCGCCGCCGCGGAGTATTTTCGCGCGCGCCGGCGAACGGTCTGGCAGGGCGTCATCGCCGGCTTGACGTTTTCCGCGGTCGTCTATGGGCTCGTTCGTCTGAACGACTACGTTCATCGTATGGACGCATATGACGGAGCACTGGCGCTGGAATGGGTCGATCTGCCGGATTGGCTGACGCTTCCGGACAATCAACATGTCCTGGACGATCTCGTCCGCGCCGTAGATCTGCAATCGACGGACCGGATGTTGGATGCGCAACTCGCGACGCGGATCGGGACGGCCCTGGCCGCGCCGGAGGTCGGCTGGGTGCACGCGGTGGACCGCGTGCGAATCGAGCCGACCGGCGTGGTAGCGATCAAGTGCCGGTTCCGGCGGCCGGCGGCGTGGGTGCGCCACGGACGATACTGTTATCTTGTGGATGGCGAGGGCGTGCGTCTGCCGGGGACGTATGAAGTGGATGATTGCCGCGTCAATGCGCTGCTGATGGTGGACGGCGTGTCCGCCGCCCCGCCGAACATCGGGCAGCCCTGGCCGGGGGCTGATCTGGCGTCGGGGTTGCGTCTCTCCGCGCTGCTCGCCGACCAGCCCTTTCGCCATCAGATCGGCAGCATCAGCGTCGCCAACCACCGGGGTCGCCGCGATCGGAGCCGGCCGCATATTGAGCTGGCGACGGATCGCAAGGGCTCGCGGATCTGGTGGGGCCGGCCGCCGGAGGACGACTTTGGAACGGAGATTACGGCCTCGCAGAAGCTGCTGCTGCTGGAGACGCTCTATCGCCAGTGGGGGCGGATCGACATGAACCGGTCGTACGTGAACATCATGACGTGGCCGGATCGGGTGGCCATGCCCGCGGTGATGCAATCCTCGGCCCAGGGCAGGCTGCTGCGCGGATGAGGCCGCGAATGGCGAATTACAAATAGCGAATAGCGAAAAGGGCCGAAGAGGGCTATCCTTTATTTCGTTCTAAGTAATTGGCGAACGGTGGGCATCCTGCGTTCGGTATTTCGCTATTCGCCATTCGCTATTTCGCCATTATGCCCCCGACCGATCCCCAACCCTGGCTCGACACCTTCCGCGACCTGCTCCATTTTTACGTTCCGCCGCTGGAGCCGACGCCGACGCTGGTTTTCGGCAGCCTGGCCGTCGCCATGGCTGGACTTTTCCTTGCCTTTCGCAGCGCGAAGTTTGAGCGGTTGGTGGTATGCGTGTTTGCGCTGCTGCTCGGCGCCTGGATCGGTTGGCGGATTTCGCTGCTCGTCGGGACGCCGGGGCCGATCTCGATGGCCGTCGTGGGCGTGCTGCTGACGGCGCTGGCTTATCGCACGTACAAGTTCTGGCTGGCCGCCGGGTCGGTCGTCGTGCTGTTTTGTCTGGCGATGACCTTTCAACTGGGGCGCGGCGATCTGACGCGCTATATCCCCACGGGCACGCCGCAGGAAGAGCGGATTAAGGACGGCATCATCCAGCGGTTGAACACGGAGGAAGAGCAGCAACGGCAGTTGCACCCGCAGGCGGTCGATCAACTTGCCAAGATCAAGGAGCGATTGGCGGCGGAAATGCAGTCGCTGGGACCAATGGGCTGGCTGATGCCGATCGCGGGGGCGATTGTCGGCGGGCTGCTGGCGTACTGGGCGTTGCGGCTGTTTGTCGTGGTGTGGCTCGGTCTGGTGGGCGCGTTGATGACGGTCCTCGGGGCGTCGGCGTTTCTGACGGCGCAGTGGCCGGGCTTGCGCACTACAGTTCTCGACGAGCCACGGATCGCGCTGGGTGTTGTGGTGGGCCTATGGCTCCTCGGCTTGGTCTTCCAGGCAAAGGAGGCGCGACTGCCGGCACGGAAGGAAAAGGCCGCGCCGGCGGGGAAGCCGGCGGCGCAGGAGTGACGTCCTGCGTCAGGCGCCACATGGCAACCAATCGGGAAGAGAAAGGCGTTTTCGATGTCGATGGGCGGTAAGGAATCCAAAAAGGTAAAGAGCACTCGAGGTTGGTTCAGGAATGACGGCGATCCAGCCTTCACTTCGTCCGTTATGTGATCCCTGGCCCACGATGGCCAGGCCATTGCCAGAAACCGCCGTTGCAGATTTAAGATCCCAACCTGTCAGGTCGATGCCCAATTCGTTTACAAGCACATCTTGCAAGGAGCGCATTCCATTCAATTGGTCCCATACGAATGCTCGAGGGTTGTACGATGGTCCCGTTGAGTAACGTCCCACAATAATGCTGCCGTCGTAGGATGAAGCGAATGCGTTACTATGGTGGTCTCCGGTAGAGTTGGGGACATTTCCAAGAAATTCTATGCCTTCGTCCTCCGACCAACGGATTGCCCTTGTTAGTGTTCCGGGGGACGGGACATCGTAACCGACCACAACGTTTCCGTTTCCTGAAACTCCATTGGCCGTACTTTCCAAACTCGCCCAGGGGCTGTTTATTGCTACCAGTCCATCATTATTAGTCCAGCGAAACGCCTGAAATGTTTCAGGGCTGTTTGTACCAAAACCCACGACCACCGAGCCATCTGAGGAAACGCCAGTGGCTTCACTATAAAGGTCGCCACCAGGCAAGTCTCCAAGCAGCGCCATTCCGGTAGCATTTGTCCAGCGATACGCCTGCGTGCCAAACGCGTTTGTACGACTCCCGACAATCACCGAGCCATTGGCCGATGCTGCATAGGCCCTGCTGGGATTACCCGCACCCGGATTGGACGACAAAGGCATGACTCCGCCCGCAGTGGTCCAACGGACCGCCTCCAAGATACTGTAAGTCGAGCCGGTTCCGACTACGACAGCGCCGTCGTCGGAGACTCCGCTCGCGATACTGTACGGCCCTCCCCCGGGAATGAATCCCAATCCCACGATGCCGGTCTCGATGGTCCAACGGAATCCCTCATCGAAATAGCCGACACCCGGAACATAGCGTTCGCTAAGTCCCACTACGACTGAGCCGTCGGCGGAAACACCAAGTGCTCCGCTGTAATGGGCATCTGACAGGTGGCCTAGCCCGAGAAAACTCGGAGTCACGCCTAGGCTTTGTGCGATTGAAGATGCGGAAATGGAGCAAAACACAAAGATATACACGCCCAAAAAACGACCTGGAGTACCCATGTCGCGCTTCCTTATTTGGCGAGTAAATCAAACTGCGAGCCTAAACGGTCAGCGTTCTTATTACAAGTGGTCAACCCCGTATTCGCTTGATAATGTCGGTCGTGCTCCGGCCTTCTAGCAGCGGGGCCAGCAGTACTTTCCCACCATATTTCTCGACGAACTCCTGACCCGCGACCGTCTTGCCGGACCAGTCGGCGCCTTTGAGGAGGATGTCGGGGCGGACGGCTTCGATCAGTTTCGCGGGCGTGTCGTCGTCGAAGAGGACGACGTAGTCGACGTCGGCGAGAGCGGCCAGCACCGCGGCGCGGTCGTCCTGGGCGACGATGGGGCGGCCGTCGCCTTTGCCGAGGCGGCGGACGGAGGCGTCGGAGTTGAGACCGACGACGAGCAGGTCGGCGTGCTGTTTGCAGAAGGCGAAGTTGGCGACGTGACCGGCGTGGAGGAGGTCGAAGCAGCCGTTGGTGAAGGCGATTTTCTCATGCCGCGCGCGGCGGCGGGCGAGTTCCGGGAGGAGGTGGTCGAGGGTGCGGACTTTGCCGAGCGTTTTGTGGTGTTCGAGGAGGATCTCCCCGACGACTTCTTCGCGCGTGATGGGGACGCAGCCGAATTTTTCGACTTCGAGGCCGCCGGCGACATTGGCGAGGGCGACGGCCTCGCGCCAGTCGGCGCCAGCCGCGACGGCGACGGCGAGAGCAGCGAGGACTTCATCGCCCGCGCCGGTCACGTCGTACACATCGCGGGATTTGGTCGGAATATGCTCGAAGGCCCCGCCGGGGCCGATCAGGGCGGCGCCCTCGGCGTCGAGCGTGACACATGCGTAGCCGGTCTGGCAGGCGGCGATGATCTTTGACGCGGCGCCCTTGACGGCGGCGACGCTGCGCAGGCGGGCGCCGATCAGCTTCTCTGTTTCCGTGCGGTTCGGCGTGACGATCGTCGCCCCAGAGTATCGACTGTAGTCGGTGAGGTTGGCGGGGTCGACGAGAACGGGGAGCTTGCGCTTTTTCGCGGCGGCGATGACGGCTTGCGCGGTCTTCGGCGTGATTACGCCCTTGTGATAGTCTTCGATGCAGACGGCCCCGCAGCCGGTGAGCCGTTCTTCGAGGCGGGCGAGAAGCAAATCGGCGGTCGTGTCGTCCAGTGGGTCGGAGTTCTCATCGTCGATGCGGATGAGCTGTTGGCGGTGGCGATGCTGCGCGAGACCGACGAGGCGCGTCTTGCGCGTGGTGGGGCGATCTTTGATACGGACGAGACCGGATGCGTCCGCGCCGGCCTTCGTCAGCAGCGCGCTGAGCAGTTCAGAATCCGCGTCTTCGCCGGCGATGCCGAGACAATTCGCCGTCGCGCCGAGCGCGGCGATGTCCGCGGCGACGGAACCGGCGCCGCCCAGCGCATCCTCCTGGCGAACGACGCGCAAGACCGGGACGGGCGCTTCGGGGCTGATCCGCTCGGCGTCGCCGTAGAGATAGCGGTCGATCATGAAGTCGCCGACGACAAGGATGCGGCGGCCGGCGGCTCGGTCGAGGATTTCACAGAGTCGTTCCCACATATATCTGCGTGTCATTATCAGGGCGGAGGGTCCGATTCAAAACCCCCGCATCGTTCGAAACGATCCGAGTCAACGGTTTGGGATGCCCGGCGCGAATAACTGGCCGACTGCATGAACATCATAATTGGCAACAGGTTATGAACCAAACGAATCGCCGGCTTTGGCTTCGGTGAGCGCGGAAATTGCCGACTGCTTCGTTACTGTGCGTCGGAAATAGCCGGAGACCGGCATTTTTAATACTGCCAACGCCCTTCGTCTCATAAGAACTCAAGGAATCGAGGCTGATAAGCCGATTCCGGACTTATCGGATGCGCAAAACCCGCCGGAATGCCGCCGAGGGGTATCGGCTGGCGGCCGGTCGGCTGCTCGATCATTCGTCACCAAGGGTTCGAAGATGCGGATCATCGCCGTTGCCAACCAAAAGGGAGGCTGTGGAAAGACGACCATCGTCATCAATCTGGCAGCGTGTCTGGCCCGCGAGGGGCAGCGGACGCTGGCGGTTGATCTCGATCCGCAGGGGCATTGCGCGCTCGGTCTTCTCGTTCCCGAGGAACAGATCGAAGTGAACATCGCCGACGTGCTGCTCGCCGACGGTGCGGAGGGCGCGCCGGACATGTCGCGGGTGACGTGGCAGATCTCCAGCCAATTCGACCTGATTCCGGCGAAGACGGATTTGTCGCGGCTCGAACAAAAACTTGCCGGCGTCGAGGGGCGCGAGCAGCGCCTGGCGCGGGCGCTCGAGAGCGTCCGGGATAAGTACGACTTCGTCCTGATTGACACGCCGCCGACGATCGGCTTCCTGACGCAGAGCGCGCTGGCGGCGGCGGGCGAGATTGTTGTGCCCGTGGATACGGGCTATTTCGCGCTGCACGGCCTGTCGAAACAGCTCGATACCATCCGTGAGCTTCGGGAGTACACCGGCAAGGCGCTGACGGTCCGCATCCTGGCGAACCTCTATGATGTGCGGACCAAGCTGGCCCGGGAGATCCTCGCGGAGCTGCGAAAACGGCATGGCGACGCGATGTTCAAGAGCTTTATCAACTTCAACACCAAGCTCAAGGAGAGCACCAGCCTGGGCCAACCGATCACCGAATACGACGCGGCGTCGAGCGGGTGTCGCGACTTCGTGCGCTTTGCGCGCGAATTGATTGCGCTGGAATCCTCGCCGGTCCTCTCCACGTCGGCGGCGATCCGGGACATGGTCGCCGAGCCGGTCTCCGTTTCCGCGCCGGCGATGTCCGTCGGGATTGCGTCCGGCGCACAGGAGGACATTCTGGCGCGGGCCGATGAGCTGGCGGCCAATGCGACGCGGCTTCTGGCGACGAGCCGGACACTTCTCGGCCCCTCGCCGGGAGAACAAAAAATGCGCGGGCCCGCCACGCCGCGCGAGACGGAACAGAAGATTGAGTTGATCTACGGCGCGCGGGCCGTGGATCATGGCGCGGTCTTCGTGGTCGCCGCAGCGGGTGCAAGGAACGTGCGGCTGGCGGGCTCATTCAACGATTGGAACCCGGAGCGGACGCCGATGTTTCCTGTCCGGGACGGGATCTTCCAGGCACGGCTTCCGCTTCCACCGGGCAAGTACAGCTATCGCTACGTGGTGGACGGCTACTGGCAGCGCGACCCGGCGAACGAGCGCTTTGAGGCGAACCCGTACGGGGAACTCAATAGCGTAGTGATCGTGCAATAGTCATAGCGCGTCACCAACAGTTCATAAATATAGTAACATCAGCATTTTACAATTGAGTTGAGGGCTGGACTTCAACATTGAATTGCCAGGATCGTGGCATTACAATTCATTGAACAAGCGCTTGTTTGGAGCTGGTTGATGTCTGGACTCGCCCTCGACAAGAAGGATCAGATTCATCGCGTTGCGTGCCGGCTCTTTCGGGAGCAGGGCTTTCACGGCGCGAGTGTCCGCGACATCGCTGAGGAAGTTGGCCTCGTTGGAGGCAGCCTGTACGCGCACATCGAGAGCAAGGATGACGTCTTGTGGGAGATTGTCGATGCCGCGGCGGATCGTTTTTTCGCGGCGCTGCGGCCGATCGTCGAGGCCAACCTTGCCATTGTTCAAAAGCTCCGCCAGGCGATCGTCGCGCACGTCGAAGTGATCGCGGGCGATCTGGATGCGGCGGCGGTGTACACGGTGGAGTGGCGGCACCTGGCTCCCGAACGGCGCAAGGTCTTTACGAAGCGGCGCGACGAATACGAGGCCCTGTTTCGCCGGCTGGTTCGCGAGGCGATGCAGCAGGGGTTCATTGCGACGGCCGACGAGGCGATGGCCACGCGATTCATCCTCTCGTCGCTGAATTACCTGTTTACCTGGTACAAGCCGGATGGCCGGATGACGCCGGACGAGGTGGGGCGGATGATGGCGGATTACATACTGGATGGGTTGAAGCGGAGGACGGCGTGACATGGTTGCAATGAACCCGAACCTCATGAATGACCGACCGGGTGATCCGGGGTATGAGGAGCATCTGGCGGCGTTCGAGGCGCGGATCGCGCAGGGCGACAAGGTGGAGCCCGGCGACTGGATGCCGCGGGACTATAGAGATCAACTGATACGCCTCATCCACGTCCACGCGAACAGCGAAATCTGCGGGGCGCTCCCGGAAGGGACGTGGATTCCGCACGCGCCGAGCCTGAAGCGCAAGCTGGCCCTCGTGGCGAAGGTGCAGGATGAGGTGGGGCACGGCCAACTCCTCTATCGTGCCGCCGAGACGCTGGGCAAGCCGCGCGAGGAGATGATCGATGAACTGATCTCCGGCAAGGCGAAATATTCCAACGTGTTTCACTATCCGGCGGAGACGTGGGCGGATGTCTGCGTGATCGCGTGGCTGATCGACGCGGCGGCGATTGTGAATCAGGCCATGATGGCCGAGGGGTCGTACGGGCCCTACGCCCGGGCACTGAAGCGCATCTGTTATGAAGAGGCGTTTCATCTGACGCACGGTTACGACATGTGCATCTCGCTGGCGACGGGTACGAAGCTCCAGCGGGAGATGCTCCAGGACGCGGTCAATCGCTGGTGGAAGCCGATCATGATGTTCCACGGGCCGGCGGATAAGGAATCGACGCACACGGCGCAGCTTATGCGCTGGAAGATCAAGCTCAAAACCAACGACGAGCAGCGGCAGGAGTTTCTGCGCAAGTACGTGCCGAAGATGATCAACCTGGGGATCAAGATCCCGGCGGAGTGGGAGATGCGCTACGACGAAAAGGCGCGGGCGTGGCGGTACAAGGAGCCGGATTGGGAAGAGTTCAAGACGGTCGTGCGGGGCAACGGACCGGTCAGCGCGAAGCGGCTGGAGACGCGGCGGCTGGCGCATGAGCATGGGCGGTGGATACGGGAGGCGCTGACGGCGGCCGCCGAAGGGCGACGCGTGCCGATGCCGGGAGTGAATTAAGAATGGCGAATAGCGAATAGCGAAATCAGAATAGGCGTGGCGTACGCACTCTTCTTTTCGCTATTCGCTATTCATAATTCGCTATTATCATGGATACCCAATGGCCGGTCTTTGAAGTCTTCCACCAGACGTCGCGCGGGGAGCCGCACGTGCACGTCGGGTCGATCCATGCGCCGGATGCGGAGACGGCGCTGATGCTGGCCAAGGAGCAGTTCGGCCGGCGGCAGGCGTGCGTGAATCTGTGGGTCGTGCCGGTGGAGGCCGTGGTCAGCACCGACTACGCGGACGCCGACCTGTTTCAGCCGGGGACGGACAAGAGCTATCGCGAGGCGTTCGGGTATGAGACGACGAAGCGGGCGAAAGCGGTAGGCGATGCTTCGGAGATTTGATTTTCAGATTTGAGATGAGCCATGGCAACGACGATTGAAAAACCGCAGCTTCGCGGCGAGACCAAGGCGGCCGTCGTCGATCTGCTTTATCGCCTCGCGGACGACGCGCTCTTCATCGGTCATCGCAATTCGGAGTGGACGGGGATCGGGCCGATTCTGGAGGAGGACATCGCGTTTTCGTCGATGGCGCAGGACAAGATGGGGCATGCGACGGTGCTGTACGGGATGCTGCACGAATTGGGCGAGGCCGAACCCAACGCGCTGGCATTCGGGCGGAAGGCCGAGCAGTATCGGTGCTCAAGCCTTGTGGTGCTGGAGTGTCTGGCGGAGGGCGGCGCGGCGGCGGAGCTTTCCAACAATCCGGTGCGCGATGAACTGCTTTCGCGGGGCGATTGGGCCGTCAGTCTCGTGCGGCAGTTTCTCTTTTCGGAGGCGGACGCCCTGCGCTGGGCGGCGCTGGAAGGCAGTGCGTACGAACCGCTCGCGCAGTTTGCCAAAAAACTGCGCGGCGAGATCAAGTATCACACCATGCACGGGCGGATCATGATGGAAAAGCTGGGCCGGGCCGCGGAGAGCAAGGGGCGCTTGCAGACCTCACTGGATTCGCTGTATCCCCACGCGCTGGGGCTGTTTGAGCCGACGAAGCATGATGCGGCGCTGACCGAGGCAGGCATCTGCCCGCGCGAGGCGGAGCTTTGCAAGGCTTGGGAGGCGCAGGTTGTGGCGATCCTCGAGCGCTGCGGGTTGAAAGCCCCGCGCAATGCGAAGCCCGTGTACGGCGGTCGGCAGGGCAAGCACCCGCCGGAGATGCGCGAGGTTCTGGATGCGCTGCAGAAGGTGTACCGGCTCGATCCGGCGGCACAATGGTAAATGACGTGAACGACGTGCAGGTCCAACCCGCGATCGATTTGAGCCCCGTCTGGGAGGCGCTGGCCAATGTCAGCGACCCCGAGATACCG
Organism: Phycisphaerae bacterium; assembly: GCA_035275405.1. NCBI lineage: Bacteria > Pseudomonadati > Planctomycetota > Phycisphaerae > Phycisphaerae bacterium. The sequence goes on from DATEMU010000012.1 coordinate 41,416, forward strand.
GTCTTGAATGTGCTGGAGATGGGCATGATTCCCGCCGTGCGCCTCGAGGGCGAGACGGTCGTTGTGCAGATGACGCCGACGTTCGCGGGCTGCCCGGCGCTGGACCTGATCCGCGAGAACATTCGCCATGCCGTGCGGGCCGCGGGGTTTGAGGACGTTCGCGTCGATGTCGTTTTCGATCCACCGTGGACGAGCGACCGGATCACGCCGGAGGGGCTGCGCAAGCTGAAGGAGTTCGGGCTCGCGCCACCGTTGCGGTGTGGGACGACGGGGGCGACGTTTCAGGCGCTGCAAAAAGTGGCCTGTCCTTATTGCAACTCGACAGAGACGACGCTGGAATCGATCTTCGGCCCGACGCTCTGCCGGGCGATTCACTACTGCAATGCGTGCCGGCAGTCGTTTGAGCAATTCAAGCCGGTTTGAGGCGAACCGGCTCATCCCTGCCGTCGTAGTATCCGCAAAGCCGACTCTCTTGAAAGGAGCATGCATGGCCCATTACTACGATTCGATTCCAGAGTCGATACGCAAATTAACCAACCAGCAGGCCATTGATCGCTACGTCGCCGGGGCGGAGGTGCCCGCCAGGGCGATTGCCGGTCTGACGACCGAGCAGCTTCTGGCCGTTCCGGTGCCTGGGACGTGGAGCATCCAGCAGATCGTCGTGCACCTGGCGGACAGCGATCTGACCGCGGCGTATCGGATGAAGCGGATGATCGCGGAGGAGCGGCCGCTGCTGGATGCGTTGGATGAAACCGCGTTTGCGGCCCGATTGGGTTACGAGGAACAGCCCATCCGCGAGGTCTGTGAGATTTTCCGACTTAACCGGAAACTCCTCACCCCTATCCTGCGACGGCAGCCGGAGTCGGCGTTTGAGCGGACGGCGGAGCATCCGGAAGTCGGAACCGTCACGCTCGGGCAGGTATTGCGAACCTATGCTTACCACGTCGACCACCACATGGAGTTTCTGAAGAAAAAGCGCGAAATGCTCGGCGCGCCGTTATGATCATGCCCACCCTGCACCTGAGAGCGGCTATTTCGGAAGGGAACACTCATGGCGCATTACTACGATTCGATTCCTGAGCCGGTACGCAAATTAACCAACGGGCAGGCCATCGAGCGCTACGCCGCCGGGGCGGAAGTGCCGGGCAAGGCGATTGCGGGTCTGACGTCCGAGCAGCTTCGGGCGTTTCCCGTGCCGGGGACGTGGAGCATTCAGCAGATCGTCGCGCATCTGACGGACAGCGATCTGATCGCGGCCTATCGGATGAAGCGGATCATCGCGGAGGATCAGCCGAAGCTGGACTTGTGGGACGAGAACGCTTTTGTGGCGGGACTGCGGTACCAGGACTTGCCCGCGCGAGAGGTGTGCGAACTCTTCCGGCTCAACCGCACGGTCCTGGCGCACGTACTCCGCGGATTGCCGGACGCGGCGTTTGAACGCACGGCGCTCCACCAGGAGATGGGGCCGATGACGCTGGGCCAGTTTCTGCGGATTTATGTGAATCACCTGGATCATCACCTGGGGTTCCTGAAGAAGAAGCGCGAGATGCTGGGCGCGCCGTTATGATAAACCCCACCCCGGCCCTCGCCTTCGTAAGGGGAGGGGATTAGGCCATGAATCACTACGAGATCTGGGTCAATCTGAAGGATTCGCACAAGGACCTTGAGTTCGCTGAGAACCTCAGGGGGTATCTCGGTCATTTGCAACGGCTCGGCAAGATCGCGGACTATCGTCTTACGCGGCGCAAGCTCGGGTTCGGCCCGCCGGAGCTGGGCGAGTTTCACGTCTCCATCCAAACGGAGAGCCTCGCCCAACTGGACGAGGCCTTTGGCGCGGCGGCAGCGCGGGCCGGCGAGATTGAGCCGCTTCATGCCAGGGTTTACTCGATGGTGACGGACTTCCGCTCGGCGCTCTATCGCGACTTTCCCGATCCCGAACGGGCCGCGCGCAACAAGCCGGGCGGACCGTAACATTTTTCCGGTCTCGATTAAAAAAAAAGCGTGGCCTCTCCCGGAAGGCCCTTGCCCTCCGCGAGTTCCGCGCTAAAATCTCGTGGTCGGACTTATTGTGGCCCGCGATTCCGGTAGTTCCCACGCCCATCGCGGGCGCCGGTGATCTTGCGTTCGATCGCCATCATCCGGGGCCTGAGTGCCCCCTTGAATTGCAGACCTGCCGCGTGAGCGCGGCGACTTTTTTAGCGCTCTCGACTCGTTCGAGAGAGGAGCAGAACCAGGCTCCAGCCATGGAGCGGATCAACCAGACCCCTCAAAACCGGAGGCGGACCATGACGAATATCACCTTACCTCAGACCGGTCCGGTCGCGGCGACGCCTCGTCGCGTCAGGTATGTCAAGGACATCGACAAGATCCCGAACCTCCCTCCTGCCGAGCGGGAAAAACTCAAGCAGGTCGCTGAACGCTACGTATTCCGGGCCAACGATTACTATCTCAGTCTCATCAACTGGAACGATCCTCACGATCCCATCAAACAACTGATCATTCCACGAGCCGAAGAATTGAACGACTGGGGCAAGCTGGATGCCAGCAACGAGGCCGCCGTGACGGTCGCGCGCGGGGTACAGCACAAGTACCCGCATACCGTGCTGCTGCTGTGTAACGAGGTCTGCGGGGCGTATTGCCGCTATTGCTTCCGCAAGCGGCTGTTCATGAATGACAATGACGAAGTGACGAACGACGTCTCGGCCGGCATCCAGTACATCGCCGGGAACCCCAACGTCACCAACGTTCTTCTCACGGGCGGCGATCCGCTCCTGATGAGCACGCGACGCCTCACGGAGATCATCGAGGCGTTGCGGGCGATCGACCACGTCAAGATCATCCGCATCGGTTCGAAGATGCCGGCGTTCGATCCGTGGCGACTGCTCAATGACGCGGCGCTGCAGAACGTCCTTAGAAAATACTCGACCGCCCGGAAGCGCATCTATCTCATGGCGCACTTCGATCATCCGCGCGAACTGACGGACGAAGCGGTCGACGGCATCGACTGCTTTATCAAGTGCGGCGTCATCTGTGTGAACCAGTGTCCGCTGATCAAGGGCATCAACGACGACCCCGCGGTGTTGTCCGACATGTATCGCCAGCTCTCGTGGATCGGGTGCCCGCCTTATTACCTGTTCCAGGGGCGGCCGACGGCGGGCAATGAGCCGTACGAAGTTCCAATCGTTCGCGGTTGGAATATTTTCCGCGAGGCCCTGCGGCACGGGTCCGGGTTGGCGCGGCGCGCGAAGTATTGCATGTCGCACGAGACGGGCAAGATCGAAATCCTCGCGGTGGATGACCTGCACATCTATCTGAGATATCACCGCGCCAAGGACGAAAAAAACCGCGGCAGATTCATGATTTACAAGCGGAAGGATGACGCGTACTGGATGGACCAACTCGAGCCCGCCGATTGGTCCGACGCGCCGAAATTCCCGCCGCCGGAAGTATCCTACGGGCTGGACGGTCCGGAATAGCCGTCGCGCCATTTCTTGTTATGCGGACGGCCGGAGAACGCGTATCATGGGCAGGGGGAGTCACCAGCGCGCCATGGACGCCGACAAGCCGGTCAGCCTCAATTTGAACGTCCGCGGGATGGGCCAATCCGCGACTTTGGCGATCAAGGACAAGTGCCGGGAGCTGCGCCGTCGGGGGCGCATGATCTATGATTTCGGGTTGGGCCAGTCGCCGTTTCCCGTCCCCACATCGATCGTTGAGGCACTCCGGCTCGCAGCGCCGGAGAAGGACTATCAGCCGGTCAAAGGGTTGCCGGCGCTGCGCGAGGCGGTGGCGGAGTATCACCGACGGAAGGACCAGATCGACGCGCACCCGGACGGCGTTATTGTCGGGCCCGGCTCAAAAGAGCTGATGTTCATTCTCCAGATCGTCTATTACGGCGAGATTCTCCTCGTCCCGCCGTGCTGGGTTTCGTACTGGCCGCAGGCGCGGATCGTCGGGCGGCGCATCAGTTTGATTCACACGACGCATGATGCGGGTTGGAAGTTGTCGGCCGAGCGGCTGCACGAATCCCTGGAGATCGTGGGAGACGATCATCGGCCGCGGCTGCTCGTGCTGAATTATCCCAGCAATCCGACCGGTCAGACGTTCACGATGGACGAACTTCGGGAGATCGCCGAGGTCTGCCGCAAGTTCAACCTGATCGTCCTGTCGGACGAGATTTACGGACAGCTTCATTTTCACGGCGAGCACGCCTCGATTGGGCGGTATTATCCCGAGGGCACGATCGTCAGTTCCGGTCTGTCCAAATGGTGCGGAGCGGGCGGTTGGCGGCTGGGAACGTTCACGTTTCCCCGCGAGTTGGACTGGCTCATCACCGCCATGGCGGCCGTGGCCAGCGAAACGTACACGTCGGTCAGCGCGCCGATCCAGCACGCCGCGATCACGGCGTTTCATTGCGGCGTGGAGATTGAGCGGTATCTGTGGCATGCCCGCCGCGTACTGGATGAGATCGCGCGACGGAGCGTCGCGATCCTGCAGGAATCCGGCATTCGCGTGCTTGCACCGGCCGGAGGTTTCTATCTGTGGCTGGACTTTTCGGCACGGTCGGCCGAACTCGCGGCGCGCGGCATAAAGACGGGAGTGGCGCTGTGCGATCATATATTGCAGGAGACGGGCGTGGCGATTCTGCCGGGGGCGGCGTTTGGGCGGTCCCGGTCGGAACTCACGGCAAGGCTGGCGTTCGTCGATTTTGACGGGGCCAAGGCGCTGGCGGCCTCGGAGACGACCCCGCTCGATCAGGGGCTTCCGGGAGGGATGATTGAGCAGCACGCCGAGCATCTCCTCGAGGGCATGCACCGGTTGGCGGCATGGGCCCGTCAAGAGGCCGTGGTGGCAACGACGCACGCTGCATCTTGAAGCGTTGGATGCGAATAGCCGCGACCCGCTTAGAGCAGTTGCTCAAACCCTATCCCCGACGTACAACGATGCCTTATGAAGAGGCGGCTTGTCCTGGGGTTCGCGCTCATGGTCTCGGGCTGCACTTACGAATCACGAACGATCTACGTCGAAAAGAATTCCGCGCAGCAGTCTCCGCGGCGGTACGCGTGCCCTCGCGCCGGCAGTCCCATTGACGTCGACGGCTCGATGGATGAGCGCGCCTGGTCGGGCGCACGCTGGAGCGAGCCGTTCGTGGACATTGAGGGCGGTTCGAAGTCGCCGCGCTATCGCACGCGGATGAAGTTGTTGTGGGACGCGGAGAATCTGTATATCGGCGCGCGGCTGGAGGAGCCGCACGTGTGGGCAACCCTGAAGAGGCACGACGAGATCGTCTTCAATGACAACGATTTCGAGGTCTTCATCGATCCCGACGGCGACGCGCGAAATTACTACGAAATCGAGACCAATGCCTTCGGAACGGTCTTCGATCTCCTGCTGGTGAAGACCTATCGGGCCCAGGGACCGGCGGTGCATGAGTGGAATCTGAAGGGACTGCGGTGCGCCGTGGCGGTGGATGGAACGATTAACGACCCGAAGGATGTCGATCGCGCGTGGAGCGTGGAGATGGCCCTGCCGTGGAGGTCGCTTAAGGAACATGCCGGTGAGGCCTCCGCGCCGCCGAAGCCGGGCGATACGTGGCGGATGAACTTTTCGCGCGTCGAGTGGCAGCATGAAATCGTGAACGGCCGTTACGGCCGCGTGCCAAAGGTTCGAGAGGATAACTGGGTGTGGTCGCCGCAGGGGGTGATTGACATGCACCGGCCGGAAAAATGGGGTTTCGTGAGGTTTGTGGGTCCGGCGACGGCACCCTGACAAAGGCCTCGATTGGCGCGGCGCCAGCCGCGTTATAATGAAGAGAGAACTCGCCAGCCCAGGAGTGCGACCATGACCCGCGCCGCGACGATTGAACCGAAGATTTCGTCCGTTCCCGCCACGGTGGATTTTCTGCCGCTGCAGGGGATCGATCACGTCGAGTTCTACGTTGGTAACGCTCATCAGGCGGCGCACTTTTACCGCACGATGTTCGGCTTCGACATCACGGCGTATCGCGGGTTGGAGACGGGCGATCGGCTGCGCGCGAGTTATGTCGTCGAACAGGGCAAGATTCGGTTCGTGCTGACGACGGCGCTGACGCCGGATCACGAGGTCGCCCGGCACTGCCAATTGCACGGCGACGGGGTTAAGGTGATCGCGCTGGCGGTGACCGACGTGGATGCATCGATCGAGGCGGTGAAAGAGCGCGGGGCGACCATCATCGCGGCGCCGCAGACGCTGGAGGACGCGAACGGGAAGTGGCGCTGCGCGACGATCCGTACGTACGGTGAGACGGTGCACACCTTTGTCGATCGGAAGAATTACAAGGGCGTTTTCGCGCCGGGGTTCGTGGCGATGACGGCCCCGAAGGCAAAGTCAACGGGCCTGGCGGCGATCGACCACATGGTCGGAAACGTCGAGCTGGGGGCGATGAACCACTGGGTGAACTTCTACGCGAGCGTCATGGGCTTTTCGCAGCTCGCCCAGTTCACCGACGATGATATCAGCACTGAGTACAGCGCGCTGATGAGCAAGGTGATGCAGAACGGCACCGGTCGGATTAAGTTTCCGATCAATGAGCCAGCCGAGGGAAAGAAGAAGAGCCAGATCGAGGAATATCTGGACTATTATCGCGGGCCGGGCGTGCAGCACATCGCCCTGAACACAGGCGACATCGCGGCGACGGTGCGGGCCCTGCGCGACAACGGAGTGCAGTTTCTTCGCGTGCCGGACACGTATTACGACGCGCTGCCGGCGCGGGTGGGCAAGATCGACGTGGATTACAAGGTGCTGCGCGAGCTGGGCATCCTGGCCGACCGTGACGACGAGGGGTATTTGCTGCAAATCTTCACGAAGCCGGTGGAGGACCGGCCGACGCTGTTCTTCGAGGTGATCGAGCGGCACGGTTCGCGAGGGTTCGGGCTGGGTAACTTCAAGGCGCTGTTCGTATCGATTGAGGAGGAGCAGAAGAAGCGGGGGAATTTGTAGGATGGGTCGTCAATTCACAGGTCCTTGAACAGTTGATTAGCCGCTACTAAGGCCGAGTGATAAAATGCTCCGACGTCGTCCTTGGACAATCGTCGGGCTTCGGCCGGATAAGATATCCGGCTCAATTTGATTGCACGGAGGCATCATTCGTGTCGCATTCCTCGAATAGCCCCTTCGTCCACCTTCACGTCCACACGCACTACAGCCTGCTCGACGGGGCCAATCGCATCGACGAACTGGTCAAGACGGCCAAGAGCATGGGGATGCCGGCGATTGCGATCACCGATCATGGCAACATGTTCGGCGTGATCGAGTTTTACCGCGCGGCGATCGCGGCGGGGGTCAAGCCGATCATCGGGATGGAGGCGTACATCGCGCCGGGTGATCGGCGGGTGAAGGAAAAGGTGCAGGGAGAGGAATCAAACTACCACCTGCTCCTCTTGGCGGCCAGCAACGTTGGATATCACAACCTGCTCAAGCTCTCCACGATTGCCCATCGCGAGGGGTTTTACTCGAAGCCGCGGATCGACCGCGAGACGCTGACGGCGCACCACGAGGGACTGATCTGTACGAGCACATGCCTCGGGGCCGAGATTCCGACGGCGCTGATGAAACAGGATCGCGCCGCCGCGGAGAAGATTGCCGACTGGTATCTGGCGCTTTTCGGTCCGGAGCGGTTCTACATTGAATTGCAGGACCATGGCATCCCGGAGCAGCGGGCCATCAATCCGGAGCTGATCGATATCGCGCGGCGGCGCGGACTGGGCCTCATTGTCACGAACGACGTTCATTATCTTCGCCACGAAGACGCGGACGCGCACGACGTGCTCTGTTGCATCCAGACGCGGAACCTCCAGACCGACGAAAAGCGGCTCAAGTTTCCGACCGACCAGTTCTATCTCAAGACGCCGGAGGAGATGGCGGGGCTGTTCATGGGCCATTCCGAGGCGATTGCCAATACGCTGCGGATCGCCGAGCAGTGCAATGTCGATCTGGACTTCAAGAAGCGGCACACGCCGGTCTATCGGCCGCCGGAGAAAAAATCGCCTGAGGAATTCTTGCGGCAACTCGTTTATGAGGGGGCGCGGGAGCGATACGGCGAGGTCACGCCGGAAATCCGCGAGCGGATCGATTACGAACTCGGGGTCGTTCAAAGCAAGGGCTTTTCCAGTTATTTCCTCATCGTCTGGGACTTCGTGCGTTACGCGAGCGGTCAGGGTATTCCCTGCGCGGCGCGCGGCAGCGGCTGTTCCTCCATCGTCGCCTACTGCCTGTACTTGTCACAGCCCGATCCACTGCGCTACGGCCTCTACTTCGAGCGGTTCATGGACCCTGACCGCGACGAGATGCCGGATATCGACATCGATATCTGTCAGGATGGCCGCGAGCGGGTTATTCAGTATGTCCGCGAGAAGTACGGTCACGTCGCGCAGATCATTACATTCGGGACGCTCAAGGCGCGCGCTGCCATTCGCGATGTCTCGCGCGTCCTCGGCGTGCCGCTGGCGGAGGCCGACCGCGTGGCCAAGCTGATACCCGACGACGACTTGAAGATGACGCTGGACAAGGCCCTGGCCCGCGAGCCGGACTTGAAGAAATCGTACGACGAGAGTCCCCAGATACGGCGCGTGATCGACGTGGCCCGGCGGATCGAGGGCCTCGCGCGGCATTCCGGCGTCCATGCAGCGGGCGTCGTCATCGCCGATCAGCCGCTGGACGAGCTTTTGCCGCTGTGCAAGGCGACTGGCTCGGACGCGATCATCACGCAGTTCGAAGGCCCCACGGTCGAATTAGTGGGCCTGCTCAAGATGGACTTCCTGGGCCTGCGGACGCTCAGCGTGCTGGCGCGGGCGTGCGCGCTCGTCGAAAAGAACCACGGCGTCAAGATCGACCTGGAACGGCTCGATCTCGCGGATCAGAAAGTGTATTCCGTCTTTGCGGCAGGGCAGACCAAGGGGGTGTTCCAATTTGAGTCCGGGGGCATGCGCGACGTGGTGATGAAGATGCGGCCCAATCGCATCGAGGACCTCATTGCCGCCAACGCGCTTTACCGACCGGGTCCGATGATCAATATCGACGCTTATATCGCCCGCAAGCACGGCGAAAAGTGGACCAGTCCGCACAAGATCATGGATGACGTCCTTGCCGAGACGTATGGCATTATTGTGTACCAAGAGCAGGTTGCCCGCCTCGTCAATCAACTCGGCGGCATCGAGCGCAAGCGGGCGTTCCGCCTGGCCAAGGCGATCAGCAAAAAGAAGACGTCGATGATTGAGGCGGAGCGTGAGCCGTTCATCGAGGGCGCTGCGCGCAACGGGCTGAAGAAAAATGTCGCCGAGGACATCTTCAACCAGATTCTGCCGTTCGGCGAGTATGCGTTCAACAAGGCGCATTCGACCGGCTACGCGCTCATTGCATTCCAGACGGCGTACGTCAAGGCGTATTACCCGCTGGAATTCATGGCCGCACTGCTCACCTATGAAATGGGCGACACCGACAAGGTCGTCGAATATATCGAAGAGTGCCGCCGGCTCGATATCGACGTGCGGCCACCGGATATCAACACCAGCGACTCGGACTTTACCACGGTCGAGCGCGACGGTCAGCGGTTCCTTCGTTTCGGCCTTGCGGCGATCAAGGGCGTGGGCGAGAAGGCCGTACAGGCGATTGTCGCGGCGCGCGAAGCCGGGCCCTTTGAGAGTCTGTTCGATTTTTGCGAGCGCATCGACTCGGCCGACGTCAATCGCGGCGTGCTCGACGCCCTGATCAAGGCCGGTGCGTTCGATTCGACTGGGGCGATGCGCAAGGCGCTCATCGCCGTCCTCGACCGGGCCATGCAGCTTGGCGCCGAAACGCAGCGCGACCGCCTCTCCGGTCAGATGAACATGTTCGGGTCGTTCGATGCGGGACCGGCTCCGTCGAGGCCCAAGGTACTCTCGACGGATGAGTGGTCCGAAGCGGAGATGCTCGCGCACGAAAAGTCCGTCCTCGGCTTTTACGTTACGAAGCACCCGCTGTCGAACCACGAGCAGACGCTTCGCCGCTATGCCACGGCGGACTGCGCTTCGCTCGTCGATCTCGACGACGGCGTGGACATCGTGATCGGCGGCATGATCAGCCGCATGCGCACGATGGTCACCAAGTCGGGCCGCAACGCCGGCTCCAAGCTGGGCATCCTCATGGTTGAGGACTTGACCGGTTCGATCGAGGCCGTGGTCTATAGTGAGGAGTTGGAAAAACACCGGGATTTGATCGGGCCGGACCGACTGGTGTTTTTGCGGGGCCGTGTTGATCGCCGGCGCGAGGAACCGTCGCTCAAGGTCTCCGAGGTGATCGCCCTGGAGGACGGGCCGTCACAACTTGCCGAGGCCGTCATTCTCAAGGTGGCGACCAGCGGCCTTGAACCGGCGGCGTTGGCGAATGTTCGTGAGGTGTGCCGGTCTCATCGCGGAGATCGAAATCTTTTCCTCCGGGTCAACTCGCCGGGACAGATGACCACCGTGGTGCGCTGTGGGCAGGATCTTTGCGTCCGCCCCGATGCGGCCTTTGTCGCCGCCATCGAAAGTGTCCTGGGAGCGGGCGCGGTGGACATCGTGGGTCGGCGGCGGGTGGTTCCCAGCCGGTCGCAATCCCCTTCTGCTCCTCCACAGGTCGAGGCCAGCGAGGAGTTGGCGGGGGCTCTGCACTAGTCAGCCATATCAAGGCTTTGTTTATCGCAATTAGGGTTTTCCCCAAGGTATTGAATTCCCCGGAGAGAATTCGTTAACATTTGGTTTAACGATTTATCTCCGTATTTTTTGGAGGTGGAAAATGTCTACTCGATTAGTCGGGATTACTTTTTGCACATTCGTCCTGGTCGGCGTGGCGAACGTTTCCGCGTCGTTGCTCGGTTCCGATAGTGCCGCGGACGTGGCATACAACGGCGGCTGGACCGCAGGCAGCAACGGCGGCACCGGATTCGGTGCGTGGTCGTTTGTGACCAATGCCGGCGGCAACAAAGGCAGCTTCGTCGCGTCGAGTGCGAACAATGGCGACGGCGACGGTAACAGCAGCGGCGACATCAACACCGCCGGGCGTGCATGGGGGACCTTTGCCAATAGCGGCGGCGAGATTTTCGCCGTGCGGCCGTTTACCGGTGGCGGCCTTGCGGTCGGGCAAACGCTCTCCATCGACATGGACAACGGTTTCATCGACAGCGGCGGCGTGGTCGGCGTTCGCCTGACGAGCAGCCTGACGACGCTGACCAACGCCACGCGAGAATTTGAATTTCGCTTTGTCGGCGGCAACAGCTTTTACGACGTTATCTCCAATCCGAACCAGACCAGCACGCTGGGGTTCACTGACGGCGGGTTGAATCTGGTCTTTCAACTGACGAGCGCGACGACTTATTCGCTGAGCGTCACACGCTTTCACGACACGCAGGCGCCGCAAGTCTGGAATACGACGGGCACGCTGGTGAGCGGGAACCCGATCCTTGGCCTGGCGCTTCGCAATCAAAACGCGGGGAGCAATTCTCAGCGGGACGGTTTCTTCAACAGCATTTCGCTGACACCGGAGCCGGCGTCGCTGGGACTGCTGGCGATGGGGCTGCTCATGCTGCGGCGGTGGCGATAATAGGAACGACGGGGCGGCCTGTCGCCGATCGCGCCTACGGGCAACCCTCCAGCAAGAGACAATCGACAAAAAGCGGTATGTCGATGACGGCGTCGAGTTCGCCGCTTGAGTCTACGTCCGCGCCGCACCAGGCCGCCGTGCCCTCGATCGCCCCGCCGAGCAGGGCATCGACGAATAACTGCATGTCCTTGCCGTCCACCAGCGTGTCTTGGTTGGTATCTCCCGGAATACACTTCGTCTCGAACTGCCGCATCATTTCATGCTCTTCATGTTCCAGAATGTGGCAGTGATAAGAGTATTTCCCGGTGAAATTCTCGAACTTGCAGATCACCTTGGTCATCTGGTTGGGATGCACCATGACCGTGTCCTTCCAACCGACTTCATTGGGCTCGGGGGGAAGGGGATCGCCGATGGGCACGATCTCTTCATTAACGACCTCGAAGTTCTGCCGATTGACCACCTGGAACATCACGAGGTGCATGTGCATGGGGTGCGAGACGCCGGAGCGGTTGATGAAATTCCACGTTTCGATCGTCCCCAGGATCGGATATTCCGTAATCGTGTCATAGGGCAGGTCGTTGATCATCCACATCGACCCGGTGCAGGCATCGGCCATCTTGCGAAGGACGAAATCGCGCGCGACCGCGGCATCATTGGGGTTCAGAACGTCCAAGGGTCGCAATGCAGTTGGCAGCGCATCGGTATCGCCGGCCTCCGCCGTCACGATCATTTTCATGACGTTGGGAAGCTCGTGCATGGGATCGCCGTTGGGGTAGGGCGCGGCGGCGGTGTTCAATAATAAAACCTCCGTCCCTGCCGAAAGACCGCCAAAATCGACGACGAGGTCGGCGCGCTCGCCCGGCCCAATCAGGACGTCGCTCATTAAGACCGGCGCCGCAAGCAGACCGCCGTCCGTTCCGATCTGATGGAACGTCATGGCATTGGAGAACGCGAGACGAAGCGTTCGCGAATTGCAGCCGTTCAGCGCCCGCATCCGATACTTGCCCTGTTTGACGTTGAGATAGGGCCAGACTTTGCCGTTGACCAGCATCTTGTCACCGAAGAAATGCTCCTGGTGAGTCGCGGGGTATTTCAGCGAACCGTCGGGGTAGAAGTTGCGGTCCTGAATGATCAGCGGCACATCGAACTCGCCCGACGGAAGATTCAGGGACTGCTCGAACGCGTCAGTGATGACGTAGCCGCCTGCGAGCCCCATGTACACGTTCAGCCGCGTGATTCCCAGCGCGTGGTCGTGGTACCAGATCAGCGACGGCAGTTGGTTGTTCGGATAGAAATAGGATTCTGATTCGCCCGGGTAGTATACGTCGTAGGGATAGCCGTCCGACGCCATTGGCACGTGACCGCCGTGCAGGTGCGTGACTACCTTGGCCGTGTTTTCTGCCCCATGAATGCACAGTTCGACCGGCAGGTAGTGCGTGGTCCGCAAATTGCCCTGCTCGTCCCGCAGGTCATTGATCCAGTTCACGACCACGGGCACGTCGCGGGTCGCCAGGATCGTCGGCCCTGGGTACATCCCCTCAAAGCCCCAGACCGTCGTCGGCGGTAGTTGCTGGTGCAGGGCCTGTTGGAACTGGACAATGTGCATGTCATAAGTGGCCTCGCCGCCGGGCACGCCTGTGGTCGGCGTGGCTAATGGCGGGATCGGGAGAGGATCCAGGTAGGGTGTCAGGATGATGGGGCAGAGATCGGCGGTACACGGCGCGTTATCGCCCTGATATGTACCGCTCTGCGTCGCGCAATCGGCGGCGGTCGTGACCACGCAGTTACCGCTGTTGAGGCAGCATGCGCCGGTGGGCTGCGGACACGGGTTGGGCGTGCAAGTTGTGTTGTCGCCTTGGTAGGTTCCGCCGCAGTTTGATTCGACAACCACCTGGCAGGAGCCGTCGGTGAAGCAGCAGGCTCCCGTTGGCTCGGCGCAGGGGTCCGGGGTACAAACTGTGTCATTGCCCTGGTAGGTTCCACCTTGACTGGTGCAATTGGCCTCCGTCAATACTTGACAGGGATTGACCGGGAAGCAGCAGGCGCCCGTTGGCGGACTGGGGGGTGAATAGGTGACGGCGAGGACCGGGCGATAGCTGGGCGTGGCGCTTTGGCGGCTTTCGAAGCGCTTAGCCGTTTTGTCTGTGATCTCATTACCGATAATGACCCAGCCGTTGTTCGAGCCCGGCGTGTTCACCCAGCCCTGCACGTCAGCATTCAGTCCGGCCGACGACCATGAATAGTATTGATTCTGGTTGTTCACCGAAGTCGTGGCGCTGGCGGTCGCCACGTAATCGCCGCCGGATGCGGCCCACGACGTGAGGGGATAGAAGCGATAGGTCCAGGTGGCGTCTCCGGAAGCGGCGCTTGCGCCGCTGCCCTCCTCCCCCGGCGCATGGGACGTGCCCTCGCCCCAGGAGGCATTGAGGCGGTGCAATCTGATGTTCTCGGCGCCCGATCGCTCCCGGGAACAATACAGCGTCAAAGTTGCGCCGGTTATCGTCGAGCCCGTCGGAACGGCGCTCAGGTCGAAGCGAATCAATGCGCGACGTAGCTCTCCGGCGTCGGTGCGGCCGGCGAAGAACGAATTGCCGGCACCGTTGCTCTGGTTTCCGTCCTCGTTGTACATCGTGTTGTCAGCCGCGGCCCCGACCGTCAACGTGACCGCCTCCGCCCTTACGCCATTGAGCGGGACACACAGCGCGAGTGCTACCCAGAGCCAACGTGAGAAGACCGAGTGACAGGGGAGTTGAGGGGACATGATGCATTCCTCCGAATGAGTCGCCTTTGCGGTCGTCGCGACCGCACCAACAAAAGGACGAACAACCATCCGACGCAGGAAGGTTCAGGAACGAATTCAATGGTCAGGATCGGGCGCAGCGCCGGGTCGGCGGCCTCGCGCGTGGCAAACCGTTTAGAACTGCTGGCTTCGTTCTCGTTGCCGAGCAAGATCCATCCGAAATTACCGGAGGGGTTGTCGAGGAAGCTCTGCACATCGGCGACGAGGGACGCAGTCGACGGCCACGAATAAAAGCCCTCCTCCGCGACAATGGCGAAGGTGCTGGCCGTTGGGGCAAAATCACCGCCCGGCGTCGTCCAGAGATCGGAGCCGTAAAGGCGATGGGTCCAGGTGGCGTCGCCCGGCGCGGCTGGCGCGCCGCTCCCCTGCCCGCCCCCCGCGATGGTCGTGCCTTCGCCCCAGCTTTGGTCTATGCGGTGGAGGGAGATTACCTGTGGCGAAGTATTGGCCGCATCATTGAACAAGGTCAGCGTCACACTCTCGATGGTCGAACCGGTCGGGATCGCCGCCGATACATCGAACGCCAGCAAGGCTCGGCGCGCCGAGTAGGTGCTTGCGGAATTGCGGCCCGCGAACATCGCGCTGCCCCCACCATTGCTCGCGTCGCCTTCGGCATCGTCATACAAGGTATTGTCCATGGAGGGCGCCAGTGTCGCCGACGCGACGGCCTGCCTGCCGAGGCTTGTGCTTGGCGAAAAAAGGTCCGCGGCGATGAGACCGTGAGCCGAACTGATGCTTGGGACGACGGCCCCGAAGATCGTGGCCACCAAGACGGAGACCGGGGAAGGGGCGCGGATCGGTGCAGGACGAAACATGTCTGTTTCTCAGGTACTGCCCGCGAGGCGAATAAACGAAGGTCCCCCGCCGGAGGAAGGCCCCGCGGGCTCGGTTCCGGCAGCCATGGAATAGTTGAAGGGGTTAATAGGCAATCGGCGTGCCAGCGATCCCGAAAAAAGCGCCCGCAGGGAATGAGGAAAAATCGACGATCGAGGGATCGGATAGCGGAAGAATGCGCAGCAATAGCGGACTTTTCCGCAATCGCCTTGTCGGGGGGTTGAGCGAGAAATCCGGCAAGTTCAGGCGATTAGATGCGCCTGCGCCGCGAACGATTCCGTCGCAAGATCCGCCTGCGGCCACCGATCGTCAGCGACAGAGTGAACAGCGCGGCCGGCAGGACGCCCTGCGCACAAACTCCGCACTGCGGTTCGCAGGGATCGATGGTGCCGTTGGCGTCGGAGTCGGGTTGACATTCGTCCGGCACGCCGTTGCCATCGCAATCTTCGCTGGTACCTTCGACGATATCGACGCCGTCGGCGACGAAGTTGGTGTTGCAGTCCGGCAGGCCGAACCGCGCTGTCAGTATGTCGTACTCCATGCTGATGCCGCCGGCGAGGTCGTTGTCCGAATACCAGACGCCCACGAACTGGCCTCGACCGTCGGCGGCAATGCGTGGAACCGCATCATAGCCTTGTCCATCCGTGGAGGCATTGGTGTTGAAGAGGGCGGGCGGCGACCACGTGGTCCCCTGGTCCGTGCTCAGGGAGACGAAGATGTCACCCTCGGTTCCCGTGGTTCCGCCGAGGTCTTCGTAGGACTGCCATACGACGACCCAACCGCGCTGCGGATCGATGGCAATATCGTGGTCGTTATCCCCGTCGGCGTTTGAGTTGAGCGGCGCGGGCGCCGACCAGGTCGCGCCGTTGTCGACGCTGAGCGCGAAGACGAGATCGCCGTCGGTGCCAAGGGACCCGTCCAAACTCGATCTCCATACCGTAATCCAATGGCCCGCGCCATCCGTCGCGACGCGCGGATCACTGTCCCCTCCCATGTCGGTGTCGGCATTCGTATTCAGGGCGGCCGGCAGTGTCCAAGTCGCGCCATTGTCCGCGCTGCGGGTAAAGAAGATGTCGTGGTCTGTCCCCAGGTTTCCGCCGAGATCTTCGTTCGATTGCCATACCGCTACCCAGTTGCCCAAGCGATCCGTCGCCAGATGAGGGCGCAAATCGCGGCCGGTATCAGCGGCCCCATTGAGGTTGAGCAGCGCCGGAGGCGACCACGATATGCCGTTGTCCTCGCTCCGCGACACGAGTAGGTCCTCCTCACTCATGCTGGTCGGGCCGTCCTCGGTAATCCACGTCGCCACCCAGGTGCCCTGGCGGTCGGTGACGAGCTGCACGCCGTGGTCGCGGGTTGCTCCGTCGGTCACGGCATTGGTATTGAGGACTTGAACTCCTGTCCACGTCGTTCCATTGTCGGTGCTGCGAATGAACAGGATGTCATAGTCTGTATGAATGACACCGCCGACATCCTCGTTCGAGTACCAGGCGACGACCCAGGTGCCTGCTCCATCGGTGGCGATTCGCGGATCGTCATCAACTCCGGAGTCGCTCCCCGCGTTGGCGTTGAGCGCGACCGCAGCGCTCCACGTGGCGCCGTTGTCCGTGCTCCGGGCGAAGAGGAGATCCCGGTCAGTTCCAATGGTGCCGCCCAAGTCCTCATTGGAGGCCCAGACTGCGATCCACAAACCGAGACCGTCAGTAGCAATCTCTGGCGGTTCGTCATCGCTCGCATCGCCGACGGCATACGAATTTAAGAATGTCGGCGCCGAAATGGGGCTGGGGAGCTGCCCTCGTGCCGTGTCGGCGGACCAGAAAAGCCCGATCGCCAGAACAACGAGAATCCTCTTACTTGGCATGATTGCACCTCTCCTATCCAAAAGGCAAACATTTCGCGAGGTTAATTTTCGATGACTGGGTACACGGATCGCCTTAATTGGTGTCGAAGTACGACCGTCGTCGCTCGCCCGTGGTGCAGGTTCGACGACCTAGTGTACTCCGGACCGTCGGCGAGTCCACCTCCAGCCGAGCAGCACCATCGGCGTGAAGAGCCCCATGACCGGGAAGACGCCGGGCGCGCAGCAACCCGCAGGGGCGGGCTCCAGGCAGTCCGCCATTCCGTTCATATTGGCATCCGCCACATCATTGGCCCCAGGACACGCGTCGCATGGATCGCCCACGCCATCCGCATCGCTGTCCGCCTGATCAAGATTGGCCAGCCCCGGGCAGTTGTCCGATGGATCGGCGACACCGTCGACATCCACGTCCGGGTCGGCGCGATAGATCCTTGTCCGCAAATCCGACATTTTCGCCACAAATCCGATTTGCCCCTGTTCGCCCAAACCCCGCGGACTCATGTAGACGTCCATGACGGTCAATCCGTCGAGCGGGTCATCCGTGGCGATCACCTTGTCCGCCACCGGGTCCGGGCCGGTGTAGATCCCGCTGCCGCCGCCCGATGGGCGCGCGCGGTAGGCCACAGTGCCCGCGTTGTTGATCGACACGAAGTACAATTCTGCAAAGTTGTCCGTTGTATCGGCGACCGTGATCGTCGGTCCCCCGTCTCCTTTGAGAATCATCGTCTCCGTCGGGACGTCCAGCACCACCCAAAAGGCGGCAACCCCGGCGTTGTTGAAGTCCGGCTCCCCAAAGAACTGGAACGCTCCAGTGTCATCCGCGATGGTCATGGTGGGCCCGCCGTCGCCCTTGAAGACGCCGTGGACGCCGGAGTTCAGCGTCCCCTGAAACGCGACCACCCCGAAATCATTGAGCGAGGCGATACGGGCCAGGGAATTGAAGCCGGCGAGCGTGCTGGCGATCGTCGTCTCTGCGCCGTCCATTCGGATAATCTCCTCCCCGCCACCGTCCAGCACCGCCATGTAGGCCACCGCTCCGGAGCTGTTAATCGAGGGCAAGCTGCCGAAATCGGCGTGCGGGCCACTCGAATCCTCAATCGTCGTCGTCGACAGTCCGTCGCCGGTGAAGATGCCGAACTCGCCACTGTCCAATTCCGCGTAAAAGACCACTGTGCCCACATGATTGATGTCGGGGGACGCCGGAATAAAGATGCCCATGACCGGCTCATACTCAAAACTTGCGAACGCGCCGCTGGTGTCGGCGATGGTCGTCGTCGCGCCGCCGTTGCCGGTGAAGATGCCGCTCCCGCCCGAATCAAGATTGGCGAAGAAGGCCACGACCCCATGTTCATTGACCGCGGGCGCGCCATGTCCGCCGGAGTCGGAAAACGACGAGAACTCACCGCTGGTGTCGGCGATCCGCGTGAAGACGTAGTCGATCGCGCGGGCGTCTTGATATGAACCGAGCAGCGAGGCCAACGCCCACAGCGGCAGAGTCCGATGCCAACTCAAGCGACGGGGCCGCCGTACGAGTTTCGACTCTCTCCAATTAATTTTCATGTTCGACATGCTCCCTTCTTCCTGACTCGACAGCCGTTGTTGCGCGCCTGTTACAGGCCCGAACGTTTCGATGTCGAATCATGCGAACCCCGATGCGAAGGTCCGGGGCGTCGCGGCGTGCGAGGGGATTATGCGAGGATGATCATCCTACTGAAGGCATGACAACGTCACAATACGAAATGGATTTGCGGATTGCAAAAACCGGGGTGGAATACCTACGTTGATGCGTATTTGTACGTGTGCGTATGCTGCACGCAATCGATTGCGACACAAACGCCAATGGCTCTGCGGGGCTGCGTCGGGGAGAATGCACTCAGATTGGCTGCAAATGGAGATGAAAAGTCAAGAATCAGATTACGAAGTCGCGGCGCGCGCGGGCGAACCGCTTCGAACTCCAGTGCGCGCTCAATCGGCCACGGCCGTGTCGTAAATCGGCAACTATGACTGAATCGTCGACGGCAGCGGGGCCTTCAAGCTACCGCCGACTTCGCGTCCACTTCCAGCCGAGCAGCAACATCGGCATGAAAAGTCCAACCGTTGGGAATACGCCAGGCGCGCAGCAACCGGGCGTCGGTTGCGGGCCGGGCGGCACGGGTGGCGGAGGGTCGAGGCAGTCGGCCGTTCCGTTGCCGTTGGCGTCGGCATCGGATACTCCGCAGCCGCATACGCCGGGGGCGGTCTTGCCGGGATCGGCGGGGCAGTCATCGTTGCAGTCGGCCGTGCCGTCGCCGTCGCCGTCGGTGTCGGGGGTGCCGCAGCCGCACTGGCCGGGCGCGGACTTGTTCGGATCGGCCGGGCAGGTATCCAAGTCGTCGCCGACGCCGTCGCCGTCATGGTCGATGATGACAAATTCAACATACCGCAAGTTGTATCCCGCGATCTGCGTGCCGACCAAGACGCCGGCCCGGGTCATTTCAAAGGCCCCGCCCGGCAGGTTGCCCGTTGTGGTTCGCGCCGGCGTGGTGATCAGCAGGTTCCCGTTGCCGAGTTCGGCAAGACCTTGAAATCCGAGAAGCTCAGTGGGGGCATGGCGGGAGACGAACGCACCCGCGGAGGAGTGCGTGACGATTCCACGCAGGTCACCGAAGGTTACCGCCGAAAGGACGGCGCCATCCGACGCCCCCAGCAACTGGAGTGGAGTGCCGTTGATGTCGGCGAAGTCCCCCAGGGAAGCGCCGGCGGAGTCGTATGCATGGATCGCACCGTTGCCAGATCCAGACACGAGCGCGGTTCCGTTGGCGCGGAAGATAATATCCTGTGGGCTGGACAACCCACCGGCGCCTGGCGCGATGAAGTTGCCGACGTGATTCCCGCCGGAGTCGAATTCGGCCACTGCGTTCGCATTGGCGCCGGCGGTAACGCAAACGACTAGATTTCCATTGGGCCGGATAGCCATTCCAAAGGGCGAATCCATGATCGCCAGATTCGCGCCGCCCGCCGGGGCGAAGACGCCCAAATAGTTGCCGTCGAAGTCGTAGGCCTGCACCACGTCCGCCGTGCTGTCGGACACGAGGACGATGTTCTGGTTCGGGCCGAGGATGGCGGCGACGGGACTGGGCAGGTTGACGGGATCGGAGGGAATGAAGTCGGGATCGACGAGATCGCCATCCTCCGGATCAAAGGCCATGACGCGATTGCTGGTGGCGTCGGCGACCAGGAGCAGTCCGACGCGGGAGAGGAGGGCCAGGGCCGGGTCGGCCAAGCCGCAATCGATCGTGCCATTGCCCTGGTGGTCGACGTCCGGCTCGGCGCAACCACAAACGCCGGGTGCGGTCTTGAGGATTCCGAAATCGCAGGTTTCGCAGGCATTGCCAACGCCGTCTCCATCGGAATCGGTCTGCGCGCCGTTGGCGAGCCCGGGGCAATTATCGTCGGTGTCGGATGCGCCATCCATGTCGGCGTCCACATAGACGACGCCGTTAACCAGGAGAACGAACCGGTATTCAGAGTCGGCGGTAGTGCCGTCGTCCTGGATCCGGACATAATAGGTGCCGTCGGCGGGTAACGTCACGGAGCCTGCGGCATTGGCGTCGTCCGTATCAAAGTTGTCGCCTTCGCCCGCGGCCCCCCCGAGAACAGTCGTGCCATCCGTATCGAGGATATGCAAATCGGTGTCCGTAAAGTCGCCGTCGTCGTCGGGATTATCATCCACGATGACCGCAACGACGGCATCTTGAGATGCGGTGAACTCGAAGAAATCGGGGGTACCTCCGAGCGTGCCGCTCATGACAGCCGCGGAAATGAAATCGGCGGTTCCCGAAGAATTGTTAGCTTCGGTCTCCGCGGCGGTCGCGGCGGGGTTGACGACCGCCTGGAAAAGCGAATAACTCGAGATTGTGTCGTCGTCTCCAACCTCAAAAACCTGATAAAAGACGTTTCCGGCCTGCGCGGGGGACACTGCGGCACCGGCAATGGCCGAACTCGAATCGAGGGCCGCCCCCGGCGGACCGCTATCATTGTCTTCTTCGATCAGGCTGCCATCGTGGCCGAGTATTCGCAGAAACGAGTCTATCGACGTGGTTGAGCCGCTGGTATCCACATAGGCGAAGATGAGATCGCCCGCCGCCGCGCCCTCGCGACGATAAAAGTCGCCGTCCCCGTTGGGGGTGATACCGCCCGAGGCGAGTTCATTGTGGCGGATGAAATTCGACTGACCCATGTTGTCGTTTGGCTCTGTCTCGCAAACGAAGCCGCCCAACGTCACACCCAAGACCAGGAATAAGAGGAAGGAGAGGCTCATCGGCCTCAACCACCGCGTCGATCGACTCTTCCGAATTTGCCGGGCGGTCGTTTCACACATGGCTTTTTTCTCCTTCGCGAGGATGTTGCGATCACGCGTAATCGCGCGAGAACGGGACTCATTTGAATCACGAACTACAACAGCCGGGAATCGCTCTGTGATTCCGCTCCGAACGGTCCATTCTAACAAATCGCAGGACGCGGCCAAGCGAAATTGCGCGGATCGAGCGCTCGGTCGAATTGCGCGCCGCATTTCAGATTCAGAATTATCGGACGGGAGAAGAAGCGACCTTCGTCATTCCACTGTCACGGACTTGGCCAGATTCCGCGGCTTGTCCACGTCGCAGCCGCGCAAGACCGCTGCGTGGTAGGCGAGAAGTTGCAGTGGAACGATGGTCACCATCGGCTGTAGCGGCTCGGGGACGTCGGGTACGTAGAAGACATGCTCGGCGAGCGACGCGATCTCTTCGTCCCCCTCGGTGGCGACGACGATCACGCGGCCGCTGCGGGCCCGCACTTCCTCGATGTTGCTGACGACCTTGTCGTACTGGCTGTTCTTCGTGGCGATGAAGACGACCGGCATGTCCTTGGTGATCAGGGCGATGGGTCCATGCTTCATCTCGGCGGCGGGCATGCCCTCGGCGTGGATGTAGGAGATTTCCTTGAGCTTGAGCGCGCCTTCCAGCGCGGTCGGATAGTTGTACCCGCGGCCCAGGTAGAGCCAGTTTTCGGCGTCCTTGAAACGCTCGGCGACTTCGCGGATCGCGTCGCTCTGCGCGGTGATGCGGCGGATCTTATCCGGCAGACCGTCGAGCGCCGTCAGGATCGACAACAAATCCGGCTGCGAAAGATGTCGCCGCCGACCCAGGTACAGCGCCATCATCGTCAGCACGAGCACCTGGCCGATGTACGCCTTGGTGCTGGCGACGCCGATCTCCGGGCCGACGTGCAGATAGATGCCCGCATCCGTCTCGCGGGCGATGGTCGAGCCGACGGCGTTGACGACGCCCAGGCCCAACGCGCCCTTATCTCGCGCTTCGCGAAGCGCGGCGAGCGTGTCCGCGGTTTCGCCCGACTGGCTGATGGCGAGAACGACCGTCCCCGGTTCGATGACGGGGTTGCGATAGCGAAATTCGGAGGCGTATTCAACCTCGGCGGGTATGCGGGCCAGGTCTTCGAAGAGGTATTCGCCGACAAGGGCGGCGTGCCACGCCGTGCCGCATGCCGTGATGATGAACCGCTTCGTATTGACCAGTTCGCGGGCGAAGCTCGCCAGACCGCCCAGGTGGATGCGGCCCTCCGCGAGATTGACGCGCCCGCGCATGCAGTCGGCCATCGCCCCGGGCTGCTCAAAGATCTCCTTGAGCATGAAGTGCTCGTGACCGCCCAGCTCGATGTCTTCGAGCGTCATCTCCAGTTCGGTCACTTCCTTCGTGATGGGCAGCGCGTCGAGCGTGGTCGTGCGGAAGCCGTCGTCCCAGACGCAGGCCATCTCGCCGTCGGAGAGATAGATCACCTGGGTCATGTGCTGCACGATGGCGGCGGCGTCGGAGGCGACGACGTATTCGCCATCGCCGATGCCGATGATGAGCGGACTGCCTTTTCGGGCGGCGACGATCTTGCCGGGCTCCTCGGAGCAGATGACCGCGATGCCGTACGTCCCGCGGACGTCGCGCAGGGCCGTGCGGACCGCCGTCTCCAGATCGCCGTTGTAAAAGTGGCCGATGAGCTGGACGAGCACCTCGGTGTCCGTCTCGCTGCGAAACTCCACGCCGCGATGTTCGAGGTAGGTCCGCAGCGATTGGTAATTCTCAATGATGCCGTTGTGGATCAGGGCGATCCGACCGGTCGAGTCCAGGTGCGGGTGGGCGTTGCGATCGTTCGGGGCGCCGTGGGTGGCCCAGCGGGTATGCGAGATGCCGCAGGTGCCGACCATGGCATCGGCGGCGAGGTGCGATTCGAGGACGGAGATCCGGCCGGCGTGTTTCTCGACTTGCAGCCCGGTGCTTTCGCTCTGGACGGCGATGCCGGCGGAGTCGTAGCCGCGGTATTCGAGGCGCTTGATGCCCTCGATCAGGATGGGACGCGCCTGACGAAAGCCGGTGTAAGCTACGATTCCGCACATAGGGGGTCGCTCCAGGGAATGCCGCAGGGTTGTTCCGGTCCCTGCACGACTCTTATCGGTTAGCGAGAGAGGGGCTCATCTGAGGCGATATTATACGCCAGAAGCAGTCTTGTGAATTGATCCCCTCTCTGAAAGACCTACGGGGCCTGCGGTGGATAGTTCGAGCCAAATCCGACAACGAGCTAGACTATCATCTGCCGGCGGAGCAATTGACGGCGATTCTTTTGTGCATACGGTTGCCTCGATGGAGGCCTGATATTGTGGGGTGACTCGCTCTAGGGTACTCTACCGTCGCCTCTTGCGCCTGTAGCTCAATTGGATAGAGCTTCTGACTTCGGATCAGAAGGTTGGGGGTTCGAGTCCCTCCGGGCGCGTTTTCCAAGCTAAATACGGCCGGCAGCCAATGGCGATATGTACTGTCGTCGAAAACCGCGATTTTCAATTCTCATCGCACCTGCGTAACATTATATATATCAGCATGTTATATGTATTGGATGGAGTTGGTTTCCCCAGCTTGACAAACTTGGATTATGGGCTATATTTTCCATGCCCTAGTCGGTGTTCCGGTGTTAGGTTTCTGCCGGGCCATCTGTCGTGCGTGCCCGCCTCGGCGGGTTGAAAACGGCGACGAAAAGGTGGCGATGGCGGGTTGTCCTGGCTCCGGTTTTTTTTCGCCAACCGGGACTTTACGCGGACTTGCGACGACCGAGCGGTCGGCAAGGCGTGGAAAGTTTTCGCCCGAAGGCGGCTTGACATCGAGGGAGGGTGCCTTAAACTGCTCGGCTCGCCACACAGGGCGAGAGATTGCTCTTTGACAAGTAAACAGAGATCGCCGCGAGAATGTGGGGTTCGGTGCGGACTGCAACACCGCAGCGGACCTAAAAAGATCCTGTCGGACCGCCTCAAAAACAGGCTTCACCTGTTTGGCGGCCGGCCGGGTGTGCCGGCTGGGCGCGAAAGCGTCTGGCCTGCTCAAACATTCTCGTTTTGCAGACGAACGGTTTGAGCTTAGGAGTCTGTCGACATCGAGTCGAGAGACCCTTGTCAAGTTTCAACGAAATCACGGAGCGGGCAACCGCGACGTGTTCGAAGAAAAAAAATCGAAGAGTTTGATCCTGGCTCAGAACGAACGCTGGCGGCGTGGCTAAGACATGCAAGTCGTACGATACGTTGTAGCAATATGACGTATAGTGGCGGACGGGTGAGTAATGAATAGGTAACGTACCCCGGGCACAGGAATAGCGTCGGGTCCCGCAAGGGATCCTTTGCGAAAGTGACGGTAATACCTGGTGACGTCATTGAGGGGCATCTCTCGATGACCATAGGGTGGGGACCTTCGGGCCTATCGGCCTGGGAGCGGCCTATTTCCTATCAGCTAGTTGGTGAGGTAACGGCTCACCAAGGCAACGACGGGTAACCGGACTGAGAGGTTGGCCGGTCACATCGGGACTGAGACACTGCCCGGACATCTACGGATGGCTGCAGTAACGAATATTCCGCAATGGGCGCAAGCCTGACGGAGCGACGCCGCGTGGAGGACGAATTCCTTCGGGATGTAAACTCCTTTTAGGGATCTGAAAACAGAGCGCGCTAATACCGCGCGAGTTGATCTATCCCAGAAAAAGCCTCGGCTAAACCCGTGCCAGCAGCCGCGGTAATTCGGGTGAGGCAAGCGTTGTTCGGAATCACTGGGCTTAAAGCGCGTGTAGGCGGCTCGGTAAGTACCTTGTGAAATCCCTTCTCTCAATGAAGGAACTGCTTGGTATACTGCCGGGCTGGAGGCAGGTAGGGGTCACTGGAACTCTAGGTGGAGCGGTGAAATGCGTAGATATCTAGAGGAACGCCCGTGGCGAAAGCGGGTGACTGGGCCTGTCCTGACGCTGAGACGCGAAAGCGTGGGTAGCAAACGGGATTAGATACCCCGGTAGTCCACGCCGTAAACGATGCACACTAGGTTTGCCTGGCTCTGACGCCCGGCGTGCCGAAACAAAAGCGTTAAGTGTGCCGCCTGGGGAGTACGGCCGCAAGGCTAAAACTCAAAGGAATTGACGGGGGCTCACACAAGCGGTGGAGGATGTGGCTCAATTCGAAGCAACGCGAAGAACCTTACCTGGGTTTGACATGCTAGGATTAGCTTCGTGAAAGCGAAGTGACGCGGCTTGCCGTGGAACTAGCACAGGTGCTGCATGGCTGTCGTCAGCTCGTGCTGTGAAGTGTCGGGTTAAGTCCCTTAACGAGCGAAACCCTTGTCGCTAGTTGCCAGCGCGTAATGGCGGGCACTTTAGCGAGACTGCCGGTGTTAAACCGGAGGAAGGTGGGGACGACGTCAAGTCCTCATGGCCTTTATGCCCAGGGTTGCACACGTCCTACAATGGGTTGGTACAGAGCGATGCAAGACCGCGAGGTGGAGCAAATCGCAGAAAACTGCCCTCAGTTCGGATTGCAGGCTGCAACTCGCCTGCATGAAGCTGGAATCGCTAGTAATCGCACATCAGCATTGGTGCGGTGAATGTGTTCCTGAGCCTTGTACACACCGCCCGTCAAGTCATGGAAGCTGGTAGTACCCGAAGTCCGCTTAGCCAACCGCAAGGAGGCGGCGGCCGACGGTAAGACCGGTGACTGGGACTAAGTCGTAACAAGGTAGCCGTAGGGGAACCTGCGGCTGGATCACCTCCTTTCTAGGGGATACCTAGACGAACGAACTTCGCTTCGGCGAGGATCGATCGTGTATGGTCAGCACATTTTTCGGGCCGCTTCGGCGGCCGCGAGTGATTGGCAACGATCGCTCCCGACGATCTCTGTTTCTTGATATACAAGACGCCCGGCGCGCAGAAATGCCCGCCGGGCGTTTTGCTTGCGCCCTGATCACCGGCTCATCCACGCGGACCACGATCGCAGCCAATAGTTCATCGCCGAAGCTGGCCAGGCGGCGCCTAGGCGGGCGAAGTCGATATTGGAAATATGTGTTGTCGACGAGCGCGACGTCGGCGACGCGAGCATTCGCATCGGCCATTCCGCGCCGAATTCCCAGACCGCCCTTGTGATCAACGCCGCATCCAGAGATAGATGGGGGTCCACGTCGGCGACCACGCCCTCCACGATCAGTATCGTTTTGCGAAAGAGCATCAGATCCATTGGAAACCGCGTGCCGGCGATTGCCAGGGCGTCCAGAAGGCGCGCCAGCCACGACGGGCCGGGCACTTTCCCGCGAACGATTTCATCGATCGCGCCGTCCACCGTACCGCGGACCATCGAGTCATCGACCGGCGACGCCGCCAACGAGGTAGCGGCCCGGCACACTTCCGCCGCATCCAGGCGCATCGCCGCGAAAATGATCCGAGCGATAATTTCCTGCTGCACCTTCGTCAGCCGGCCGGTCAAGCTCCAGTCGAGGATCCCCAGCCCTCCGCCGGAAACAGCCAAGAGGTTTCCGGCGTGCGGATCGGCATGAAAAATCGTCTCGGGCTCGCTTGAAAAGACCGCGTCGCCCACCAGGGCGTCAATGATGGTGCGCGCCAGTGATCGCCGCTGCCCGGCGGTGAGCGATCCAACCTGCGTGGCCTTGACGCCGTCGATGTATTCCATCGCGGTGACGCCCGGCATGCTGAACGGCAATACCTCGGGGATGATGACATCTTCGCGGTGGGCGTAGCGCGTCGCGGCCAGGCGGAGATTATTCTGCTCGATCTCGAACCGGACCTCGCTCGCCAATACATCCCGAACCGTGTCGAACGTGTCGCGATAGGCAAAGTCCGGCAAATCGCAGGCGGCGCGTCGATCGTCGAGATAATCGGCGAGGTCGGCGATGATCGCCAATTCCTCCTCCAATCGCGCCGCCACTCCGGGCTTGAGCACTTTCAAGGCGGCGCGCCGCCGCGGGTGACCGCCGCCGGGTGACCAGGTACAGGCCATGACGACGGCCACGCTCGCCTCGGCGAGCGCCCGAGGTTCGAATTGAATGTCATAGCATTCGATCGCCTCCGCCATCTCGTCGTTAATGATGGGCTGCACGGCACTCAATGGTGTCTTTGGCTCGAACGACTCGAGGCGCTGAAGGTGCGTGCGAAAGTCGGCATCGAGCGCGCGGTGTCGGGCAACAACCTGACCCAGCTTGTGCAATGTCGGGCAGGCATGAAGGAGTTGAACGAAACGAACCGCAGCGGACAAACCCGAGGTTTCTTCAGTTTGTTCGCCGACGATTTCGCCCCAGCGTTTGCGGGAAAACCTGGACAGGAAGTACTGAAGCGCGTCGGCAATCAACAGTCGATATGCCGCGTAGCAGTCCGGCACAAGCGTTTCGATGGTCCCGGGACCGAGCCAGTCATCGAGTCGGTTTTGGGGATCGGATTGACCGGACATGGAGTGTGCCTTGGCGCGGCGCGTCGAGGCTTCCGCCGATCCAATGATACGCGGGAAAAGTCTTTGCTGAAAGGACGCCCTGACGGTGGGAGGATAAATCAAACGCCCACGACGGCGCCCTGCTCAATCATATCGCCGACAAAATCGCGATGCGGCGTGGGCATTCGGCTCGAGCGAAGCTCCCTCTCCATCTCCGCCAGGCGCGTCTCGATCTCCGCCATCTTGTGTTTGCGGCGGACAAGCTTCTCGCGGTGGCGCCGTAGGAAGTACGCGATCGTCTCGATGCGAATCTTGATCGAGCCGGTCGGCTTGTTCTCGTCGATGTCCTTGAAGCAGAAGTAGGGCGTGCCGCTGTTCTCGATGATCTCCTCGACGACCGTATAGATCGGGGCGTCGTGGCCGCACTTGAAGCTGGACAGCTCCAGGGCGACGAGGTTGGGGTGCCGTGCCGCGTACTTGGCGGCCCAAATCTTGCGGTTGGTGTTTTCGCTGTAGGCGTTCTTCCAGGCATCCTCGATGGATACGGCGCTGGCGAACGCACCCCGGCGGACTTCCTCGCCGAAGAGCCGTTCCAGGATCTCCGGGTCGCGCGGCAGCGTGTCCATTGTGAAGACCGGAATGCCGAGCTTCTGGAATTCGTCGGGGATTTCGTGGCAGACGCCGGGGTCATGGTGATACGGCCGCGTGAGCAGGACGACGCCGATCTCGTCGTTCTTCTCCAGGCGCTCCAATAGCTCACGGGCCTGATTGCGCAGGTCGGCGTTGAATGTGTCGTAGTAGTCCCACGCCATGCGGCAGGCCCGGGCGTTTTCTTCTTCGGAGAGACCGAGCTTGTCGCCGAACTCCTTGAACATCTGCCGCGCGAGCAGCCCCGGCTCGCTGAAGTTCACAAAGGTGTCCAGATAGACCGTGCCCATCTCCTTGAACAGGTCCGATTCCTTGGTGAACGCGGCCTTCACGGCCTCCGGCGTCGCGGTAACGGTCGGGCACGCGCGGCTGCTCTGGATGTTTTCCATGAACGTCGGCATGCAGTCGATCATGGGGAAGAAGATGTAGTCGAGGGGTTTTTCCTTGTGCTTGTGATAAAGCAGGTTGTGGACGTGGGGAATGCCGATCTTGCTCGGGAAGCAGGGATCGATCGCCCCGCGTTTGGCGCCCTCTTTGTACAGCTCCTCGCTGGTGTAATCGCTCCAGATGAGATTCGCAGCGCGGATGCCGAGGGCCTGGAAATAGGCCATGAACCACGGCCCCATCGAATACATATTGAGCACGCGGGGCATGCCGATGCGAACGTTCTCGCGATTCTTCATGAGCGCGATCCGCCGCTCGATTTCTTTCTTCTTGAGAATATTGGCGAGCGTCACCTTCGGCAGCGGATCGGAGACGTTGTCGATTTCGACCGGCGCGAAGGACTCGCGGGCGGCGATCTCGGCGAAGTTGGGATTGGCCTTCTTCACGGCGTCGAGACCGGCCTTGATCTCGCGCATGTCGCTGACATCCTCGACAGTGCCCTTCTCGCAGGTAGCGATGATGAGCCGCTGTTCGCCCTCTTCGAGCGGGACCTTGGATTTGGATTTTGGCTTAGCCGTCGTCGGCCCGGCTTCCGCGGCGGCATCTGCGGCTGAACCGTGCTTGATGCGCGTCGGATGACCCGCCTCCGGGCCCATCTTGATGATCTGAGTGGTGAGGCTGACGAGGACGCCGCTGCCGCCGGCCGGCGCGGCGGCTTGGGTTTCTTCGCCCGTCTTCACGTCGATGAAAGTCCGCAGGCACTTGTTCTTGCAGAAATAGCAGCGCGTCGATTCGGCGCGCGTTGTGCGGAATTTGATCTTCTGCACGCGCTCCAGGCCGATGAAGCTCGTGCGCACGTCGTTTTCGTTGTAGAGACGGTGGGCCTCGACCGCGCAGCCAATCGCCCCCGCTTCGCCGCAGAACTTGTGGACGATGATGTTCGGCTGCTCGGCCATTCCGCGGAACCGGCTGGAGATGAAATCCACCTGGCTCTTGACGGCCGCGAGGTTGTGCTGCGTTCCGCCCTGGAGCACGAAGGTCTTGCCGAGCTTGGCGAGGTTGGGGATCTGGGAGACGTAGAGCCAGATGTTTTTGGGCAGAACGTCGCACAGACCGGCCATGATCTCGTTCGGCGCCCAGCCTTGGCGCTGGAAATCGACAATGTCGGACTGCATGAAGACAGCGCAGCCATAGCCGAAGCTGGGCATGGCCTCGGCGCTGAAGGCGATGTCGGCGAAATCCTCGACCTTAAAGCCGAACGTCTGAGCCGTGCCCTGCAGGAAGTAGCCGTTGCCGGCCGAGCATTGCGTGTTGAGCTTGAAGTCCTTGACCTGCCCGTTCTTCAGGATGATGAGCTTGATGTCCTGACCGCCGACGTCGACGATCACGTCCGTATGGGGGTAAAAGTGCATGCCCGCCTGCGTGTGTGCGACGGTCTCGACCAAGGCAACGTCAGCCTGGAGCACATCCTTGAGAATGTCCTTGGCGTAGCCGGTCGTGCCGACACCGAGCACCTCCAGCTTGCAGCCCTGGTCTTCAATCTGCTTTTGCAGCAGGGCGAAGATCTCCATCGTGTCTTCGATGGGATTGCCCTTGGAAAGCTGATACGCCTTCCCGACGACGTTTTTCTCCATATCGAGCAGGACACCTTTGGTGCTCGTGCTGCCGCCGTCGAGGCCGACGAAGGCCTGCACCGTCGTGCCGGGCGCATAGAACTTCGGCGTCCACGATTCTTTTTTGTACTTCTCCTTAAAGGCAGCGAGTTCGGCATCGTCTTTCCAAAGACCCTTGCCGCCGGCGGCCTTCTTTTCCTCGACGCGGCCGACAGTGATGTACCACTCGAGTTCGCCCATCCCGCGATAGACGCCGAAGTTGGGGTTGTCCTGCACCTCGATCTTGGCGTACTCGACGGCGCCCAGCGCCGCGAAGTACTGCGCGTTGTCCGGCACGACAATCAATTCCTCAATCGGCTTGGATTCATCGAAGGGGACGTTTCGCTCCCGCCAGATCGCCGGAATGTTGTGTCGCCAGCAGTCGCGCATGCCTTTGATGTAACAGTTCGGCCCGCCCAGGAGGAGCACCTGCGGCCGGAGCGTGTGACCGCGCGTGAGCACCGAGAGATTCTGCTGGATAATGCTCTCGAAGAGCGAGGCCATCAGTTCGTCCGGCGGGACGCCCTGCTTTTGCAGGCCGTTGATGTCCGTCTCGGCGAAGACGCCGCATTTGCCCGCGACGGGGTGCAGCTTGAGGCCGACGTAGCCCATGTTGCACAGTTCGTCAGTCGGAATCCGGAGCTTGGCGTTGATCTTGTCGATGACCGCGCCGGTGCCGCCGGCGCATTTGTCGTTCATCGAGGGAATCTTCTTTTTCTTGCCGGTCGTCTCGTCGGCCTTAAAGACGATGATCTTGGCGTCCTGGCCGCCGAGTTCGACGACGCTTTGCACGTCCGGGTAGAGCTTTTCGACGGAGAGGCTGACGGCGTTGACTTCCTGCACGAACTTCGCGCCGATCCGCTTGCCAATGGACGACCCGCCGCTGCCGGTCATGAAGACGCGGAAGGCGTTGCGCGGGACATCGGCGAACTTCTCCTCAATGGTCCGCAGCATCTCGATGCACTTTTCCGGCTGCTTGGTGTCGTGCCGCTGGTAGTCCTTGTGCAGGATTTCGTCGGTGATCGGATCGACGACGACGAACTTGACGGTCGTGCTGCCGACGTCGAGGCCGATGAGCAGGCCTTGGGGGTATTTGGTCGTCGGGGTAAACGGCAGATCTTCGATGACCGGCTTGGTCTTCTCTGCTTTGACCATTCCGACGTTGAGCTGTACGAAGCCGAGCGCGGCATCTTTGGGCTCGCTCTTTGTCGAGCAGCATCCGCCGGAGGAACAGCCGCCGCCGGAGGACTTGCCCTCCGTTTTCGTTCCGCACGACCCGCCAGAGTGTCCGTGGTCTGCTTCAAGTTTGATGGATTTGTTCATTGCAGCCTTTTGCTATGCCAACGCCGTCAGGCGTCAATTCTTTTTTTTCCGGTGATAGTGCGAAAACTATTGAAACTTGTGCCGTGAATCGCGGCCGTCCGTATCATTCTTTGCGGGCCGACGGAACTGATGCCATGAAATCTCAAGAGATCCACGTCGTCACAGGGGCATTCGGATACTCTGGTCGTCGTATTGCCCAACGATTGCTTGACCAGGGATTGGCCGTTTGTTCCCTTACGAATTCGGTTCGAAGCAACGATCCTTTCGATGGGGGCGTCCGCACGTTTCCTTACGATTTCGATCGGCCTGAGAAGCTGGTGCAATCGCTGCAAGGCGCGTCCGTTCTCTACAACACCTATTGGATCCGCTTCAACCACAGGAGCTTCACACGAGCGCAGGCGGTTAAAAACAGCTTGACTTTGTTTCGCGCCGCGCGCGATGCGGGTGTGCGCCGAATCGTGCACGTTAGCATTGCCAACCCCTCTGAGAACTCTCCGTTCGAATACTATCGAGGAAAAGCACGCCTGGAACGGGCGGTGCGAGATTCGGGGTTGTCCTATGCGATACTTCGGCCGGCCGTTTTGTTCGGCGGCGAGGACATCCTCATCAACAACATCGCCTGGATATTGCGGCGTTTTCCCGTCTTTGGAGTTTTTGGCGATGGCTCGTACGGAATCCGACCTATTCACGTTGATGATTTTGCCGATCTGGCGGTTCGATGCGGAATGGAGGACGACAATGTCGTCGTGGACGCGGTCGGACCGGAGCGATTCACCTATCGCCAACTCGTGAAGGAGATTGCAAGGATTATCGCCGTTCGACGATGGATGGTCTCCGTGCAGCCGACCGTTGGATACTTGATTGGCCGGGCCATTGGTGCGGCAGTGCGGGACGTTGTCTTGACTCGCGATGAAATCGACGCCTTGATGAGCGGTCTTCTCGACTCGGATTCGCCCGCAACTGGCGAAACTCGCTTGACCGATTGGGCCATGCGCCACGCTGATTCTCTTGGCCGTTCGTACCATAGTGAACTCGCCCGTCGTGCGATTCAGGAACGCGAAAATACGAGCTACGCCGCACAGGCCGCCGGGCACTGAGGCAAAGTGGCCTCAACTCCGGCGTTTTTCATCCTTTCCGCCACATCCATCACAAAATTCGCCGCCTTGCTGACAACGCCCTTGTGATGCGTGACGTGTTGCAGCGGCCGGCGGAGGTCGCTGTTCTCGGGCAGGGCGACGAATTCGCGGATTTGTTCGAGCGTGTAGCCCGTCGATGCGACGACGCGCTTGAACTCCTCCTTGCACTTCGTCTTCGCCTCGCCGAGGGCCATTTGGACCCGGCTGTGGGCGTTTACATCGCCTTCGCCGCTTGTCTCGATCGGGATGTAGATCATATCTTTGAAGTGGCTCGTGACCGCCGCCTGTGCCCCGTCCGACTGCGTGCTGGGCATGCAGCCGAAGGGCTTGAGGGAGAGGACCATGTGGGCCATGTCCTTGTTGCTGTAGTAGATGTTCTTGGCCACTTCGAGGTGCCCCTCGCCGCCGCCGGCGCGGCTGTTGTAGTACGGGTGTCCCGCGCGGGTCAGTTCAAGCTGGTTGGCCAGCTCGTGCACCGTCCCGCCGATCGCCTCGCGCAGCTTGTTGTACTCGTGCTTGATGATCCTCTCGGCAATGTCGAAAGTGAACAACTTCTTTTTGATCTTGATCTCGTCGGCCAGCCATTGCTTCATGTTCCACTTCGACGCCGTCGAACCGTCCTTGTGCAAATGGGCCCGGTCCCCGGCCTTCAGCCCCGCCTGGTGCAGCATGTAGCAAATCCACGTCGCCACCGGTTCGACGAGCACCTCCGCACCTTCCCCTTCGAGGAAGGGGAACATGCGGAAGTTGCCATCGCCCTCGGTCGTCTGCGCCCAGAACTCGCCGGTCACCTTGCAGATAGGCTTGGGGCGGAGGAAATCGACTTCTATCTCTTCTTCGATCAGCTTTCGGCATTGATCGAATACCTCGGCGTAATAGGTTCCTTTCAATTGATCGAGGAACTTCGCTGCGTCGGCGGGTGTCTTGACGGGCGCGACCTTGGAGAGCAATTTCGAGAGTACGCCGCCGTGGATTTCGTCGTAGTTGCGCTTGCGGAGCGACTCCTGACAGATCGCGAGGCACTTGTTCATGACTTCGTTGGTCTTGCCCGGAACGACCTCGTAGGGGCGAATCTGGTAGGCGACCTCGTTGAGGATGTCGCCCATGAACATGGCGTTAAGCAGCGAGAGGAAGAAGTTCAGGTTGAATTCGAGCCCCGCCTCGACGGCCGCCTGATCGAGCCCGCCGGCTTGTTGGAAAAGCAGGACACGGAAGCCGTCGAAACCGCTGTTGCGCAGGGCCAGGCGATACTCCGCCTCGTACATGCCAAAGCGGCACGGCCCGCAGGCGCCCGCTGTAATGAACACGTGATCGCTGAGGATCTTTTCCAGCGGGATGCCTTCCTCATCGCGCATCCGCTTGAGATGATTCACCACGGCCCCGACCGTGAAGTACGTTGGGTTGCATTGACCGTTATTGCCAAATTCCTTGCCCGCTTGGAAGTCGGCCTTGACGGGCGTGGGGATCAGGCCGACTTTGTAGCCCAGCCCCTCCAATCCGGCGATGATGAGCTGATCGTGGCGCATGGTCAGCCCGCCCAGCCAGATCGTCACCTGACCGCGTTCGGCCTTGGTGAAGGCCCGCTCTTTAGGGCGCGCGAAATGATGTATGGGTCCGACCGTCATCCCGGCCTCGCGCATCATTCGTTCGCGTTCGGCCTGGAGCGTGGCCTGGATCGAATCATCCAGGAGCGGGAGGGTGAAGCCGGAGGAGGACGTGTCCTTGGTGGTAGTGGCTGGAGCGACCATTCAACACCTCGTTAGGAAGCACTAGCTTACGTACGTTATTGGCCGCAGCGCGCGGCCGACATGGAGGGGCGATTCTGCCCCAACTTCGGTCATAAGTCCAGATAAAAATTGAAGTAACGCGCCTCGATATCGCGGCGCTGGGCATAAGGACTATTCCCAATAACAACTTAGTGGGCACTAACATCCAAGGTATTTAACGGCAACGCGGGGGAATGTCACGACAATTCCCAAGCTTCGCATTCACAGAGAGTTAAGAAGAGTGAGATGCCTAACCCAGCAGAGACCACAAGTGATTCGCCAGTTTGCCCGCCAAACCGGACCGGCTGTAGGCGCTAAACGCGGGAGGGCAGGTTGGTAGCCCAGGTGCAGTCGCCATTTGTTCTCGGAGGGCGACGATGGCCGCCTTTAGACCGGGTGCGTCTCCCATCATCGCCAAGCAAGTCCGGTTGCCGGCGAACTCCTCAAGCAGCCGTCGGTCGTTTGATCCGGGGCTCTCTTCGAGGCAGAGGATGGCCCGCCCGCTGCGGATGTATTCGAAGATTTTGGCGTTATATCCCCATCGACCGACGTATGCGCCGGTCAGCAGGAGCAGCGCATCGGCCTGCGCCATCCTGTGGCGCGCCTCCTCCCGCGAGACCAGTCCGGTCGTGCGGATAACGTCCGCGAGGCCCGCGGATCGGATGTAGTCCGGCGAGAGGTTGCCGACGAACTCGAATGTGACGCCCGCCAGCGCGTCGGAGCGTTGCAACGCGCCAACCGAATGAAAAAAGAGGTCGGGACGATTGCGTGGAATGACGGTACCGACGTGGGAGATCGTCAGTCCTGTGGCGGCCGGTGCCCCGGTCGGCCGTAGAACGGGGGAGGGCTCTTGATCATCATATCCATTGGGAATCACGAATATCCGCTCGCGGGCAAAACCCTGTTCGATGGCTATCGCGTTGGCCATGGCCTCAGACACCGTCACGATCGCCGAAGCGGCGGCGATGCATCGTTTTTCCAGTTCGATATGGCGACGGCGAGCCCGGTCGCTCTTCGGTTCGTACCCGCCCGGCCCCAGCCAGCGGTCGCGAAAGTCCAGGACGATTGGCGGACCTCCGTTTTCGCGCAATCGCAGGGCTAATTCGGCCACGCTTGCAGGGGGAAACGACGCCAGAACGAGATCGATATGCTCTTGCCGGACCATGCCCGTCGCGGCCTTCAACGCCGCCCTCCGCCACGCGATGAAGCGGTCGGGAAAGGTCCATTCGCGCAGCCAGGACTTGAGCCGGCTGGGCTTTCGTCGCGGATCGAAGTCGGCGAAGACCGCCGCCGAAGTCGCCAGCGGATCCGGAACGGCATGAATCGTCACGCCTTGAGCGCGCGGTATGCTGCCGGATCGCGCAGCGGTCAGGACGTGAACGTTCCACCTGTGCTCAGGCAGGTATCGTGCGAAGGAGTGCATCCGCTCCGCCGCCGCGCCGACGCCGGGCGGATACCAGTACGAAATCAGCAGGATGTTCCGCATAGTGTCGGCGGTCGACGGCATCCCCACACTGAAACGTCAAAAAGTCAAAACGTCAAAAAAGGCGATGTGAGGCAGCAGCAAGTCAATCCGGTACGATGCGGCGATGGCGGCCATGACCGGGCTACATGTGGTGATCGTCCCCTCGTGGTGGCCGTCGCCGGAACAGCCGATCAACGGCATCTTTCATGTAGACTATGCGCGGGCCTTCGCCGCGGCCGGGGCCAGGGTCGGCATCGTCGTCCCCGATCAGGTCAGCCCGCGATGCCTTGGGGCTGGAACGTCGATCCCCTGGATTCCGCGAATCACGCGCGAACGCATCGCCGGACCGCCGGATATCCCCGTCGTTCGTATTCGTGGGCTTCACACCGCCCTCGGTCAGCCGGGGATCCAGATGCGACGCTATCGTCGGTGGCTGGCGCGTGGCCTGGACATCTACGCCGCCGAACATGGCGAACCGGATATCCTCCATGCGATGTGCGCGATCCCCGCCGGCTGGGCCTGCACGCATTTGTTTCATCGCTGGGACACGCTCGCCAGACACGTCGTCGTGACGGAAAACACCGGCCCGTTTTCGCTGGTCCTGTCGCCAAGAAAGGGCGAGGCGTACGTTCGCGCGGGACTCGCGAGGGCTACCGCCATCATCGCCGTCAGCGAGCCGCTCCGCCGCGACATGCGCGCGGCGGGGATCAATGTATCGATCGACGTTGTTCCCAACCCCGTGGAAGAAATCTTTGTCGGCAGCCCGCCGCCAAATGTCCTCCGCGATGCCGACAAACGACCGCTCTATCGCGGCCTGTTCGTCGGGCGGCTGACGGGGCTTAAGGGAATTCAAGAACTCGTGCAGGCGGCAATTGTCCTTTCGCAGGATACAGCGTATGCCGTGGAATGGCACTTTGCGGGTTACGGAGAATTGGAACCGGGCGCGCGGCAGCGGTTTGCCGAAGCCGGCCTATCGGGACAGGCGGTCTTCCACGGCCTACGCGAGAAAAAAGCCGTAGCGAACTTAGTGGCGGCGTCGCACTTTCTCGTCCTGCCCAGCCATGGCGAGAATTGCCCCCTCGCAATCTGCGAAGCCCTCGCGAGCGGTCGCCCCGTGATCGGCACGCGCGGCACCGGCTGTGAGCCGTTGATCGGCGAAGGAGACGGCGAGCTTTGCGACGTCGGCAACGCCCGAAGTCTGGCCGACGCCGTTCGCCGACTCC
The DNA here is from genome assembly GCA_035275405.1 of Phycisphaerae bacterium. NCBI lineage: Bacteria > Pseudomonadati > Planctomycetota > Phycisphaerae > Phycisphaerae bacterium. The sequence continues at coordinate 78,859 of DATEMU010000012.1, forward strand.
TGGCCGATTATTCAAGATGGGATTGGCGGGCGATCGCGGCGCGTGCGAGGGCTCGCTTCTCGTTTCAGGCAGTTGCGGAGAGGTATGGGGACATCTTTCGAAGGGTAGGAGAATGTCGAATAGCGAATAGCGAATAGCGAAAAGAAGACGGGACACCGCGGGCCTTTTGTTTCGCTATTCGCCATTTATCCTTCGCTATTTCTATCATGTGCGGCATCACCGGACTCATCTTTGACCATCTCGATCCGCGGGGCGCGGCCACTCTGACCGCCATGACCCAGCGGCTCTACCACCGCGGGCCCGACAGCGGCGGGGCCGTCGTCGTCGGCCTCGGTGGCAAGCCGGTGATCGAACGCCGCCTGGGACCACCGGGGGAGCCGGTCGCGTGGGAATACCTACCGGTGCAAGTCGGCCTTGGCGCGCGGCGGCTGGCGATCATCGACCCGTCCGAGGCTGGTCATCAGCCGATGTCTTCGCCGGATGGGAACGCGTGGATCGTGTTCAACGGGGCGATCTATAACTTCCGCGAATTGCGTGCGGAGTTGATGACGTACGGGATGAACTTTCGCGGCGGGAGCGACACCGAAGTCCTGCTTGCCGCATATCGTGCGTGGGGCACTGCGTGTTTCGAGCGGCTCGAAGGAATGTGGGCGGTTGCGGCTTACGACATTCCCGCGGGCCGCGTCATCCTCAGTCGCGATCGACTGGGGATCAAGCCGCTCTACGTCGCGAGATTTGATGAGGGGCTCTCTTTCGCGTCAGAGATCAAGGCGCTCTTGGAAGTGCCCGGCGTTTCTCGAGCGATCGAGCAAACGATGCTCCGCGACTTTCTCGCGCGCGGTCTCGTGGATCACACCGATAGCACGCTCTTCGATGGCATCTGGGCCATCCCGCCGGGTTGTACGGTCGTGCTGGAAATTCGTGGCTCGCAACCCAAGGCCGCGCGCCGCGGAATGATCGAGCGGTATTGGACTCCGGGTGCGGCGATCGCCCGCGAAAGTCCAACGCCGGATGGCATTCGTGAGTCGTTGTCGGCCGCCGTCGGTTCGCATCTTGTCAGCGATGTGCCCGTCGGCTCATGCCTTTCCGGCGGATTGGACAGCTCGACGATTGTCTCGCTGGTGCATCGGCTCGCCGCCGAGGATGCATCTAAGACCCCGCACTGGACACAAAACGCCTTCACCGCCGTTCTGCCCGGTTCGCCACTTGATGAATCGCAATTCGCCGAAGCCGTCATCCACGCCTGTGCCGGGCTGCACTGGCGCCGCACTGAGCCGACCGCCGCGCGCTTGCAACGGGACATGGAATCGCTCGTCCGGCACCAGGAGCAACCGTTCGGCTCGCCTTCGATTTACATGCAATGGGAAGTCATGCGGCTGGCGCGCGAAACGGGGGTCACGGTGCTGCTCGACGGCCAGGGCGGCGACGAATTGTTCTGCGGCTATGAAGGATACATTCCACCCTACGTCGCACATCTGCTCGCGCACGGGAAGTTCGGCCGTGCGTGGCGCGAGTATCGCGGCGCGACGCATGAAGGGCATTTTCGCAGCACGGCCTTGTTCGGGCACGTCGTTGCGCATTTACTGCCACCCGGCGCGCGGGACTCAATGCGGAAGGGACGGGACCGGCGAAAGTCGGACTGGCTTTCGGGCGAGCTATTCGATGTTGAGGAACCCACGGGAATCTGCGAGGGGCTCGGATTGAAGGACGAGCGCGCCGATCCGCTGGCGGAATCGCGGTTTCAGGAGCATCTTTGGTCGATCCTCCTCTCCGAGAGCCTGCCCGCGCTGCTCCGCTATGAAGACCGCAATTCGATGGCCTTTTCCATCGAGGCCCGCGTGCCCCTGCTGGATCGTCGCGTCGTGGAAATGGCCATGTCGATTCCCATTCAGGAAAAAATTCGCGAAGGGCGCCTCAAGGCGATTTTGCGAGAGGCGGTGCGGGACATCGTGCCGAAAGCGATTGTCGAACGCCGTGACAAGATCGGCTTTTCCGCCCCGACGGCCGCCTGGCTGCGCGGCGACCTTCACGACTGGTGGCTCGACATGCTGACCTCCAAGAGCTTTCGCGATCGCGGCTGCTTCGCCCCGAAGGGCGTTGTCCGCGTCATCAAACGCTTCGAGTCCGGCGATGATGCTGCGGCGATGCCGATCTGGAGAATGGCCATCGTCGAACAATGGGCCCGCCAGTTTCTCGACAAGGCCCCGGCCTGATCGACGCCGCCGACCGCCCGTTGACGGCCCGATTCAGTTTCTTACCATGCCTTCGTGGCATTCAACCGTGCATCCCGCCTCGACCAGCTACCGCCCTATCTCTTCATCGAGATCGACCGCAAGAAGCGCGCCGCGATTGCCGCCGGGAAGGATGTGATCGACTTCGGCGTGGGAGACCCCGACCGGCCCACGCCGAAATTCATCATCGACAAAATGGCCACGGCGATCTACGAGCCGAAGAACCACCGCTACGCCTTCGACACTGGCGTGCCGGAATACAAAGAGGTCGCTGCCGCGTGGATGCAGAAGCGATTCGGCGTCCGCGTCGATGCCAAGACCGAAGTCCTCGCCCTCATCGGCAGCAAGGAGGGGCTCGGACATCTGCCCCTCGCGGTCATCAACCCCGGCGATGTCGGCCTGATCCCGACGCCCGGCTACCCGGTCTACAACGCCGCGACGATCTTTGCCGGCGGTTTGCCGCACTACATGCCGCTGACCGAAGAGCGCGGTTTCCTGCCTAACCTCGACGAGATTCCGACGGATGTACTTGATCGCGCGGCCCTGATGTTTCTGAATTACCCGAACAATCCGACCGGGGCGATCGCGTCGCCGGCTTTCTATGAAAAGTGCGTCGCCCTGGCACGGAAACACGACTTCGTGATCTGCTCTGACGCCCCTTATTGCGAGATGTACTTTGATGAGGCCGACCGGCCGCACAGCATCCTCGAAATCCCCGGCGCCCGCGACTGCTGCATCGAGATGCACTCGCTCTCCAAGACCTTCAACATGACCGGCTGGCGGATCGCCTTTGCCGCGGGAAACGCCGATGTCCTGGCCGCGCTGGCCAAGGTGAAGGGCAACATGGACTCGTCCGCGTTCGGCGCGATCCAGCAGACCGCCGCCGATGCGCTGACGAATATCGACCGGCCGGAGGTGGCCGCCATTCGCGCGCTGTATAAGGAGCGGCGCGATGCGCTGGTGCCCTGCCTGCACAAGGCGAGCTTCAAGGTCTCGCCGCCGCCGGCGACGTTTTACGTCTGGTCGCATTGCCCGCCCGGTTACGATTCGATGCGCTGCGCGGCGAAGCTGCTCGACGAGGCGGCGGTCGTGGCCATCCCCGGCGTCGGCTTTGGTCAGCAGGGCGAGGGTTATGTGCGCTTCGCGCTGACGGTCGAGCGTGAGCGGATCCTTGAGGCGGGCCGGCGACTGGCGGGGCTGACGTGGTGAAACGCGCGGCGCGCCAGCACGACGTCTATATCGGCCTCGGATCGAATCTCGGCCTGCGCGAGAAAAACATCGCCGCCGCGCTCAACGCGCTGCAGACCACCAAGGAAATTGAGGTCGTCAAGGTCTCCAGCCTTTACGAGACGAAGGCCGTCGGCGGCCCGCCCGGCCAGCCCGACTTCATCAACGCCGCCGCGCATCTGCGGACTACGCTGTCCGCCGAGCGGTTGATGGCCGTCTGCCTGAGCATCGAATCTTCGCTCGGCCGGCGCCGCGGCGTGCCCTGGGGACCGCGGACGATCGATCTGGATATCCTGCTCTTCGATGATGAAATACGTTCGACGTCGGACCTGACGATCCCTCATCCCTTGATGCACGAGCGCCGCTTCGTCCTCGATCCGCTCGCCGAAATCGCCCCGGATGTCGTGCACCCGGCGCTGGAGGAGACGATGACGCGACTTCGGGACGCACTGCCAACTGGCTGATCCAGTACCCACATTGGTGCGAGCAACCCTTCTACGATTCGTCGAACATCAGCAGATAGTCGAACTCCCGCGTCGGTGCGCCCAATTGCCGGACCATGTTCAGCGCCTGCGCCCGGTGGTGTGTCGCGTGACCGCAGAGTTGCACGAGGCTGACACCCAGCGGGAAGTCTAGCGTCAAATCGGGACGGGGCTTGACCGTGACCGGCCGCGGCAAGTCGGCTTCCGACAGTCTGTTCACGAAGCGATCCCGCGCCGCCCAGGCCGTCTCGAAGCGCTGCGACAGATCGGCGAGCGCGATCGAATCGTCGGCCGGCGGGAACTCCCCGGCCGGCCCTTTCGTCCAATTCGTGTGCCACCATTCCTCGGCGATCACCAGATGGCTCAGCGTCTTGCGGAGCGTTCCCAGCCCCATCTCGAATGGTCGATCGAGCTGCGCGTCGGTGAGCTTTGCGACAAGGTCCAGCATCCGGCGCGTTCCCCAGTCGGCGTACGCTTCGTACTTCCGGATCGTCGCGAGGTCCAGCGGCGGCGGGGCCTCCTTGATCTTCTCCAAGCGGTAAAAGATGTAATCGAACCCGCGAGCCGGCACCGGTCCGCCGGCGCGCCGGACCATGTTGATGAACTGTGCCCGATGATGGATGCCGTGATTGCAGACGTGCAGCAGCATCTGCCCCAGCTCGTACGTCCAGGTTTCGCCCTTTCGATTGACGTAGCTGATCCGCCGCGACAGATCGGCCTCTTGCAAGGCGGTCACGAAGGCATCGCGCCGCCGATGCGCCTCCGCGCAGCGTTCTGCCAGGGCGCTGACGGCCAAACCCGCCTCGATTTCTGGGTATTTCACAGCACCGCCGCCCTGCAGCCAGCGCTCCAGCCAGATCAGCTCGGCCGCCCAGATGTGGTGCAGTGTGTTGCGGATCGAGCCTAGCCCCATTTCGAAGGATCGGTCAAGCTGCTCGGCGGAGAGACCGTCGGCGATGGCCAGGGTCTTGTCGTTGGCCCAGCGGTTGAAGGCGTAGAGTTCTCGAAGCGTGCTCACGGTCATGGCGTGGATTCCCAACTAAGCGGCTCTCGTCAACGGGTTATCGTACTTACGAGAACCGTAGCAGACAATGGCCAGGCGACGCCAGCGAACACGCGGATTCCATAGGATCCTCACTAACTAGCCGTTGGTGCCACATTTTTCCGTAACGGGTTTGGCGGTGGCCACGTCGGCATCCGGTTCGTCGAGCTTGGCGAGGCGGAGGGGCTCGGCGTCTTTGGAAAGCGGGCGAACGCTGCGCGCGGATTGGAGAAGCTGCGATTTGAGGCGGAGTTGCTCGCGATCGAGTTCGAGGCGGGCGCGGGCCACGTCGGATTCCTCGTCCAGTCGGCGGCGACCGAGGGCGATGCGGCGCTCCGCGATGTCCAGCCAAGCCGCTTGCGAGTGGGCGCTGACCAGGGTGGCGATTTCCTTGAGGCACTCGGAGCTGTTTGTGTGGAGGAGAAGATCCAGGGCGCGGCGACCGGTGAGCTTCTTGAGGACGGCGTCGACGTCGGCATCGTCTTCGCCGGCGAGGGAGGCGGCCTCGACGAGGTTGACGCGTTCCCGGACGCGGCGGGCGTAGCGGTAGAAGGCGGCGAAGCTGACGCCGAACTTGGCCAGCTCGAACTGCATCCAGACGGCGCGGAAGGTGGGCGGGACGTGCTCGGCGATGGCGACGTCGAGGGCGTGGCGGAGGTCGGGGGGGATTTTTTCGAAAAGGGAAGAGCGGGTGTTTTCCTGGCGGGCGGTGTCACGCTGAGGCGCAGGGCTCGCAGAGGGCTCCTCAGACGGAAGGAAAGTTTCTTCCTGTGTCCTGACGGAATTCGACATCTTTCTAACCCTCCCTGCCCCCCTCCCCGGGGGGCCGAAATCGAGCGAAAACGAGCGAAAAAAGTGCCGAGTCAGAGGTCGCAGACGACTTCCAGAGGCTCGCGCGCAGACCCTCACGGCTTGGCTCAAGTGTAGTCCGCGACAGGTCTACCGAACAATAACCTAACATGTTAGCCGTGCGTTCAGGGAAAGTCAAGGGGAGTCGGCGGGTTTTTCGGATCGTGGGGTTGTGGGGGACGTGGCGGCGGGCGAACACTGCGGTGAACGGCTGCGAATCGGTTCGCCGTGCGTAACTCCGGACATCCTTTCAACAAGACCCTGCGGTGCGATCGCTGGAAGTGGGCTGGGCAATTAGGCTATCATGTAGGCCGGTGCAGGCCTATAGGCGGCGCAGCCCCGAAAACGACCATGAGCAAGAATTTTCCAGCGGGCTGAGACGAGGAGCGCGTTCGCCGCGTTCTCGAACACTACGAGGGCCAATCCGAGGACGAAGCCGTCGCCGAAGATGAGGCTGCGTACGAAGAACGCACGGGAACCATGATGCAAGTTCCGGTCGAGCTGGTCGCGACGGTGCGCGAGCTCATTTCCAAACAGGGCAAGTAGCAGGATCAAGTTTTAGACATCGTCGCCGAACGCCGTAGGTTTATCGAATTCTTGCAAGATGCCAAACGGTGCTTGGTAGGCAAACATCCAGTTCATCGCACGCAGATCTGCCTTCATGATCGATAGGCGAAGAAGAAGGCGTTCCTCTTCTGTTCGACAATGCGCATCGTTAGGCACGTCTTTATTCCGATCCCATGTCTTCAAGATCTCTTCATTAGTCAAGTCGGGTCGCTCATTAACCCATTCTCGTAGCGCTTTTACATTTTCGTTCGCTTGGAACGCAAAGCGGAAAGTCTCGATCATTCTCTTGCCAATTGCTCTTTCGAGAACGCGAACGTTGGACTCGTCGAAAAGCCAGCCGACAGGAGGATTAAAGCCGAACTTGGTAATAACTGGAGCAACGAAGACACACACAGGGTTGCAGAGCACGAGTAGGTGCACCACCGCAAGTGATACCTCGCCAATGATTTTGATCCAGTAAGCTAGCGCTGCCTCTGATGCGATCGCCTTGTTAGTGCCGCGCAGCCGAGAAATGCTTTCAGCTAACAACGGTTTGTGAGCGTAACAGCAAAGACATTGATAAAGTGGATAGATTCCCTTGGCGTGCCCTCCAATACTTGTACCATCGATTCTTGCGATGACTTCTTCAAGTACATTTCTGAATGGAGGAGCATGTCCTCGACCGTCCAGCCATGCAAAGTATTTTTCATGAGTCGATTCGCGTTCAAGGCGGAGCTGCCACCAAGAATGAAAGACAAACATCTCGAGCGAACTTCGTAACACTGAAAAAGAGCTGTGATAAAGTCCGCTTAACCCTGCTAACACGGACTCGCGTAGGGTGTTGATAGCTTCATAGTAAAGATAGTTGGTGCTTCCAAAATGGCCTGCGTCGGGAAAATTGATGTGTTGTAGATCCTGGAATTCCAATATGGCCTGCTGAAGCCAACTCGTGGTATCGGTTCCTTCATGGAGAGCATTCGTTGGATTTCGTAAAGCCTCTAGACTACTGGCGCCTTGACCATTTAGTTCCGCGGTTGCAATTCCCCAAACGTGGTCGAACCCACGGTAATAATTCGTTTGCTTAAAGTAAACCGCATCCGTCTCGATTTCCATTTTTCCACTCGCGGCTGAAATTGTCTCTCAATCTTGAAAAGAGTTGACGGCCGACTTACGCTCAATCCAACCACACGCTTTTTTGCTTCAACCGCTGCGGCACGTACGTCTCCGTCACGAAGCTGATGCTTTTCGTCAGCAGCGATTCCACCTCCATCTTGAAACCGTGCTTGAGCATCGTGTCGATCTCTTTGGCCCACTCCTTCTTGCCCTTGAACCACGGGTAATCGAGGATCTGCTTGGCCCGCTTGATGTCCTTGTCATCCACGGCGATCTTCACGTCGTCGGACAACTTGAATTCCTCGAAGTCGCGGCTGCGGATGCCGATCAGCCGGGCGTCGGGGATCGCCATCCGCTTCGACTCGAAGGCGAGGTTGATCGAGCCCTGCTTGATGACGCTGTAGATGTAATACCCCCACGGGTCGTTATCGAGCAGGCAATAGACCGGCAGCTTGAGTTCGTGGTGCATCCGGTAGAGCAGCCGGCGGACGCCGCGCGGGGGCTGACCGCCGCCGTGGGTGAGGATGCAGTTGCTCTTCTGCCAGAACTTATCCTCGTTGAAGCGCTGCCAGACCGTGCCTTTTTCGACGTGGAGGATGAACTTGGCCTCGCACTTGCGAAACGCGAAGACGTCCGGCTCGACGATGCTGGGGATGGAGAAGCCGCCCGCGCCCATGCGGCGCAGGTCGATCTCGTCGCCGCGGCTGACGATGGTGAGGTTGCCGGCGATGCTGCCGCGATTGTCGGCGAAGACGTGCAGTTCCTCGCGGAGCGATTCGAGCGAGACTTCCAGGTCTTCGATGATGGGGTCGCTCTCGGACTGCTCGTTGAAGGTCTTCTCGCTCGTGCCGGGGATGGTGTGCTTGGTCAGGTAGTAGAGACCGCGGATGCTGACCGTCTTGTCGGCGTCGATCAGTTTCTTGCAGCCGCTGGCGATGAGCACGGTCTGCATGAAGTTCTTGGCCTGGCCGAGGTTGAAGAAGGTCCGCGACTGGGCCTTGCTGCCCATTTCGATGATGCGCTTTTCGCGGTTGTACTTGGCGTTGGAGAGGGCGCGCAGGGGGATGTTGACCGCCGGGTCTTTCTTTTTTGACGCCGAGGCGACGACGCCTTCGGCGAGACCGATGATCTTTGCCGCGGTGGCGCTGCCTTTTGCTGATTTGGTTGAACGCTTTTTTGATTTGGTCTTGGCCATCCGTGGTCCCTCATGAACACTTGGTCGTACACGAATCTCGCCCGCTGGACGCCGCCAACGCGGCTATCCTATATTAACGATATCCGGCGCGGTTATCACATCGTCGTGTCAACCAATAGTCGCAGGGGAGTGAAAGTAATGACAGCCTACGACGATACACATCGATACTCGGAGACAGAGTGCTGGACCGCCTTCGAACGGCTGTTTCCGTTTGGATTCGCCGGAGAGGACGTGTTTCGCGAGATTGCCCCGGAGGGTTGGGAAAAATCACCTCTCCTTCCCACGTTCCATCCCTCCGTCCGGCAGGTCCATGACGAGTCCGTGCGAATACACCGAAACCTTCGCGAGCTTTGCAAGGGGAAGAACCCCGGCGACGACAAACCGGAGCCGACATTTGAAGAGACAGCGGCGTCCTATCAAGACCCGCCCATCGAACCGCAGCGGGAAATCTCGGAACTTGTCGGCAAGTGTCTGTGGGACGTTTTCTCCGACAACCACGAGGTGGTGGATCGCGATGGCCGAGTCGTTGACATTGGTTCGTTCCGAGGATCGGGCGGATTCATCGCCGACTTCCTCAATCGCCACGGAGGCCGGGACCATTATGACTACATCGATTTCTACATGGGGACGATTTGGATCGGTAGCCGAGCTGACCTGAAGCCGGTCTACAAGATGATCTTTAGACGGCTGAAGTCCAACGAGTTCGATTGGGTATATCATTTCCCCCGGCTCTACGCCGTCGATCTTCGCGGACTTCACAAGCAGCTTGGGGACGACAGTAAGCCGGATTGGGCGGATTACTCGCCGTCGGAGGCGTTCGCGAAAGAGCAAGAGGAGAAGGAAAAAAACAAGGAGATCACCGAGTTTCGAGAATCCCTCGATCAGGCAAATCGCGAGGCCGTTCAGGCCGCGCAGGAGTCGCCGCCGCCGGAGACCGTTACCGCCTTCGTAACGGTGTACGGCCGCGTCCCACGTGGCTGGCCGCCTGAGATCGAATACTGATACAACTCCCCGATTCGATTATACTTTCCGTCGTTTCGCTCCCTTTGGCACGCGAATTGCCATCCGATGGGTAGCGGATTTCATAAGGAGTACCACACCATGATGAAACTTCGACTATTCACCCCCGGTCCCACGATGGTCAGCCCCGAGGCCCTTTTGGAGATGGCGTACCCGCTCGACCACCACCGCACGAGCGGCTTCAAGGAGATGTTCAAGGAATGCACCGAGCTGTTGTCCTATGTCTATCAGACCAAGGCCCTGCCGCTGGTCCTGACGGGCAGCGGGTCGGCGGCGATGGAGGGGGCGATCCTCGGCTGCTGCAAGAAGGACGCGAAGACGCTCGTCTGCCATGCCGGAAAGTTTGCCGAGCGCTGGGTCAAGATCCTGAAACGCTTCAACCTGCCGCATGTCGAATACAAGCAGGAATACGGTCGCGGCTTCAAGTCCGAGGGCGTCACGGACCTGATCAAGAAGAACCCGGACGTGAAGGCCGTGATCTTCGTGCACAGCGAGACGAGCACATGCGCCCTCTCCGACGCGCAGGGGATTGCCAAGGTCTGCCGCGATCATGGGGCGCTGACGCTCGTGGACGGCATCACCTCCATCGGCGCGATTCCCTTCAAGATGGACGAGTGGGGCATCGATGTCGCCGTGACCGGCTCGCAGAAGGCGCTGATGCTCCCGCCGGGTCTGGCCTTTGTCGCCGTGAGCGACCGGGCGTGGGAGGTGATCGAGTCGCACGACTCGCCGTCGTTCTACAATGATCTCAAGGCGTATCGAAAGAGTCAGAAGGATAATGACGTGCCGTGGACGCCGAACAATCAACTGGTCAAGGGACTGCGATATACGCTGCGGCAGATCAAGGCGGAGGGGATTGAGAATGTGTGGAAGCGGACGGCGCAGCTTGCCAAGGCGACGCGGGCCGCGGCCAAGGCGCTGGGCCTCTCCATTTACGCTGCCGATCCAGTCGATAGCGTGACCGGCCTCAATATTCCCGCCGGCGTGGACGATGACAAGTGGCGCAAGACGATGCGGTCGAAGTACGGCATCCACGTCGCCGCCGGTCAGGGCGAACTGAAGGGGAAGATGATCCGGCTGAACCACATGGGCTACGTCGACGCCGTGGACACGGTGGGCGCGATCGCGGCGATGGAATGGACGCTGGCGGAGCAGGGGTACAAGTTTGAGATGGGTGCGGGTGTGACGGCGTTTGTGAAGGCGATGGGCTCATGAGATATCACGGACAAATCGATCGTGTGCTTCCGCGGACTTAACGTCGTTGGAGCGGTATAATCAGTGGGCAAATTGTTCGATCAAATTCGGGAGGCCGTAGAAGAGGGCCGTTATCTGATCGGCGTGCATGCAGGCAACCAGCTCGACGAACGCGGAATACCGGATTGGCAGGTCGTGGCCGGATTGGATGAAGGCGTGCTGCGAATTGAGCGCCCGTCGGCACAGCCCAATCCCGTGGTCGAAGTGGAGGAGTTGCTTCCTGATGGTACTACGGTCAATGCCGTCTGGTCCTGGCTGCCGCATCATCGAGCAGCAAAGCTTGTGACTGTGCATTACTTCGATAGGTGAACCATGAAGTTTGAAGGAACGCGAGTCAGACGAATTCGGTGGGTCCATGCGGGGCCATGCGTAGTCCAAGTCGAGGTTGAAGCGGTAATACCCGTCGATGATCCAAGCGAGCCGTGTTTTGAGCCCGCCACCGTGGAGTTCCTCCGCGAAGTTCACAGCCGGGCTGAGGCAGGAGACATCGAATGGCTCAAGAGAATTGGAAAGGTCTATGCCAAGGTGCCCGCGTGACCATTGCGGTGTACATTGAAGCGGCCTCACGAGCGATGCGGATTTTGCGCAGTCCATTGCTCGTCGTCTTAGTCGGACTATCGGCGATCAACGTTAATGGATGCTCTAATCCTACACACGCCATTCGGACGGATTCCCTCGAACCGATTAAGGCGCGACTTAACGACGACGACTCGATTCTGGTTCAAGGAAAGTATCTCATCCTTCCCATCGAAGCCGAAGCAAATGAGATCGAGAAAGTCTATGGTTCCGCGGTATTCAGTGGATCCTGTTGGTCCGGTACGGATTTTGGAGGACTCTGGGGGTCGCTCTACACACTCAACCTGGAGGTCGTCGAGTTGGAAACCAACGGGCACCACCGTGTCTTTGATCGTCAAGTTGCATTGGGCTCGTGGCGAATGTCGCTTGAAGGCACGGGAAGTGGATACTACCTGCGCTACCCAGACCAATTAATTCTGCCCGCTCGAACGTCGGATGTAAACAAAGATGGGTTCATTACCAAAAACGATCCAGTTTGGCTGTTTCTGTACGATATCAAGAAACACCAAACAACAAAAATCTCACCACAAGGGTATCACGTCGGCAAGGTCGATTTGCTGCCGGACCGCATCGTCATGGTCGTTCAACCTGAGAATGACCGAAACAAGTCGGCGGTGTACGGTTATGAACCACAGAAAGGAGAGGGACGCTTAATTGTGGAAGGCATGACGCCTTGAAAGCGATTTGATGGAATAGCGCAACAAGTTGACTGCCTTGATCGAATCATAAGCGAACTATGACCGGAAAAACCGCCTTACTAACGACCCTCATCCCGCCCATTGGCGTCGGCCTTGCGCAGGTTTTTTGCTGAGGCCATCCGCTTGCGGCGCTCGGTCAGGGCGATATTTTCTTTGGCACGCCGCAGGCCTTCGGCGGGGCCTTATCCGCCTATCGCCGCGCGCCGGACGGCGGCGCGGCCCTGGCGGCGCTGGTTATTGCGTCGCTCGAATTGCTGGGCCTGGTGGCCGCGGTGATCGGCGTGGTCACTTTCTCGACGTGAGCGCCAATTCTCTTCTATGGCTCCGTGACAAGCAGTACCTGATCCACTGCGACGCCGTTCAGCACGCTCGTCTTACCCGACGGCCACGTGACGCGAAGTTCATCGACGCTCATCAGTACCCCCAGCCCGAAGTGCGCCTCTGGTTGCTGACCGCAGAATGCTGATGTACTGGTCAAGACCTCCGCGGCCCGCGTTCGACCGCCGGCCGTCGCCATTACCCGCGCTCCGACGCCGAACCCGTTGCTCGTTGTCCCGCGCAGCCGGACCGTCAGCCAGTGATTGCCGGGCAGCCCCGGGTTGAGAAAGACGCGATTCATCGGGTCTAGCCCGCCGAACAACGTCGAATTGGTCACCACCAGGTCGCGAAACCCATCACCATTCAGATCGCACGCGACCACCGCCTTGCCCGCGTCCTGCTCGTCGAACTGGACCGTCCGGTCAGGCTGGATGTTAAAGAGCCCGCGCTCCGCGGTTTGATCGGCGAACGAGCCGTCGCGGAACTCCAGGAATCGGCCGACGCCGTGGGCACTGAGGACCAGCCCGCGTTGCAGGTACGTGATCAGGTCGCCGGTCCAATACAAATCCAGCGCGCCGCGATTGTCCGCGTCGATCCAGGTCGCCCCGAATCCGAATTCGGTCGCCTGGAGACCGGTTCCTCCGAAGCGGTTATCCGGGGGCAGTACTGCGGACGGAATTACGGGGGTTCCCGCTGCGACGTCTTCAAGCGTTCCACCGTTATTGCGCAGAAGCTTGTGGAAAAACGTCCCGTTGGGCGTGACCTGCGTCTCAGCAATCGTGCCGTCGGGGAAAATCTGATAGAAGTCGCAGCCGGTGTTCGTTACGAAGTAATCCACATCGCCGTCGGCGTCGTAATCGCCATTGGCGATACCCATCCACCCGCCGTGCTGATTGAGCGTGTCCATTTGTCGGATGGAAAAAGTGAGATTGCCGTCGTTGTGGTAGTAATCGATCCCGCCCGGCACATCGTGTGCGTAGAGGAGGTCCAATCGTCCATCGGCGTCCACGTCAGTCGGGTGAGCGACGAAGCTGCCGGGAATAAATGTCTGGTCCTGGGTCTCCGGCGAGGAACCCTGTTGCAGGGTCCCCTCCGCACCGCCCGCGCCGGGCACCTTCTGGTATTGTGGAATCCCGCCGACCACGCCCGTGCAGCGCCAGATTTCGTTCGGCTGCGATCCGTAGATCGGAACTACCAAGATGCCGACGAAAGCATTCAGATCGTAGCGGGCGACGATGATGTCGAGCAGACCGTCGTTGTCGAGATCTCCGACGCTGATGCCCATCGCCGGGTCGGGGCTGTCAAAACCTGTCTCCGCCGGAGTTAGCGTGCGAAAACTGACCACGCCCTGGGCGTTGGCGCCATTGTTGAGGAGGAGAAGTGCGCCGGCGGCGGTTTCGGGCGGCATTTGATAGCGCTGGCGCGTCACCAGAAGGTCCAGCCAGCCGTCGTTGTTCAAATCCCCGACACCGCAGGCCACGCAGTTGTCCGTCGAGAGGGCGACGCCGGCCTCGTCGGTTACGTCCGTGAAGTTTGCCTGGCCGTCGTTTTTCAGCAATCGGTTGGCGAATCCCTGACCATTGGTGATCAGCAGATCGATGTCGCCGTCGTTGTCGTAGTCGAAGGCGGCGAGCCCGCCCCAGCCCTTCGAGCGAAGTGCCTCGCCCAGGGCGGGCGATTTGTCAATGAACGCCTTGGGCCCCAGGAACGCCGAAGGGTTCATCCCCATGGGCGCGCCGCCGCATTGCGATGTGCCTTGACAGGCTGTTGCGGTCAGGACACCCAATAGCGCGAACATGAGGCCGCGCCGAACACCCCGTGAACGGCCGGAAATTTGCAGCTTCACGATTGACACCCCCTTACAGCGTATCGAGGAAAGCGAGCAATGCCGCCTTATCCTCGGCAGGAAGCGCATCGTACGCCTGCCGGATGGCGGCCGCCTCGCCGTTGTGCAGGCGAATTGCCTGATCGATGGAATCCGCCGCGCCATTGTGGAAATAGGGCGCCGTCTGGCTCAGGCCCCAGAGGGGCGCCGTCCGAAATTCAGTTTGCGTCGCATTCCCGCTCACAATTCCCGGTGTGCCGCCCGGGAGGATGTCGTGCAACAACAAGTCGGAGAAGAGCGGGACATCACCCAGGGCGCTGGGCAACGACGGAATGTGGCACTTGGTGCATCCAACGGAAGCGAAGACCGCCTCGCCCGCCGCGACCTGCGCGGGATTCGCGAAGGGTTGTCGCGGTGGTCCCGCCATCATCGTCATGAAGAAAGCCAGGTCTTCGGCATCCTGTAACGGTAGCTCCGGATCGGGGACTCCGTCGGTGTCGTCGGTGCGGCCGAACGTCAGATTCGGCTGCGCCCCAATGGTCACGCCGATCTCCGCCATCATCGCGTCGCGGACGAATTCAACGATGCTGGGCACATCCGCCTTCCAGCCGAAGCGGCCGAGCCGTCCGTCGTTGGGGAGAATGTGGGCACGACCGCTGATTCCGTCGGAATTGGTATCCGTCGGATCTTCATGAGAGCGAATCGTGTCTTCGGTGATGGCGTCGATCAGGCCAAGGCCGAAATTGTGCGGCGTCTGGCGCATTTCGAAGCAGTTGATGTCCGACGTCGCCTCGATGATCGGATGACCGAGGCGGATTTCCTTGTGCAGGATCGTATTGGGTGTACTGCTTGGCGGGGAGAAGTTCCCGCCCATGTCGAGCTTTCCGTGGCGCATCACGTTGACGTCGCGCGGACCCGCGCCACCGATCACGGGATCGACATGGCACGCCCGGCAGCTATCGCCGTTGAAACGGCCGACACTGTCCGGCCCGGCCAGGCCGCCGGCGCCTTCCACAAAACTGAAATCGCGATCGAAGACGGCGCGGCCCCGGCGATACCGTTCCAACTCTTCCGCCGTCAGCGCCCGAAAGGGCCCGCCGTATTGCGCGACGTCCGGGATCGGCTCGTCGGGCGGAAGCAATCCGGGCGAAGTCTGGCTGCGACCGCCCAGTGAGAGCAGGAACTCGAGGATATCCGTTTTGTCCTGTTGCGGCAGCGCGTCAAAGGCGTCGCGCGCCGGCTTCGCCTCGCCGCCGTGGTGCAAAATGGCGTCGTTAATCGTCGCCGCCCGGCCGTCGTGCAGAAACGGTCCTTCCGCCGAAATCCCCCAGAGCGGCTGCGTCCGAAACTCGGAGCCGGAGGCTTCCTTCATCACGATTCCATCCGCCAACTCCGGACCCATGTCGTGAATCAGGAGATCGCTGAAGATCGGCACGGGCCCGCGCGGTCCCTCCAAGCGCGGGACGTGGCAAAGGGCGCACCCGATCGCATGGAACAGCTCGCGACCGTGATTGGTCTGGAACGTCAGAGGTTCGAACTCCGGCGCGGCGAGCATCATCGAGAAGCTCACCAGGTCGAAAAGCTCCTGCTCGGTCATCTCCGGATCGGGAACGCCGTCCATATCCGAATTGGGCCCGTCCGCCGCGGCGGCCTGATCATGAGGCCCGAATTTCGGATCGCTCGTCGGCGCGGCGCGGTGGGCATCGATCAGCTTCTGCCGCCCGGAACTGTCCACCGGCAACTGCGCACGCCGTTCGTTGGACAGCGGATTGGTGGTAACACCCAGGTGGTTGAACAGTGGCCCGCGGATGAACGCCTCGATGGAGACGGTCTGGCACTTCAGCCCAAACCGACCGACAAATCCCCGGTCATGGTTGGGCCGGCCGCTGATGCCGTCGCCATTGGCGTCGTCGGGATCGGCGCGGGAGAGAATTTCCTCGTCGGTAATTTCGGCCATCAGGCCGACGCCGAACATGGGGATGGCGTTGCGCTGGGCGAAGATCGTGGTCGTATCCGGAACGGGCGGCCGCGCGGGCAGGCTCGGATTGTGGTTAAACACGCGCAGTACGCCGCCGGCCATGCCCTGGGACTCACTGAAGGCAAAAGTGCCATCGGGCTTGATCTGCGCGCCGATAAAGAAGTTTCGATAAAGGGCAGCGCTGCCGCCGGCGACGGGCTTCTCGTGGCAGGCCCCGCAGGACGTGACATTGAATGCCGGTCCCAGGCCATCGCTTAGGTTGAAGCGCTTGTTCAGCACCTCCTTGCCCCGCGCGAACGTCTCCAACTGTTCCGGCGTGAGCGAGGGCATCGGATCGCCGAGCTTGCCGGTTACACCCGGGGCGATCGGTCCGTCCCCTTCTCCGGGGAAGAAGGGGAAGCAAGACCCCATGCAGCCGGGAAGGATGGCGGCCGTCAAAAGGAAGACTGAAAGGAGTTGGAATCGGAACTTTAGGAATCGTCGTTTCATAAACCGCGCCTCTTCATTCGGTGTCGCGAGGCCATTCCCGCGGGCACATCGAAATGGGAAGTTCATCGTACCTTGCCATTTCCGCCATGGCAACACGCGAACAGGCAATGCGCCGGGGGACTTACCTAACGACTCCTGAATAAGAAGGCTATGCTATCGCCATGCAGTTGCCTGTGGCCATGCCCGAAGTCCGCAGCCAGCATTTCGATTGCCATTCCTGCACGAATTGCTGCCGCGAATTGGTGGTTCATCTCACCGCGATCGATCGTGACAAGATCGACAAACAGGACTGGACGGGGCGACTCGGCGTCGCGCCCTACCTTCGCCAGCGGCGCGAATACGTTCTCCGCCACAAGCCCGGCGGGGGCTGCGTTTTTCTCATGGACGACAAGCGGTGCCGCATCCACGCCGAGTACGGTCTGACGGAAAAGCCGCTCGCCTGTCAGCTCTATCCATTTACGCTCCATCGGGAAGGCGACACCCTTCGCGCGGGAGTGCGCTTCGATTGTCCCAGCGCCGCCGCCAACAAGGGCGAGCCGATTTCCCACCATCGACAGTCTGTTCGCCGACTCGCCTCCGAACTGGCCGACGCGGCCGCGCTTTTTCCCGCGGTCCAACCCGTCGAGCTGCGTCGCGGCTGCCGGATCGCATCCAAGCAACTGGACCGCGTCGTTGATCGGCTGGATGTCTGGCTGCGCGACGCCGATCGCCCGCTCGACGACCGCCTGCTCGGCCTGTGCTCCCTTTGCGACACGTTGGAGGCCGCGCGGCTCGATGCTATCAGTGACGAACAGATCGGCGACCTCCTTACCTTGCTCGTGGGAGAATTGGAGAGCGCCGCGCCGCGAGAGGATCTTTCGCCGCCGACCGACCGGCACTTCGCGCTGCTGCGCATGACGGTGTTTGCCCACTGCGAGCATGTCACGTTGGGCGACCTCTGCGCACCGTGGCGTCTGCGATGGCGCCGGCGTGTCGATCAACTCCTGCGCGGTCGCCGAATGGTCCGCGGTCTCGGCGACGTTCCCCCGTTGATGCCCGGCGCGCCCGCCGTCGCATTTGAGCGTGTGGATCGCGTGCGTCGCGATCCCGCCACGCCTCCGCAGGACGTCGATGAGTTGTTGACGCGCTATGTTCGCATGCGGCTCCTTTCGCACTCCGCCTTCGGCGACGCCTACTACGGTTGGTCGGTCATCGACGGGCTCCGCGCTTTGGTCCTCTCTATCGCGGCCGTCCGTTGGCTGGCTCGCTATCTCGCGGCCGCCGCCGGCCGCGATACCTGGCAACTGGCCGATTTGCAAAAGGCTATCGGCCTCATTGATCGCGGTGCGGGCCGGGCGAAGGAACTCGGCCGCGCATCCGGCTCACTTCGCGTTCGCTTTTTCGCCCGGGATCACGGGCTGGCGCGGTTGATTTTCCACGACTCCGCGCAAGAGGGAACGGAAGTGTCCGCCGCGACGACCGCCGGATAGACTGCATGGCGAATGGACCCCACGACCCCCTCGCCGCCTTCTGCAGTCCCGATCGCTGGCGAAGGCCGCATACCATCCGCCCGCCGGCGCCTCGTTTTGATCATCGCTCTCGTCGCCGCCGGGCTCGCGGCGCGAATGCCGCTCCTGCCCTACCCTGGATTTCTGCACGACCAGGATCAGTTCGTCATGTGGGCCCATGTCGCCGCGACCCGCGGACTGGCGCATGTGTACGACCGTCCGGACGCTGGCCGCTCCACGCCGCTTTGCAACTACCCGCCGGTGCAGGTCTATGTCTGCCGCGCCCTGGCATCGATCTATCCATTCGTCGGCGGAACACCGCTCAATGCCGCGATGGTGGATTCCATCGTGCGGCGCGAAGACTCCCCCGAGGTCCGCTCCGCGTACGTCCTCTTCAAGTTTCCAGCAGTCCTGGCTGATCTCCTAACGGCCGCACTCCTTTTCCTCTGGCTCATCCGGCGCGCCCCGCTCGTCTTTGCGACGATCGTCGCCGGCATCTACGCGCTGCACCCGGCGATCCTTCACGATTCCTCTGTCTGGGGCCAGATCGACGCCATTCCCACGCTCTTCACCCTCTGCGCCCTCGAAGCTGCGCGGCGAAAGAAGTTCGAGTGGATGTGGGCGTGGGCCATTCTCGCTGCCTTGACCAAGCCGCAGGCCCTCATCTTTCTTCCGGTCTGGCTGTCGCTTTCGATCTTGAACTTCGGCAACGATGCCCGGAAATGGTTGCGTTCCGCGGGCGTGATTGCGCTTGTCGTCGTCGCGACCGTCGCGCCATTTTACGGCGGCTGGGCTGGGGTCTGGGAAGCCTTCGTCGGTGCCGCGTCGTATTATCCCTTCACTCACCTCAACGGGTTCTCCGGCTGGTTTCTCAAAGACCCGCTGCTCGCGCCCGAACTCGGCGGCAACCTTCTCGAATCCTACTCCCGCGACGATCGCGCGCTGTTTGCCGGCTTGACACCGCGCGTCCTCGGACTGATCGGTGTGTTTGTGATCTGGTTGGTCGCGGTACAGGTTCTTCGCCGACGTCGCGGCGACGACGATTCGCTTGAATGGGCGGCGCGGCTCGTACCGCTGGGCTTTTTTGTAGTGTCCACGCAGATGCACGAGCGCTATCTCTACCCCGCCATTGCGATCTGGGCGTGGACGGCGCGGCCGGATTGGCGCTGGTGGATCGGCTGGCTGCTACTGGGCGCCTGCGTGGCCGTCAACATGCTCTGGGTCTGGATCGGGCCCTGTGCCGGCGACTTCCTGCGCATCCAGGAGCAACTCTTCCACCGGCCCTGGCTCGGTCAGCCGCCGGGCGTGTGGTGCAGTTTCATCTTGATAGCAGTTCTGTTCGTGACGCTGGCGCGTGTCGTGCGCGAGGCGACGCAAAAGTAGCATCAAAAATCGGAGGTGACCTTGCCGGCCGCGTCTTCAATCTTGATGACCGAGTGAATGGGGACGCCGTTGAACCGATCGCGGCCCTTGAGGAAACACAGTTCGATGAGGAACGCCACGCCCGCGATCTCGCCGCCCAGCGAACGGACGAGATCGCAACAGGCGACCATCGTCCCGCCGGTGGCGAGTAAATCATCAATCATCAGCACTTTGGCCCCTGGCCAGACCGCGTCTTCGTGAATCTCCATCGCGTCGGTGCCGTATTCGAGCTTGTATTCGACGCGCCGGGTCTTGGCAGGGAGTTTGCCCGGCTTGCGAATGGGGACAAACCCGGCGGAGAGGTTTCGCGCCACGGCGGTTCCAAAAATGAACCCGCGGCTCTCCGCACCTACGACCACGTCAATATGCTGATCACGGAACGGTTGTGTGAGGAACTCGACCGCCAGGGAAAGGGCCGCCGAATCGGACAGGAGGGGCGTGATGTCTTTGAAGACGATCCCCTTCTTGGGAAAGTCGTGGACATCGCGGAGCATCCGCGCCAGTCCTTCGACGTTGGGAATCGGCAGTCGCGTTGGCTTGGCCATCCATCCATCCTCGCTGCCTGCCATTGTATCTTGCGGAGGGAAGCCGACACAAGCGATCCGACGATCGCCTATTCCGCCTTTAATAGCAGCGAATGACCGCTGGAAAGCCCCACGAGGCAGTCATCCATCGTCGCGGCCAGTGCGCGAACCGCCTCGACCGATAACGGGCGACCGTTGACTCGGACGAGGATGTCCCCGGGCGCCAGGCCGGCGCGATCGCCGGGGCTGTCCGCTCGAACCAAAACCACGATCATCGCTCCGGCAGGCAGGTGATTGGCCTCGCGCATCTCCGGCGGCGCCGTCTCCAAGACGGCCCCGCGAAACTCCATTGCTTCTGGTGCGTCGGCGATCGCAGGCGAGGCCGGTCGGCGTCCCACGAAGACATGCGCGACGGCGCGACCGCCCTTGCGCAGGAACTCCACCGCCGCCGTCCGCCCCGGCTCCAACGCGCCGACCAACGACACGAAATCATCCGCCGATGCGACGGGGCGCCGATCGACGGCTACGACAATATCTCCTCCCCGCAGTCCCGCGGCGGCGGCCGGTTCGTCCGGCACCACTGAATCAACCAACACGCCTCTCCCCGCCCGCAACCCCGCCGCGCGAATCTGCGCCTCGGTCAGGTTGACCACCTCCACGCCGAGATAGCCGTATTCAATCGATTGACCCCTCAGGAGGCGGTCGATGATGCGCCGCGTCCGCTCGCCGATGGGTACCGCGAAGCCGATCGCGCCGCTGGCGCCGGTGGCGCCCAGGGCTGTGAGCACTCCGACGACCTGACCGTCAATGTTCACCAGCGGCCCGCCTGAATGGCCGGGATTGATCGGGGCGGAGGTCTGGATCATGTCGCCGTAATAGCGATCCTCGTCTCGTCCCACGGTCTGCGGCAGCGGGCGGCCGATCGCGCTGACGATCCCCAAACTGACCGCGGCCTGCCCGTCCCCGGCCAGGCCCAGCGGGTTGCCGAACGCCAACACCAGATGACCGCGGCGCACGCTGCACACGTCGCCCAGCTCGGCTACGGTTAAGTCCCGCTCGGCGATGTGGAGGATGGCGAGATCGGCCCGTGGATCGGCGGCGATGCGGCGCGCGCGGCACGACCGTCCGTCAGACAGCGTGACGTGAATTGCCAGCGCGCCCTCGATGACATGCTGGCTGGTCAGGATCATCCCGTCGTTGCGGATGACGACGCCGCTGCCGCTGGTGACCCAATCGAGCGGATTACCGCTTGACGGCTCGCCCGGCGACGGACGGCGGTCGGTCTGGATCGCCACCACGGCGGGGCCGAATTTTTCAACAAGGACTTCGATCCCGTCTTGCAGTTGTTGAAGCGGATTGGGCGGCGGTGGCAATTCCGCGGGCTGCGAGGTCGAGGGAATCTCCACGGTCGGCACGGGCTGTGTCGTGGTCTCCGGCAGCTCCTGTGCGCGCGATCTCTCCGCAGCCAGACACAGGCAAGTCAATAGTGCAATGGTACTGCGCGTCATTCCGCCGGCTCCGTCCGTGCGAAAGACCAGGATTGCTACTGCGGCACGTCGATTTCAAGCGTCTGCTTCCCGGCGTTTCGCGCGCCCGAGGAGAAGCTCACGATCTTCACTCCCGGATCAACCAGGAAAAGGTAGCCGAAGAGGCGCTGCTCGGGATTCGTCGATCGCAGGACATTTTCCGTCAGCTTCTTGGCTTTCTTCAGGCTGCGTTCCGGTTGCTCCGATTCTGGATAGTACTGAACCTCGAAGACCATCTTTCCACCGACGGGAGCCGCGGAATAAACGCCGATGGCAAAGTAATCCGTGCCCTCGGAGTCGGTGAGGCGAATCTGGGCGGCAACGTTAGTGGCGTAGTTCAGCGCCCGGCCGAACAGGCTCAAAGCGTCTTTCTTGTCCGCGCCGACTTGTACCATCCTTTTGCCTTCGGGAACGTAGAACTTCGTGACGGCCCCGTCGGTCGGCGGCGTGCCTGGCAGGTCGAGGTAAAAGTGACATTCACCGAGCACGTCACCCTGAAGATGACGGGCGACGAAGGAATTGTCCTTCGGCAGTGGCGTCGGGAGCGTATCAAAAACCCCCGTTCGCGCTTCAATGGCGTCGGCGATATGGACGTTTCCTCCGGTGGGCTTGCCGACCTTGGGCTTGCTGTCCTTCTTTTCGGGCTCGTCGGCCTCATCTGTGTCGTTTGCCGACGCATCACCTTTCGGGCTCGAAGGCTTTGGGGCGGAGCTTCCATAGGCCGTCGCGGCGTCCGAGGGCGGCTCGGTCCGTTGGAGCTTCTTGGTCAACTCCACCCGCGCTCCTCGCTTGTACTCCACGTACCACGGCGAGAAATTTTCCGGCACCTCGAACGCCACGTCGAAATTAAAAGCCTTGACGGAAGCGTTCTCTCCGCTCCCCTTAATCTCCGCAACCGATCGAGCGGTGTTGGCATTGAGCAGAAAGTCCGTCTGCGGGCCGAAGCGCACCAACCGCGCCGCCTGATCCGCCTTGACGTTGGACAAACCATGGTCCTTGTGGATGTACAAGTCGCTCATGCCGCAGGCCAGATGGACGCTCGGCGGGGCCGACGCTCCATCGCTTGCCGGCGGCGGGCCGACGATGCGAAATTGAGGTACCCGGAAACGCAAATCCATCGATCCTTCCGCCGCCGCCGACGTGTCCAGTCGCACGCGGCACACCAGGAATTTCTTCCCGACGCTGGGTTCGACCGTCGTGAATTCGCGGGCCAAGCCCTCGCCCTCGACTCGCTGCGACACCTGATCGATCTGCCGCGCCTCCCAGTAGCCTTTGACCTGAAGGCTGTCCTGGGGAACGAAGACGCGTTCTTCCGGCTGCGGATTGGCTCGCGCCGAGTACAAGTCCTCGATGAAATCCGGCTTGGCGTCGGCAAAGCTCGTCTCGCCCTGGAAGCTGCCCGACGAAAGCATATTGACCAGCCCGATCGTGAATCCGTCGGGTTTCAACATGAATCCTTTTTCCTCGGCGCTCCCGTCGGCGGCGGTCGAGACGCGCTCGAAGCCGAGGACGCTCGATCCGATGGGGAGCATCTGGATCGCCACCAGCGACGTTCCCACCAGGAGCAGGCCCGTAAACAGGCCGCACACGCCGCCACCCGCGCGGTCCGCAATCACGGGCAGCTTGACGCCGTCGGGGATCATCTTGTCCGTTCCCAGCCGCAAGACCAGTAGCGTGACCAGAAAAATCAACATCAGCGCCAGCGGCAGGCCGATGCCCGCGTTCAAGTTCGCAGCCCACAGCGAATGCACCTGTTCGTAGAATCCAAAAGCGAGAAGACAGGCAATGACCGTGCAGAGGAACATGATCGCGCTGCTGAAGAAACCTTGATACACCCAGAAGGCCGTGACCAGAATCACCATGAGCGCTACGACGATGGAAAAGATCATGGCATACTCCTTGAAGGGCGCCGCTGCCCGCCGTGATCGGCGCGTCCTATTTTTCGCCTTCTTTGGTGACCCGCAGGACCTCGTTAATGCTCGTGATGCCGTCGTACACCTTGTGCAACGCGACCTCCTGGAGGTAGAGCATCCCCTTCTTGCGGGCCTCCGCCTTCACGACCGCCAGCGAGTCGCCCTTGGAGATTCTAGCTCGCAGTTCGTCATCGATGATCAGCAACTCAAAGACGCCGGTTCGCCCCAGGTATCCGGTCCCCTGGCAGACCGCGCACAAAATGGGGTTCCCCTGTTTGTCCACCTCGACTTCGTTGGCATTGGGTGGGCGATAGAAGGGGCGATTCTCGCCCAAGGGGAGATTGGCCTTTTTTAGAATGTCGGGATCGGGTTTGTACCCCTTCCGACAGGTCGTACAGAGGATTCGAATCAACCGCTGCGACGACACCGCCACCAGGCTGGTGGCCGCCAGCGCGGGATCGGCCACCCCGTTCAGGTACGCCCCCAACGCACTGAACGTGTCCTTGGCCCTTAATCCGATGTAAATTTTCTTGTTCTGCTTCCCGGCCGTCGCCGCCAGGCTCGCCGTCTCCGCATCGGGCAGGTCGCTGATCATGCAGACGTCCGGCTCCGTCCGCAGCAGCGACCTCAGGCGCTTGCCGAACGTGATCGTGTTGTTCTGGCTGTCGAAGACGTGCTGGGTGATATTCTCCAGGTCCAGGTCCTTCGAGGCTTCCAGCGTGTGGATGTTCTGCAGGAACGCGTCGTGCTCGCGGAGAATGGCATACAGCGTGCTCGTCACGCCCGCGCCCTTCGGACCGCTGACAATCACCACCCCTTTGTGCTCCTCTCGTACTGCCTTGAACAGCGGCAACTGCTTCGCGGTCAGCCCGAGGTCCGGCAGGCGGAATTTACTCTCTTCCGAGATGAGCCGAAGGGCGAAGCGCTGGCCGGCGGTGCTGCCGGAGGTCCTGGCCTGTACCTCAACGGACTTGTCGCCTTTTCCACCAGCCCCGATCGTCGCCTTGAAGTGACCGGTTTGCGGACGGCGATGCTCGTCCGAGTTCATCCCGGAAATTCTTTTGAGGTGCGCCAGTACGAGGGGCGCGACGGCCGGGTCCAGCGGATCGCGAATCCGGTCTACGCCATCTATGCGGATCAATGTCTTGACCGGCTGCTCGGGGATGAAGTCCATGCGCAGATCGCTGCCGCGCCGCCAGATGGCGTCGAAGAGCAGTTCCTGCATGACGCCGTAGGCGGCATGTTGGGCGGGGTCCGTCGGCCAGTTCGGCGTCTTGCCGTTGGCGTCCTTGATGCGAACCCGGTCCCCCATCGAGACGACTTCGGTGGTCTTCACCTTGCCGCCCTTGAACAATCGCTGCAGGTGCGCCGGCGTCAGGATGGTCTGCGCGGGTGCGACGCGTTTGTTCCGAAAGAGGGCGTAGCCGATGAACGCGCCGCCAAAGACCATCGCAAAGAGAAGGAAGCCGATCCAAAAGAGCGGGATCAGGAGCCACAGGGCCAGCGTCGCCACGCCGGTCCCGAAAATGAGCGCCCTCCACATCCCGGCCGGCACACGAATTGTCTTAAGGTCTTTCTCGACCCAGGCCGCGTTGTGCGCCCAAAGGAGAAAGCACAATGTAAAGAGGACAATCTTGAATGGACTGAAATAACCGCCTTCCGTCGGAAGCGCGGCGACAACGAGGTGCGGCATTCGGTCGAACAAGGCTGGACTCAAGGAACTTCCACTACCCACAAGGTAAGGCATGCTGAGGAATCATCCACCGGGTCTACGACCTCGGCTGTGTCGTTTGCCTGCGCAAGGCGGGGCGAATCCTACCGAACCGCCGACCCTCCGCGGCGCGCCATCTCATCTTCCGCGGCTGCTACTCGGCTTTCAGACCGGCGATTCTACGATAAACCCCAGCGTCTGAAAACTCCCAAACGCGTCGTTTTCTCCCAGGATTGCGCGCCCGGTTGTCAGACGGACCCGCACATAGCTCTTGCGGAGATAAGAAGATAGATCGAGACACCTGGGCCAAATCTATGTGCCTGATTTGTTCTTGGCATGGTTCTTGCCAGCTAGAACATCGGAACATTGACTCCCGCGCATGGGGATATCGACATCGGAATACAGCGAGACGTTACTCCATGACCGAACTACTTCTTGGGAATGAAGCCGTCGCCCTGGCGGCACTGCATGCCGGCATTCGCGGAGCGTTTTCCTACCCCGGCACTCCGGCGACCGAGATTTTCGAGTTCATCCAGTCGCGGACACGCCTCGACGGCAGCGTCGCCGCCGCCTGGTCCGCGAATGAAAAGGTCGCCTACGAAGAAGCCCTGGGGATGTCGTTCGCCGGTCGGCGCGGCATCGTCTCCATGAAGCACGTCGGGCTCAACGTGGCCGCCGATCCGTTCATGAGTTCGGCCCTGACCGGCGCGCGGGGCGGACTGGTCCTGGCCGTCGCCGACGATCCGGGCATGCACTCGTCGCAAAACGAACAGGACTCGCGGTGCCTGGGCGACTTTGCGCAGATTCCCATCTTCGAGCCATCGAATCAGCAGGAAGCGTACGACATGACCCGCGCGGCCTTCGACTTGTCGGAGCAGTGGGAGACGCCCATCATGCTCCGGCTGGTCACGCGCCTCGCTCATAGCCGCGCGATCGTGACGGCGGCGCCCGTTTCGCCTCTTTCGCCTTCCGGTGCAGCCGAATCAGAGCCGGACTGGCGGCAATGGACGCTCCTGCCGCCCAACGCCCGACGGCGCTATCGGCGCCTCCTGGATCTGCAAGCGACGTTTCTCGACTACTCTCGAAGCTGTCCTTACAACCGCCTTGAACTCAAGGGGCCGCGCGGGATCATCGCCTGTGGAATCGCCCACAACTACGTCCGCGAGGTGATTGGCGAGCATTCGTCCTACTCGCTGCTCAAGATCGCGTGTTACCCGGCGCCCCTGCCCCTGATTCGCGAATTGGTCGATCACTGCGAGGAAATTCTCGTGGTCGAAGAGGGCTACCCGTTTATCGAGCGCCTGCTGCACGGGCTGATTGGCGTGCCCGGCAAGGCGATCCGCGGGAAGAAATCCGGCGACTTCGCGCCGGACGGCGAGATGACCGCCGACCGGGTTCGAGCGGCCCTCGACCGCAAGCGGCCCGGCGCCCCGCCTCCGTTTGAGAAGGCGCTCGCCGCCCTGCCAACCGTTCCGCAGCGGCCGCCGCGCCTGTGCGACGGCTGCCCGCATAGCGACACGTTCAAGGCCATCATGGCGGCGGTCGAAGGGGAAAAATCGCCGCACCTCATGAGCGACATCGGCTGCTACACGCTCGGCGCCCTGCCGCCCTACAACGCGGTCCACACCTGCGTCGACATGGGCGCGTCGATCTCCATGGGACACGGCGCGGCCAAGGCGGGGCTGTGGCCCGTCGTCTGCACCATCGGCGATTCGACCTTTCTGCACTCCGGCATGACCGGCCTCGTCGGCGCGGCCCACGAGGACGCCGACATGACCGTCGTTATTATGGACAACGCGTCGATCGCCATGACCGGCGGGCAGGACGCGATGATCGCGGGTGACGAGTTGATCAACCTGGTCAAGGGGCTGGGCGTTTCGCCCGAGCACGTGGTCAAGATCGATCCCTCGCCGCGCCATCACCAGGAGAACACGGGGATCATTCGCAGGGAAATCGATCACCACGGCCTGTCCGTCGTCGTCGCCTGCCGGCCGTGCATTCATACGAAGCGGCGGACCATCCGAACTGCGAATCGAACGCTGGAGAAGTGTGGATAGTGCTATGTCTAAGTTGATTTTAGGGATTCAGGGGTGGCACGGTCTGACCGCGAAGCGGGCAGGCCGTGTAGTACATGCGCACCACGGCCTCGCTGCTGCGAGACCGTGCCACCCATACTGTTAATTGAGACGGACGACCAGGAAATCGGAGATCGATGCCCATGGAACTCAACATTATCCTCGCGGGCGTCGGTGGTCAGGGAATACTGACGACGGCGCAGGCGCTGAGCCTGGCGGCCCTTCGCCGGGGGTGGCAGGTTAAACAAGCCGAAGTCCACGGTATGTCCCAGCGCGGCGGCGCGGTGCAGTCCCACCTGCGTATCGCCGACCATTCGATCTACAGCGATCTCATCCCGCTCGGCCGGGCGGACATGATCCTCGCCATGGAGCCGCTCGAAGCCCTGCGATACGTCGAGTACCTCGCGGACGACGGCCTCA
Organism: Phycisphaerae bacterium; assembly: GCA_035275405.1. NCBI lineage: Bacteria > Pseudomonadati > Planctomycetota > Phycisphaerae > Phycisphaerae bacterium. The sequence goes on from DATEMU010000012.1 coordinate 106,780, forward strand.
TCATCGCCAATACCGCGCCCATCGCGAACATCGCTGACTACGGCGAAATGGACGAAATCCTGAACCGGATCGCGGCGCGCCCGCGCCATGTGCTGCTCAACGCCAACGCCCTGGCCGGCGCGGCGGGCTCCGCCCGATCGGTCAACATGATCATGCTCGGTGCGGCGTCGATCTTCACCGATCTGTCACCGGGTGATCTGGAGGCGGCCGTTACGGAGATGTTCACCCGCGCCGGGCCCGGCGTCGTCGAAACCAACCTCAAGGCGCTGCGCGTGGGTATCGGCGCGAGCCGAATGTACTACGATCGACTGCGCGCGGGGGCCGATCCCCGAATGCTTCGCGAACAACTTGGCAAACTCCCGCTATCTGAACTCCTGGCCGGGGACGGACCCGCCGGTCCCCTCGAAACTGCGGTATCGGACATCGGCCCCAAACAACTGAGTGCCATCCAGGGCATCCTCAACGACGCTAAGAAAGAACGCCGAGCCCAACTTTACGAGCACGAGGTCTATGCCATCGTCGAACTGGCGGGGGCGATTTCGTCGCCGCGGCATTTTGGCGTCGTCTCCGGCGCGGAGGTCACGGCGGAGAAGCTCACCGCGCTGCGCAGCGCCAAAGTCGTGCTCAAGATCATTTCCCCGGATGTCGTTCACAAATCCGACGCCGCCGCCGTGGTCTTCGTCCCCAACGATCGCGAACAAGTGGCGGCCGAAGTGGACCGGCTCATCGCCGCACAGCGCGCCGCGGATGCAAAAATCGAGGGTGTACTCGTCGTCGAGTTTGTCGCGCACGATTCGGCGGGTTTCGGCGGAGAACTTTTCGTCGGAATTCGCGCGACGCGCGAATTCGGCCCGGTCATCGCCGCGGGCCTGGGAGGCATTGATACCGAATATCTCGCCGCCAAGCTCAAACCCGGCCTCGCCGTCGCCAAGGCCCTCGCGACGCAGACCTCCGCCGAGGATTTCTTCAAGCTTTTCCAGAAGACCGCGGCGTATGAAATCCTCTCCGGCGCTGCCCGCGGACATCGTCGGATCGTCTCCGACGGCGAACTCCTCCGCTGCTTCCGCGCGTTTATCGCCATCGCCCGACGATTTTGCGTCGATGGTGATCTTGCCCGGCCGCATCTCGCCGAGCTGGAAGTCAATCCCTTCGCCTTTCGTCAGCAGGTGATGATTCCCCTGGACGGCCGCGGCCGACTCGGATCGGTCGCCGAACCGCTCGTCGCCCGGCCGATCGAAAAGGTCACTTCGCTCCTGGAGCCGAAATCCATCGCCGTCGTGGGCGTGTCCGGAAAGCGGGAGAACTTCGGCCGAATTATCCTCAACAACATCAAGGAATGCGGGTTTCCGCCCGAGCACTTGTATGTGGTGAAGGACGGCGCCGCGCTGGACGGCGTATGCTGCATCGCCAATCTCGCCGAAGCCCCCGAACCCATCGATCTCTTGATTTTGGCGGTCAATGCCAAGGACGCTCCGAACTACATCGAAGCGGCGATTGCGTCGTGCAACGTCGCCTCGGTTATCGTGATCCCCGGCGGTTTGGGCGAGACGGAGGGCACGAGCGGCACACAAGCTCGAATCAGCCGCGCCATCGTCGCCTCGCGAAGTCGCAAGGACGGCGGTCCGATCTTCCTGGGCGGCAACTGTCTCGGCGTTCGCTCGCGATCGGGCCGGTACGACACTTTTTTCATCCAGGCGAAAAAGCTCGATCCTCGCCGCAATGTCCCGGCGCGTCGCGTCGCCATCCTCACGCAGAGCGGCGGGTTCATCGTCTCACGGCTCTCCAATCTTGAAACCCTCGACCCCGCGTTGGCCATCTCCATCGGCAACCAGGTCGACCTCACCGCGTCAGATCTTCTTGCCATCGTCGGCCGGCGCGGCGACATCGACGCGATCGGCGTTTACATGGAGGGCTTTAAAGACCTCGACGGCGTCGTTTTTGCCCAGGCGGTCCGCGAGGTGGCGAACGCGGGCAAGACCGTCGTCTTCTACAAGGCGGGCCGCACGGCCGCCGGCCGGTCCGCCACTGCCGGTCATACGGCCTCGATCGCCGGCGATTATGACGTCTGCCAGGCCGCCATCGATGAGGCGGGGGCCATCGTCGTGGACACCTTTAAGGAATTCGAGCAGGTTCTGGAACTGGCCACCTACCTGCACACCAAGAAAGTCAGGGGTTGTCGAATCGGCGGTCTCACCAACTCGGGAGCGGAGGCCGTGGGCATGGCCGATGCGACTGTCGGCCTGCGCTATCGCGTGGAGACGCCCAATCTCTCCAGGGCCACGGCCGCCCACCTCACTGACACGCTGACGCGACACAAACTGCACACGCTGGTCAACGTCCGCAACCCCCTCGACCTGACCCCGATGGCCAGTGACGACGTGTACGAAGAATCCATCCGTATCCTGATGGACGACGACGAGATCGACGCCGTCGTTGTCTCGCTGGTCCCATTGACGCCTGCCTTGCGGACGACGAACGATGAACTGGACGATCCCGCCTCACTCGCCCATCGCCTGCCGCGGCTCTTTGCCGAGTATGACAAGCCGATGATCGTCGTCATCGACGCCGGGACGACGTATGAATCGCTGGCCGGGCGCATCCGCTCGGCCGGCGTGCCGGTCTTCCGCTCCTGCGACCAGGCCATTCGCTCCCTGGGGCGCTATCTTTGCCATCGCGTGGGTAAAGCCCGCATGGATCCCGTGCCCTCCAGGCGGGCCGCGAGGATGGAATCGGATCGGCCGCGCCCGCCCGCGCGTATCGCGGAAAAAGGGGAGATTGGCGTCACGAACGCGTGAGAAGCGGCAGTATACGGAAGGAGGAATGACAGGCATTGCACGTCGAGATGATCTCGTCGTACTTCGCCTGCAACGCGGCGCCTTCATGCCGTCGCGCGATGTCCGCCAGCTCCGTCGCCTGGCCGTGCAGTTTTTCCGCGTAGGCTTCAAACACACGGCGATCTTCCGGGTTGATGCGTACATCCCGAAGCGCGTCCGGAATGGCCTGTGCGTCCTGCGCCAGCCGCGTGGCAATCTCCGACACTTCCCGCGCCTTTCGTTCGCGCAGGGCCGACACATCCATCTCCTGCGGAAGTTGCTCAACCGCCAGCCGATGAATCCCCGCCATCATCGCCTTCAGCCGGTCGGTGTGGACGGCGTGCAACGCGGGCCGGCCTGTATCCAAAATCTGGGCGCCGCCGCCGTCGGTCTCCGCGCAGGACGTCAGCAACACCAATGCGCCGAAGATGCCGGGCAGCAGGCCGACAACGATCGTCCGAAGTGCGGGCATGGGGAAAGCCTTTCGATGGGAGCGATTCATGATCGGCGAGCGCATCCGTCGAAAAACTCTAGGGCGGCTTGGTTCCCCTTGCAACCCGCTTTCACCCTGCGGCATTTCGGCATGAAGCGGATCACCTCAATGTTGGTCGCTTCTCTTCTCTTCGCGGCCGAACGGGGCGTGGCTCAATCGCCGGCATCCACCCAGCCGGCCACGCAGCCCGCGCCATTAACATCGCATTACGCACCCCTGGCGCTCGACTCCCCCTATGCCACCGGTGACTGGTTGGGACTTCGCACCGCCGCCGAGGATGCCGGAATCGCCACGCAGTTTTTCTACAACAACACGTATCAATGGATCGTCAAGGGCGGTTTGGACAGGCTCGGCAAGAACGGAGCGACCATCGACTGGTTCGTGACGGCCGACCTGCAGAAGCTCAAGCTCATCCCCGGCGGCAGCCTGCTCGTGCATGTCCGCCGCCAATGGGGCGAGGGTGTCAACCCCTACACCGGCTCGCTCTGGCAGGTCGCCGACGACCTGGACGGCGACCGCACATTGCACATCGATCAGCTCTATTACGAGCAGCTACTCCTTGATAACAGAATTTCGCTGAAGACCGGGTTTCTCGACTACCAGACCATTGTTGATCGCAACGCCTACGCCAATGCCGAGGACGTGGAGTTTCTCAACCAGCAATTCGACAACAACCCGCTCGTTCCGCTCAATATCGGTCTCGGCGCGGCCCTCACGGTGAAGCCGACGAGTTGGCTGACCGTGATCGCGGGCGCCGGCGACGCGGATTCCGTGCTCTTCAAGCCCGGCTTCTCCACCGCTTTCCACGGCCCGGCGCGATTTGTCTGGTATCTCGAACCCGGCATTAACATCACGCTGCCGCCGCTCGTTGGCAAGGGAAAGCTCCCCGGCAGCTACCGCATCGGCATGGTCTCGGACCCGCGCGTGAAGCCGGTCTTCGTCCCTCCCGACACCAAGCCTGCCCTGCGCACCTATCGGGGCGACGACCAGGGCTTCTACCTCAGCTTTGACCAGGCGCTGTTTCGGGAGAACGACAAGGACGCGCAGGGGCTGGGGATCTTCGCCCGCTACGGCTTTCGCCACGGCGACATCAACCAGGTCGCCAACTTTTGGTCAACCGGTCTTTCGTACCAGGGGCTGATCCCAACGCGCGACCGCGACGTGCTCGGCATCGCTGTCGGCCAATCCATCCCCTCGCGAACCTACAACGACAAGGTGAACCGCTGGGCCGAGGCCGAAACCGTCGGAGAGTTGTACTATTCCATCTCGATTACGCGCTGGATGGTCATCACGCCGGACGTCCAATACATCTCCAGCCCGGGCATCGGCAGCGGGGTGGACGACGCGATCGTACTCGGTGTCCGGACGCGGATCAGTTTCTAAGGGTTTGAAGTGGCCCTGATTTGGAGAACGGATTTCATGTCTGGCCTAAATACCCAAGATGGCGACAAGCTACCGACATGTGATTATGCAAGCATTACAGTATCACGAACGTCAATAAGCTCTCTTACGTATGGTGTCCTTCTTGTTCAGGCAATCCTGTTCGCAATTGGTGCAACATACGACTTACGCTCGCGTTCCTTCCCGGAAGGGATACCTCAATCTGATCGTGACAGCCTTGTTGCCGCGTGTTTTTACGGAGGTGGTTTTTCGATACTTTTGTATTTTCTCGCGCGTTCTTTGCTGGGTTGGCTGCGACCAAACAAGATCAAGTGGTCAACGGCACTTTACCTTCCACTAGTAATTTCTATCGCAATCACTTCGTGCGCGATGCTGCTGTCATTTGGGTTCTTTCCCTCGTCGCCACCGTAACCCCGAGAGCGGGACGAGAGATCGTCTAGAGACACAGGCTCGCGATTCGCGGGCACTACACGCGCTGCCGCGTCGCCTCCGCCACGCGCTCCAAAGCGACGACATACGCCGCCACGCGCATCGGGAGGCCCTGCTCGCGATGAATGCGATGGACGCTCGTCCAGGCCGTCATCATCTTCTTCTCCAGCTCCGCATTGACGTGGCTCTCTTCCCAGCGGATTTGCTGGAGATTCTGCACCCACTCGAAGTAGGAGACCGTTACGCCGCCGGCGTTGACGAGGATGTCCGGCACGATGGTGATATCGCGCTGTCGCAAGACCTCGTCCGCCCGAGGCGTGACCGGCGAATTGGCTGCTTCGATGATGATCCTCGCCTGAACGTTGTTGACGTTGTGGTGGTCGATGGCCCCGCCCAGCGCCGCCGGGATCAGGACATCCACCTTTAGTGTCAGCAACTCCGCATTCGTGACCGCCTTCGCCCCCGGAAAGCCCTTGACCGACCCCGTCGCCTTCAGATGCTCGCAGACCAGCCGGATGTCGAGCCCGCGCTCGTTGTGGATGCCGCCCTGGACGTCCGACACCGCGATGATCTTCGCGCCCTGCTCGTGCAGGAGCCGCGCGGTCCACGATCCGACGTTGCCGAATCCCTGAATTGCGATCGTCGCGTTCTTCAAGTCAATCCCGAACGCCTTGCACGCCTCGCGCGTGATGATCATCGTGCCGCGGCCCGTCGCCGCTTCGCGACCGAGGCTGCCGCCGAGGTTGACCGGCTTGCCCGTGACGATCGCCGGCGTGTAGCCGTGCTTCTTGCCGTATTCGTCCATGATCCAGGCCATGACTTGCGGATTGGTGTTCACGTCCGGCGCGGCGATGTCGCGATAGACGCCGAGGCACATGTCGATCTTCTGGGTGAAGCCCCGCGTGAGCGCCTGCAACTCACGCCGCGACATCTTCGTCGGATCGCAGGTCACGCCGCCCTTGGCGCCGCCGAACGGGATGTCCACCAATGCCGTCTTCCACGTCATCAGCGCCGCCAGCGAGCGGACCTCGTTCAAATCCACCTCGGGGTGAAACCGCAGCCCGCCCTTGTAGGGCCCGCGCACGGCGTTGTGCTGCACGCGATAGCCGTGGAACATCTCCATGTGCCCGTCGTCCATCCGCACCGGGATCTGCACGATGAGTTCCCGATAGGGAGTCCGCAGCATCATCTGGATGTCGGGCTCCAGCTTCATGTGATCCGCCGCCGCCTGAAACTGCTCGTCCGTAATTCGGTTGAAATCGACATGATGTGCCGGCGGCTTCGTCTCGTGCGCACGATGCGACGTGCCCTTTGTTCCGGTGAGACGAGCGGTCGGCGTAAGCGTGGCGGTCGACATGACGAGAGCCCTTTCAATAAAGAAGATTCGGGGACTTCCCCGGTCCGCTCTTCATCGCTCCGATGTTCCGCCCACTTGACCTGTCGGTTGGTGCAATCGGCCCTATCGGTCCTATAGGACCTATTGGCGCGCAGGCCGTGAGGTCCGCGCGTACATCTCGCGATACCGCGGGATGAGGACCTTCCAATCAAATCGCTCGCGAACCAGTTGCCGTCCCTTTTGGCCCATGGCGGCGATCTCGTCCGTGCTCTTGGTCACCAGGCTGCGCAGGGCCGTGGCGATTTCGCGCCGCGTCGAGGCCACGATCCGCCCGGCCCCGAACGCCTCCACCTCCGGCATGTTGCACGCGTCCGAGATGAGCACGGGCACACCTGCCGCCAAAGACTCCAGGATCGACATACTCAGCCCCTCGCTCATGCTCGGCTGGAGCAGGAGCTTGGCATTCCCCAGGCACGCCAGGACTTCCTCGCGATTGAGCGCTCCCGTAAACGTCACGCGCTGATTGAGCCCCTTGCGGGCGACCGCCGCCTGAAGCATGGATTGAATGCCGATCTCGTCCGGTCCGGCGACAATCAGGTGCCAGTCGCTGGCGGCGGCGAAGACATCAAAGCACGCCTGCATCCCCTGGACGATTCCCTTTTGCGGATGAATCCGGCCGAGGATGACGAGCCACTTGCGGCCGGCCAGTTCGGGAAATCGACTGGTGAGCCGGTCCGGCGCCGGGAGCTTCTCATATTCTTCGGGATGGAGCCCGTTCGGGATTTCTTCGATTTGCTGGTTGAACCCCAGCATCCGCATCGCCTTCGCCTCGCCCTCGGCCAGGGCGTGCAGACACGCCGCCCGACGCAGGTTTTCGTGCTCAAAGAGCCAGCCGATCGGCCGCTTCTTCCACCAGCTCCGCCGCCACGCCCACGGCATCATCATGCTGTGCGGCGTCATTACGTACGGCCGCCCCGCCTTCCGCGCTGCCTTGCCCGCTGCCCAATTCTGCCCGGTCCAAAGCCCGTGCAGGTGAACGACGTCGGCCCATTGCACCATCTCGTCGATACGGCGATTGAAATCCGCGCTGCGGCCCAGCCGCGATCCGCCCGTCGGCGCAAACCGCCAAACCTCGATCCCCTCATAGCGCGGCGGATCGCCGAATCGCCCTCCCGCCAGCGTCGCCACTCGGCATTCGTCGCCGGCCCGCGCGAGTTCCATCGCCAGCGCCGGCAGCACCCGCGCAATTCCCCCCCAGGCCGGATCGAGCGATTGAACGACGTGCAGAATCTTCATCGCCCCGCAATCTAACCGCGTTCGTCCCGTTGGCAAAACGGGCGGCCTCGCAATCTTTTCGCTGATTGCTATTCGCCGTTCGCTGTTGGTCCTATCATCCTGCGTCCATGTGCGGCATCGCGGGCTACATCCTTCCGAGCGGACTCCTCGACGCCGCCATCCTCAACCAAATGCTCGCCCGGATTCGCCACCGCGGTCCCGATGGCGACGGCACGTGGACGAGTCCCGCCGAGGGCCTCGCCTTCGGTCACACTCGGCTCAAGGTGCAGGACCTCACGCCGGCCGCGGATCAGCCGATGCACAGCCCGGATGGCCGATTTTCGCTCGTGTACAACGGTGAAATCTACAACTTCCCGGAGCTGCGCGATGAGCTCCGCGCCGCGGGCGCGACATTTCGTTCGACGGGCGACACGGAAGTTCTGCTGGAGTTGTGTCGTCGCCAGCCGGACCTGGCGTTTTTGCCGCGCCTCAACGGCATGTTCGCCTTCGCGTTGTGGGATGCGACCACCAAAACGCTATCGCTGGTACGCGATCGCACGGGCGTCAAACCGCTCCTCTACGCGGAGACGCGCGGGGGCCTGGCCTTCGCGTCGGAGATGGCCGCGCTGCGCCCCGTGCTCACCGATGAATTCATCGATCCAACCGCCGTCATGCAGTTATTGACGCTGGGGTTCATTGCCGCCCCGCGCACAATCTTCACGCAGGTTCGCAAGCTCCGCCCCGGTCACTTGCTGCGATTCAAGAACGGAGAAAGCGAAATCAAAAAGTGGGCTCCGGCGCCGCCCTTCGAGACTGACATTACGAATTTCGAGGAAGCTTGTCGCCGGCTGCGGGAGACGTTTTCCGATGCCGTTCGCGCCCGTCTGATTGCGGATGTTCCCGTGGGCGTGTTTCTCTCCGGCGGCATTGATTCCGCAATTGTGACCGCGATGGCCTGCAAGAACGCGACCGGCCGCGTTCGTACTTTTTCCGTCGGCTTTCCCGGACAGCCCTTTTTCGACGAGACGGCCTACGCGAAGGCCGTGGCCGACATGCACGGGACAGACCACACCGTCCTACCGCTATCGCTCGATGAGATCCGCGACATCATCCCGACGGTCCAAGCCCATCTCGGCGAACCCTTCGCCGACAGTTCCGCGCTGCCGACGTACCTGCTCAGCCGCCTAACGAGACAGCATGTGACCGTCGCGCTGAGCGGCGACGGCGCCGACGAACTCTTCGCGGGCTACAACCGCTACGCCGCCGCGACGTTGACTGAGCGGTTCGGCTGGTTCGCGCGAACCCCGCTCTACGCCCCAACCCGCGCGCTTCTCGAGCGCCTCCCCGCCAAGCGCGAGCGAAAGCTCGGCGCGATCGTCAGCCAGATGAAACGCGCGATCCGCTCAATGGACTCGGACCTTCTGTGCCGCTACGCCAACTGGATGCGGACCTCCGACGATCGCACGCTTGCCCGATTGCTGTCGGACCCGGCGCAAGCGCCGGCAGTCATCCAGGACATTGTCCAGCTTCTTTGGAACTATCGCGGCGAACCGAAGGACACGAACGATTTGAACTGTCATCTGCGGACGGAGTGGCAGTTATCCCTCCCCGACGACATGCTCACCAAGATCGATCTGATGTCGATGGCCCACGGCCTGGAAGTCCGCTCGCCCTTCCTCGACTACCGCGTCGTCGATCAGGTCTTCCCCATGCCATGGCGATGGAAGCTGTGCGGCTGGAAGAAAAAGCACCTGCTCGTTGAGGCCTTTAAGGACGACCTGCCGCCGATTCTCCACAACCGCTCCAAAAAGGGCTTCGAGGTCCCCGTCGGCGTCTGGCTCCGCGGCCCGCTCTACGGGATGGCCCGCGATCTGATCGCCAATGACCGGTGTTTCTTCGGTCAACTTCTGTCCCGCGAAGGGGCCCAAAAGACCCTCGACGATCACGCGGCCGGCCGTGCCGATCACAATTTTTGCCTCTGGGCCCTCGTCTCCCTCCTCGCCTGGCAGCAGCAACACGCCCCCAACGCCGCTCTTTGAGTTATTTGGATATTTTTTGAGCTTTCGGGAACCTCCGGCCCGTCTATTGGCTTTTAGAATGGTAAAGCCGGGGCCGCTTCAAACCCCGGCCCGATCGAAACGAGCAAAAAGATGGAATTGCAGGTCGCCCTGTTTCAGGCGGACATCCCGATAGGCGACGCCGACGGCGAGCTGATTGAGCGTGCCAAGCACGATCGTCAGGCCTTTGCGATGCTGTACCGGAAGCACTACGCCCGCATCGCCGGGTACATCCACCGGCGCGTCGGCGACCCGCATGTGACCGAGGACCTTGTCGCGGATACGTTTATGACCGCCTTACGCTGCCTGCCCAAATACCGACACCGCGGGGCCCCGCTGAGCACGTGGCTTTACCGCGTCGCGACGACGTCGGTCAATCGCTGGGTGCGGCGGCAGCGGCGATGGTTCCGGTCGCTTGATGGCGGCGCTGCTGCCGCAAGGGTGTCAGATCGCGCTGTCGGCGACGGCGAAGCCGATCGAGAACAAGTCCGCACGGCTCTGCTCGCGCTGGCGCCCAGACATCAATCCGTGCTGTCCCTTCACTACCTGGAAGGACTCAGCGTCGAAGAGGTGTCGCAAGCCCTGGGCTGCCGCCTGGGCACCGTGAAATCGAGATTGTCGCGCGGCCGCGAGGCCCTGCGCGAAAAGTTGCTGCGTGGTGGGAGGTGTTAACCGTGTTCAGTGATCATGATCCAGTCGATCGAGCGCTCGAATCCCTGCGTCACAGTTCGTGGACCCCGACAAACCCCAACCCCTTACTTGAGGAAAAGCTCATGCAAGAATTCTCGAAGAATCGCACGTCCCGTTTCGTCGCCCGCCGACCGGCGCTCGTCGCCGCTTGCGCGGTCTTACTCGTTGGCGGAGGAGCCTTCGCCGCGGCCGGAGGCATCGACCTCATCAAGAGTCTGTTCGTGACCGTCGATATCGACGGCCAGGCCGTACAGCTCGAACTCCAGCCCGTCGGCGAAAACACCTACGAAGGCTCGCTGGATACCGAGATTGCCGACGGTCGCCAAGCCTCCATCCGTGTCAAGCGCGTTGAGAACAGCCCCAACGAACTCAACACGCAGGTCCATGTCAACGTGAGTGACGACGGCACGGTAACAGAGAACGAAAGCGAAGTCGTGATCCGCAAAGGCCTCAACGTCGGCGCCGATCCCAATGCCGTCTATTCAATGGACGACATCGGCGAGGCCCAGCCGGCACATGAGTGGACCAATGCGTCGGGGCAAGCCCGCTCGCTGTACCTCATCGACACCGGCGATGGAAAGATCGGAGTCTTCTCCGTGACGGTGACGGCCGAGGGCACGGCGAATGTCCGTCGGCTGGCCCACCTTCCCGCTGAAGCCGGATTCGACACGGCCCCTGACGTCAGCGTCGATGACAAGGACATGATCACGCTGACTTGGGGCGGCGACGAGGATCGGCGCGTCATCAAACTGATCGACCGCTACTCCAACAATCCGGCCGACCTCGCCAATCCCCTTTCGCTGGATACGCCGGATGGTGAGATCAAGGTCAAGGTACACGTCGAGGAATCGCCTGACGAGCAGTAACCGGATTCCGAAGCATCTCTGGTGATCCAAGCCCCTGGTCCCCCCGGCCAGGGGCTTTCTTTTTGCAGACGCCCCGCGCGGGCTAGCGGATGATGCCTTTGATCCGCAGTGCCGAGTGGACCAGGTCAACGGCTTGCAGGACCGGCATGAATTCGAGGTTAATGGTCAGATCGTGCCGCGACGGTTCCCCGGCCTCCACGCGAAAGTGATGGCGAATGAACCGGGCGCGCTCGTGCTCGATGTCTTCCACCTCGCGCCGCGCCTGATCCTCGGCAATATTCTTGGTTTTGGCAAACTGCTTGACACAGTAGTCGCGCGACGCCGTAAAGCGTACGCGCAGCCCCATCTCCCGCGGCAGGATCATATCCGTCGCCCGACCGAGGAAGATCGAGTGTCCCTTCCGCGCCAGCGAAAGCACCGTCTCCCTGAGCCGGTGGAAGTAATCATCTTTCCCCGCGGCTCCGAACGTGACCGATTGCAGGAACTCCTCCATCCATCCCAAATCGCGCTCGTCCATCGCGTCGTAGAGCTGCCGCCGGCATTCGTCGTCGCCGGCCATGGCTTGGAGAATCTCCCGGTCGAAGACCGGCCAACCAAGCTTCGCGTGTAATTGCGCGGCGATCTCCTCGCCGGGCAATCCAACCGACCGCGAGATGGCAATGAAGTCCATGACCGAGCCGGCGCGCGGGGCCGAACCCCCGTCCTGCTGCTGGCGGGCGATTTCCCAATTGCGCATCTGTTTCTCGACGACGCGGCTCATCGTGGGGCTAAAGGAACTGGGTGTGTAAAACATGGCTAGACCTCCTGAAATGACTGGACGGTCTACCGCCTAGCAATTTGCGTGCCGCTTGGCGCGCAAGTTGCTTCTCCTTGAAACAAAAGAGGTTATGGTCTGTTTATCGTCGATCAGGGACCGAGCGGAATCGGGCGAGGCCTACTCGCCCGGAATCCGCAGGGCCATCACGGCCTTGTTCGGGTCTTTCTCAAACTCGGTTTTGCAATGCGCCGAACAGAGGTGCAGCGTGTACCCCGCCGTAGTTGCCGCGAACTCTTTGCTCCCGTCCATCCCCAACCCGCAGCCCAGGCACTTGGTCACGATCTTGTCGACCTTGCCGTCAAACGCGTCGGCCTTGGCCAACTTCGCCTCGATCAGCGCGGCATCGCCCGGCGCCGGCGTGGCGGCCCCCGGTCGAACTTCTTCGCCCCCTTTTTTTTCGCACGCCGTCATCATCGCCGCGACGACGACGATCGCCAAAGTGACGCGATTAAAACGACACATGATCGGTCCTCCCGTCGGGAAGTTTCCCGTGGGCTGCATTCTCGCGCAATTTCGGCGCGAGGGCAATGGCGCAGGAAGTTGCCATCGCGGCCGCCGTGTCTATCATCCTCTTCCGTTGAATTCGGCACGCGCCGACCACGAAGTGATCCTGATCTCCTTGCCACGAGGGTTGCCATGACCGGTGAAACAGTGTTCGTCTGCCTCATGATCATCCTGGCCCGCATCGCCGACGTCTCGCTGGGGACCGTGCGAACGATCAGCGTTGTCAATGGCCGTGCCACGCTCGCCTCCATCGTCGGCTTCTTCGAGATCCTGATCTGGATCTTCGCCGTCTCCCGCGTGATCCAGAATCTGAGCGATCCGGCTTATGCGGTTTCCTACGCGATTGGCTTCGCCCTTGGTAATCTCATCGGGATCAAGATCGACCAAAGAATCGCCTTCGGGGAACAGGTCGTGCGCATTTTTTCCAGCAAGGGAGAGGGCGTGGCGGCGTCCTTGCGGCACGCCGGCTTCACCCTGACGGAGTTCCAGGGCAGCGGCCGCGACGGGTTCGTCACGCTGCTCTTCGTGCAAGTGCCCCGGCGCGATGTCTCGCGGGCCCTGCACTGCGCGGCGGTCGCCGACCCCAAGTGCTTCTATCTCGTGGACGACATCCGTATGGCCGCCCACCCGCCCGCCGAAAAGCAGGCTCCGACCGGCTGGCGCTCGATTGTCAAGAAGGAGTAGTGCAGTTCGCGTCTTCGAGACCTGCCGCGTCCCTCCCCGTGCGAAGGGAAGGGCTAGGGAGGAGTTCGCGCGCCGAGTATTGCCCGCGACACCTCGTTAATCGCCGTCCCGCATTCCGGACACCGCGTCGAATCGGTGGGCTGGCCGCGGAGGTTGTAACCGCACTTCAAACACATCGGCACGCCCTGTTCAATGAGCTTCTGGCGGAGCATGGCGGGGAAACTCTGCCGGTGAAAACGTCGAATCAAGATGAATGTGACGACCAGGACGAGGCCGAAGCGAGCCGCTTTTTCGAATTCCCGCGGCCAGGATACAAATTCAAGCAGCCACGTGGCGAGCACTAACGTGAAGATCGAACCGAGCACCAGCCACAGAATGGCAGACCAGTATCCCCACGTCGTCGGTCGCCCGGCCTCCGTCGCAATCTGCTTCAAGGCGAGCTGTCGCTTTTCTTCGGATTCAAAATAGTCGAGTTCGGGAACTCCGTCGAGCGTGACGTTGAGCGGATGGCGCCTGGCCAGCCAACCGGGCTTTTTGACAGGATTGGAAGTTTCCGGTTTCTCACTTGGCATCGGAGGCTCACACGGAAGCATCGGGCGCGTATGAATAATAACGGTATCGCCAGGCTGGGTTTTCAAGGGTGATTGCTAATGGGCGGCGGCGTAAATCCGGCGCAGTGCAGCGGCGTCGACGGGCCGGGGGTTGAACCCCGCCGTCCATTGGGTCGCCGCCGACTCGGCCAAATCGTCCAGAGCCGAACGCGGCACGTCTAGTTGCGACAGCCCTCTCGGAAGACCGGCGGCGTCCAGCATCTTTTCAATCTGTACCGCCAGCGCCTCCGCATCGGCCACGAGATCGGCGTACGGGTTTTCGCCGGAGTCCGCGTTGAAGCGGATCACGTGCGGCAGGAGAAGGCCCACCGCCTCGCCGTGAACGATCCCGAACCGCGCGGTCAGAGGATTGGCGCAGGCGTGTGCCGCCCCCAGCATCGACTTCTCGATCGCGCAGCCCGCCAGGTGGGCCCCCAGCAGCATGTCGCGTCGCGCGGCATCATCACTGGAATCGTTGACGGCCTTCGCATAGGCCGGCGCGAGTAATCGCCACGCCTCCCGGGACAATTCCCGCGAAACCGCGTTCCGCTTCGTCGTCCCCGCCGTCTCGACGGCGTGCGCGACCGCGTCGATCCCCGTCGCCGCCGCGACGGCCCGCGGCATGGTCCGTGTCAATTCGGGATCGAGGATCGCCGCCCGCGGCAGGGCCTTCTCGTCGCCGCAGGCCATCTTCTGGTGCGTCTCGGGGTCGGTGATCAGCGCGAACGACTGCGCCTCGCTGCCTGTCCCCGCGGTCGTGGGCACGGCGATCAGCGGCAGCATCGGCCGCGTTGCCTTACCCACGCCCCAGTAATCCTGCATCCGCCCGCCGTTGGTGAGGATGAAATTAATCCCCTTGGCCGCATCCATCGAGCTACCGCCGCCGAGGCCGGCGATGAAATCAATCCCCAGGTCGCGGGCAATCCGCACGCCGTTGTCGACGTGCTCCGTCGTCGGGTTTTCCTGAATACCGTGAAAGATCGTGACCTCGACGCCCGCCTCACGCAGCGATGCCGCCGCGAGATCAGCATGACCGGCCGCGACGATTCCCGGGTCGGTCACGAGCAGCACGCGCGTCGCGCCTTCCTCGACGGCGATAGCGCCGAGCTTGCGCAGCGAGCCGTCGCCAAAGGTGACGCGGACGCGTGAATGGCGGAGGATTTCTGGTAATACGGTCGACAACGTCATGCCCGCTCCGGTTGCGCTTCAGAAACTGGCGTTCCACACTCCGGGCATCGACCGTTTGTCAGCCCCGTCAGGTTGTAACCACAAGCAGCACATCGCGGCGCGCTAATATCAATGGCTAAAGTTCGGCGAAGCGTAACGACAAATACCAAAATCGGAAGAACGTAAAGCCAACCTAGGGGAACTAGGAAGGACCCCATTCCCTGAAAATAATCAACCCAGGGCACACCAAATCGCGATTTTTTGGGATATGGACGGAAATAGATGTTGGTTAAACTCAAACCCATCTGCTCCTCAGGCCTCCGCCATATACTCATTACTACTGAACCCGTCGGAAACTTGATGCCATGGGCTGCTCCGAAATCACGATTGTCAACTGTGCCCCCCAAAGCATAGTACAAGAACGATTTTCGAAAAATGAAATGATGCGATGCCGAAACATGCATCACTCCTCCAGCCTCCGAGTAGAACAAGAGAACTGTGGCGATGAAGAGAAAGATTGCGCTAGTCCGGCGAAATAGTCCACGCCCAAGCAAAAGTTGACAAAATAGCTTGCACCTTGACCGGAGCTGATGTGCCGGCTTCTCGATTACATTGCTATCGATGGTGTGGTCCAATTGCACGAACTCTGACTCCGCGGTGTAACATGATTAAGCGGCTGGCTCCATCTGAAACGCCCTCTGGCGGTACAGATGCTCGAACAGGTTCCCCTCGTGCGGCTGCTCCATCAGCACCCCGCTGCCAGAACGCACGCAACGAACCCCTCCATGTCATCCATATCGATGAACGAATCTGGCGATGCCTCGCGGTCGCCGGCACATCGCTCCGTCGTCGTCCCGCCGCCGCCCACCAGCAGATCCGTGAATCTGGCGATGTCGTGTCCATCAATGAGCTCGTCTGCGTTCATGTCGCCTGGCAGGCAGGTGACCGCCTGCGGCACTACATTAGCCCCGACCATCGTCTGCGCTCCGGGCTTGAACTGGGTCAAACTCACTGAACCGTCAATCGCCGCCGGCGGCAGATTGCAGTCGAAGCGGAAGTTGTACATCGTCCCCCAGCGGAGGGCGTTGCCATTCGCATTCTCCGCGTAGGTCTGCGTCACGGCCCACGCGATCTGCTCCGCGGACACGGATCTCACACCGGGCCAGTCGGTCCCATCCGTCGTCACGTTGTCGATGCCATCGCCGCTATGGTAGTCCACGTCGTGAAAATCAATGTTGGTCACGGTTGCATATCGCGAAACGGGCACTGCGAGGGAATAAATCGACCTGTCCGAATTGATATTCTGCACCGCGTATTCATAATGCCACTGCCCATTGCCGAGCGCCGTGGCCTTGCCGGCGAGGATGACGCGGGCGAAAAGGCCTGCATCTTCCGGGGTGGTCATATCCGCGATGTGTACGTCGGTGTCATACTCGCTCCACGCCAGGATGCCGGGGCTACGTCGCCGAATCTGGGCGTCATCATCGCCGAAGAGGTCAAACCACCAGCTCGTGCCGCCGCCCGAGACCGCGAGCGGCCGGTAAGAGGCGTTGTCACCCCCATTACCGGCCAGGGCGTCGTCGGCCGTCACGTATTGGACCTCGACGAAATATTTGGTCGGGGAGGAAACGAAATCGGATACCTCAAGATCAGTGATGTTTACCTGCAAGCGCCGGGCAACACTGTCACTCCAGGGGGGGCTTGTGACGGAGTCTATGTGTATCCCGGTCGTGGGGTTCACCCGCCACTTGGGGCCCAAGTCGCTTTGCGTTCCGTTCTGGGATGCCGAGTACGGGTCGGCGCAGCCCAGCCCAAGGTGATACCAATCCTCCGCAGGCTCACAGGTGACGCAGCAGGTGGTAAACTGTCCGGCGGCGAAGCCGTGCTTCAGCCAGCTCTGCCCGAGCTGCTCGATACGCGTTGAGCCGTTCACCGTCTTCAGGCGGAAGCAATTCTGGGCAATGACCGGATGGTTGTTGCTTTCACCGTCCCAAACGACCTGTTGGTCTCCCATGTTGCAGGCCGCAGCGAAGACGGAGAAAGCCGCGATCCCTCCCGAGCTGTGATAGTTTAGAATATCATTCGACCAAAACCCCTCAAAACCGCCGATCGCGCCGGTGATGAGGTCCGGCCCGGAAGACTGTTGTCCCGAGCCCGGGCAGCCGGAAAACGCGCCGACGGGACGCGCAGGGCCGAGCAGAATCGCTAATAGACCAAGTGTGATGGCCGGCGTTCTTGAGTATGTGTTCATGGTCATGTCCCCTCCATCGGCGAAGTCCGACGACGGTGCCTCCCCGCGCTAATCTCAAGTATATCGGTAGGCCGTCATGCCGCCGGGTCCATCTGGAAGGCCCGCTGGCGGTACAAATGCTCGAACAGGTTTCCCTCGTGCGGCTGATCCCAACTGATTTTGAAGGTGGGGATCGGGCCGATGTTGAGCCGGTCGACGTTCCGCGCGGCCATCAACGCGGCGACGAGGTTCTTGTCCCTGGTGATCGCGGAGACGATCAGGCTTGATCCGATGGCTTGCGGCATCTCTGCCGCCGGGCACTCCACCGCCGATGCGAAGGGGAACAGGAACTCGCGGTTGGCCAGCGGATGTTCCCGATCCTCGCACCAGATGACGGTGGGGAGCAGATAGGCGATCCGTCCATCGCGCACCAAGCGCGGCGAGCCGCGGAAATGTTCCGTCAGATCGATGGCCCCGGGTTCACGCAGGCCCTGATCGATCATCGCGGAGATTGCCTCGGCGAATTGCGGATTGGCGAACGCCGCGACCTTTGCGTCGGGATGGTCGGCGGGCAGCGCCCGCACCTTCGCCAACTCCTTGGCGACCGCCTCGGCAATCTCGCGCCCGTGCCGCGGCGTCCAGATGCCGGAGGCGTTGATGCATGACCGCCCGCCGTTGGCCGCGATCGACGTCACCAAAACGTCGAGATGCTTCTGCCACTCGTCCGCACAATCGTCGCCGAAGACTACCTTGCTGTAGCCCGGCCCGTGCAGTTCAACTCGGGGGTCGTTCGCCCAGGTCCGCGTCGTCGAGGCGTCGCCGAAGAGCATCGACCGGTCGGTCACGCGGAGCAGCTCCGCCGCGCCGCCGTGGTCGGTCGGATAGAAGCCGAAGGCCTCCGCCGGCGCGCCGGCGGCGATGAATGCCTGGATGATCCGATAGGGCGACCACGGCTCCTCGCGGCCCGGCTTGAGCACGACCGGCGTCTTGAGGGCGATCGCCGGTATCCACAGCGAATGCACGCCGGGCGAGTTGCTCGGTAGCACCGCCCCAAAGGTCCGCGCCTGCCGCGAGAAGCTGATCGTATGGCCGCCGTGAATGCCGTGTCCGCGATCGATGATTGCGAGATCGAGCCCGCGCGTCAGCCCCGCCAGCACCACGTCGATCTCGGCCATGACCTTGCGAATCTTCTCCGCGTTGGCTCGGCACAGGACTTGCGGCATCCCCGTCGTCGCCGAAAGCTGGCGGATGTAGTCGTCGAAGGATTGTTTCGTATCGCCCAGTGGGAGCGTCGCGCCAATGTACATCTCCGCAGCCTTTCGGCTGATGGCAATCAGTTCCGCCGCACTCAGCCGCTCGAGCACCCGCTCGTCCCAGCGATTCACGTCGCGGACGATCATGCCGCTATTGGCCTGACTGACCGCCGCGACCGCCTCGCCCGTCGCATGGTGCACGATCTCGACCTTGTCGACGGCTTCGTAGGGTTTTCCGTGACGTAGGATGGGGATGTGGAGCATGGCGGTCACTCACCGGGTCCGCATAGACGCAGCAGATTCCCTTACGAGAACGGATTATAATGGTATATCATTCGCCGGTCTTGTGGGCGACCACCGAAGGACCGACGCATGGACGTGCTGACGCGAATAAAAGGTTTGATCCTTCGGCAGCGCTACCGCTTTAGCGAAAAAGCCGCGGATGAACTTGACGCCGATGGACTACAGGAGGCGGACGTACTTGAATCAATCATGAACGCTGATCACATCAAGAAAACGATCCGCTCATCGGCGCATACAGGAGAAAAGCTCTATGTTATCGAAAGCCCGGACTATCACGGAACGCTCATCTACACGAAAGGCAAGTTCACGAAGCTTGAGGACGAAGAAATCTTCTACTTCCTCATCTCGTCTAAACGGTCGAGGCGCGGCAACGAGGTTTAAGCCCATTGAAAGCTGCCCTACTTGCGGTTCGAAGCGAGTCCACCGACGCCTTATCACGAAGCATTTTCGCAGCGGCCATGTCGTCCGAAACGTTCCGGTCGACGAATGCGATGCCTGTGGCGAGCGGGTCTATGATCCCGACGCGATGGCGATGATGGCGCCCGCGCTCAAGGCGAACAAGGCGCATCATGCAAAGCGGCGCAAGGCCGGCAACCGCGCATCATCGTAATCGGTCATAATCCGCTCATGCCCGGCTTCGACGACTCCGAAAGCGACCCCTTCCACCCGCCCAAGGTCCCCGTCCGGGTGCAATGCATCCACTGCGACCCGGAATACGTAAGCGACCAGATCGAATGGGTCGTGATGGAGACGGCCGAAGGCCCGCAGGGCTTCTGGTGCTGCCCCATGCCCGGCTGCGACGGCAAGAGCTTCGGCTTCGACATCTTCCCGACGGACCCACAGTATCGCGACGAACACGGGAACTTGATGTGGCACGAGGATGAAGAGCCCGAAGACGAGGAAGGCAACGGCAACGGGCCGAGATTGGACCCCAGCCTTAACTGACGCAGGGGGGGCGACGCCAGGGTTCACCGCCCGAAGAGCTTCCTGAATAGCTCCACCGAACGCCTGGCTCCGTCTTCGGTCAGCACGACGGATTTCGCCTTACTCTTCGGGTCGCCGATGAACCCCTTTTGATGGAGGCGGCTCATCGCGTCCCAGTCGTGGGATTTCCAGGCGCGATGGATTCCACTCTCCACAAATGACGTCAAGTGCAGGAGCGCCAGGACCGCCTCGTCGATTTTGTCCTCGTCAAACTCCATGAATCAGCCTGCTGATGATTTCCACAGTTTCATGCCGCCCATCGCCGATATCGATGGCTACACCCGGTCCTCGTCGGAATCCAACGCGGACCGGAGTTCGGCAAACTTTTGACGGACATAGGGGTTCAACTTTTCGGCGAAGCTCGCCGGGAGGTGCAGCACCCGAATTAATTCCTGCACATCCGCCAGATCGCGCAAACGTCCGGGATTGGTCATCCCCGACGCCAGTTTAAGTTCAATCAGTGCCGGCAAATTGACGTAACGAATTCCATCGATTTCCGTGCCGGCCGACGTGGGATCAGGAAAGGCTACGGGCTTGGGCCTGCCGTCGCCGGGATACTGGCCCGTAACGATGAATTCGATTCGGACGCCGGTATTCGTATCGCGAAGGTTCTTGCTGCCTGAAAACGGCGGAACGTAGCCCAATCCCTCGAGAGATCGATGTATTTCTTCAAGCCCTTGAGGCGTGACGAGAATATCCACGTCTACCGTCGTTCGGTCATACCCGTGGGCGACGAGTGCCATCCCGCCCGCCACGGCGTAATCAATCCCCGATTCCTTCAGCCGCCGGGTGATTTCGCGCAGGCTTTGATGGACGGGATCGGACTTCATAAAGAACTTCGCGGCTTCCTGTATCGCCGGCCCGCCGCCTTGCCGCATCCTCTCATCAAACGTACTCATCAGAATCATTCTATCGCACGGGCCAATAGGATGCCGCGTCTTCTTTTGCTATCTTCCATTCGTCATTCGCTATTCTCAATACACCCCTTCCACCACCGTCGTCGCGAATCGCGAATACGGCCGTACGTTCGCCATCCCGTCCCACGGGTAGGGGTCGCACGGCGGCGTCCGCAGCGCCTCGTCGCGCTCGCTGAAGCGCGGCATGAAGAATTCCTGCGTCAACGTCGTCAGCCGCACCCGGCCCCACGCGCCATAGGGCACGACCGTCTTCTCGTCCTCAAAGCTTACGACCTCGCACATCGCCCGCGGGCAGGGCGGGTGGTAGATGATCGCGTAGTTGTCGGCCGGATCGAACGGCTTGTGCGTCGCCAGGCCCATGAGCGTATTGCCGTACGTCGGGACGAAGTCGATCTTGCCTTCGAGCAATTCCTCCCGCGCAAACTTGTGGAACTGCGGCGTCATCTGTGTCCCGCCGCAAAAGACCCCTTTGATGCCGCACTTCACCAGCGACACCTTTTCGCACAGCGCCTCCAGAAGCTTGGGTGTCGTGAAGACGCAGCGGATGTTGTCGTGCGCCTTCAGCAGCGTCAGCCCCTGCTCGACGACGTGGTCCTTGTACTCGTGCATCGTGTTCATGGCCCCGCGCTTGATGAGCTTGATCACCCACCGCGGGTCCATGTCCACGCAAAACGAAATCCCGCCGCGATGCTGCGCCAGGTGTTCGACCGCCAGCCGCAGCCGCCGCGGTCCGGACGGCCCCAGCATGAGCCAGTCTGCCCCCTTGGGAAACGCCGCATCCGACAGCGTCAGGCTGAACTGCTCGTAGTCGATGCGAAAGTCGTCCATGTTCACCCGGCTCTTGGGCACCCCCGTGCTCCCGCCGGTCTCGAACACATAGATCGGCTTGTTGGCCAGCGCCTTCGGCACCCAGCGCCGCACCGGCCCGCCCCGCAGCCACTCATCCTGAAACGGCGGGAACTTGTCCAAGTCCGCGTACGACTGAATCTCCTTCCGCGGGTCCCATTCAAGAGACTTGGCCTGCTCCAGCCAGAACGGACACCCCGACGCGGGATCAAAGTGCCACGCGACGATCTCGCGGACGTGGGCATCCAGCCTGGCCCGCGCCTCCGCAATTCGAGGCAAGAGACTTCCGGACGTTGCGATACTCATCGTGGTGTTCATGGCTGGGGGATAATAACGCAAGAGTTCTATTGGAGCACGGACTTGCAGAACGCGGCCTTACCGAGCTGGCCTGCTTCGCATATAATGTCAATATGGCACCGATGCTTCTTGAGACCAGCCTTCCGATTCCCCTTCGAGCCGAGCCGGGCGGCACGATTCGCGTTGGCCGGACCCGCGTCACACTCGATACCGTCGCGCACGCCTATCTGGAGGGCGCGTCGGCGGAAGAGATCGTGGATCGATTCCCCACCTTGGCGCTCGCCGATGTCCACGCGGTCATCGCCTATTATCTTACCCATCGGTCCGACGTCGAGGCGTACTTACGGGCGCGCGAGGCCGAAGCCTCGGACGTTCGCAAGCAGACCGAGGCCCACACCGATCAGCGCGCGATCCGTGAACGGCTTCTGGCGCGGCAGAAGCGTTCATGATTCGATTCGTCGCCGACGAAAACTTTGATCGGCGGATCATCCGAGGATTGCTTCGTCGACTGCCCGAGGCGGATGTCCAAACAATTCAGGAACTCGCCTTGAACGAGGCGAGCGACGCCCAGGTCCTCGACTGGGCGGCGGCGAACGACCGTGTTGTCGTCACACATGATGTGAATTCGCTCGTCGATGTTGCGTTCGAGCGGGTGCGAGTTGGAGCGGCCATGAACGGAGTCATCGCGGCGCCGGACAAGCTTGGCATTGGCCAGGCGATCTCGGACTTGGCGCTGATCGCCACGTGTCTGGACCCGGAAGATTTGCGCAATCAAGTCCTGTTCTTGCCGTTGTAGCCCGATCCCGTCGATTCAACCGAGGTCAACACTTTGGCAAGCCCGGAGAGTTCCCGGTGGGAGTCCCAGGCGCTGTTCCAACTCTTCCTGAAGCGGCAACGGTTCGCCTTCCTCGATTCGGACGCGGATTTCGTGGCGATGGATGTGCCAGAATCTGATGCGCAACCGATGGGGCTTGCGCGCTCGGCCTAACTGCGCATCAAACGGCTCGCCGATCTGCCGCATCCTCCTTGAGACTCGATGCCACAACTCGCGATCATCATACTGAGCCACTGCGTCGTAAGATGCGGTATGGCTGTCGACAACTCTTTTGATATTCACCGGCGTTAGTACAAACTCCACCGGTAGGGACTCACCGAGACGATTCGCTATACCCAGTACGACTGCGTTGAAAACGGCCCGTGGCGTATCAGGATGGACGGTAAACCACCCTTTAGTAGTCCAGCGCGCTAAGAGGTTACCTTCCCAAGGGTATATTGGCGAAAGCCAGTATCGCGTCCGCCAGCGCAGTCGTCGAAGTAAGGGCGCCGAGTCAGTTGCGGAATTGGTCATGTCCAATCATACCCGCGCGGTGGCGGTCACTCCGCTGCCGCCTGCTTCGCCGCCGCCTTCATCGGCTCCGACTTCGCCCCCTCCTGAATCGCAAACAGCGCCTGACGGTTGGTCACGTACAGTACCCCGTTCGACGCGACGGGCGTCGTATAGACCGAGTTTTCCATGTAGTTCGTTGCCAGCAGCTTTTTCTCCTTACCGTGCGCCAGCACCAGCACGTCGCCGTCCTCCGTCCCCAGCATCACCTTTCCGTCCACGACGTAGGGCGAGCCCCAGATCGCCGCCAGCGTGTCGTGCGTCCAGTACGGCTTGCCAGTCTTCTGATCGAGGCAATACAAAAATCCGCTCAGGTCCGAAGCATAGACCAGACCGTCCGCCACCGCGCACGTCGACATTGACCGCTTGAAGTCCTCGCCGCCGCGGTGCCAGACCTTTCCGCTTTCCGTCACGTCGCCCGTCTTTGTCGCGTCGATACAGTGCAAATGCCCAATTCCCTCGCCGTGCTCCGGGTCCTGGCCGACGCAGAGAAACACTTTGTCGTCGTAGATGACCGGAGTGGCGATGATTTCGTTCGCCGTCCCGCGGCCGCCGAGGATGTACTTGGCGTCGGGTGGATTGAGATTGTATTTCCAAATGAGCTTGCCCGTCTTCGGCTCGTAGGCGTAGCACCAACCGTCCCCGCCGCCGAAGATCACCTGCGCCCTGCCCTTTACCGTTCCATAAGCAGGACTCGACCACTGCCCGTGAAACGTCCGCGGGCCGCACGGCGTCTGTTCCCACACGAGCTTACCGGTCTTGGTGTCCAAGGCGATGAAATCCGGCGAATCGGGCGATGGGTGATTGAGGTGGCCTTCATCGACGCCGTTGGAGGTATGGCAGAAGACGAGCCCCTCGGCCACGACCGGAGACGACGTCGCCAGGTTGTGCGGGAACACGCCGAGTTCCTCGATCATGTCATACGTCCAGACGATGTCGGCGTCCTCCTTTTCGTTGTACTTCTCGTCCTTGACGCCGTCGTTCTCGCCGTCAAGGAACCCTTCCGTATCCGCGCAGACGACCTCGCACCGATTGCTCACGTAATAAATGCGGTCGCCTTCGGCATAGGGCGATGAGCAGATGCCCTGCTCCGGCCAGTCGTTTACCCGGCCCGACGGCAACTTGTCGTGCGTCGCCTGCCACAGCATCTTCCCGGTCTTTTCGTCGACGCACATCACGACGCCCTTGTCGCCCTTGATTTTCGGCCGGTACTCGCCGGTGTTGTTCGTGCCGACGAAGATCTTCCCCTTATGGATGACGGGATTGCCGTAGGTTTGTGAGCCGAGGGGCGCGACCCACTTAATGTTCGTGCCCTTTTTGACGTCCCACTTTTCGGGAATACCCGTCTCGCCCGACACCATGTTGCGATCCGGCGATCCGCCCCACATGGGCCAATCGCCCTTTTTCGCCTTCGAGAGAGGCTCGGCATGGACGGCCGCCGCGAAAAACAGGACGCCCGTCGCCAAGATCGGCAAATGACGAATGGCGAATAGCGAATAGCGAAATTGTTCCCTTCGTTCGCCTTGCTGTCGCCGAATCACACTATGTCCGCCGCTTTTTTCGCAATTCGCTAATCGCAATTCGCTATTCATTGACACTCACCTTGACATTGTCGTAATACACTTCCGCCCCGTTGCTCTTGTCCGTCGTGCCGTTGGAATACGCAAACAAGCCCGGACACCCTTCGCGGTTCGGACAGGGGTCCTCGAACTCGAGGGTCCACGCCTCGGGCTCCTTCTCCTCGCGCAGCCAGACCTTGGCCTGCACCTGCGCCGACTCCAGATTCATCTTTACGCGCAGTTTCATCCGGTACCACGCGTCCGTCTTCATCTCAAAGGGAATCTTCTTTCGCAGGCCGTGCGTCGGTTCATCCCTCCAACGGGAAAGCTCCAGCTCTTTCGCCTGGCCCAGCATGATCAGCTCGTACCGGCTGTTGATGATGCCCATGTCCGGCCGGAACCGCCGCCGTGCCAGCGTACCCAGCAAGTCCGCCTGCACGGTATACCCGCCCGCCACCGGTTCGCCGACGTACGCTCGCATCTTCCAGACCGGTGAGGGTTTGGCTTTTTCCGCCAGCTTCTGAAACACCTTCGAATCGCCATATTTAACGATTTTCGTCTTGCCCATCGTGCCGGTCCATCCGGGCGGCGGCGCGTCTTCCTTCATCTGCTCGAACGTCTCGTAGATAGGCAAACGCTGTGTGACGCGCGCCCGTGCCGTCGCGCTCAACCCGCCGACCTTTGCCGAGACCATCCCCGCGCTGAAGACCGGATGCGCCGAGGCGGTCAGCAATCCCTCCGGGCTCAATTCGCCCTTTACGCCCACCAGCGACCATTCCACCTTCGGCGTCGGGCCGTCCAGTTTTGCCCCGCTCTCACCGAAGAGCCGCACCTCGAACTGCGCCGTCCCACCGGGAATCAGGCTTACATCGGCCGGGAAGATCGTCATCGTCGTCGGCTTCTGTCCCGCCGCGCTGCGCTCCGCCGCCAAGGCCGGCACGGGAACGACGTCCGCTTTACTCTCCTTCGAACCGAGACAATAAGTCGCATAGCGCGTCATGAAATAGACGCGGCCCCCGCAGACCGTGGGCGAGCCGTAGAGTTCATCAATGGTGTGGTTCAACCCCTCGAATGTAACTTTGCTCAACTCTTCCGCATGATCGCCGGCATCCTTGAGGACCCAGAACACGCCATTCTGCTCGCCGACATAGATGACGCCGTCCGCCGTCACCGTCGCGGAGCCCTTGCCCACGCGCCCGAGCTTGTGCTTCCAGACTGCCTTGCCGGTCTTCGCGTCGATGCAATGAAGGTTCGCCCCGTTGTCGACGTGATACAGCCGCCCGTTGGCCAGCGCCGGCGATGCATAGCCCGCGTCCAAGCCGTCCAGCCGCCAAACCTCGCCAGTCTTGGTAATGTCGCCGGTCTTGCTCGCGTCGATGCATACGAGCCGGCCCATCGTGGTGTTGTCGATGTTTTCCTCGCTGTGGGAGATATAGACGTACTTGCCGTCCGCGACGGGCGAGGAATTGCACCCCATCTTCGTCAACTTGAAGCTCCACACGATGCGCCCCGTCCGCGATTCCAGGCCATAGACCACGCCATCGCCGCCACCGCATATCAGTTGTCTCCGGCCGTCCACGACCGTCACGACCGGCGTCGCATAGACCGTATCCGCCGGCGGCATCATCGATTCCGCCCACCACACGACCTTTCCCGTGCGTTTATCGAATGTCACGAAGCGGTGCGCCGGTTTGGCGTGATTGCCCCAATTGCTGCTCAGAAAGCTGACAATGACGCGATCCTCATCGATCGCCGGATTCACCAGCCGACCGCCGTACCCGCTCACTCGGTTGTATTCCTCCGTCAGGGAGTGTTTCCACAGCACCTTGCCGTCGCGATCGAGGCAGAGCATTTCCCCGCCGGTCCCGTGGGCGTACACATTGCCGGTCTCTTCATCGCCCGCCAGCGCCGTCCAGCCGACGCGCTGCGCGACGATGTCGCTGAAGAAAACATTGAAGTGATAATCCCAAATCGTCTTGCCCGTCTCAGCGTCGAGGCAGATGACACGCTCCTGCAAGCACTCCCCGTCGCCGACCGGCCCGATGAAATACATGCGGCCGTTCATGATCAGCGGCGTCGTCCGCCCGCCCTCGGGGCTCTTCCACAGCAGGTTCTCGCCGTCCGGCGACCACTTCGTCACCACCGCCTTCTCATACGCCATGCCGTTTTGCCCCGGCCCGCGCCACGTCGCCCAATCCGCAGCGCTTACCGGTAACACCATCGCAGCGACGCACGCGGCAATGACCGTAACAGTCCGATTCGATGCTCGAAATTCGTCTCTCATGTTTCGCCGTCCCTAACTCTCTCGAATCACTCTTTTGGCCTTCATCTCGAACCGCGGCAGACTTCCCGCCGCCACCACACGGACCTCCGGCTTGAACAACAGCCGATCGTGAATCGCCCTTTCCACCCGGGCCGCCACCGGCGCTGCGTCGCCGCTACCCTCCGCTTCGACCTCGATCGTCAACGCGGTCATAGCCCCTTTCGCCGCCACATACACGCGGAATTCGGCCACGCCCCCGACGCCCCGCACGATATCTTCAACGGCTGCCGGGAAGACATTGTTCCCGCGAATAAACAGCATGTCGTCAATACGTCCAAGGATACCGCCTTCCATCCGGGCGAACCAGCGGCCGCATGCACATCGCTCCCGCGTCACCCGCACTTGATCCCCGGTGCGATAGCGGATGACCGGCCAGCCCCACCGGCCCAGATTGGTCACGACCAATTCACCCGCCTGGCCGTCCGGCAAGGCCGTCCCGCTCGCCGGATCGACGACCTCGACGATGAATTCGCTTTCAATGAGATGCACGCCGCCGGGCGACTGGACACACTCAAAACCGTGCGGCCCAGTCTCCGTCATTCCCGTGTGGTCGAATACCCGCGCGCCCCAGGCCCCCTCGATCGCCTCGCGCGTCGCCGACATACTCCCCCCCGGCTCGCCCGCAACGATGAGCAAGCGCACCTTCGAGCCCGCCAAATCCAACTTCTCCGCCGCCGCGATCTCCGCCAAGCGCAGGGCATAGGTCGGCGTGCAGCAAACGACGGTTACATTATTTGCAAGAATGTAGGCGAGTCGCGCGGAGGTCGACATCCCGCCTGCCGGCAGGGACATATTCCCCATTGCGACGGCGCTTTCAAATGCCGCCCAGAAACCGATGAACGGCCCGAACGAAAACGCGAAGGCGAACCGATCCTCCGATATTACTCCCGCACCGCGATAGATGATCCCCCAGCACCGTTTCCACCACTCCCAATCCTTCGCCCGATCGAGCACGCGGAGGGGTACGCCCGTGCTGCCCGACGTTTGATGCAAACGGCAATACTCCGATGGGGGATACGTGAGGTTTGTTCCGTACGGTCGATGGGTAGCTTGATCCGCTTCGAGTTCCGCCCGCGTCGTAATGGGCAGCGATTCAAATTCGCTCACCGCACGCTCGGCCGTCCAGCCGACGAACTTGGTGCGGTAAAAGGGATTGTGAGGCAGGATTTCATCGAGCATGGCCGCCAGCTTTCGCCGTTGTAGCGCGGCCAGGGAAGGGCGGTCCAGCGTCTCTTCTTCAGCAATGTGATAAGCCATCGCGCGCCCGTCGGGCGGGCTCTGCCCCGCCGTCCTTTTCGCATCGCCCGTTAGCGACAACGAACCGCCGATTATAGATTCACTTCAGCAACCGGGCGATGGAGAACAACTCGATCGGCGACGCCGTGCGGCCGTCCACGATGAGGTCGCTCAGCACTCGCCCGACCAGGCCGGAAAACTTGAACCCGTGCCCCGAAAAACCCCCGGCGACGGAGACGTTTTCATGGCGGGGATGGCGATCGATGATGAAATGGTCGTCCGGCGTATTCGTGTAGAGACAGACTTTCGCGTCCAGCAGCTTTCCGTCGGCCTCCGGCAGGTGGCGCAGGAGATACGATCGGATGTCCGCTTCATCCGCCGCGGAGACCGTCCGATCCGCCGTATCGGCCGTCGTCGCGGTACCGCCGTGATGCCGTGCGACCTTGACCGCGCCGTCGCCGACATGCGGCAGGCCGTAATAGCTGCGATCGGACAGGAAGTGAATGAAGACCGGCATCCGCCCGACGGCGAACGCCTCCGCCTCGGCTGGCGCGAACCACGCCTGCACCTGCCGCTCAATTATCAGTGGCAATCCAAGTTGCGCCGCGATGACCGGCAACCACGCCCCCGCCGTGATCACGAGATGGCGAGCTTCGAACCGTTCGCCGCCCGCCTGGACGACCACGCCGCCCGGCGTTGCCGACCAACCCTCGACCCGCGCCCGCTGGAGTATCCGGCAACCTCGCGCCTCGGCCAGCCGCACGTGCGCCGCCACGCACTTCTCCGGAAACAACATCCCGCCATCCGCTTCAAAGACACCGACATCGCCCTCATTCGGCTGAAAGACCGACCAGCGCCGCCGAATCTCGTCGGCCGCCAGGAACTCATGCGGCAACTCGTGGCGCTCCACGCTTTCTCGAACTCCGAGAATGCACTCATGCCCCGCCGGGCCCATGTTCAGGCACCCGGTCGTCTGCATGAGCGTCTCTCCGCTCGCCGCCTCCAACTCATGCCAGAGCGCATAGCATTCGTGCAGCAGCGGCACATACCGCGGGTCCTCGAAATACGCCTTGCGGATCACCCGCGTCCGCCCATGCGAACTCCCCCGGTCATGTCCGATCTCGAATTGCTCGATCCCCAGGACGGAGAGCCCGCGCCGCGCAAGGTGATAACACGCCGCGCTGCCCATCGCGCCAACGCCGAGAACGACCGCGTCGTACTTCTTGGACATAGGTTCATTGCAGGAGCGGATGGGGAATCCGTCAATCGTTTTCCCAACGGCGCTGCCTGCTGGCGCCGTCGGAGTCGAAATTCCACGTCAGATGATGTTCGACTTTGGCGTGCCCGCAAAGTCGTTTTTCGGCGACGGCAGACCGCGGCACCCCATTGACCTACTGAGGTGTTTGCTGACCGGCTGGCCTTCATCGAGCCGGGCCAACGGTTCCGCCAGCGTTCGCCGGCCCAATTCGGGATTTAAACGCGCATTATTGCTGTTGGACCATAAGTCGTTTCGGCTTAGTTGGTTAAGCCGCTTCCCGGTCTTCTGAAAAAAAACGCGGCAATCTGCCGTTGCGCCCTTTCGCCACGACCGACTCTGTAGAATGAAGTCGGCGGGATTCCCATTCGATTGGCCCGCGACCGGTCACGGCGTGCAAAAGGAGCGGCCAATGCATCAGGATCATTTCCATTGGATAACGGCGTATCCGCGCCCCGTCCGCAAGTCCTCGCTTCCGCTTGCCCTGAGCGTGATGGGCGCGCTCGTGTTCGCGGTCGGCCCCGTCCGCGCGCAGGACTGTAATCTGAACGGGATTCCGGACGCCTGCGACATCAGTTGTGGCATCTCCGGCGGTCCGTGCGACGTGCCCGGTTGCGGGACGAAGACGGATTGTGACTCTAACGGTGTGCCGGATGATTGTGACACCATTGAAACCAACGTGGCGCTTCATTTTGATGGGGCGAACGATCTCGTGGTACTACCCAACGATCTGATACGCGTCCGCAATGTCATCACGATCGAGGCCTGGTTTCGCACGACGGGCAATGGGATTATTGTTGGGTATCAGAGTTCCGGGTATCCTAGCAGCCCCAGTTTTCGCACGCCCCTTCTTTATGTGGGTACGGATGGAAAACTGCGCGGGAAGCTCTACAACAACGACAGCTCTAACCCCATTACCAGCGCCGCTCCCGTCAACGACGGTAATTGGCACCATGCGGCCGTTGTCGCGAACGTCAACGTGCAGTCTCTCTATCTTGACGGGGCCGTCGTAAACCCTGTTCCTCAGGCGGGCGCGATCAACAATGACAGCAAGTCCTTTAACCAGATCGGGATGGGGTTCGCCACAAACGAGTGGCCGGCAACACCCAATAACTGGTTTCCTTTCAACGGCGATATTGACGAGGTACGGATCTGGGATCGAGCGCTGAGCGCCCCGCAAATAGCGGACAACATGTCGCGCTCGCTGGTCGGGCCACAGGCCGGCCTGATCGGCTCATGGACGTTTCGTCAGGGAGGGGGCCAAGTAGCCGCCGACGATTCGGGAACCGGCAACCCTGGGACCTTGGGGGTCAACGCCGGCGCCGGCGGGGACCTTTCCGACCCTACGTGGTTCGCGGCGAGCCTCAATCTGTCGTCATTCGTAGACTGCAACGACAACATGATCCCCGACTCCTGCGATTTGGACGTCCAAGCCAGTGTCGATTGCAATACAAACGACATTCCGGACGAATGTGAATTCGCTGGAACCGTGGATTGCAATTCGAACGGCATCATCGATCTTTGCGAGCCTGGAGGCGCTGAGGATTGCAACACCAACGGCATCCCGAACTTTTGCGAAATCGCCGCGGGGGCGGCCGATTGTAACTCGAACGGCATTCCGGACGACTGCGAGATCAGCACAGACCAGAACGAGACGTTTGCCAGAGGGACTTTTGTCAGTGCCGATGACGTCGGATGGACAAACCCGTCGTCCGGCCCCGGTTGGTTCTTTACGGCCGTAAGCTTCGCCCTGACCGGAGACGTAATTCAGAGCGCGTTTATCGACCACGGGCAGGCCACCGCGATGACTGCCGCGTTTGATTTCGGGTCCGAGGGCGGCAGCGTCACCTTCGACTGGGCGATACAGTCCGAGGGATGTTGCGATCCCCTGCGTTTCGACATTGACGACCTCAATGTGCTGGACCGTCGAGGATTCCAGACTGGTACAAACACATTTGATGTTTCTGCGGGTATTCATACACTGCGATGGCAGTATTCCAAGGACGGGAGCGTAGCTACGGGCGCTGATGCCGCCGCCATCGATAATGTGATCCTGATTTCATCCGCCACGCGAGATTGCAATACGAATGGCACCCTTGACGAATGCGAGCTTGCGAGTGGCTCCAGCGAAGATTGCAATACGAACTCTACTCCTGATGAATGCGAATTTGGCGGGACATTCGACTGTAATTCAAACGGAATAACCGATCTGTGTGAGACAGGCGGCGCACAAGATTGCAATGCCAACGGCATCCCCGATCTATGCGATATCATCGCCGGGGCCGATGATTGTGACTCCAATACCGTCCCCGACGAATGCGAAATTGACGACGCGCCCGGCTATCTTAACTTCGACGGAATTAACGATTTTGCAAACGTTATCATAGACGTTTCTGAAACGTCGTACAGTGTCTCTCTCTGGTTTCGAACGACGACTCCAAATGGAGGACTCTTCTGTGTAAAGGACGGTACCCTGTTCAATAGCACGGGTGAAGACAGGCAGATTCACTTGTCGAATGGGAATCTGTTCGCCAGGGTGTGGTCTGAGGAGAGCATCGCAACAAGCGGTACAAACTTTGCGGACGGGCAGTGGCATCACCTGGTTCACACACTCGGTTCAAGTATTAATGGTCAGCAAATTTATGTGGATGGGGTCCGGCGAGCAAGCGGAAGTAAGTCCTCCTCGAATTTCAATTGGCAGACGGGTATACACATTGGTTGGAGCTCGATGCTCGGCGCCAACTACTTTACGGGAGAGATTGACGAAGTCCGAGTTTGGAATACTACGTTGACGGCAAACGAAGTTGCCCAAGACCGTACTGCGGCAATACCCCAATCCGCTAGCCTCATCGGACGGTGGAGCTTTGCGGAACAGAAATCCGAGCCATCAATTCTCGATATGTCGGGTCAGTCTCATAACGGATCATTAGGCGCCAGCCTTGCCGTCGCGAGCGATGATCCGACTCGAGTATCGGCAGCCACACACCCGCCTTTGTATGTTGACTGTAACATGAACTCGACGCTCGACAGCTGCGACATTGCGGATGGGACAAGTCAGGACTGCAATTCAAACGTGACGCCCGACGAGTGCGAGTTCGCGGGCCTGGTCGACTGCAATTCCAACGGCACTATCGACCTGTGCGATCCGAATGGCACGGAGGATTGCAACAGCAACGGTACGCCGGACTTTTGTGATATCGCCGCTACGAGTTCCGATTGTAACACCAATGGTGTTCCGGATGAATGTGAGCTCAATCAGGGACCCCTGACTCCGCCGGTCGGATCCGTCACGAATCCTTCAAATGGGCATTACTACTTACTGACTTCATCAGCGATGCCGTGGCCGAGTGCGGAAGCCTACGCCGTTAGTTTAGGGGGTCATCTGGCGACAGTGCGCAGCGCTGCTGACAATCAGTGGATAGTCCAGACCTTCGATCCATTGACCGCACAAACCTCGGTGTTTATCGGTTTCAACGATATTGAAATCGAAGGTACCTGGCGCTGGTCCAGCGGAGAGCCTGCAGGGTATACGAATTGGTTGTCAGGCGAGCCGAACAACAGCGGCAATGAAGATTGGGCTGAACTCCTTTTATCAACTGGCCAATGGAACGATATTCCCAATAGCCGTTTTGCGCTCCTAGAGCTACCACCGTCCAATGACTGCAACCAAAATGGCATCCTCGATGAATGCGATATCTCGAGCGGCGCCAGCCAGGATTGCAACGAGAACGGCAGGCCCGACGAATGCGAATTTGCCAGTATGCTGGATTGCAATAGTAACGGTATCATGGATCTTTGTGAGACTGGAGGCACAGCGGACTGCGACGGAGACGAAACGACGGATTTTTGCGAAATCGCCGCCGGTGCCGACGATTGCAATTCCAACAGTATTCCCGACTCCTGCGACTTCGCGGCAGTCAGTAGAGCGCTTAACTTTGACGGAGCGAATGACTTGGTGCGCGTACCGGGCGCCGATTCGTTGGAGCCGACGGACAACCTGACGGTCGAATGCTGGATTCGCCCGGACTCGGTCGGCCCCCAGCATTGTCGGATCATCCGCAAGCACACCGGCGCGGGGTACATACTTTCGTGGCGACAGAACTTCCTGAATCGATTACAGCTTCGCATCGACAAGAACACAGGTAGCGTCAACGTGACAGACACGGTCGACACTACCACCTACCTTGGTACCTGGATTCACGTCGCCGGAGTTTATTCCGCTACCGGGAATTCAGCCGAGTTGTATGTCAATGGCGTACTGAAGTCGTCGACTCCTGCTGCCGGACCCTTACTCTATTCCGTCGGGGACCTCGGCATCGGCAATTCCACGCTACCTATCGAAGGCTTTGACGGCCTGATCGACGAAGTCCGCATCTGGAGCGTCGCCCGAAGTCAGGCCGACATCGTGGCGAACATGAACCTGAAACTCCGAGGCGACGAAACTGGCTTGGTGGGATACTGGTCCTTCGACGAGGGAACCGGTCAGACCGCCAACGATGCGTCGACTTATGGAAACGATGGGACGCTGGGCAACGATGCGAATCCTGGGGGTGACGCGCTCGATCCGCTTTGGGTCTCGCCCGGCGCGGAAACAAATGTCGGCGACTGCAACACCAACGGCATCCTCGACGAATGCGACATCGCCGGTGGGACCAGCCAGGACTGCAATTCCAACGGCACGCCGGACGAGTGCGAGCCGGACGAAGACTGCAATACGAACGCCGTCCAGGACATCTGCGACATCGCGGCCGGGACGAGCGTCGACTGTAACACCAATGGTACTCCGGACGAGTGCGAACCCGGCGGTACGATGGACTGCAACACCAACAGCACGAGCGATCTTTGCGACTTGTTTAACGGAACGAGCGAAGATTGCGACGGCAATCTCGTGCCCGACGACTGCCAAGGCGACTTCGATCACGATACGGTCATCGACGCCTGCGATAATTGCCCCTACAACCCCAACATCAAACAGGGTGACGGCGACAGCGACGATACGGGCGACATCTGCGACAATTGCCCGCTCGAATCCAACGGCGATCAACTTGATTCGGACAATGACGGCCTGGGAGACGTGTGCGACAACTGTCCGTTCGTCCCCAACGCCTTGAACCAGGCGGACGCAGACAGCGATGGGGTCGGCAATGTGTGCGATGTCTGTCCCGGGTTCGATGACAACGACGACCTGGATGTCGACTGCATCCCCGACGCCTGCGATCTCTGTCCCACCCGGGCGACCGGCGACGTGAATGGCGACGGGCTGGTCGACGGTTGTGACACCGCGCCATTTGTTGACGTCATGCTCAATGGCACCGTCTCATTCCTGAAGTTGTGCGCGTCGGACGTCAATGGCGACTTCGAAGTGAACAACGCGGACATCGGGCCGTTTTGTGAATTGCTGATGGCTGGAGGTTGCCAAGCCGAATAGCCAGCGCGCTACCGGCCCACAGGTTTCTTGCCGGACATATCGGGCGGCGGGATTTCGACGTTCAGCCCGGCGGCCGAATCCGGGAACAGTCGCGTTGCCGCGCGGTGATAGCGCTGGGCAAATTCCTCTTCGTTCATCTTCGCCGCCGCTGCCAGCTTCGCCAGCATGACCGGATCGCGAAGGTCGTGCGCCTCCAGGCGGATCATGTACGCCCGGGCGACGCGATACGCATCGGAGTTGATGTCCACCAGGCGGACGCGGGTTCGATTGGTCTTGGGATCGACCATATCGGCAAACGTCACGGGCACCAGGTTGCTGCCCTGGATTGTGACCATCACGCCGCCGGCCAGATTGAGCGACTCATCGACCAGGAGCCGCACGGCCCCGTTGCCCAGATCGCGGCAGTAGGCCATGTCGATGGGAATGGGCCGGGCGCAGCGGAGCATGTAGCCGATCGTCTGCGGGATAATCGTCATCTTGTCGCCGCGGGCCTCGAAGCGGCGGATCAGTTCGTCGGTGAGCATGCGGGCGAGCGGGAATTCGGCCAGCCGGGGGTGCCCGGCGGCGTCGCGCGGCACGGCTTTGCCCAGCAGGCGTTCCAGTTCATCGCAATCGCCCAGGCGATACGCCAGTCCCTCGGCCACGACCGCTACACCGTCGGCGCGGCCCATCGCCCGGCGCTTGAGCATCGATCCTTCCAGCACGTCGGCGATCGCCTGCAGTGTGGTCGTCTCGCCGAACTCTTCGGGGATGAGCGTGACCGTCGCGCCCGTTGCCTTCCCGACGCCGAGGGCGAGAAATCCCGCGTGTCGGCCCATGGCCACGACGACGAACCAGCGCGCCGTGGTGCGGGCATCCTCCATCAGGTTGGCGACGAGTTCGGATCCCAGATCGCGCGCGGTGTTGAAGCCGAAGGTGGGGATATCGCCCGGCAGCGGCAGGTCGTTGTCGATCGTCTTGGGGACGTGGACGACGCGGATGCGCCCGTTGGTCCGCTCGGCGACGAACCGCGCGGAGAGGGCGGTATCGTCGCCGCCGATGGTGATCACGTGCGTCACACCCAGCTCGGTGAAGTGGTTCAGGACGCGATCCACCTTTTTCTTGTCGGGATGGGCAACGTCAGTGGTCGCTAGTTCGGACTCGTCCAGCAGCGTCGTCCGGGCGGTCCGTAGTATGGAGCCGCCGTCGAAGTGGATACGGGCAACATCCTTGATCTTTAGCTCGATCGTGTGCCGCTCCGGGACGAAATGCTCGGAGGAGATGTGCTTGAAGCCGTCGTAGAGGCCGATGACCGACATCCCGCGGTTGACCGCCTCGATCGTCGCGGCCCCGATGACGCCGTTGATGCCGGGGGCGGGGCCGCCGCCGACGAGGATTGCTAATCGGTTTTGATTCATGGCTATCCGCCTTCTCCAACTAGATAAAACGATTTACCATGGACCGACTCTAATTGCAAGCGTCGAAACAACGACCCGTCCATTACATCGGGAAGGATAGCGATTTACAGCGACTATATCCGTCCGGGATCCTCGGTCTGCCAGGGTCGGGCCGGCATGGTCAATGATGGTTGTCGCAGGCGACTGCTGATGAGCCCATATCGCGGGGCGAAAAAGACCGCCAAGGCAAATTGCGCTCCGGCGACCACCGCCATCATCGCGGCGGGGGGAGTATCGATCACGTAGGCGGAGATGAGATAGCCTGCGATCGCGGCAATCGCCCCGAGCAGTGCGGAGAGCACGAGCATCACGCTCAGCCGATCGGTCAGCAGGTGCGCGGTCGCCGGTGGGGCGATGAGCATCGCCACGACGAGGATTGAACCGACGGACTCGAACGACGCGACGGCCGTGCCCGCGACGAGCGTCATGAGTCCATAGTGAACGAGTGTGGCGTTGATGCCCATGCTGACGGCGAGCATAGGATCGAACGACACGACCTTCAGCTCCTTGTAGAACAGCCCGATCGCCGCAAGATTGACGAGCAGCACGACGCCGAGGATCGCCACCTGCCGCGGCACGGGGGCCTCCCAATCCCCGATGATCAGCGGAAAGCCCGGCGTCGCGCCGATGTCGCCATACAGCACGCAGCCGGGATCGAGGTCCACGTCGTCGGCGACGACGGTGATCATCAGCACGCCCAGCGCAAAGAGCGACGTGAAGACCACGCCCATCGATGAATCCTCCGGCACCTTCCCCCAGCGCGACAGGGCCTGTGTCAGAAACGCCGTGAGCAAGCCCACCACCAGCGCGCCGATCATCATGGGAAAAATGTGCCGCGAGTTCGTGATCATGAAGGCCAGGGCCAGCCCCGGCAGGATCGCGTGCGTGATCGCGTCGCCCAAGAGCGACATCCGCCGCAGCACCAGGTAGCAGCCGAGCAGTCCGCAAGAGACGTTGCACAGCACGCCCGCGGTCATCACCCACGCATCGTCGCTCGTGATAAAGGCCAGCGTCGTCATACCGCCGATTCTCCGAGCACGTGTGGCGACTGCGGCACGGCGGGCAGTCGGCCCTCGGCTTGCAGCTTCTCTTCAAGCTCCCGCAAGAGTTCCGGTGGCAGGATGTGCTCAATCTGGTCCGCGTCACGGTCCACGTGATCCGGCGCGATCGATGCATGTTCGACGAGAAACATCTCCCACAGCCGGTGCGCGCGGACCACGCGCTCCGCCGCTTCCCGCCCGGCGGGCGTCAGGCCGTAACCGTCCAGGGCCTCGTAGACCAGTCCTTCCCGCGCCGCGCGAGCCAGTTGCAGGTGCGCGATCTGCCGCGTCCATGCGCGGCCGCCCTCGATCTCCTCCAGCCGGTACGTCGGCCGCCCGCCCCGCCGCCGCTCGGATAATTCGAACATCGTCCGCAGCAGGTTTTGCAGGCCGATCTTGCGGCGCAGTTGCCACCGCTTGAATGCGTCGGTCACGACGCCGCGCCGCGGGGCGAAGAGCATCGAGATCGTGAAAAAAGACGCGGCCGCCAGCACGACCGCCGGGCCGGTCGAAAGGTGTGTGTACAACGCACTGAGACCGCTGCCAATCAGGCCCGACAGCGCCCCGAAAATTGCCGCCAGCACGATCATCCACGACAGCCTATCGGTCCAGAACCGCGCCGCCGCCGCGGGCGTAATGAGCAGTGCCGCCATCAGCACGACACCAACGGCAGGCAGTCCGATGACTGTGCATAGTACGAGCAGGGCCATCAGCCAGACGTCGAGCAGCAGCACGGGCCAGCCCAGCGCTCCCGCGAACTCGCGATCGAAGCACAGCAGCCGAAACTCCTTGTAAAACAGGACGACGCAGCCGATCACGACCGCCGCGACGGTAGCGATGGCCCGCACGTCCTCGCCGAGCATGGACGCGGCCTTGCCGAAGATGAACGAATCGAGCCCTGCAGTGTTGCCAATACCGGCGGATTGAAGGATGCGCGAGAGGCACATCCCCGCGCCGAAGAATACACTGAGCACAATGCCGATGGCCGCATCTTCCTTGATTCGTGTGTAACGCCGCAGCGCTACGACAATGAGCACGCCGAGCGTCCCGGCCAGAGCCGCGCCCAGAAGCAGCCCCGCGAAATGCCGCTCGCGCATTACGAAGAACGCCGCCCACAACCCCGGCAGCGCGGCATGGGCCAGCGCATCGCCCATCAGCGCCCGCCGCCGCAACACCGCCAGCGAACCGATCACCCCCGACGCCGCGCCAAGGAGACCCGTCCCCGCCAGCGCGATCCGCGTATTCCAATCCTGGAGCGTCAGCAATCGGTAGAGTTCGTCGCTCATCGCAGCCCCGGCCGCCCGCCCGCCGTGCGGCGCAGCGCCTCGGCCGCCTCATCGAGCAGCGTCAGCCGCCCCCCGTACGTCTCGTGCAGCTTTTTCGGCGTGAACACTTCCTCCGTCGGCCCGGCCGCGACGATCCGCATGTTGAGCATGACGAGGTAATCAAAATAGTCCGCGACGGTCTGCAAATCGTGGTGTACGGCGACGACCGTACGGCCGGTGGCGCGGAGTTCACGGAGCAATTCGACGATGGCGGACTCCGTCGCGGCGTCCACGCCGGCAAATGGTTCGTCCATGAGATACAGGTCCGCTTCCTGCACCAGGGCCCGCGCGAGAAACACGCGCTGCTGCTGGCCGCCGGAAAGCTGGCTGATCTGGCGGTGGGCGTACTCGGCCATGCCCACGCGTTCCAGGGCGGCCATCGCCGCGGTGCGGTCCTTCTGACCCGGCCGCCGGCACCAGCCGATCCGACCGTACCGGCCCATCAGCACGACATCGAGCGCGCTGACGGGGAAATCCCAGTCGATGGTTTCGCGCTGCGGGACATAGCCGACGCGGCGGCGCAGGGTCTTGAGCGGTTGCCCGAAGACCTCGATGTGCCCGCTGGCCAACGGGATCAGCCCGAGGATTGCCTTGATAAGCGTCGTCTTGCCCGCTCCATTGGGACCGACGACGCCGATGAGCCGCGCGCTGGGTAGTTGCAGATCAACGTCCCACAGCACGGGCTTGCGATAGTAGGCTACCGTGACGTCGTGTACCTCGACGGCAGGCACCGCGGCCGGCGCGGGCGTCGCGCTGACATAATCCGCCTCCTTTTCAGAGGCTGCGACGTGGGTCATGGTGTCAGCGCCTTCACAATCGTGTCCACGTTATGCCGAACCATTCCGAGGTACGTGCCTTCCGGCGTGCCGTCCTTGCCCATCGCGTCGCTGAACAACTCGCCGCCGATCTTGACGTCGTGGCCGCGGGCTTTGCAGCCCTCTACGAGCGCCTGGATGTAACGCGGATTGACGCTGCTCTCCACGAAGACGGCCGGCAGCCGCCGCTGGACCAGGGCGTCCACCAGGCTGTTCATCGTCTTCAGCCCCGCCTCGCTCTCGGTGCTGATCCCCTGAATCGCCATTACCTCCAGCCCATACGCCCGGCCGAAGTAGCCGAACGCGTCGTGCGCCGTGACCAGCACGCGCCGATCTCGCGGAATCGTGGCGATCTTCTTCTTGCAGAATTCGTGTAACTCCGTCATCTGCGCGAGATAGCGCGCCGCCCGGCTCTCGAAGTCCGCCTTCTGCGCCGGCCGCAACTCGATGAGCGCGTCCCGAATCCGCTCCGCCGCGCTCATCCACAGTGTCACGTCAAACCACACATGCGGGTCATACTGCCCCGCGAATTCCGGCGGCTCGCGCAGGAGCGTGGGATCAATCTTTTCGGTGACCGCGAAGACGGCCTTCTTGCGGGCCAGTTGCACGAACAGGTCGGCCATCCGCCCTTCGAGATGCACGCCGTTGTAGAAGATCGCGTCCGCGTTCGACAGCAGCCGATGGTCGGCCGGCGTCGCCTTGTACAAGTGCGGATCGACGTGCTCGCCCATGAGGCCGTGGACCGTGATATGCTCCCCGCCGATATTGCGGACCACGTCGGTGATCATCCCGATCGTGCAGACGACGTCGAGCGGGCCCTTCGCCGATGCGCCCGGCTTCGCCGCATTGGCCGAATCGCGGCAGCCGCTCAGCGATATCCACCCTATCGAGACCGCCAGGAGCGCCGTTGTGAACCTACCAAGAGCTGCCGTCATGGGAACGCGTTGCCTCCGAAGAAGACCTCGGCTTCAGAAACTAACCTAGACTAGTAAATATAGCATCGGTTACAGTCGGACGCCATCTCCATGGGCGAGGGCCTTGCCCCCACGGCGGTGGATCGGCTAAAACCCGATTCCGCAGGCGCCGACGCCGGCCGCTTTTTTCGCGGTGTGGCACAGCCGCCCTCGGCTGTGTGTAGTTGAGGACAGGATGAAAAAGGTAGGAAAATCCGCCACGGCCCGCTTGCGGTCCCCGGCCCCGGCCCTCCTCGGCCCGGAAAAGCAGGCCCTGCACCACCGCCGCACGCGGCAGGCCCACGCCGCCGAGATCGCCGAGGATTATGTCGAAGTGATCGCCGATTTGATCGACGCCGGCGGCGAGGCCCGCGCCGTCGACATCGCCAAACGTCTGGGCGTCACTCACGTGACTGTCACCAAGACGATCGCCCGCCTGCAGAAGGGCGGCCTCGTCAGCACCCGCCCCTATCGCTCGATCTTCCTCACCGACGCCGGTCGCCGCCTCGCCGAATCCTCCCGCCAGCGCCACCAGACCGTGACGCGCTTCCTGACGGCCATCGGCGTCAGCGAGCCGGTCGCCCATTCCGACGCCGAGGGCATCGAGCACCACGTCAGCGACGAGACGCTCCGCGCTATGCGCGCTTTCGTGTCCACGCGCTCGCGCTAACGGACGGTGTCCCAAATCGAAAAACTCCCGCGCAATAAAAAAGGCTGCCCGTAGGCAGCCCTTTTATTAACCGGCCCTTGCGCCGACGAGCGGCGATCAGACGGTAGGGACCAGCGGCCAGAGGCCATCGCCGACAAACTTCGTGACTTCAAACGCCAAGGCAAACAGTACGTCGTAAATCGCGATCATGACTCTACTCCTCGTTATCCGGCCTGCTCATCGAGGCCGCCGATCCCGACCCGTCGGGATCTGATCGCGGCTCGTTGGTTTGCAGGTATGCGTCCATACCTACTGGAGCCGAAAGGCCCGCCTTCGGTCACGCGCGAAAATCCGGCCTTTTTTTGATGGTCCTCCGCCCCTTTTGACGGGCAACCGCCGGTTATCGGCTTGGACCGTTGGCTTCAGGTAAAGCGTCGTCGCCCTTTATCCGACCGATGGAGGGGGCCATAGCCGATGCAACTGCCTTTGCTCCAAACAAACGACCGGTTCTCCTGCGGAAGCTGCACGCACTGCTGCGATCAGCCCTGGCGGACGATGATCGAGGCGGACAAGGCCAAGGCCCTCCACGCCCACGATTTTTCCAAATACCCCCAATTGGCCGGACGTCAGTTTTATTCCCCCGCCGCGGACGGTCGCGATGGGTTCTATGACCTCGCCAAGGGCGAAGGGACACGCTGCCTCTTCCTCGATGCCGACGGTCTCTGCATCATCCACAAGGAACTTGGCGCGGAGGCCAAGCCGGCGATGTGCCGCCAGTTTCCGTTCCTGCCCTCGCGGACGTGGACCGACGATCGCCTGGCGATGAACTTCGGATGCCCCTCGGTCCAAGCGAACCAGGGCGAACCGCTGACCCGGCAATCGGCCGACATTGCTTCGATCCTGCCGGCCAGTTCGAAACCGCACAAGGGCGCCGGCGCCGGCATCCCATTCGATACGGCCTCGACGCTGACGCACGAGGAATATGACGCCGTCTGTGACCATGCCCTCACCCTGTTTGACGAGGCCCGCGCGGCGGACATCTGGACCCGCTTCGCGGAACTACTCTCGACACTGGCCGCCTTGCAGGAGGGATTGCGGAAGTCTCCGAATGGCGTAATCGATGATCGGTCGGTTTCGAAGATCATGACGGACGCAAGCGCCGCGCCGTCTTCGATCCGCGTGGAGGCCTTCGCGTCGCCCCCCGCCGCTCCGATGGCGGCGCGGATGCTCTTTGCCGCGACGCTGCACCCCGACACGCTGTCCGCCGGCCAAACGGGCCGCGACGGTCTCTTCCTGCGCATGAGCCGCATTCCCCGACTGATGGCCCTGGCCCAGCTTTCCGGCGCGTACGCCTCGCGGGTCCTGGCCCGCAATGTTGCCATCGATGACGTTCTGGCGCATCCGGTCCGCAGTGAGCTTGAACCGGCCGCGACGAGGCTGCTGGCACGCTACTTCCGCTCGCGATTCTGGGCACGGCTGCTCGTCGGCACGCGGCTGCCGATCGTCGCGGGCGTCCACCAGCACATCCACGATTTCAACGCCATCGTGTTCCTCGCGCGCGCCGAAGCGCACCATCGCGGTCAGACACTCCTGAGCGAGCCGCTCATCCGCGAGGCCCTCGCTCGCGTCGAGTTTCACATCGCCAACCAGTCTCGGCTCTACGAACAGACGATGCGCGGCTGGCTCAAGTCACGGCTGTGCGACGTCCGGCTCGCGCAAAAGAGCCTTGGACTCATGGCCGTGCACAAATCCGCGAAGATCGATGCGGCCCTAGCCACGGTTTCGTGAATCCGCTAAATTGGATTTGCGAAAGGACCGTGGCACCATGACGAAGGACATCTTTGTTTTCATCGAACAGCGCGGCGGCGCGATCCTGCCGGCCGCGCTCCAGGCGATCAGCGCCGCAACCCAGCTGGCAGCCAAAACCGGCGGAAAAGTGACGGCCGGGCTCGTTGGCCAGGACCTGGGGCCTTTGGCGGACAAGCTCGATTCGACCGGTGTGGCCACCATCTATTCGACCGGCGATGCGGCGCTGGCCATGTATCAACCGCTGAGGTACACCCGCGCGATCGTCGAAATGATCCGCAAGGCCGATCCGCAGATCGTCCTGCTGGCCGCGTCGTTCATGGGGCGGGACGTCGCCCCGCGCGTCGCGGTGCGATTGAGCGCCGGTCTCGCCACGGATTGCACCGAGTTCGAGCTCGACTCGACCGGTACGCTGGTGGTCCGCCGGCCGATCTACAATGGCAAAGCCACGTCGAAGGTGCATTTCAACCCCGCACGATTGCAGATCGCCTCCGTGCGCCCCAACACGTTTCCCATTCCGTCCGGCGGGGCGAAGGCCGAACGCGTGAGCGTACCCTACGCCGCCGATGCGAGCGACGAGCGTCAGACAACCAAAGAAATCGCCCGGACCGGCGGCGCGGAGAAGGACGTGACCGAGGCGTCGATCGTCGTCTCCGGCGGTCGCAGCCTGAAGAGCGCGGACAATTTCAAGATCATCTTCGACCTCGCCCACGCCCTCGACGGCGCGGTCGGCGCCAGCCGCGCCGCCTGCGACGCGGGCTATCAGCCGCACTCGCGGCAGGTCGGCCTGACGGGCAAGACGGTGACGCCGCAGCTTTACATCGCCTGCGGGATCAGCGGGGCGATCCAGCACCTCGCGGGCATGCGCGGCAGCCGCCGTATCGTGGCGATCAATACGGACAAGGAAGCGCCGATCTTCAAAGTCGCGGACTACGGCGTTGTGGCGGACATCTTTACTTTCGTCCCGCTCCTCACGGAGGAAGTGAAGAAGGTGCGGGCGCACTAAAACTCGCGCTGTCGTCAGA
This sequence comes from Phycisphaerae bacterium, assembly GCA_035275405.1. NCBI lineage: Bacteria > Pseudomonadati > Planctomycetota > Phycisphaerae > Phycisphaerae bacterium. The sequence continues at coordinate 150,966 of DATEMU010000012.1, forward strand.
ATGTGTGGCACCGGCTAACAGCCGGTGCGAACACAGGCTGTTAGCCTGTGCCACACTGTCCTTTCCCTTAGAATACCCCCCATGCGATTTAGCAAGTCATCCATCGCCGCCATCGGCTACGAACTGCCCGCGCAGGTCGTCAGCTCGCAGGAACTCGAACAACGGCTTGCACCGCTTTACAAGACGCTGCGCATCCAGCCGGGGCAGTTGGAGGCGCTGACCGGCATCCGCGAGCGGCGCTATTGGGAGCCGGGCGTGACAATGGCGGGCGGCGCGGCGCGGGCGGGGGCGAAGGCGCTTCGCGCGGCGGGCATGGCCGCTGATCAAATCGGCATGCTCATCTACGGCGGCGTCTGCCGCGATAATCTGGAGCCGGCGACGGCCTGCGCGGCGGCCAGCGCGCTGGGCCTCGGCTCGAATACGCAGATCTACGACGTCTCCAACGCCTGCCTCGGCGTCATCAACGGCATCGTCCAGGCGGCAAGCGCGATCGAACTCGGCCATGTCCGCGCGGCGCTCGTCGTCTCGTGCGAATCGGCGCGGCAGATCGTCGATCTGACCATCGAGCGGATGCTCGCCGAGCCGACGATGGAAAACTTCCGCTGGTGCCTCGCCACGCTGACCGGCGGGAGCGGGGCAATCGGCGTCGTCGTCTGCGACTCGTCGCTTGCGCCGAACGGTCATCGACTGCTCGGCGGCGTGATCCGCAGCCGCACGAAGTATCACGAGCTATGCCGCTGGGGACCGGATACGGGCATGCCCTCGACGGCCCCCATGCGAATGGACACCGACGCCGCGGGCGTGCTGGAACACGGGGTCGAGCTCGGTGTCGAGACGTGGTTCGCATTTCTCGAAGAAATGGGCTGGACCGCCGAGTCCGTCAATCGCACGATCTGCCACCAGGTCGGCGCGCCCCACCGCGAGACGGTCATGAAAGCCCTCGGCGTTTCGCCGGAAAAGGATTTCCCGACCTACGAGTTCCTCGGCAACATCGGCACGGTCTCGCTGCCCATCACCGCGGCCATCGCCGAAGAGCGCGGCGTCCTGGAGCGCGGCCAGCGTACGGCTTTCTGCGGGATCGGGAGCGGGCTGAATTGTTTGATTTTGGGCGTCGAGTGGTGACGCAGAGCGCCACTCGTCTTACGGGCACTGTATTTCGGTAAGCAGCGTGTCGACGAAAACGGCAACATCGGCCGGAGCGATCTGACCGGAGCGGTCAAGATCGGCGCAATCGCAATCGCCGGAGTCTGCCAGCGCGCAATCGAGAAACCGCTGGATATCGCCGCCGTCGATCTTCTCGTCGGCGTTGACGTCTGCCAGACACGTGCAGTGCGGGGCGACCGCGGCCCAGAAGCCACCGACCAGCGAATATCCGTTGGCGGTCAGTTCGGCCACGTCGCCGTCGGCATCGGCCTGGGCGATGGTGCCGACGAGTTCATAGCCGTCGGCGCCGGCAGTGACGGTCCCGCCTCCGTCGATGGTATGCCAGGACAGATCGTAATTCTGGGCGAACACGGGCGCGGCGACGAGACACAACAAGAGGGTGAGTCCGCGGCGAGTCATGTTACACCTCCTCCGTGAGCGTCAGTTTGATGCGGCCGATCTCGATGTCGTACGACGGCGCGACGCCGCCGATGGACAGTTCCAGATTGATGAAGGACGGGCCGTCGAGCGGCGGGAAGACGTCCGGAGGCGATCCGGCGGGCGGGGCAATGGTGAAACACATCCACGACGTACTCTTGCGGTCCGTGGGATCGTCGATGAGATTCGTAAACGTCCCGGCGTCGCGCATCACGCGAACGCGGGAGGCGTTGATGAAAGTAGTCGGCGAAGTGGCTTTGTAGCAGATCTCCACACTTTTCAGCTTCTGCTGCACGCCGAAGAGCGAGTTCGGGATGCTGATGGGGATCATGACATTCTGAGTGCCCGCCGCGACCGGGTGAATGCGGACGACGCCGTTGGAGTTGGGCAGCAGCTCCAGACCGGTGCCGGCGCGGGTCATGACGAGCGGGGTGATTTCGACGACGTTGTCGGCGGTAATCTTGAGGCAGTCGGCCTTGATGCAGCCGTTGACGTGCAGGGCTTCCTCCGGCGGCATCGGCGGGCCCACGCCATTGGGGCCGATCCCGACGTTGCCGGTCGTGTCGTCAATCAGGATGTGCGTCTCGCCACTGGTCTGCAATGCCAATGGGCTGTGGCTGGTGATGGTGTCGACGTGCAGTTTGTGCGGAGCGGCGACGTTGACATCGCCGATGACGTCGAGCTTAAAGGCCGGCGTCGTTGTGCCAATGCCCATATTACCATTTTCGTCGATGCGCACTCTTTCGGCCGAGTTGACGCGAAAAGCCAATTGATTGCCGCCGAGGTAGCCGATCTGGCCCACGGCGAGGCCGAGATTATTGTAAAAGTTAATGGCGCCCAGATAGGCGGGAGTTCCCAGGGTGAAATTGATCAATTCGATGACGGCTCCGTTACCATGGTTTAAGGTGTAGAGCCGCTCCACGGCTTGAATGTCCCGGGCATCGATGGTTGTATCGGGCGTACCGGTCCCGATTCCGAAATTGCCGCCGGGGACGATGCTGCCCATGACGACATTGGCCCCCTCCGCATTGAGATGCAATTGGGACGGCGAGCCATTGTTCCGAGCGTGGATCTCGTTGTTGTCGATCCCGATGTTGACACCCGCGGTAAGACCCAGTTGAAGGAATCCGCCCGACGCGCCGCCGACATCCGTACCGTTGGTGACATGGAGGCGGACCTCAGGGCTGGTCGTGTCGATGCCGACGAAGCGGTCGGGATCCGAAATATAGACCGCCGTCGTGCCGTTGATCTGCAATTCCAGCGGGCTATGGCTGGAAATAAAGTCAACCAGAAGTTTCCCGGGCGCGGGTATGTCAATATTCGCGCCAGCCACCTGCATCACGCCGCCGGAAACTTCAACCAGCGACATCGGGTCCGACGCCAGCTTGTTATGGTCGACCGAGTCATTGGCGAGATCGGCGGTCATCACCTGACCGTCGGCGATTTTGCCACTCGTCACGGCGTCATTGGCGATGTCGGCCGTCATCACCTGACCATCAGCAATCTTGCCGCTATCCACGGCGTTCGCCGCGATCGTTGGATTGGGATAGGTGCCCGTCAGGTCTCCGCCGGCCGGGCCGGTCGGTGGCGCCGTTGGCGTTTGCCAGGTACCAGCGCCTGCGCCATCGGAGGTTAAAACGTGGCCCGCCGAGGCGCCGGTGGGAAGACTAAAGCCCGTCATCTTCGCAGTGCCGTTGATATCGAGCCGTTCGGCCGGCGCGGCGAGGCCAATACCGACGTTGCCATTTTGGTCGATGCGCATCCGTTCCTGGAGGCTGGCCGCTGTTGAACCGTTCGGACTCGTATGGAAAGTGATATTGGCGCCCTGCGCCGCCGGCGTCCAATTTTCCGTCGCCGACATACTGATGAGAGCGCTACTCGCGTTGGTGAATCCGATTCCATCATAGCCTCTGGCTCTAAATGTGGCCAAAGCATCTCCGTTCACGACGGCCGCGGGCAACGCCGGCGTGCCGTTCGCTCGCCTTCCCATGAGGGTCATAGGGGCGCCATAGTTATCCACACCCAAATCTCCCCCATTGATGTGGAGCCTGAATGTCGGCGTCGTTGTCCCTATCCCGAGAATCCCCTCGACATAAACATTATTTGTGGAGCGAATGTTCCCGTCGACGTCCAAATCGAAGGGCGCGCCGGGGGGCACGCCGTTGTAGCCGACAGTGACATGGCCGTCGTTATCGACGCAAAGCACGTCAACCGGTGAACCATCAGGCGCATCGGTGCAGCCGGGGGTCACGCGTGGATCGAGACCGCCGCCGCCGGTGGCTGCCGTGACCTGTACCGAGCCGTCGGGAAACATGAATCCGCCATTGGTGGAATGGACGACGCCCGCCACTTCGAGTTTCGACGCGGGTGTTTGCGTGCCGATGCCCACATTGCCGGAGACGACGAGACCGCCATCGCCTTCGATGCTCATCGGGCCGTTCGTCGCATGGATCGTCCGACCGGCGCCGGGCCCGCCTTTGTTGTAGGCCTGGTCGAGGCTCGCGCCGTCGCCGCCGGTCAGCGCGTGCAGCGCATAGGGCGTCGGCGTCACACACTGGCGCGGACTGAGCACCGAGTACGCTCCGTAGGTCCCCGTTGGTCGCACCGCGATTTCCAGCCAGCGCTCGCCGCCGTCAAAGGCGCCGGCGCCAAAATCCAGCGGTTGGGTGAACAGTCCCTTGCGGACGGCGACAATGCGGGGGCTGAATTCATCGCCGACCTGGGCGACAAGATTTCCGCCGTCGGCCGCGTTATACAGCCGGAAGACGACATCGCAGTCTTCATTAACGGCGAGACCGTCGAGGGCTAACCTCCCCTGGTAAGTAATGGAAGAACTGGCGGGCGATTGTGCGAGGGCCGCGGGACCGATCGCGCAAAGCCCCAGCGTGACGAAAGTGACAATGCGTATGGACGTATTCATTCTGATAGCTCCTTCTTTCCGGGAGAGGCCGACGCTCGACCTCGTGCAGTATGACGAAATGAAAAGGGTGGCGAGACGGGAGGGCATGCTGCCGCGCCAACGAAGCGCCGTCGACGCGATCGGCATGGAGTAACAGGTCCGGGAACCCAGAGAACACGGTCCAAGACGCCCCTCCGAACGCCACTGCGAACGTGCAACGCACCCCCAATTGTTTAAGGATGACCGCAGCGCGCCCCCCGCTAGATGCGCGTCATCGTGACCGGGACTCTTGCGAATGAACTACCCACCGCAGTGAGCGTGCCTTCCAATGTGCCGTTGGACATTTCCTCGACGTCAAAGGCGAATTCGACCTCGGTCTCCTGCCCCAGAACAGTGGCCAGGACGATCCAGGTGACCCGCGCGCCGTCCAATCGGTCCAGCCGGGAATCAACAATCGTCAGTTCGTGATCGGAATCCGCATCGACCAGTTTCGTGATTTTGCCGTCGTTGATGGTGACGAGCAAATTGGCGTTGGCGTTGGTCGCCGACCAGGTCCCATTGAAACGAGCGACGGACGTTTTTTCGACGATGGTCGCGACAGTGAAGAACGCCAACAGCGGATACAGTATGCCTGCGACGGGAGCCCAAATTGCGGCGATGGAAGCAAGGACGGCGTTCAGGATCAGGGCGTCGGCTTGATTCGGCTTGTTTTGTACGATGACGCCGGGCGTCGTCGATGACCCGCCGGTGCTCGAATTCGATGTCGGCGATGCCGCGCCGCGGTTTTCGTCCATGGACTGCGCGATCGCGATCAAGTCGGCATTGGCGGCGATATAGGCATTCGCCGCATCGCCGGTCTCCACGGCCCTCGCAACGTCATCGGCGGGGCGGACCCACGCTTCCCCGGCGGACGTCGTAATACTCTCGACCCGACGCTGCGGGTCGAATTGAACGCTGGCCGCACCGGTCGTGTTCTTGAAATCGACCCCGGTCAGAATGATTTCGCCGCCTTGAAAGTCATACGAACCGGAGACTTGGCGCTCTTCGTCGCGGAAGACAAGTCGGAATTGTCGCGCGACCGGGAGAATATCCATCGCGACGGCGCCCTGAAAGGTGGTTCCGGCGAGCGCGGCCGTCAGTGGATGGTCCGGGCCCAGCGGGATCTGAATCTGCGCAAGTGGAACGGCCGGCCCCAGCATGTTGTTTCCACAGCCGGTCAGGGCGATGGGTCCGTAAAGCGCGAGCAGCGCGCAGAGCACTGATTTCATTTTGAACAAATTGCGTTGATGTAGAATATTCATCGTTCATCCTCCAGCGTTTCCACGCGGCGGGGTACCCCAATACGATGTCCCCCTCGCTCGACCAGGCGGCGCGGCGAACTAATCTGCCGCGCCAATCCTCGAATCACTGCGAGACAAGTGTGATAGCGCCTTGCGTCTAGTTCACCATAAAAGCCTCCAAAAGTCAATGTTGGGGCGGGTTTTATTGCCACCCCTGCGCGCGCCGTCATTTCGTTCTGACGTTTCCTGGACCAGTATTCGCCCTCGATCCGGGTTTCAACCGGTTAACGCTTAATGCGACGACGTGGTTCGCACGACATATGGAAGTGCGGTGCCATAGTTTTCGGACGAACCACAATTCTCGGACGCGGACAGCGCATCGGCCGCCGTTTATCTTTGCCGCTCCGTTGAGCACCGCGCGCTGAAATTGTCGAACGTTCCCTATAAAAAACCCGTTCCAGACTGGCGTTGGGTTATGCGTCTTAGTACAATCGTGGTTTGAGGACCCAGAGCTTCCCGGTCGCTTCGCCGTACCGCCCGGCTCAACCGAGTCGCGGGTCGTCGGGGCCGCCTTGTTTCAGATGCTTCAAGTTCGGGGAGATTATCGCGCGACTTGGGGAAGCGATTCGCGTGACTCGGTTGACGGGATGGCGAGCCAATATCATTGGCTTCGCATTTCATCACCGAATTGGGAGGGACGTTTCAAGGTGCATTGCTTGCTCGATTAGTGAACCGGCCTGCTTCGAGCGCTGCCGTGAGTCTGCGACTCGGGCGCGCCGCGCAAGGGCCGACGCGGGCAAGTCGATTGCTTCAGTGGCGTAATTCAGAACAGAGGGGTAATGATCATGTCCTCGAGATTTACATCGTCCGTGGGAATCAATCGGCCTGCGAAGGCCCTGGCAACGCCAATGCGATGCATGGTGTTGGCCGCGATCGGCTTATTCGCCCTGTCCGCCTCCACCGCTCGCGCCGTGGACAGCTTCGCACAGGGCACGATGACGGTCGATGCGAATTCAGCGGTAACGGGGGCGTTCGATACGGTGGACCTCGCGCCGGAGATCGCCGCCTCGGCCAACACGGATTGGCCCGCGGGCACAACGTTTACGCTTACTGCGCCTACGCATTTCGTCTTTGATACCACTATTCCGGCCTCCGCCATCGTGCAGGCCCCCGGCGACCTCACGCTGGCCAACGGCGGCATTGAAATCCCCGCCGCCAACACGATCGTCTTCACCGTGACAGTCGCCAGCACGATTCCCTCGACGGTGGAGTTTCCCGACCTGCGCCTCCGTGCGGTGGACTGCATCGGCGGGACCGTGGGCGACGCGGCAGACATCCTCCTGACGGTGACGCCAGGACCGGGCGGCAGCACGGTACTCGTGGATGTTCCCCTCGTGGATGTAACGGTGGTACCGGGTGCGACGGGCGCACCCAATGCGGGTCTGGACCATTTCGATGTTAGCGCCGCGCCGTTGATTCAGGTGGCGGGCAGCCCGATCGTCATTACTTTGACGGCGCGGGACTTGTGCGACAATCCCATCCCCAATTTCGCCCCGGAGTCGCCCATTACCATTACGGCAACCGGCGGCGCGGCGATACGGACCTTTGCGTCGGGCGGCGCGGCCAATGCACTGACGATCAACGACAATCTGAACAACACGGCGACGATCCCCGTCCTGACGCTGTTCGACGCCAACGGCCAGGGCACTTTTGAAGTGACCAGCCCGACGGGCGAAGACCCCCCGATCACGATTGCGGCGACGCTCGGCGCGGCAGCAGGAAGCGTCGATGTGCAGTGGATCACCGCGAGTTGCCTCTTATCACCCAGCGGAATATTAAGACCTGTCAATACGCTGCACGCCGTCACGGCGACGCTCACGCAGAACGGCGGAACGCCGGTGGCGGGCGTCGATGTGACGTTTAGTGTGACGGCGGGACCCAATCTCGGCGCCGGTGGCGTTGTGGCAACGAATGCCCTCGGTCAGGCCACTTTCGTTTACGCGGGTGGTCCGAACACCGGTATCGACACGATTCAGGCGACCGGCCTGATTGGCGCGGTGCCCTTCATCTGCACCGATCCGAACGCGGTGGAGTGGATCAGCCCGACGTGCAGCATTGCAGCGCTTCCGCCGACTGCCGCGGGCGGCGCGCAGTTAGTCGCTGTAGACGTGGAACGGCGGCCCGGCGTCGATGCGCCGGACGGCACGCCGGTGACGCTGACGATCCTGAGCGGCCCCAATGCGGGGCACGTCGATGTGCAACCCACCGCGGCGGGCATCGCGACCTTCAATTACAACGACGTCGGCGGCGCCGGCTTGGATACGCTTCGCGCCAGCGGATCGATTGCCGGCGCGGCGTTCGAGTGCATCCAGACGAAAGAATGGATCCAACCCACCTGCATGCTGGATCCTCCCGCGGACGTCAATGCGGTGAATTCGGTTCATTCGGTGGACATCACGCTCTTGCGCCGGCCCGGCGTACCAGCGGCTGGGGTCACCGTCACGATCGACGTGACCGCCGGTCCCAATGCGGCGGTGGCTCCACAAATGATCATGACGGACGCGGCGGGCCATTTCGTGGCGCCGTTCCTATACATGGGCGGGGCGACAGCAGGCACGGATACCATTACGGCCTCGGGGACGATCGACGGCGTCGCATTCATGTGCGAGGCGACCAAGGAGTGGATCGACAGCGGCTGCGCGATCGATCCCTTCTCAGATACCAACCAGGCGGGGACAGACCACACGGTCACGGTGACGGTCCTGCGGACGACCTCACCGGACCCGGCGGTCAATGCGATCGTGAACTTCACCGTATCCGGGATTAACGTCGATGCGGGGGTCGGAGTCACGGATGTAAACGGCCAGGCCTCGTTCACCTACACGAGCAACGGGACGCCGGGCCTGGACACGATCGAGGCTGACACCGTGGTGGACGGCGTGGACATTCATTGTGAAGCCACCAAAGAGTGGATCGACGCGCAGTGTTCGATTGATCCGCCCACGGATACGAACCCGGTGGGAACGATCCACCAGGTCACGGTGACCGTGACGGAAAACGGCGGCGTCCCCGCTCCCGTCGTGGCCGTTAACTTCGAAATCGTTTCGGGGCCGAACGCGCCATTCGCCGACGCGGACATTACCAACCTCATTGATGGTACGGTCACTTTCAGTTATCCGAGCAATGGCAACCCGGGCACAGACGAAATCCGCGTGTTCGGAACCATTGGCGGGCCGCCGGGCGGGGCGGATTTCGAATGCACGGCAACCAAGACGTGGGAAGTCGTCCCAAGCTGCGTGATCGCGCCGATGGCGCCATCCATCGTGGGTGGGATGCAGACGGTAAACGTGGACGTGGAAAGCGGGCCGGGCCTCGATGCCCCCGACGGAACCATAGTAAATTTCGTGGTCCTTGCCGGTCCGAACGTCTTGGCGGGCGGATCGGATACAACGACGGCCGGAGCGGCCGATTTCACGTACATGAGCAACGGACTGGCCGGCGTCGATACGATCCGCGCCAATGGGACCATCAATGGTGTTCCGTTTGAATGCCTCGCGATCAAGGAATGGATCGACCCGACGTGCGAGTTGGATCCGCCCACGGATGTGAACCGGGTCAATACAGCGCATGAGGTGAACATCACGTTGTTGCGCCGACCGGGCGTTCCGGCGGCGGGCGTAAGCGTCACGATCGACGTGACGGCCGGCCCGAACGCCGCGGCGGTGGCCCCGCAGATGATCCTGACCGATGCGGCCGGCCAGTTCGCAGCGCCCTTCCAATACATGGGTGGGCCGACGCCGGGGACCGACACGATTACTGCATCGGGCACTATCGACGGCGTGGCCTTCAATTGTGAGGCGACGAAAGAATGGGTCGACAGCGGCTGTCTGATCGATCCGTTCACGGACACGAACCAGGTAGGCGAAGACCACACCGTAACCGTGACGGTCTTGCGGACCGAACCGCCGGACACGCCGGCGGTCAACGCGATCGTCAACTTCACGGTGACCGGCACCAACAACGCCGCGGGCGTCGGAGTGACGGATGTCAACGGCCAAGCCTCGTTTACCTACACCAGCAATGGGACGCCGGGAACGGACACCATCGCCGCCGACACGGTCGTGGACGGTGTGGACGTTCACTGCGAAGCCACCAAGGAGTGGATCGATGTGGGATGCGATATTGTGCCGCTCGACGATACCAATCTGGTCGGGACGCTGCACAACCTGACGATCAGCGTCACCAAGGACGGCGCTCCCGCTGCGAACCAGCTCGTGGCCGTCAACATCCTTGCCGGACCCAACGCCGGGTTCGCGAACTTCGTCCAAACCGGCCCACTGAACGGCAATCCTGCCGGGCAGGCGAGCCTCAGCTATCTGAGCAACGGCAATCCGGGCACGGACACGATCCGTGCGTCGGGCACCATCTCGGGTGTGCCGTTCCAGTGCGAGGCGACCAAGACGTGGATCAGCGCCTCTTGCTCGCTGGCGCCGGCCGCGGATACCAATCAGGAAAACACTCAGCACACCGTGACAATCACGGTTCTGAAAAACGGCGCTCCCGCGCCCGGCATTGACATTACCTACAACATCATCAGCGGTCCCAATACGGGCCTGGTGTTAATGAACACGACCAACGGAGCGGGGCACTCCTCGTTTACTTACACCGGCGCGGGCGGTCCCGGAACCGACACGATCCAGGCGACCGGCGAAGTCGACGGCGTGCCCATCCTCTGCACCGCGACGAAGACTTGGGTGCCCGACGACGACGATAACATCTCGCCGGACGAAGAAGACGAATGCCCGAATAACGGCGATGGAAACAGCGACGGCATTCCGGACAGCCTCCAGGACAACGTCGCCTGTTTCCGGGATATCTACGGCGAATTCGTGACGATCGTCTCCCCGGCCGGGACGCGGCTGACGGGCGTCATGGCCCTGTTACCGCCGGATGAAGTGATCGTGCCGCCGGATGTGACCTTCCCGAGAGGGTTCTTCAAGTTCAACGTGGAAGGGATCTTCCCGGTCGGCAGCGCGATCGTGGTCGACATGATCATGCATTCGGATCCGGCGATGAACACCTACTACAAGTTCGGCCCGTCGCCGGTCATCCCCGTCGACCACTATTACAGCTTCCTCTTCGACGGAACGACCGGTGCGGAGATCGCCGACAACGTGGTCCACCTCCACCTCGTGGACGGCATGCGCGGCGATCACGATCTGGAGGCGAACGGGATCATCGTCGAGCCGGGCGCCCCGGGCTTGCAGGCGGACAATCCCGCCCCGATCACCCCCAGCGCAAGCTGCGGCTTGTGCGGGGCCGTCAGCGCCACGTCGATGCTCGCGATGCTCCTTGGGATGATGGGCATCCGATTTTCACGGCGGCGGGAAAGAGGGAGTTCGCCGCTCATGCGTTGAAGTTTTGGCGAGATTTGCGTCGCCAACATGGATTCGGCCGCTGCGGACACGGGAGGGGGATGTCCGTGGCGGCCGTTTTTCTTGACAGAAAGCCCTTTCCCGGCCCGTTTGACGAGAACCACGGACCCTCCGACAATACATGGCCCGGCTCGGGGCGGGTGCGAACGTGGCGCTCGATCCTGCTGCGACTTGCCGGCGACATGAGGGTTTTGTGATGTTGAGGCGAATTTGGGCTTGCGCGATTCTTTGGGGGATGGGTATCGGCACGCTGACGCCGATAGTCCGGGCCGATTCGGGACCGTGGTCGTCCCCCTATTTGCCGGCGAGCGAGGCCGACGTGAAGAGGCTCCTGGAGGATCGCACGAGGTTCATCCAGGAAAATTACCAACTCCCGCCCGCGGAGTCAGCCAAGGTACTGCAGGCGCTCAACGGACTGGTGTCGGTACAGGAGCGTTATCAACGGGAGATCGCCCTGACGCTCGATCGACTGCGCCTGGTCATCACGTTGGTGGGCACGGAACCCGCGCTGGCCAGCCCCGATCAGCAGTCCCAGGTGGCCAAGTATCGCGGCCAGTATCATCGGTTGTTGTCCAAGGCCCCGATGAGCCTGCAGAACATCGTGAAAATGACCGAGGCGTCGCTCTCGACGGAACAGATTACGCCGGCGCGCGGGCGAATCGAGGCCAGGTTCGCTGACGCGGTGAAGATCAGCGGAATTCCTTTTGCCATCGAAAACCTCGATGCCCTGGCCTGCGGGCCGCTGCATCCCGGCAAGCGGCCGGAGATTCGAATGCCCTCGCCCGAGACGGCGCCCATCGCCCAGGCTCCGGCCGCGCCGATGCCGCCGATTCAAAGACCTAAGACGGACGCCCCCGTACGCCCAACGCCCCCGACTATCCCCACGCCGCCGCGCCCGGTGGGTCCGGCGCCGCCCCCCAATGTCGGACCGCCGCCGCCCCAACCGACCGCGCCCGTGGCGCCCGCGCCGCCGACCACCCAGTGGCCGGAACTCGTCAAGGGATCCGCGGACAAGTTCGACTTCTCCGCCGATCAGCGGACGAGCGCAGAGATGGTGTTGACGCAATCCCAGACCCGGGCCGAGGAGCATCGCCAGCGCAACCAGGCGGCCTATGACGAGGCGGCGAAGCTGAGCGACGAAGACGCCAAGATGAAGAAGCTCCAGGAGTTAAACAAGCCGGTCGATGCGATCTACGAACAGATGCAACGGCGAATCGAATCCATTGCCTCCATGGAACAAAAGAACAAGGCGGCGCAAAAAGAAAAGGCCCCCAAGAACTGACTCACTCGCCCCTTCGCGCAGGAACCCTTCATGTCCGGTTCGGCGACTCTGCCCACGACGATGGCGTGTCTTCGTAAGCCCCGGGCGGCGCCGGGGCTGGACTACGAGGATAGCGCGCCCTTGCCGCAACTCGGCCCGCGCGACGTGCTTATCAAGGTGCGCAAGGCCGGAATCTGCGGGACGGATCGCGGCATCTACGAATGGGGACCGTGGGCGCAATCGCGCATCAAGGTCGGAATCATCATCGGACATGAAGTGATGGGAACCGTCGTCGCCGTGGGCAACGCGGTCGAGGCAATCCAGCCCGGTCAGCGTGTCTCCGTCGAGGGCCACATCGGTTGCGGATCGTGTTTTAGCTGCAAGACCGGCAACGCCCACGTTTGTGACCACGTCCGGATCATCGGTATCGATCGCGACGGCTCGTTCGCACAATACCTCGCCGTCCCCTACCGCAACGTCTGGCCCCTCGATCCGCAGATTCCTGACGACGTGGCGGCGATCATGGACCCACTCGGCAATGCCGTCCATACCGTGATGACGGCGGGCGTATCGGGTAAGTCGGTGCTCATCACCGGCGCGGGCATGATCGGGCTCATGGCCGTGACCGTCGCCAAGGCGGCCGGCGTCGGACGATTGATCGTCGCGGACATCAACGATCGGAACTTAGCGCTGGCGAAAGAGTTGGGCGCGGATCACACGCTCAAGACGACGCAGGCCGGATGGATCGAGGAAGCCAAAAAACTGACGCGGGGGTTGGGGCCGGACGTGGTGTGCGAAATGAGCGGCGCGACGAAGGCGATCAATGGAGGCCTCGCGGCGCTGCGCAATTGCGGGACGATGGCGATCCTCGGGCTGCCCAAAGAGGACGTGCCCATCAACTTCAACGATCACGTCATCTTCAAGGGAGCGCGGATCATCGGGATCAACGGCCGCCGGATGTTCGAGACCTGGTACCAGATGGAGGACCTGATCCTATCCGGCCGCGTGAGGCTCGACCCGATCATCACGCATCGAATTCCATTGAAGGATTTCGAGCGGGGATTCAAGCTCATGCAGGCGGGCGAAGCGATCAAGGTGATTCTCAACATCGAGGACGGGCGATGACCGCGGGTGTCTGGCAGACGATCGACGATGACCTGGCCCGTTTGCGGGACGCCGGTCAGCACAAGACCTTTCGCACGCTCAAGCGACCGATGGGGGCGGAGTCGGAGATTGAAGGCGTCGGCCGCGTCGTCGTGCTTTGCTCGAATGACTATCTGGGACTGGCGAACCACCCCGAGGTCGTCGCGGCGTCGCTCGAAGCGGGGAAGAAATGGGGCGCGGGGACTGGTTCGGTACGGTTCATCTGCGGAACCTTTGACTACCACCACGAGTTGGAGCGGCGGATTGCCGATCTGTCGGCGACGCCGGCGGCAACGACCTACGTGTCTTGCTGGAACGCCAACGAGGCGGTCATCGCCACGCTCATGGCCTCCGGCGGCGATTCGGTCATCGCCATCAGCGACGAACTGAACCACGCGTCGATCATCGATGCGATCCGCCTGGGCCGGCAGATCAACAAGGAATCCAAGTCCGCGGTTTACAAGCATTCCGACATGGACGCCCTGGAGCGCTGCCTGAAAGAGGCGGCGGGCGTTCCCAGCAAGATCGTCATCACCGATGGCGTTTTCAGCATGGAGGGCGACATCGCCAGGCTGGACGTGATTCATCGGCTCTGCGCGGAACACGGGGCCATGCTCATTGTCGACGATTCGCACGGCGTCGGCGTCTGCGGTCCGACCGGCCGCGGCGTCGCCGAGCATTACGGCCTGCACGGCAAGATCGACGGTATGACCGGGACGCTGGGTAAGGCGCTGGGGGGCGCGGCGGGCGGTTACGTCGCGTCGCGGTCGAGTTTGATCGAGCTGATGATACAGAAATCCCGGCCGCAGATTTTTTCCAATGGCCTGCCCGCGACCTCGGCGGCGGCGGCGTCAAAAGCAATCGAAATCCTGATGCGGGATACGATGCGCGTGGAGAAGCTGCGGGGGAACGTCAAGTACATGCGTGAGGGCCTAGCCCAGCTCGGCTTCGAGACGCGCCAGGGTCCCAGCGCCATCACGCCGATCCTGTTGGGCCAGACGGCCAAAGCCATCGCCGCGAGCAAGCGGCTTCTCGAACTGGGCGTCTTCGTCATTGGCTTCGGATATCCGGTCGTTCCCGAAGGCACGGCTCGGCTCCGTGTCCAGATTTCCGCGGCACATGAGCGTGAACACCTCGATCGGGCGCTCGAGGCGTTCAAGAAGCTTTAGACGGAAACGATGTCATTGCGATTCGACTGACGCGGCCTCCGTTGCTAAGCTCGCACGGCCATGCTTCCGACATTTCTCACCCAACTCGCCGCCGGCTGCTATCTAACGATCAGTCTGTCGGCGATGCGACAGGTGAGTTGGCGTTATCTGCGTTTAATCGCCGTCGTGACGCTCGTGTTGCTGTTCATCGCAGGCGGGCTCTTTTATCGGGAAATCGGTGCGAAGGAGTGGGCGCACCACTGGCGGCCCCTGATCGGGATGGCGGTCGCCGCGGTCGCGGGCTCGATTTGGCTCTTCGTCAATTCGGTCCAGGCCGATCGGATCGGCGGGGCCCAGCGCCTGTGCGCCGTTACGGCGGGGCTCGCAGCGCTGGCGACGGCGATCGTGCTGGCCCATCGGCCCGACGACATCGTCGGCGTTGGGCAACAGGATGCCACCGCCGTGCGGCTGCCCGTGGCGACGACGACGGCGCTGGGCGCGATGCTGCTGGGTTCGGCAACGGCGGCGATGTTGCTGGGCCATCGTTATCTGACGGATACGGGGATGCCGATCGCGCCGTTGCGGCGGCTCGCGATGATCTACGTCGGAGCGGTGATCGCGCGGGGCGCGTGGGTGATCGCGGCGAGCGTGCCGCTATGGACAGGGGAATATCGGCCGGGCGGTGATGTTGTTTGGTTTTGGTTGATGATCTCGGTGCGGCTCGGCGTGGGCATCCTGGTGACGGGGGTTTTTGCGTGGATGGCCTGGGATTGCGTTCGACGGAGGGCGACGCAATCGGCGACGGCGCTGTTTTATTTGTCAATGATCCTCGTGTTCCTCGGCGAACTCGCGGCACAGTTTTTGTTGCGCTCGGAAAACCTGCCCGTGTAGGCAGGGCGGGTTCCACCCGCCGAACCGCGCGCGATTCGCTTTCCTCGTTTTCGAGATGTGCATACTCGGTGATTGAAACAAGCGGCTGGCAGCGCCCGCCCTTCAACGAGCCTCAAGTCGATGCACCCACGATCACGCGATGGCTGGGCAAGCCCTGGCTCGTGGCCATCGCCTGGGCGGCGGTCATTCTCACGCTGGGTAGCGGCGTTCTTGGGGGCCTGCACCGGGGGATGAATGACGAGCCGGACTGGCGGGCTTTCTCCCGCGAGACGGGATACGTCTGGGAGCATCGCGCAATTCCGCCGTGGACGGGGATGTTCGGCTATTTGCCCGGGGCGTTCCTTGCGCTGATGCCGTTTACCGTCTGGGCGCCGCGATGGCTCGGCGTGTCGCTGTTCGTTACGGCCAACACGCTCGCGGCCGTCGGGACGGCGTGGCTGCTATATCGATGGTGGTGGGTGCAACCGGCGCGGGAAGCGGGCCGGCCCACAGACGGCCGGCTCTTTGTCTGGCCGCTGTTCCTGATGGTGGCGCACTTCCAGCACGTGCTCCAGGGCAATCAACTCACGATCGGCGTGCTTTTTCTCTGCGTTACCGGGCTGACGCTGGTCCTGCAGCGGCGGGAGCTGACCGGCGGAGTTCTGGTCGGCCTGGCGGGTTGTCTGAAAGTGACGCCATTCTTCCTGCTGGTGTTCTTTGCGCTACAGCGGCGCTGGCGCGCCGTGTGGGGTCTGATGCTGGCGATTCTGCTGTTCGACGTTCTCCCCTCGTGCATGTTTTTTGGGATCGATGGGGCCGTGCGCGAGCACTCGAATTGGATTCGGCGCGTCGAATGGTATTCCAACCATCGGTTCATCGAGGACCCCTGGCTGCGGATCGGTCGGCACGGCCACGAGCACAACTGCTCGCTGGCCGTCGTGCTAACGCGCTGGCTGAGGGCGGCGCCGACCGGAGACCATCAAGTGGTCGTCTTCGGCGACGCGCCGGCGGCGGAAATTGAGGCCGCCCGCGCGAAGCTGCGTTCGGGCGAGCATCTGACCGTCGACCCGATGCCGCGCGACGCGTCCCCGTGGTCGATCGGCCGGTACACGCATTCGGATCGCTCCAAGATCCCCCGGTTCCACGCAGCCAACTGGTCCGCGCCCATTGTCTGGGGGATTTGGATCGTGCTCGAAGCCCTCGTAATCGGCGGCATCCTGATCGCAACGGCGGTATCGCGCCGAGGTCCGCCAAACAGCGCTTCGTTTACGGCGCAGGCAGCGCTCTGGTTGATCCTGATGCTGTGGCCATCGCCAATGGTCCGTGATTATTACCTCGCCCTGGCGCTGCCGGCGTGCGTCGTAACGTGGCGCGCCGTTCTCGCGCGATCGTCACAGGGCCCAATGACGATTGGCACGCGACTGGCGGCGACGGCGGTGTTCGGATCGTACGTGAGTGTCTTGTGCCTTTCATGGGATGCGGCCAATTGGTATGGTGTGCATCTATTAACGCTCGTTGGGCTCGGAATGGCCTCGGTATGGGCTGGGTGTAACCCCGAAAGTGTGTGCAGGAATACGTCAACCGCGTCTTGATTCGTCGGGCCGGAAACCAGTAAGATATTGGAGAGACGATTTTCCGCCCACTGGGGGGAGGGAACCGCGAAGGCCCTAGCAGGCCTTTTTATTAACGGACCTAGTAAAACGTTTTAGTAATGACGCCTATAACGATTCGAGTTCTTGTGAGTACGGTCTTCCTAACGGCCGCGCCGGTGTTTGCCGCGCCCAGCGCGGTCGAGCACACGCCCGGCACGCAAACCTTTGGCGAGCCCGCCGATGTCACGCAGCGCGAGCCGTTCGTTCCGCGCGAGGACGATACCGTCGACATCTTCTTCCGAGTGTCGTTTCAATTCGCGTATGACCGGGTATGCGTCTATTACACCACCGACGGCAGCGATCCGATGGGCACGTTCGGGACGCCTAGCGGGTCGACGCAGGTTCTCGGCAACTTCAACGGATTGGCGACCTTCGTCCGCAACGAGAATACCGTTGAAGGTGTGCGCGACTGGTGGACGACGACGTTGCCAATCGGCGCGCGGCAGTTTGGCCAGACGAGTCGCTACAAGATCACGGCTTGGGATAGCGGCGGGGGCGGCGAGTTTTCGGCCAACGGCTTCAATTCCTACGACTACGTCAACAAGCTGGCCTGGCCGGGCGCAGGGGCAGGATCGCCGAATCCGTCCCTCGGATATCCGCCGGTCTCATTCTGGAAGGAAGAGGCCGTCGTCGGGAACCAATACATCAACGTGATTATTGATCAGAACGGCACGGTGTATGACATCTATTACCCTGGCGCTGGGGCGGTCTATGGCGTGGGCACGAAGAACGAAGGGTACGCCGACGGTCGCGATACATTTCCGGCGTTTACCTCCGGCCGCGGGCAGATGCATACGAATCAGCTCATGGCGGGCATTCGTATCGACGGTACCACGTATTGGATGAGCAACCAGAACGGTCTCGGCTACGACAGCGTTATGCAGGCCTATCATCCGACGTCGAATACGGTGACCACCTCGGCGCGGCTGCACGCGAACGGCAACAATATACAAGTCGATCAGGAGGACTTTTCGCCGCTGGGCGTTACGTTCCCCAACATCAATGGCGGGGGACCGAATCGCGGGATTTATCTCAAGCGGTTTGTCCTGACCAATAACGGTCCCGTTTCCAAGACGGTGAATTTCTATTTCTATGGCGACTTTGCGATCAACGGCGGCGACGGCTCGGACGCGATGTATCAGGACACGGGCGCATCGCACGGAGCGATGTATGCCTACGACAACGTCGGCGGCTCGGCGAATTCGCGCGGCGAGTACAATCCGACCTTTGATCCCGACTATCCGAAGGACAATTCGATCTTTTTCGGCTCGGCGCTGAAGCTCTGTTCCAGCGTCGGAGGGGCGTCAGGCACGCCCGCGACCGACAGTTGGCGGGATACGAGCGCCGACAATGGGCAGGGCTGGATCGGTCTGCAACTCACTCTCGCGCCAGGCGTGGCGCAGGAAATCGACCTGGCGGTGATCGGCGGGTATCAAACCGGCCTGCACAGTGACACCGGCGACAACCAGATTCGCCCGGCGCTGGATTGGTTCTTCGCCAATTCCGCCGCGACGCTCAAGACGGCGACGGATACCTACTGGACGAATTGGCTCAACGAAGGCGTGACGGTCGACCTGCCGGATGATGACTACGACGAACTGTTCCGCCGCGGGTTGCTCGCCACGGCCCTGCACATTGACGGGCCGACCGGCGCGATGATCGCCGGCTTCCACAACGGCGCGTACCCCTTCTGCTGGCCGCGCGACGCGGTGTATGGAGCGGTTTGCATGGCGCGGACGGGCCACGAAGCGGAGTCCGCGGGAGTTTACAACTGGATGCGCGATACCTGCTATCGCGACAATGAGCCCTGGGGCAAGGGATTTTGGAAGCAGAAATACACGACGAACGGGTACACCGTCTGGAGTTCACCGCAGATCGACGAAACCGCCGTGTTCCCGTGGGGCTTGTATTACCACTACCTGGTGACCGGCGACACGACTTTCCTCACCAGCCACTACGCGACGATGAAGGAAGCGGCGACGACGATCCACAGTAACCCCAGCAACCCGGCGCTCCTGCCCTTTCTCAACTACAACGCCACCGAGCAGCTCATGTGGAGCAACAACGTCTGGGAGGACCAGTACAACTTCTTCGCGTATTCCAATGCGAACGTCGTGGCCGGTCTGCGCGATGCCGCAGCGATCGCGAACGCGCTCGGCAATAATGCGGACGAGGCGGACTTTGCCGGCTGGCAGGCGACCATCAAGGCCGGGCTGGATGACTGGCTCGACGACAACAGCGAAATCACGGATATCTCGCAGCTCGGCATCGTCTATCCCTTCCAGGTTTATCACCCGCAAGATACGCGGGCGGTCCGCTACATTGATCGTATCAATGGCGTACAGAGTGATTCCAGCGGCAACAGTCATCCGCTGGTCAATTTCACCAACGACTACGGCTGGCTCGATCTGATCAACCGCTACTGGGGTGACAACTACTGGGGCCGCTCGGACGATCCGGTCAATACGCCGTGGGGTGCGGGGCCGTGGTTCCTGAGCACGGCGTGGTATGGTCTCTATTATGCCGAGCGGGCCGATTACACCGCGAACAAGACCGACATCGACAACCACAAGTACCGGATGGACCTGCTGATCGATCGACTCGGACCGGCCGGCTTCGGGGCGGAGCAAATCTCGCCCTATTGCAATCCCTGTACGTGCCCGGACTGCGGCAGCCTGCTGTATCCGAATCAGCCGGATTTCGTGTTGCAGACGGCCTGGCCCAATGCCTGGGAGTCGATGTCGACCTTTGTCGATGCGATCATGGCGTTTCTGGATTTCGTGCCGGATGCGCCGGATGGAGCGTTTCGCATTGCACCGAAGCTCCCGACGGGCTGGAGCACGATGCAGTTCAATAACCTGCATGTGGGGGCGAGCCGACTGAACGTCCTCTCAACGGAATCACCGGGGATCAATACCTGCGCCATCACAAATGTGAGCGGCGGGGCCATGACCTATCACGTGTACGTCCGCGTGCCCGGCGGGTCCAACGTCTTCGCGGTCACCCAGGATTGCTCGGCGCACGCGTGGAACAGCGAGCCGACCATCGGAAAGGTGCAGATCGACGGGACGTTGAACGCCAGCGCGGCGAGCACCACGACGCTCCGCGTGTACTACGGCCTGCGCGGGGACTTCGATCACGACAGCGCCGTGGACCTGGATGACATCCCCGTGCTGGTCAACATCCTGCTCGGGCTGGACACGGATTGCGTGAAGTTCCCCATCGCGGATTGCAACGGCGATGGCGAAAACGACGGCCTCGACATCGCCCCATTTACCGACGCCCTCGTCCCGTAGCGGCCGGCGCCCCTGCCGGCCGTGGAACACCTGGTGCGCGATCCTCCAGACCCGTACGCCTCACCTACAACCGCGTCGTCGTCTGCGGATCGAACTGCCGTCGGCCGCCGTCGTCGAGTTGAAGCAGCAGACCCGTCGCCGGGTGGATGTCGATGATCTGCCCGCCGAATTCCTGTCCATCCGAAAGCAGTCGTGCGCGACCGCCCAGGTCGGCGCTGGCCTCTCGCCATTGGACGGCCAGTTCGTCATCGGTCGGGCGCTCGTGAGAGGCAAGGAGGTA
This sequence comes from Phycisphaerae bacterium, assembly GCA_035275405.1. Lineage (NCBI taxonomy): Bacteria > Pseudomonadati > Planctomycetota > Phycisphaerae > Phycisphaerae bacterium. The sequence goes on from DATEMU010000012.1 coordinate 171,811, forward strand.
GTCGAGACGACGCAGCAGCGCGCGGGCCAGCGCTGTGCGATCGATGGGCTGTGACGATTCGATTTCGAGCGAGGTGGCCTTCTCGCGCAGATCGGGAGGAAAATGTCCGGGCTGCTGTAAACAATTCACGCCAATTCCGATGGCCACGGCCATGCGGCCGGTCGGCAGGGAACGCGTCTCCACGAGGACGCCGGCGAGTTTCCGCGGGCCGACGTACAGGTCGTTGGGCCAGCGAACGACCGGGGCGACATCTGTTTCCCGCGCGATCGCCTGCGCCACGGCGACGGCGCCGGCCATCATCCATCGCGTCGGCGCGATTCGCCCCGGCGGTTCCAGGAGAAGCGTCGTAAACGTCAGGGACGCGCCGCGCGGAGATTGCCATGGGCGGCCGAGCCGGCCGCGCCCGGCCGTCTGCAACTCCGCGAACACGACCGTGCCATCAACCGTCAACCGGTTCAGCGCGTAGGTGTTCGTGCTGTCGACGTCGGGCAGGACCATGACGGACCGGCCCACGCGCTGGGTTCCCAGGTCGCGCTGGATGTCCTCCGCCACGAGTTGATGCGCGAAAGCGGCCGGCGTCATGCGGCATCGAGCCCCAGATCAAGGATCGGCGCGGAGTGCGTGATCGCCCCGACGGCGATCCGCTCGACGCCGGTCTCGGCGATCTCGCGCACGGTCTCCAGCGTGATGCCGCCGCTGGCCTCTAGTTCCAGTTTGCCGCGCAATCCCGCTCGATCGCGCAGGGACACGGCCTGCCGGAGTGCGGCGACCTCAAAGTTATCGAGCAGGATCACATCGATGCCGACGACCTTGAGCAGTTCGGCGAATTGGTCGAGGCCGTCGCACTCGACTTCGACAAACGCCGGCTGCGACGGAAGCGTCTCCAGCCGGTTGAGCATCTCAAAGACAGCGTGGGCCAGGCGATCCGTGGGGATCGTCGCGAGGTGGTTGTCCTTGAGCAGCACGGCGTCGTACAGGCCGGTGCGATGGTTATGACCGCCGCCGCAGCGGACGGCGTATTTTTCGAGGGTGCGCATGCCGGGCGTCGTCTTGCGGGTGTCGTAGATCTTGGCGTGCGTGCCGGCGACGGCGGCGACGTATCGGGCCGTCAGCGTCGCGACGCCGGACAGGTGCTGCAGGAAGTTGAGCAGCGTCCGCTCGGCGGCGAGCATCTGACAGACCAGGCCGGAGAAGAGTGCGATCTTCTCGCCGGACTCCACGTCGCCCCGAGGACATTTTGGCCCGTGCCATTCAACGCTGATTCGCGGAGCGAGCGATTCCAGGAGCAGCGGCACGAGGTGGACGCCCGCGAAACGGCCCGCCTGCCGGGCCGTCAGATGCCAATTTCCCGTCGCATCGAGGGCGAGCGGCGGAAGCAGCCGGGAGGTCACATCGCCGTGCGGCCCGAGGTCTTCGTCACGGGCCAATTCGACCAGACGGCGAAACTGGTCCCGGTCAATGTCGGGTTCGCTGAGCATACCGGCCAGGATTGTAACCGCTGTAGCGTCCCCCCTCAGTGGGGGACGAATGGGGAGGTCAAAACGCCGAAAGGTCAAAAATCTGAGCCCTTGGCTGAAAGGGTCAAAACGGACGGCTCAGAGCCGCGACCGTGAGGGAGCGCCCACTGGTTCACGAGAACTGAATAGTCTTTTTACCTTTGGAAGGGACTTCCGGACCGAGCGAGTGTCAGGGGCACGGCGCCGTCGCGGGCGCGACGGCGTCCATCGAAAACGCGGCGATGTCGTCTGTTGTATCAACGTCGGCGGTCTGACCATCGCCGTCCGGGTCGACATCCATGCAGGCCGCCCCTCCGCCGAGGATACAATTGACCAGAAGTTGCACGTCCGGTCCGTTCACCACGCAGTCGAGGTTCAGATCGCTTAGCGGCCGTCCCGTCAGATCGGAGGACAACACGCACGCCGACGCGTTCGGGCAGGCGTCCGCCTCGTTGTCTACCGCGTCGCCGTCCACGTCGCTGTCGCACGCATCGCCGATCTCGTCGGCGTCGAGATCGGCTTGGTCGTCATTGGCCACGGATGGGCAGTTGTCGCAGACATCCCCATGCGCATCGCTGTCACCGTTCTCCTGCCCGAGATTGACAACCAATGGGCAATTGTCAACGGGGTCGATCACTCCGTCGCCGTCCGCATCCGGTCCGAAGACGTAGGCCGCGCCGGAATCGACGGCGCTGTTGTCGGCCTGGTTGCCGTTCACGCCGGTGGCGCTGCTTTCTTCGGTATGCGCCCCGACCACCACCGTGTCGCCGCTGACGGCCACCGAGATTCCAAAATGGTTAACCGCTCCGGTGTTTGAGGCCTTGAGGTAGGTCTGCTGGCTCCAGACGCCGCCGCTACGGACGAAGACGTACGCCGCGCCGGACTCGACGGCGCTGTTGTCGGCCTGGTTGCCGTTCACGCCCGTGGCGCTACTGTCCTCGGCGGGCGCCCCGACTACCACCGTGTCGCCGCTTACGGCCACCGAATAACCAAAAACATCAGACGCCCCTGTGTTCGAGGCCTTGAGGTAGGCCTGTTGACTCCAGATAGTCCCATTTCGCGTAAAGACATAGGCAGCGCCGGAGCCCGAAGCGCTATTGTCGGCCTGGTTGCCGTTGACGCCCGTGGCGCTGCTGCGCTCGCCATCTGCCCCGACTACCACTGTGTCGCCGCTCGCGGCCACCGAAGTGCCGAACTGGTCGCTTGCTCCGGTGTTCGAGGCCTTGAGGTAGGCCTGCTGGCTCCAGACGCCGCCGCTACGGACGAAGACGTAGGCCGCGCCGGCGAAAGACGCGCTGTTGTCGGCTTGGTTGCCGTCCACGCCCGTGGCGCTGCTGTCCTCGTATTGAGCCCCGACCACCAGCATGTCGTTGCTTGCGGCCACCGACCAGCCAAAGAAGTCCGACGTGCCGGTGTTCGAGGCCTTGAGGTAGGCCTGCTGATTCCAGACCCCGCCGGTGCGGGCGAAGACGTAGGCCGCGCCGGAAGCACTGGCGCTGTTGTCGGCCTGATTGCCATCTACGCCTATGGCGTTGCTATCCTCGTTGTCCGCCCCGACCACCACCGTGTCGCCGCCTACGGCCACGGAGACTCCAAAGTCGTCGCTCGCCCCCGTGTTTGAGGCCTTGAGGTAGGCCTGTTGGCTCCAGACGCCGCCGCTGCGGATGAAGACATAGGCCGCACCAGAATTAGCGGCGCTGTTGTCTGCCTGATTGCCGTCCACACCCATCGCGCTGCTATCCTCGAAACGCGCCCCGACCACCACCGTGTCGCCCGAGATGGCCACCGACCAGCCAAAAAAGTCACTTGCCCCAGTGTTTGAGGCCTTGAGGTAGGCCTGGTGGCTCCAGATGCCGCCGCTGCGGACGAAGACGTAAGCCGCGCCGGAATCACCGGCGCTGTTGTCGGCCTGGTTGCCGTCCACGCCCGTGGCGCTGCTGTCCTCCAGATACGCCCCGACCACCACTGTGTCACCGCTCACGGCCACTGAGAAGCCGAACCGGTCGCCTGCATCGGTGTTCGAGGCCTTGAGATAGGCCTGCTGGGCGACGGGGTCGATCGTGAGGGGATAGACGGCCTCCGCATCGTCTACAACGATGCGGAAGGCTCGGGGCTCGCCACGTCGAGTCTTCGACTTGAGACTTGAGGCTTGAGGAAGAGGTACTTCAACAAACCAGGCGGGCAGGATCGCGCCCGTGGCGTCGAAGACCGTCAGACCGGCGTAGTTCACGACCGCCGCGCCGCGGTCGTTGACGAACGTGACGCCACGGCCTTCGGCGGTGATGCGGGGTTGCAAATCACCGCGCACGGCGAGAGTGAAGTGCAGTCGCTCGTCCGCCCTCCGGGCGGGGGAAGAGAGAGGGGCACTCGATCCAGAGGCTGAAGCCTCTTGCAACGATCGTGCGCCCTCCGGGCGAAGCCGATGATGGACGGTGTAGCCATGCTCCAGTCCGCGCGGGTCGTTGATATACCACTCGGACAGGTTGTCGTCCCATTCGTATTCGATGCGCTGGCCGCACCGGCTATTAGCCGGTGCCACACTATCAACGGTGCGCTCGATTCCGGCTCGGCCAAAGCTGACCAGCTCCAACCCCCATGACCACTCGCCCACGTCCGGCGTGGTCAAGAAGCCGCGACCGTCAAACCGGGTCCGCCATTGCTGGCCGGGGTTGCGCGCCTGAAAGCCGCCCTCGACGGCGAATGCCGCGTGACGATTCCCGTCGTAGGTCGCACGGATGGAGGACCAGTCCGAGGGCGAAATACCGTCTGGGACTGGGTCGGTTTCGAGGCGTTGGGCCGAAGCGCTCGGAATACTCGCGAAGAGCGCGGTCGCTGCGAGAATGAGCGAGACGGCCAGTTTCATGGCGAGTCCTCCTTTGGCCGCCGGTAATCAAGTGACAACTATATCATACCGGTTCGCCCCGCATCCGCGCCAAGTTTTGACAAGGGCGTCCGATCATTCCTTTTCTTGCGCTTGGCGTTGCGGGCAGCACATCGACTACTTGGCTTGCCATCCAAGTCCCGCTTTCAAAGCAAGTTACGTTTTTCTTGCCCAAAAACGCGGATTAAGGGGAGCATTGAGCAAGTATTGTGGGCAGGAGCAGAAAAGAGGCGGCGAAGTGCCGCCTTCCTGTAGCTCACGGCTAACGGTCCCGGCGCGCCGGGACTAATGGGTCGTGAGATCGGAGTTTCCGCGCCTATGGAAAAACACCAATCATGCTGCAACGCCCCGACCCGCCAAGCGCCACGGGTCGGGCGCCATTCCGCCGCGTTGTTGCGCTTAAGTGCGCTCAATTGCACCAAAAAATCTGCGTCCAGGAGTTTACCCGCCATGGCGGGTGTCCATCTGCGGTTCAGCCTCGTTCCGGTTCGTTCAGGCTGGTTCAACCAGGGGAGCTCCCTCCTGAACGCTACCCGACGCCCGTATTCGCCTCTTCCTGTAAATCTTGCAAATCCTGTCTATTCCCCGGCCCCGTGTTCACCTTTTCTCACCTTTTTTCGGCTTTTGTCGGGGCAAAAAAAGTTATTCAAGAGGCGCGGCTAATGCCCGGCAGCACCGCGCTCAGTGGGACGAGCGCTGGCGGCGCGAGGCTTCTTCCAGAATCTGCTTTTCCCGCCGCGTCAGGCTCTGCATCCCCTCGCGGTGGACCTTGTCGAGGATCTGATCGACGGAGAGTTCGAGTTGCCGCTCCTCCTGTTGGCGGGCCTCCCGTTTGCGGCGTTGGGCGTTTTCTCGCCAGCGAGCGATCATGCCCTTTCGCCTCGGCCGCCCCGCGCGGGTTGGGTTCGAATAGGCCCCGGCGTAGTCGAAGCCGCCGCCGAAATCGGAGTCGCTCGATCCCGCGCGGATCAGGATGCGCTCCTGATAGCACGTGAGATACCCCATAAACGCGATGGCCAAAAGCAGATAGTGCGAGGTCGCCAGGCCGTACAGACCCAGCCCGATGGCGGCGACCATTCCGACGGTCGTGGTGATCATGGTGCTGCGTCGACGACCGACGAAGTTCCACAGGGCGCAATGCAGCATCCTCCCGCCGTCCATGGGGTACATCGGAAAGAGGTTGAAGATGAACAGGGCCACGTTGATCGAGAAAGCGAGGTGAAAGAACAGGTCGAGCTCAGTGATTCGGTCGGTAAAAGTGATCCAATCGAGCGGATTGATCCCGCTAATGGAAAGTTCCGCGGAGCGCATCAACAGAATCGTACTTGTTGCCAGAAAGAGGATCACGTTGACCAGCGGTCCCCAGATGACCGTGACGAACTGCGGCCAGGGGCGTTGCGGCGCGTCGACGGATGCCAGACCGCCCAGCGGCCACATCAGAATGTCATCGGCGCTTCCGCCGACGCGTCGGGCGGCGAAGCAGTGGCCCAGTTCATGGAGAAAAACCGAGCCGAACAGGACCACGATCCATTGGAGCGACCAGAGAAAGTCTCTCGCGGGACCGATCAACTCGAAAATGCAGTAGATGATGAAGATGATGTGGACGCGGACGCGGATGCCGAAGAGGCGTCCGATCGTCGGCGACCAGTTCAGCGGGTTGTCGGCGAAGCGGCGGCCGCCACCGAGGCTGTACATCCCGAAGCCGCCCGTGCCGCGGCCGCTTCCGAGATTCGCGTAATCTCGTTCTTCCCAACTCATCGACCGGTCCTCGCCACGTGCGTCCACCACATCAACGTAATCATCGTCTTGCCATCGACGATCTTTCCCTCGCGGATCATGTTCACGGCATCCGCCAGTGTCGCCGGCTCGACCGCGATCTCTTCGTTCGGGCTGAGCCGCTGCTGCGTCTTCGTCAGGTCGCTGGCGACAAACGCAGTAATCACCTCCGTCAGGATTCCCGGGGAAGTGTAGAACTCGCAGAGCCGCTCGACTCGGCCGGCGCGATGGCCGACCTCCTCCTCCAATTCCCGCGCGGCCGCCTCGGCGGGACTTTCCCCCGGGACATCGAGAGTCCCCGCCGGCAGTTCCCAAAGCTCTCGGCCGATGCCGTGGCGGAATTGCCGGATCAGAAGGCAGCGCTCCGCGTCCAGGAGCGGCAGGACGACGACGGCCCCCGGGTGGACCACGAATTGCCGGGCCATCGGGCGGCCATCCCGCGCCACGAACGCCTGCTGGACCACCTCAAACTTGCGGCATTTCAGGAGCGATTCCATCTATCTATCGGACCTGTCAGGAGATACGAGCGACCGCGCCTTTCATCGGCTACCCAACGCTCTTGCTTATTATACGCTTCTACGCAATAGCCTCCCTTACGCCCTTGTCAGCCGGTGATAGTGTGCTAAACTACATGGCTCGCGAAAACACGCGAAGGCTACAGGATCGACCCATGAAGGCAGATATCCATCCCAAGTACTTCAAGTGCACGGTGACCTGCGGCTGCGGCCATACCTTTGAGACCGGCAGCACCCGGGAGAAGATCGCCGTCGAAATCTGCTCGGCCTGCCATCCGTTCTTTACCGGTACGCAGAAGTTCGTGGATACCGCCGGTCGCGTCGAGAAGTTCCAGAAGAAATTCGGCGGAGACTATTTCAAGTCCGCCAAGAAGACCAAGGCCGCCCCGACCAAGGCCTAGCTGTAGATTCGTTCAATGCCACGCCGTTCTTTAGCCCTCGCGGGCGAAAGCGCGGCGTGTTTCGTTTTCAGGACGCGCGCCATGCCCGAAGTCGCAACCAATCCTGCCCTGCTCACCAAGCTAGACGAACTCGCGGGCCGCTACGAGGCCATTACTCGTGAAATGAGCGATCCTGCCGTGGCGGGCAACTCCGCGCGGATCGTCGCCCTGGCCAAGGAGCATCACAACCTCGGTCGAATGGTGCTGCCCTATCTCGAATACAAGAAACTACAGACGCAGATCGAGGAAAACGGGGCGTTGGCCGCGGACCAGAGCGCGGACGCCGAACTGCGCGAAATGGCCCGCGCGGAACTGCCCGAATTACAGGCCAAGGCCGAGGCGCTCCTGGAGGGCCTTATCGACGGCCTGATTGCGGGCGACGACGCCAACATCGAGTCGATCATCATGGAAGTGCGCGCCGGCACCGGGGGCGAAGAAGCGGCGCTGTTTGCCCGCGATTTGTATGAGATCTACAACCGGTACGCGGGGGCGCACGGCTTCAAGGTCGAAGTGCTCGACCAATCCGTCTCCGATCAGGGCGGTTTCCGCGAAGTGATCTTCAACGTCAAAGGACCGGAGGTCTTTACCCACTTCGGATATGAGGGCGGGGGCCATCGCGTCCAGCGCGTCCCCACGACCGAGACGCAGGGACGAATCCATACCTCCGCCGCAACGGTCGCGGTCCTGCCCGAAGTCGCGGAGACGGATGTGGACATCGATTGGGACAAGGACGTGCTCGAACACGTCTCGGCGGCGGGCGGTCCCGGCGGGCAGAACGTCAACAAGGTCGCATCCGCGATCAAGCTGGAGCACATCCCCACGGGCATCACGGTCTCCATGCGCGACGAACGGAGCCAGCACAAGAACCGGGCCAAGGCGCGGCGCTTAATGGCCAGCCGTGTGAAGAGCCACTACGAGGAACAGGAGCGCGCCCAACGGGCCTCGACGCGAAAGAGCATGATCGGCTCCGGCAATCGCAACGAGCGCATCCGCACGTACAACTATCCACAGAACCGTTGCACCGATCATCGCGTGAACGAGAGCTATTCACTGGAACAGGTCTCCGCCGGTCGGCTCGACGAAATCATCCAAGCGCTGAGGCGGTTCGATCGCGAGCAGCGACTTCGCGACGTGTAAAACGTTTTTCCTGAATAATATCGAGTCAAATCGGACGCCCGACGATTGCCCTCGCTCGTGAGGGCCAATCTGTTTCTGTACAATAGTGTGGCGCGCCCCATAGCGGGCGATGAGGGAAAAGAATCTCGCCGCACACTCGCCTCAGGAGCCGGTCCCTTGGTTGAAATGATGCAAACCCCCAATCGCTTTATCACCATTCAGGAACACATCCTGAGTTCACAGCGGAGCCACCCGACCGCGACCGGCGGGTTTAGCTGGTTGCTGTCTGGCATTACTCTGGCGGCGCGGATCATCTCCGCCAACGTCCGCCGGGCCGGCATTCTCGACGTACTGGGCGAGGCCGGCGCCTCCAACGTCTCCGGCGAGCAGCAGCAGAAACTCGACATCCTGGCCAACAAGACGATTGAGCTGTGCCTCGGCTATCGCGGCAACGTTGGGCTGATCGCCTCCGAGGAGCTGGACGAACCCAAGGTCGTCACCAAGAGCGGCGCGTCGGGCAGATACGTCGTCATCTTTGATCCCCTCGACGGGTCGAGCAACATCGATGTCAACGTCTCGGTCGGGACGATTTTCTCCATCTTCGAGCGCGATCCCAACGGCTTCGACAGCAAAGACCATTCCGCCGACGTGCTCCAGCCCGGTCACAAACAACTCGCGGCGGGATACATCGTGTATGGCTCCAGCACCGTACTCGTCTATACGACCGGTGAGGGCGTACACTTCTTTACGCTCGATCCGTCCGTCGGGGCCTTCATCCTGGCCAATGAAAACGTCACGATGCCCGAGCGCGGAAAGTCCTACAGCGTCAACGAAGGCAATGCCAAGAGCTTCCCCAAGGGCGTGCAGTCCTACCTCGAATGGTGCAAGACAGAGGAGGCCGGGCCGTACAGCGCGCGGTACATCGGCTCGCTCGTCGCGGACTTCCATCGGACGTTATTGCGCGGCGGCATCTTTCTGTACCCTGCAACGGCCAAGAGCCCGCAGGGCAAGCTGCGGCTGCTCTACGAAGCCAATCCGATCGCCTTCCTCGCCGAGCAGGCCGGCGGCGCGGCGACCGACGGCCGCCAGCGCATCCTTGAAAAACAGCCCAAGTCCCTGCACGAGCGTACGCCGCTGTTTGTCGGGTCGAAGGGGGAGATGGCGCGGTTGCAGCAATACCTCGATGACGAGAAATAGACCGCAGCTGCCGTACTCCGCTTGCCGCATTATTCCTTTCGCCGATGATAGTTGTCATGCCTGACCCGCCGGCCGCCGCCCCCAACGACTGGACTATTGGAAAGCTCCTGACATGGACGCGGTCGCACTTTGAATCGAGCGGCGTGGATGAACCGCGCCTGTCCGCGGAGATTCTGCTCGCCCACGCCCTTGGCTGTCGCCGCATCGATCTTTACGCCCGGTTTGAACAGGCACCGACGGAGCCGCAGCGGGCAACGTTTCGCGAACTGGTCCGCAAGGCCGCTGAACACCAGCCCATCGCTTATCTTGTCGGTCATAAGGAGTTCTATTCGCTCGATTTTCTCGTCACGCCGGACGTGCTGATCCCCCGGCCGGAGACGGAGTTACTCGTCGAACAGGCGCTCGCGTGGTGCGCGACGCATCCGCAAGACCGGTACGACCTGCTCGACGTCGGAACCGGCTCCGGCTGCATCGCCGTCGCCATCTGCAAGCGTCAGGCCTCGGTCCATGCCGTCGCGACCGATGTCTCGGATGCCGCGCTGGCCGTCGCCGCGGAAAACGCCCGCCGTCATGAACTCGCCGAACGAATCCGCACGATGCGAGCCGACTTGTTCAACCTGCCACCGGACGTCGTCCCCCCGGGCAAGTTCAATCTGATCGTTTCCAATCCGCCGTACGTTTCCGAAACGGATCGCGATAGCCTGCCGGAAAACGTGCGCAAGTATGAGCCCGCCGCCGCGCTTTTCGCCGGCGCCGACGGCCTCGACGTCTTTCGGCGAATCGCCACCGACGTAACCCGGTATTTGCGACTGGGCGGGCTATTGCTGGTTGAAGTGGGCATGGGTCAGGCGAAGAGCGTGGACGAGATTTTTGCGGCCCACGGTCTGAAGTCCCAGGCCCGATTCAAGGATGTGAACGGGATCGAACGGGCATTAGCGTTTACACTACCCGCATGAGCGATACGCCCCTCGCCGAGCGCGAATTTCGGCGGATACTCCTGATCAAGCCCAGTTCGCCGGGCGACATCATCCATGCGCTTCCGGTACTGCACGGTCTGCGTCGACGCTACCCGGAGGCGCACATCGCCTGGCTCGTGGCGACGTCGTTTGCCAACCTGCTCGAAGCCGATCCGGCCCTGAGTGAGGTCATCCCCTTCGATCGCCGCCGATTCGGCCGGCTCGGCCGGAGCATCAGCGTCACACGCGAGTTTATGGCCTTCGTCGGGACTCTCCGCGAGAAGGCGTTCGATCTGGTGATCGACTTGCAGGGGCTGTTTCGCAGCGGGTTTCTGGCCATGGCCAGCGGCGCGCCGGTCCGCATCGGATTCGCCGGGGCGCGCGAATTGGGCTGGATGTTCTACACCGACAAGATCCCCAAGGGCCCGCGGGATGAACACGCCGCCGATCGCAACTACAAGGTCCCGCCGTTGCTGGGCTTCGCCGACCATCCGATGGACTTCTCGATGTCGCTGACGGACGCCGACCGCGCGCATGCCGCGGCGCTGCTTGAGGAATGCGGAGTTGCGGAAGGCACGGGGTACGCCGTCCTGGTCCCGGCCACGCGCTGGGAGACAAAGTGCTGGCCCCCAGATCGCTTCGGAGCGCTGGCGAGCGTCCTCGGCGAGCGCCACGGTCTGTCGAGCCTTCTTGTCGGCGGTCCGTCCGACATCACGGCCGGCCAGATCGCCGCCGGGACGTCCGAAGGCGCGGCGCACAACGTCTGCGGCCGCACCACGCTCCGCGAACTGGCCGCTTTGATCGAACGCGCCGCCATCGTCGTGACTGCCGACTCCACGCCGATGCACATGGCCGTCGCGCAGCAGCGACCGCTCGTCGCCCTCTTCGGCCCGACGAACCCCCGCCGCACCGGTCCCTACGGGCGATTGGACGACGTCCTACGGATCGACCTGGAATGTTCGCCGTGCTATTTCAAGAAGCTCAGCCAATGCCCGCATCAGCACGCGTGCATGCAGAGGCTTGACGTGGAAATCGTGGCGAGCGCGGCAGGTGAGTGTTTGCGGCGCGGAGAAAAGCAACTTACGGCCGTAGTCAGCAAATAGATACTGGCCGTAATCTAATTCGCCTTCGTTTCCGCCAAATCTCTCAGTACTCGTAACTGTAGTGGCGCAGACTCCGAAGGCACCACTTCGACTCGCCAACCCGCGGCAACAGGGAGCAACCACTCCCACCACTGATATTGCCACATGCTGAAAGAAATCGAAGCTGCGCACGGCCCCATAGTGAATCTGAGCGGCGTCATCTGATTGATTTTGATCGATCCCTTCATATTGGGGGAATTCTGTCCCCAATTACCTAAATCCTCCCAATACCACCAGTGCAGATCAGACGGGAGGCCTTTTCGCGGCGCGATCCAAAAAGCGGCGACTTCTTGATCACGTCGTAAGATGCAGAACGTTCCCGGCTTGACGGGACACTCGTACGGGGATCGAACCCATAACAGAGATTGCAAACTCAACGGCAATCTGGTGCCGATTCGAAAGGGCAAAACCGTCAGAAGAGCTAGCTCGAGCGTTGGCAAAAAAACAACAAGCGTTACTGTCAATAACCATGCGAACCTAGCGATGCGCGCGAGTTTTCTGGAATGAAAACGCAGAATTCCAAATCTAGGTGGCGATTCCGAGACAATCTTAGATCCACATTCCGGGCAAATCGAACCCGGCAGTCCGCGAAGCATGTACGAGCATCGGACACAGCGTAATTCATCCGAGAGTAACGAGGCTTGGACCGAAGTGACCAGCGTAGTCTTGGCGATACGAAGGAAAGAGAGAACCGCGAGCGCCAACAGTGCGAAGTTAAGTAACAGCGCCGTGAACGAAAGGGGCATTTGTGCATAAGCTTGCCCATAAGAGAACCAGCTCCAGACGCTGCCGATGGTGCCGAACAGCGGCAGCACCCACCAGCTGCGGCGTATGGCGGTTTTCCAAAGTTGCGCGGACGAAAGCCGTTCTCTAATGTCACCAAGGTAAGGCGGCCAGCCAAACCGTCGATAGATAGCAAACGTACTGAAGAATAAACACGCATGCAGCCCGGACAGGATCAGGCCCATTGTAAACATGGCGACTAGCGCGAGCCCAACTCCTCCGACCCACGATTCGCCCATGTTTATGCCCGTGCCCTCGAACACTGACGAATCAAATGGGATGGGGAATCGGCTCCAAGGCCCTAGACGCCAAGCAAGTAAAGTGGCATACCAATAGCCACGCGCGGACGAGAAGAAAAAATCCGGGAGTTCCGAGGCCAGAAACCCACCTCCGAAGACAATCAGCGGAACGTGGAAGTGTCGAAGAAATGGGAAGAGGTGCCGTCGGTCTTTCGAGTCCGAACCCATGCTGTCCGGCGGGCGAGTCTGTTTACCGAACAGTGCTTGTGTTGGCTGGATCGCGGAGTTGGTGCCCGGCTCCATTCGATTTGATCTCTCAAGCGGCTCCACGTCGTGAAGACGCGCGGTGGAGAATCAATTATCGCGAGAGGATCGACAAAAAACCGCAAAGAGCATGATCGGGCGAGAGAGAATCTCGCCGCGCTGCTCCTTGCTCTTTACGTCTTCCCCACCGGCGGCCGCCGGGCAGGCTGACCCCGCGCGAACGACCGCAAGTGGCTTCCGAAAGACCTCCACTAACCCCATTATATCGCCGGACTCGCGGCACCGGCCACCGTCGAATTGTTCCCCGCCCGGCACCCCGGATAACATCTGGGCATGGCCACCGCGCCCGCATCAATCCGACCGCCCGCCGCCCGCCGCACCGCCTGCATCCTCGGCACGGCCGGTCACATCGACCATGGCAAGTCGAGCCTGGTGAAGGCCCTGACCGGGACCGATCCGGACCGGCTGCCGGAGGAAAAAGCCCGCGGGATGACGATTGAGTTGGGCTTCGCGCATCTCACGCTCCGCGGGGCCGGCGGTGAACTCGACGTCGGCATCGTCGATGTTCCCGGTCACGAGCGTTTCGTGAAGACGATGGTCGCAGGGGCGACGGGCATTGATCTGGGGATGCTCGTTGTGGCGGCGGACGACGGCGTGATGCCCCAGACCCGCGAACATGTGGATATCCTTGATCTGCTGGGTGTCGGTGCCGGTCTCATCGTCATTAACAAGTCGGACGTCGCTACGGCGGATCGGATCGAGGAGGTCCGAGGACAGATCACCGAGCTCGTCGCGGAGACAGCGCTGGCCGATTGGCCGATAGTGGCCTCGTCGGCACGGACAGGGCTGGGGCTCGACGAGATTCGCAGCTCCATCGCGAGGCTGATTGCCGACCTGCCGCAGCGCACCTCATCGCCTATTTTCCGCCTCGCCATCGACCGCGTCTTTCCGATCCACGGCCGCGGGACTGTCGTGACCGGCTCGGTGCTTTCGGGGACGGTCGCGCCGGGGATCACGCTCGAGTTGCAGCCGCCGGGGCTGACCTGCAAGGTCCGCGAGGTGCAATCGCACGGCGTCGCCCTGCACGACGTGGCCGCCGGCCGGCGATGTGCATTGAATTTGACGGGGATCGATCGGGAGAAGATCGCGCGCGGGATGGAACTGTCCACGCCGGGCTATCTCACGCCAGCGCGATACGTCGATGCACAGGTACGCGTTTTGTCGCATGTCGAAAAGCCGGTTCGTTCGCACCAGCAAGTCCGCGTCAGCCTGGGGACGTGCGAGGAGATGGCGACGCTGGTGGTCTTCGGCGACAGTGAGATCACGCCGGGCGGCCGGGCGATGGCCCAGTTTCGATTCGAGCGGCCCGTCGTTGCGGCATTCGGTCAACGCTTTATCCTCCGCAATGAGAATGCGCAAACGACGCTCGGCGGCGGGATCATTGTTCGGCCCGTCTCGCGGCGAATCCGCGGCAACGACGCGGCGGAGATTGAGTTAGTGACGGCCGCGGCGTCGCCCGAGCCGCTCCGCCGCTATGAAGCGGCGCTGCGTAGGGCATGGTTTGAACTTCAATCAACGACCGGAGAATCGGGGCGGATAAACCTGCGGCTGTCCTGCGCGACCGGCCTCGACGCGGCGGACCTTGGCGCGCTGCACCAACGCCTGGAGAAACAGGGCGCCATCATCCGCATTGACGCCGGGCGGGTGGTGCATCGCGCCGTGCTGGACGCTGTCTCCGAGCGAGCCCTGGCCTATCTGCGGCGTCATCACAAGAGCAACCCCAACGAGCCGGGCGTTCAGCGCGATCGGTTTGTCGGCTGGCTGGAGCAGCGGACGGCAGCGGGTTGCGGGCGGTGGATGTTGGCCCGCTTGGAGAGCGCCGGAAAAGTTGCAACTCGCGGCCCCTACGTCGCCCATTACGAATTTCGCCCCGCGCTCTCGCCAGAAGACGCCGATCTACTGGAACGCGCGATCCGCGAAATCACGGCCGCGGGCTTTGATCCGCCGTTGCTGGCGGTTTTGAAGGCCGCCGCCGGTCTTTCGGAGGCGCGAATGAAGGTGCTGGAGGATACCGCCAAATGCGATCCTCGCGTGGTACAGATCGCGCCCCAGCACTTCATCTCGTCACAAACTCTTCAGAAAATGAAGGACACGGTGCGCGGCCTGGGGGCCGGTCGATCCTTCAAGCTCGCGGAGGTCCGCGACGCGCTGGGCTTGAGCCGTCGCGTCGTGCAGACGTTGCTGGAGCATCTGGACCGCGTTCAATTCACCAAGCGTGTCGGGGACGAGCGCGTGCTTTTGGAGGCCGGCCAGTGAATACCTCTGTCGATCTTGCGCAGATTCCGTCGATGACCGCGTTACTTGACGCGGCCGCGCGGGAAGATTTCAGCGGCGTGCCAAAATCGGTGTTGACGGACGCCCTTCGAGAGGCGGTATCGGCCATTCGCGACGAGTTGCAGCATGACGCAGCGGCCAGCGGGACTGATTTCAGTGCCATGGCAGTCTTGCGTCGCGCCCGCGCGCTATTGTCCGAACGCCACGCGCAACGCCTGACCCGCGTCATCAACGCCACGGGCATCGTCCTGCACACGGGCCTGGGCCGCAGCGTTCTCGCCGATGTGGCCATGCAGCGGATCACGAAGGTTGCCCAGGGGTATTGCTCGCTCGAAATCGACCTCGCGACCGGCAAACGCGGCAGTCGCGGCCGCTACGCCGAAGACCTTCTGTGCCGCCTGACCGGCGCGGATGCGGCGCTGGTCGTGAACAACAACGCAGCGGCGACGATGCTGGCGCTGCGGGGTTTGGCCGCGTGGCGCGAGGTGATCGTCTCGCGCGGTCAACTCATCGAAATCGGCGGCTCCTATCGCCTGCCGGAAGTGATGACGGCGGGGGGCGCGATCCTCCGCGAGGTCGGCACAACGAACAAGACACACCTCGCCGATTACGAGAAGGCGATCAGCGAGCGGACGGCGATGATCATGCACGTCCACACCAGCAACTACCGCGTCGTCGGGTTCGCCGAAGCGCCGGACACCGCCGAGCTGGCGACGCTGGCCCACGACCGGGGGCTGATTCTCTTCGATGATCTCGGCAGTGGCGCGCTGCAAGATGATCCATTCTGGAAAACTGCCGACGAGCCGACCGTCCCTGCCAGCCTAGCAGCCGGTGCCGATCTCGTCTCCTTCAGCGGCGACAAGCTCCTGGGCGGTCCGCAGGCGGGCATCCTGCTCGGGCGCCGCGAGACGATCGAGCGGCTTCGCAAAGACCCGATGACGCGGGCCTTGCGCGTGGACAAACTGACCGTCGCAGCGCTGGAGGCGACGCTGGAACTGTACCAGTCGCCGCAGGAGGCCAAGGCGCAAATCCCCATCCTGGCCGCCCTGTCGGAGACCATCGAATCACTGATGTCGCGTGGAAACGACCTCGCATCGATGTTACGGAATGCACGGCCCGGCGACTCATTCGCCGTCGAACGCGACGAGAGCTTCGCCGGCGGCGGGTCGCTGCCCGCCTGGCCGCTGCCCACGGCGATCGTGCAATGGAAGCCGACGAGCGGACTGTCGCTCGACGAAATCGCTCGACGAATGCGCAGCGGCGATCCCGCCGTCCTCCCGCGAATCCGCGACGACGCGATCTGTTTTGATTTGCGCACCATCGCCGCCCATGAATACGGCGCTCTGGTCGCGGCCGCGGTCGCCGCGTCAAATCCGTCCGTGGTGACCACGTGAAAACCGGCACCAAATACGCCATCATCCTCCCCGACGGCGCCGCCGATGAGCCGGTCGCGGCGCTCGGAGATCGCACGCCATTGGAGGCCGCGGAAATCCCGCACATGCACTCCATCGCCGAGACCGGGCGAATCGGCACCGTGCGCACGGTCCCCGAGGGGCTTACGCCGGGCAGCGATGTCGCGACGATGTCACTGTTCGGCTACGACCCACGAAAACACTACACCGGCCGGGCACCCATCGAGGCTGTCGCGCGCAACCTCCGCCTCCGTCCGGATGACGTGGTCTTTCGCTGCAACTTCGTCAACGTGACGGGCGGCGAGATGACGGACTTCACCGCCGGCCATATCCGCTCCGCCGAGGCACAGGCGATCATCGACGAGCTGAACGCAAAGTTCTCGACGGAGGATCTTCGCTTTCATGCCGGCGTGTCGTATCGCAACCTCCTTGTCCTGCGCGATCCAACAACGCTGGAGGTCGCCTGCATGCCGCCGCACGACATTCCCGGGGAGGCCGTCTCCGAGTACCTGCCCAAAGGTAAGGCGGCGGAGCGAATCCGCCGCATCATGGAAGAGGCCGAACCGATCGTCACGCGGCATGACGTCAATCAAGTCCGCAAAGACCTCGGCGAGTTACCCGCGACCGCGATCTGGCTCTGGGGACAGGGGCTCGTGCCGATCATGCGCCGCTTTCGGCAGCGCTTTGGCGTTCGCGGCGCGGCCATCGCCGCCGTCGACCTGATTCGCGGCCTCGCCAAGCTCCTCGGCTGGACGCTTATCGACGTGCCCGGCGCGACGGGGTACCTCGATACCGACTACGCCGCCAAGGGCCGCGCCGCCGTCGCCGCACTCGATGAATACGACCTCGTTGCCGTGCACATCGAGGCGCCCGACGAAGCCGGTCACATGGGAGATGCCGCCGCCAAGGTGACGGCCCTGGAGCAGATCGACCAACACATCGTTGAACCGATCCTCGAGAAACTGCGCGGTTTTCCTGATTGGCGAATTCTCATCGCCCCGGATCACCCGACGCCGGTCAACAAACGCACGCATACCGGTGATGCGCCACCCTTCTGCATGGCGGGATCGGATGTCGAGCGTGGGCCCGCCCCGGCCGAGCGTTTCTGCGAGCACTCCGCACGGCAAAGCGGCCTGCATATCGAGGAGGGCCACGAGCTGATGGAGTATTTCCTGACGCGTTAGTAGCGCTGGAATGACACGACCGATAACTTCGCGGACGCGCGTTTTTTCGGCCGACCGGTTCTCCGTGCAGCAATTCGTAATCCCCGCCGATCAAGGGTTGTGGACCCGGTCTTGCCGCCGGCGAACACCACGCACATCCATGACTACCGCGACCCTTGCCCCGAAGTTCAACACGACCCTCGGAAACGTCCGGCAGTACCTCCGCGAGCGATGCACGACAGTCCGGCCGATCAAGGTCTGTCATCCGGTATGGACGCTGGAAAGCGGCGGGCTGGAACGGCAGTTGCTTCAGATCATCCGCGGAATGTCGGACGAGCAGTTTCGACACCTGATCATTGTGCGCGGACCGGGCCCGCTACCGATCGATCTCCCGGACCACGTGGAATGCCTGCGTCATGAAGGGCCACAGCGGGATTTGATGTGGTCGCGGCGGCTGGGCTCGATTTTGTTCGACGAGCAGGTGGACATCCTGCACCTTCGCGGGCTGGCCATGTTGACCGACGGCGTCCTGGCGGCGCAGTTCGCGGGGCGGGTCCGGACGGTCATGAGCTTTCATGGATTCGAGACGAGTCCGCCACGGATCGGTCCGATCAAGCGGCGGGTGCTGCGCTGGGCGATCGGACGCTGCGACGAGCGCTGGGCCGTGAGCGGCCGCGCGGCCGAAGGGCTCGCCCGGGAGTTGAACATGGAGCCCGAGGAGTTTGACGTGCTACCGAATGGGGTCGACACCGCGCGGTTCACGCCGCCGCAGAATCGCGACGAGGTGCGGCGCCGGCTGGGATTGCCGTTGGACCGGCGGATCGTCCTGAATGTCGGCAACCTCAAGCCGATCAAGGGCCATGACATCCTGCTCGAAGCGATGGGTCGAATGAACGGCGCGACGGCCAATACCACGCTTGTCGTCGTCGGGCACGATTATCGAAACGGCGTATTGCAGGAGTGGGCGAAGGCTCGTCTGCCGCAGTGCGATATTCGCTTTGTGGGGCGGCAGGATGACGTCCTGCCCTGGTATCAGGCGGCGGATCTGTTCGTATTGCCTTCGCACGGAGAAGGACTGTCCAACGCCCTGCTCGAGGCCATGGCGTGCGGTCTGCCGGTCATTGCGACCGAGGTGGGAGGGAACAGCGATGTCGTGCAACATGGCCGGACGGGGCTGCTCATCCAGCCCGATTGCCCGCAACAACTGGCCGACGTGATAACGGCCGTTCTGGCGGATGATGCACGGCGCGCTGCGTGGGGTGATGCGGCGCGGCGGCATGTCGAACGCTGTTTCAACATCACACACACGCGCGAGGCGTATGAGCAGCGCTACACGGCGCTGACGGGCCGCCGGGAAGAGCGATGATCGGCGCGGCGACGGCGATCGATGATGCCCGGACGGCGGCGCGGCCCTTTGCTCAACTCCTGCGATACCGCGAGCTGATCTGGACCCTCGCCTGGCGCGACATCCACGTCCGCTACAAGCACTCGATGCTGGGGGCGGCGTGGGCGGTCCTGCCGCCAGTCGCGATGATGCTCGTCTTCAACTTCGTCTTCGGGGCCGTCGCCGACATTGACCGGCAGAAGTTGACGGGCCATGCCAACGTGCCCTATTGCCTGTTTGCGTTCTGCGGTCTGGTGCCGTGGATGTTCCTGGCGAACGGGCTGACGGCGGCGACGACGAGCCTCGTGGCGAATCGGCAACTCGTGACCAAGGTTTACTTCCCGCGGGCGGTCCTGCCGCTGGCGTCGATCGGCAGCGCGCTGATCGATTTTCTGATCGCCGGGGCGATTCTGGTCCTGCTCACCGGGTATTACCATTTCACTTCGGACGCATGGCGGTTTGAGTGGCACCCGTCGATCCTGCTGCTGCCCCTCGTCGTCGTTGTGCAGATCGTCTTTATGTGCGGCGTGGGCCTTTTGCTCTCGATGGCCAATCTGTTCTATCGCGACGTGGGGTTTTTGTTCCGCGCGCTCGTCCAGCTCTGGATGTTCCTCACCTGCGTCGTCTATCAACTCGATGCGGGCGGCGGGTGGAAGCGGCTGGTCATCCAGCTCAATCCCCTGACGCCGATTATCCGGGCCTACCGGGACTGCCTTCTCTTCGGCCGCCTTCCCCTCGACGCCTCCTTCACCGGTGCGGCGGCGATCTCCTTCTTGCTGTTGTTCCTGGGGTGGCGATGGTTCCGGTCGCGGGAGATGGAGTTCGCGGAGTACATTTAGTCGCACGCGGACTTTCGACAAGGCGAAACTCGCCGTTGTTGGGCGCCGCTTTTCGTTCCGGCTACCCGCGGCGCTCCCTCACGGTCGCGGCTCTGATCGGCTTGCGCCTCGCGACCCGGATGGGAGACGGCTAGGTCGACGCGCGATCGCCATCATTTGTCCGAGGGGTTGTCGATTGTGCCGCGCTGGTAGAGGTGGATGTTGGTCGGGGCGGAGGCCCCGCCCGAGAGGACCATCGAGAGACCGGCCTCCATCGTCAGGTTGGTCGGCGTGATGCGTTCGACCGGCACCAGTTCCATATACCCGCTGGTCGGGTTCGGCGTCGTGGGGACGAAGACCGTCGCGTAGCGCTGGCCGCTGTTGGCGTCGGTAATGACGTTCGTCAGGAAGGCCAGTGCCCGCATGTTTTCGTGCGGAAAGTCGATCAGCACGACTCGCTGGGCGGACGCGCCCGTCCGACCGGCGCCGGACAGCGCCTGCACGATCCGCTTGATGGCGACGTAAATTGTTTCCACGAGCGGGATTCGTTCCAGCATCCACTCGAACAGGCCGATGATCCGCACGCCGACGGCGTTGGTGCCGATCCAGCCGAGCAGGTAGAGCGTCACGATGGTGAGGACGACGGCGATGAGGCTCTGGTACCACGTCGCGCTGTCGGGGTGGAATTCCGGAATCTCGATGGCCAGGCCGAAGGCCCAGACGATGGCCCAGGCGATCCAAGCGATCAGGTTGGAGCCCACCCACAGCGCCGCGGCGTAGACAAAGCTGATCAGCCAGAACGTGACGGCGAGGGGGACAATCAAGAGCAGGCCGGCGAAGATGCGACCGCGGATCGAACGCGGCGTCACGTTGCGCTTGGCCTTGGCGACGTCCGCTTCGGGAGAGACTGGCGGACCGGGAATGGGGGAGGGCGCGGCGGACATGACGGTGGCATCCTTTCCGGGGGGAAGTATATCGACGGCGGCGGCCAATGGCGATTCACGCCATCCGATTGCGAGGGAACCGCGACCGGCCTAGAATCGTCCAACAGTCTATCTACACGCGATGGTCGGGGCGGGATGCGACCAGCGGCGGTATCCGGCGAGCGCGGGAGGCGATAGCAATGTCGGCCCTTCAAAGACAAGTGGCGGCGGCCCAGCGCCGGTTGTGGTTGATACGATCTCTGCGCCTCTGGGGTTGGACGCTTTTTGGCGCCGCGGCGGCATGGACAGCGCTGCTGATTTGCGATCGGCTGTTTGCGCTGCAGGCCCCCTTGCGACTGTCGGCGTTGATCGCACTCGGCGCGAGCATGGCAGCAGCCGTTTTGTGGATGACGCTGACCCGCGAGCGCGAATTGGCGGCCGCCGTGGCCCTCGATGCCGCCGCGGGACTCAAAGAACGAACTTCGACCGGCTTGCACGCCGAGGCGCGAGCGGACGATCCCTTTGCCCGTGCCGTCATTGCCGACGCGGAACGGTCGGTGACTGGGATCTCGGCGGCCAAGGTGCTTCCGCTGCGCTGGACCCGCTCGTTGTCGTGGAGTATCGCGATGGTCGTCGTCGCGGTCGTCTCCCTGGCCCTGCCGCAATTCGATCTTCTCAAGCGGGATGAGGCCAAGGCCGCGGCCGCCGCCCGGCAGGCGGCCG
Organism: Phycisphaerae bacterium; assembly: GCA_035275405.1. Lineage (NCBI taxonomy): Bacteria > Pseudomonadati > Planctomycetota > Phycisphaerae > Phycisphaerae bacterium. The sequence continues at coordinate 193,373 of DATEMU010000012.1, forward strand.
TCGATCAAATCCGCAGCGTCGTCGCCAAGCCGGTCTCGGCGATCGCACAGGTTGCCGAGAAGAACCCCGACCTGGCGGTGGCCGACCAAATCAAGGCGTTGGAAGACGCGATGCGGACCGACGCCGTGAAAGACCCCGATGTCCTGCGGCGCGAGGCGGTCAAACAACTGGACCGGCTGCAGGACGCGCTGAAGGACAAGGCCAACTCGGAGCGGTTCAAGGCCCTCGACGAGACGAAGAAGCGCTTCAAGCAGATTGGCGAATCCAGTGATCCGAAAAATGAGCTGGGCAAGCTGATGGAGCAGATGTCCGCGGGCAATTTTGAAGGCGCCCAGAAGGAACTCAAACAGTTGCAGGAGAAACTGGCTAAGCGGTCCCACGACAATCCGGCCGACGCAAAGAAGGCCGAGGAAATCCAAAAGCAGCTCAACGACCTGGCCAAGAAGATGGAAGCCGCCGCGCAGGACCAGCAGTCTGCGCGGGAAATGAAAAATGCGGGGATGTCGGAGAAGGACGTGCAGCGCGTCCTCGATGCACTGGCCAAGAAGGATACCAAACAGCTTGAGAAGCTCGCGCAAGAACTGGCCGAGCGGATGAAAGACCGCGGCGTCACGCAGGAGCAGATCAAGCAGATGATGGAAAAGGCGGCGCAGCGCCAGCAGGCCTGCAAGCAGATGCAGCAGATGGCGAACAAGATGGGCAATGCGTGCAAGCAGATGCAGCAGGGCAACCAGCAGGCCGCGCAGGACGAATTGAACGAGGCCGGTGAACAACTCAGCGAAATGGAGCAGATGGAGCAGTCGCTGAATGAGCTGGAAGGCCAGATGGCCTCGCTGGACGAAGCCCGCGACGGGTTGAACGAAGGGAATCAGAATCAGGGCGAAGGCCAATGCCAGGGCGACGGCGAGAATGGGCCGTGCAAAGGGTGCAACGGTTCAGGATTCAAGAAGGATGGATCGCCATGCCGGCATTGTGAGGGGACCGGCCGCAATAAGTCCGGCGGCGGCCGGGGCGCCGGGCCACGCGACCGCGACGACAATGTCGATGTGGACTTTGAGAATAAGAAGGCCCGCGTCAAGACCGCCAAGGGCGGCAGCATCGTCGGCCAGCAATTCGTCAAGGGCGATCAGCTCAAGGGCAAGTCCGAAGTCGAGTTCATTGACGCCGCCCACGCCGCCGAGATCGATGCGACTGACTCGCTCAACCGCGACCGCATCCCGCGGGCCTATCGCAAGGGCGTCCGCAACTACTTCGATCGCCTGGGCGAGACGGTGAAGACTGAAACTACCGATGGCGGCAAGAGTTCGACCGGCTCAGAGTCGAAGAAGCCGGCCGCGCCTACCGGTGGCCAGTGAGACTTCGCATTTCGGCCTGTTGGTGTTTCGGGGTTTCGGCATTCTGTTTGTTCGCAGCGTGTGATCAAGAAGGCGATTCGAGTTCGCCCAATTCCGTCGTCATCTATTGTTCCGCGGACAACGCCTTCGCCGAGCCGATCCTCTCCGAATTTGAAAAGCGCACGGGCATCAAGGTCCATCGCGTCTTCGATACCGAGGCGGGCAAGACGACGGGGCTGGTCAACAAGCTCCTCGCCGAGAAGGCCGCGCCGCGGGCGGACGTGTGGTGGTCCGGTGAGATCTTTGGCACGATGCAACTCGCCGAGCGTGGCGTGCTCCAGGAGTATCGACCGTCGGCGGCGCTGGATGTGCCGGAGCGCTATCGCGATGCGGCGGGTCGCTGGACGGCAATCGGCCTGCGCGGTCGCGTCATCGCGTATGATCCCAAGCGGACGAAGGAGGCGGACCTGCCCCAACGCTGGTGCGACGTCGTCGATCCCAAGTACAAGGATCGCTTTCGCATGGCCGACCCGCGCTTCGGCACGACCCGCGGACACATGGCGACGTTGCTGGCCCTCTGGGGCCGTCCGGCGATGGAAAAATTTTACCGTGACCTCAAGGCCAACGGTTGCAAACTGACGGATGGCAACGCGCAGTCGGTCCTGCTTCTGACGCGGGGGATGGCCGACATCGTGGCGACGGATACGGACGACGTAATCTCCGCCCGAGCGCGAGGCCAGAGCGTGGCGATGATCTATCCCGATCTTGACGCGCCCGGCGGCGGCAAAAAAACGCCGGGGACACTCTGGATTCCCAACAGTATTGGCCTCGTCGCCGGCGCGCCGCACGCCGAGGCGGGCAGGTTGCTCATCACGTATCTCGTCTCCCCTGAAGTTGAGGAAAAGCTGAACGCGAGCGACTCCCGCAACGTCCCGGTGCGAGCGTCCCTGCGCCAGCGGCTGAAGGCAGAGGCCCCAGCCGAGGCCGTCGTGGACTATTCAGCCGCGGCGAGCCAGCTCGACTTGTCAGACCAGCTCGTCCGCGACATCCTGCTCGAATGATCGCCAACGCCGCCGTACGTCTGCTTCGGATCGTCGGCGGGGCCGCCTTCCTTGCCTCCGTCGGCGTCATCGTCGGGACTGTCATCCTTCAGGCCGCCTTCGGTCCTGTCGCGGATCAATCCATCTGGCCGACGCCCCGGCTCTGGCGATATTTCGGCACGACGCTGGCGATGGCGTCAGGGACCACGATCATTGCACTCATTCTGGCGATCCCCGCTGTCGTGGCCTTCGCGCAGGTCAGGACATTTCGACAACGACGCATTCTCGCGAGCCTGATCCTCCTGCCGCTCGTCACCATGCCGAGCATCTTCGCTTATGCCTGGCTGCTGCTCGCCACGCGGCCCGGCAGCCCGGTGACCGTATTTCTGCACGCCCTCGGCTGGAACGCCCCCGCCGCGCCGCCGTTTCAATCCGCCTGGGTCCTCGCGACGTGGCTGTGGCCGATTCCTGCGATGGTGCTCATCGCCGCTTTCAACCACGGCGGCCGCGCCGCCTACCACCTGGCCCTGACCGACGCATCCGGCCTCCGCGCGTTCCTGTGTGGCGCACTGCCGGTCATGCGCGCGCCGCTCGTCGCCGCCCTCGCCATCACGTTCATCCTCTCGGCAACGGATGCCACGATCGCGCCGCTGATGGGGGCAACCGAAGTCTGGCCCGTGGAGATGCTGGCGACGGCGTCAATCGCCGCAAAGTACGATCGACCCGCGGGATACTTGTTCTGGGCGTCTTGGCCGATGCTGGCGATGATTGCCCTCGTCGCTTGCGCAGCGGGTCCCGGTCTGCGGCAAATGGCACGGTGGGCGGACGCGCCGGACGACGAAATCACCGCGCCGGCCGGTCGTCGCCGCGCCGGCGTCTGGGTCATCACATGCCTGATCGCCGCGGGAATCGTCGTGCTGCCGATTGTCGTATTCTGCACCGAGTTGTCCACCGGCCGCGCCAGCGCCGCACAGTCTCTCGCGACCGCGTACCAAACCTTTCGCCGCGACGGCCTGGCCACATTGAGCGCGGCGGCGCTGGCAGCAGCGGCGGCCGTGGCGATGGCCGTCACGCTAATCGACGACGCCCAATTCGGTCGCCTCCGGCGCATCGCCGGCACGATCGCGACGGCGCTCGTTGTCGGCATGGCCGTCTTGCCGCCGGAATTGATCGGCACGGCGCTGGCGAGTTTCTATTCGCGCCTCGGCGACCCCGCGCGCTGGAATGTCTACGACCAGACACCCTGCGTCTGGGCCGCCTCGTTGGTCGCCCGATTTGGCTTCCTCCCCGTCTGCATTGCACGATTGATGAACCGCCGCACCCGCGAGGATCAGATCGCGCAAGCCCGCAGTGACGGCGCCTCAACGCTCGACATCATCGCCCACATCCGTCTTCCGGCGCTCGCCGGATCGCTCGCCGTCGCCGGCCTCCTCACGGCGTGCTTATCATTTTCCGAAATCGGCGCGACCATCCTCGTCCAACCGCCGCAATACTTCGGCGGAAGCCTCGCCGTGCAAGTCGATTCGCAAATGCATTACGGCCGGCAGGATGAAACCATCGCCTCCAGCCTGATGTTGATGATCCCAGCCATCATCGTCGCGCTGCTATTTCCGCTGCGCTGGCGAGTCCGCCGGGCGGCACTCGTTTTGATCTGCGCGATCGGCCTGGTCGGCTGCGACAGCCAACCCCGATCCGAGGGCCGCGTCGATTCCGTCTTCGGCGGTCCCGGCCTCTCCCCGGGCGAATTCAGCTACCCTCGCGCCCTCGCCGTCTCGCCCGTCGATGGCTGCGTCTACGTCGTCGACAAGACGGCCCGCATCCAGCGATTCAGCGCAACCGGCGAATATCAACATCAATGGCGGATGCCGGAGTGGACCAACGGCAAACCGACCGGCCTCTTTGTCGATCGCACGGACCAACTCTGGGTGGCGGACACGCACTACGCCCGCGTCATGGCCTTTGATCGCGACGGCAAGGAGATGCTCCGCTTCGGCCGCCACGGTGAAGGTCCCGGCGAGTTCACCTTTCCCTGCTCCGTCGCAGTAGGCCCCGACGATCTCGTCTACGTCGGCGAATACGGCGGCAACGACCGCGTCAACAAGTTCACCCGCGAAGGGACATTTGTCGGGGCCTTCGCCGACAAGGCCTCTGGTCCCGCCTGGGTCGAACGCCCCGTGGGGCTGGTTTTCGACGAGTCCGGCGATTTGTGGGTCGCCGACGCCTGTCACCATCGCATCTGCCGCTTCGGCCGCGACGGAAAATTGCTCTCGACTTTCGGTCAGCCCGGCAGCGAAGCCGGCCAACTCAACTACCCCTACGGCCTCGCCCTGGAAGCGGGCGGCACGATTCTCGTCGCCGATCGCGGAAACAACCGTATTGTCCGGTTCGACCGCGCCGGCAAATACCTCGGCCACTGGGGCGGTCCCGGCCGCGCGGTCGGTCAACTGGCCCAGCCCTGGGGCGTCGCCGTTTCCGCGAAGGGACTCATCTATGCACTCGATTCGTGGAATAATCGTATACAAGTGGTAGAGTGGTAGGGGGCACCTGGGCAAGGGCACGCAACCGATGGCTTCACTTTTCGAACGCTTCGACCGCCCGATGCTCCTCCTCCTCGCCCTCGTCATCCTCCTGACGGCGTGGATGGCCCGCCGCTCCCTCGCCGGTCTCGGCCCCATCCGCGGAAAGCTCTGCCTCGCGATGCGCTCCCTCGTCATCCTCCTCCTCGTCCTGGCCATCGCCGGGATGCATCGAGTGCTCAAGAGCGACGACCTCTCCGTCCTCTTCCTGCTCGATCAATCCCGCTCCATCCCCGTCGATCATCGCAAGCAATCCGAGGAGTTCATCCGCAACGTCACCGCGAAGATGAAGCCGAACGACCGCGCCGGCATCCTCACCTTCGACGGTCTCTCCAAGATCGAGCAACTGCCCAGCAAGCCCGGCCCCGACGGCGGCGTGCATGTGTCGATGCCGCTGGCGGACGGTCAGCGCCCCGATCGGACGAACCTCGCCCAGGGACTCCGCGTCGCCGCCGCCTGTGCGATGGACTCGACGAACAACCGCGTGGTCATCCTCTCCGACGGGATCCAGAACCTCGGCGACGCGCTGGAAGAGGCGAAGACCGCCCGGGCCAATCACATGCGCGTGGATGTGATTCCCCTCGTCCACGAAGAGGCCGCCGAAGTCGTCTTCGAGCAGATCGTCGTGCCCCCCTACGCAAACCTCCACGAACAGGTCCCCCTCCGCCTCATCGTCAAGAGCGATCGCGCGACCAGCGGCACCATCCTCATCCACCAGCGCGTCGGTCAGGACGAAACGCTGCTCGATCTGAATGCCGACAAGGAAGGCTCCGGTCGCCGCGTCACGCTCGAACAAGGCCGCAATGCCTTCGTCGTCCGTGTGCCTATCGCTACCGCCCGCACTCACGAATTCCGCGCGGAGTTCGTCCCTGACGAGCCCGCCGCCGACGGCATGGCCCAGAACAACGTCGCCCGCGCCTTCACCAACGTCGAGGGGCCCAAGGACGTCCTCTTCATCGGCACGCAGCGCGACCGCGCCGATGACGATGTGCTCATGGAGGCCCTGAAGCGCGAGGGCATCCGCGTTAGCTGGGAACCCTCCGAATCCGTCAACCTCGACACCGCCGTTCTTCAGGATTACGCAGCGATCGTCCTCTCCAATGTACCCGCGGATCATTTCAGCGCGGCACAGCAGCAGGCACTGGTGAGCTACGTCCGCGACCTCGGCGGCGGTGTGGTGATGATCGGCGGCGACGACAGCTTCGCCGCGGGCGGTTGGCAGGGTTCGCCCATCGAAGAGATCATGCCCGTCAAGTTCGACGTCGATTCCGTCAAGCAGATCCCCCGCGGGGCGCTGGCCATCGTCATGCACTCCTGCGAGATGCCGCAGGGCAACAAGTGGGGCATCGAGACCGCCGTCGCCGCGCTGAATACCGTCAGCCGCCTGGATTACTACGGCGTGGTCGGCTGGGGCATGACCGGCTTCGCGTGGGAAGTTCCCATGCAGACGGCGGGCAACAAGGAGGCGATCAAGAGCCAGCTCCGCAAGATGCAGAACGCGGACATGTTCGACTTCGACCCGCCGATGAAGATGGCGTTTCAGGCCCTGATGAGCTGCAAGGACGCCGCCCAGCGCCACATGATCATCATCTCCGACGGCGACCCGCAGCCGCCCTCCAGCGGCCTGCTCAATCAGATGGTCGGCAAGAAAGTCACCTGCTCGACCGTCTCCATCTTCCCCCACGGCGGCCAGGAGATCGCCACGATGCAGAACATCGCCAACGCCACGGGCGGTCGCTACTACTCGTTGAACAAGGCGGGCGACGAAAAAAAGCTGCCGCGGATCTTCGTGAAGGAGGCGAAGATCGTGCGCCGTCCGCTGGTCCGCGACGAGATCTTCACGCCCAAGCTGCGCCCCAACCTCTCCGAGATCATGCAGGGTATCGACACGAACTTCCCGCAGCTCCTCGGCTACGTCGTCACCACGCCGCGCAAGGTCGTCGACGTGGAGATGCCGCTCGTCACCGAGCGCGGCGATCCGCTCCTCGCGCATTGGCGCTGCGGGTTCGGCCGGACACTCGCCTTCACCAGCGGCCGCTGGAAGCACTGGGGCGCGAACTGGGCCGGCTGGCCCGCGTTCAGCAAGCTGTGGGCGCAGTCCGTCCGCTGGGTCATGCAGCAGGGCAGCGCCGCCAACTATGACGTCTCCACCACCGTCGTCGGCGACGAGGGACAGGTCGTCATCGAGAGCCTGCAGGAGGAGGGCTTCGCCAACTTTCAGCAATTCGAGGGCCGGGCAATTGCACCCGACGGGACCTCGACACCGGTGACGATCGTGCAGACAGGACCCGGTCGCTATGAAGGCAAGTTCCGCCTCGGCGAGCAAGGCTCGTACCTGCTCAACGTCGTCGCCGCCGGCGGCCCCGAGGGACGGCCGACGATGATCCGCACCGGCGTGAGCGTCGCTTACTCGCCGGAGTTTCGAGAGCTGGAGACGAATGAGGCCCTTCTCCGCGCCATCGCCGACGAGACGAACGGTCGCGTCCTGACTCCCGAGGCCGACGCCAAAATGGTCTTCGCCCACGACCTCCCACCGACGATCACGCGGACGCCGATCTGGCAGACGCTCCTGCAACTGGCGGTCTTCGCCTTCCTGCTCGACGTCGGCGTGCGCCGCATCGCCATTGACCCGGTCCGCGTCGCCCGCACAGTCCGCGGCTACATCGCCAGCCTGCCCGGCCTCGTTGGCGCGGGTCGTCGCGCGACGCGCACATTGGCCGAATTGAAGGATGTCCGCGAAAAGGTTCGCGCCGAGCGAACGGCCGAAGGACAGGCCCCGCAGCCGATCCCCGGCGCACCCTTGGAAGACCTCGCCCCGCCCTCCGCCGATGCTAAGTTCACCGGCGCAACCGGCCCGGCCAAACCCTCCGGCGATCTGATCGAAGCGATGGGTGGCGCGACGGCCGCTCCAAGCAAGCCCCCGCCTGCCAAGGTGAAAAAGGACGAACCTCCGCAGGAAGCCACCACCGCCCGCCTCCTCCGCGCCAAGAAGCGTACGCGCGATCAGCAGGATGATGGGAAAAAGTGAAGCGGTGTGGCACGGTCTCGCAGCAGCGAGGCCGTGGTGTCGCAAGCATGACCAACATCGCTACAATGGCATCCAGCAACTTACGGACCGGAGTAGGGTGGGCTCTGCCCGCCGTCCGCACTGACCACTAGCCACTGATCGCTGACCACTCGCGGAGCACTACATGGCCACACAGATCGACCCTGCGGTAGCCAAGGCGGCCGAGGAATTCCGCGTCAAGTTCAAGGCCGTCCGCGACGAGATCGGCAAGGCCATCGTCGGCCACACCGAGATCGTCGAGGGCGTCCTCACCTGCCTCTTCACCGGCGGTCATGCGCTCCTGGAGGGCGTGCCCGGCCTCGGCAAGACTTATCTGATCCGCTCGATGTCCGAGGCCCTCAAGCTCGAATTCTCCCGCATCCAGTTCACCCCCGACCTCATGCCCGCCGACATCATCGGCACCAACATCATCACCGAGAACGCCGAGACCGGCCGGCGGCAGTTTGAATTTCAGCGCGGTCCCCTCTTCTCCCAGATGGTCCTGGCCGACGAAGTCAACCGCGCCACGCCCAAGACGCAGTCCGCCCTGCTCGAGGCGATGCAGGAAAAGACCATCACCGTCGCCGGTCATCGCTACCAACTCGTCGCCCCGTTCTTCGTCATGGCCACGCAGAACCCCATCGAGCAGGAGGGCACCTACCCGCTGCCCGAGGCGCAGCTCGATCGCTTTTTCTACAAGCTCATCGTCCACTATTCGAGCCGCGCGGAGCTGGGCACCATCCTCGATCGCACGACGACCGGTCACAAGCCGGAGATCAAGCCGGTCATGAGCGGCGAGCAGATCGTCGGGGCGCAGAAGCTCGTGCAGCGGGTGATCCTCGCCCCGCACGTGCAGGACTACGCGATCCGCGTCACGCTGGCGACGCACCCGCGCGGCCAATTCGCGACGGAGTTGACCAACCGCTACGTCCGCTGGGGCGCCTCCCCCCGCGGCGCACAGGCCATCGCCCTGGCCGCCAAGGTCCGCGCGCTATTGGAAGGCCGCTACAACGTTGGTTTTGAGGATATCCGCCACGTCTATCTGCCCGCGATGCGGCACCGCGTACTGCTCAACTTCGAAGCGCAGGCCGAAGGCCTCGAATCCGACGCGGTGCTCAAGGACATTCTCGACAAAACGCCGACTGCCGCCGAACAGGCGGCGTGACCGATCATGCGCTGACCGATCGTCCTATCTGAGTAACGCGGAAACTAGTATCGGTATGTCTAGTTGGTTCACGATGCCATCAAAATTCACATCGGCGCAGCGGCAGACTATCTCATCTCCGAGCAAACAGGCAACAACTGACTGTACGTCAAGCCCATCGAGCGCTCCAGATGTGTTAATGTCCCCTGGCGTTGGACAATAATCTATTCGAGTCGTTGCCAGGTCGGAGCCGCTCCCATCCCGGAACGAATTGGAGAGAAGATATACTATTCCCGGAGTTTTGAAGGAAAGGTCAAAAGCGGCATCTCTGGAGTTGGGCTGCGAAGGGAGTTCTTTTGACCAGAACTTGTTGCCATTGGTGTCGAGCATGCGGACGGCGGGTCGAGTTCGGCTGCTCCCTCCAACAGTATAAGAAACGAAAATGTTTGCCGCTTCATCGACGCCGAGTCGATTATTGATGCCGAAAGTTAGATAACAATCGTCGCGGACATTCCAAAGTCTTTGCCCGTTAGAATCGTACTTGACAGTTAAGACCTGGGTGTCTGAGTCGCTATAGTAAATCGAGACTCCCGTCAGGACGGCGTTGTCCGATGAATCGATCGCCATGTCGTGCGCATACTCGTTGGCTCCCGAACCGTCATCGAAGGTCGTAGCCCATTGCTGTGATCCATGTCGATCGAATTTAGCGAGCTCGATTTTGGCAAGAGGATAATTAACTGTCGTCCCGGAAACAAAAACATCACCAGTCGAGGATACCGCCAATGATGAGGCCAAGAAACCCGTGTGCGCCGGTCCATCGCACAGGGCCGACCATCGTTCGTTTCCGTTCTTATTGTATTGTACGATCAGGGTGTCGAGAATTTCGGGATCTCGCTGTCGATAAAAACTCACGGCCACCGTTACATTTCCCTTGAAATCGACCGCCATGGCCTTTGCGCCGCCCAATTCAATCGTATCTGCGGGTATGAACGTCGACCACAGTTTCTGGCCCTCTGCGTCAAACTTCATGACCAATGCCCCGTCTTGCCCTACGTGATTGACGTCAAAAAACGTTGCGGCGACGAGGATGTTTCCCCTCGGGTCCATAGTGATTGCTGATACGTCAAAATTCCCTGGCGTAGGCATGTCGGTCTCGGATACCCAGCGGATGCCGCCAAATTGATCCACTGCCACGACGATGACGGCGAAGTCCGAATCAGCCCGCTGTGAAGATCCACCCACGTAGACATTGCCGGCGCTGTCCACAGTCATCGCTTGTAACCTGTCATAGTGAGGTCCTTCAGAACTGTATCGCGTTGCCCATTCGCTGATACCGTTGGGTTCGTGTTTTACAACGACGAAGTCGTCAAGAGTTTCGGTTCCCTGAGAAGTTCCCCCGACATATACATTCCCGAGAGAGTCTTCTGCGATGGCCGCAGGCCAATCGTGCTGCCGACCGACAACGTTGTATCGATTCGTCCAGGCGACCGTCCCATTTTCATTGTACTTCACCGTCGCAATGTCGGACCATGTTCCGACTCCGTTGGAATTGCCGCTGGCATAGACATTCCCCGCGGCATCTGTGGCAACGAATTCGGCGTTCTCTATCCAGTCCGCAGGGCCGTTGTAGCAGGCCTGCCAGCGATCCGTTCCGTCTGCTTCATACTGTACAACGAAGAAGTCCGAGTAAGTCGAGCCGCACAACATCGCGCCGGAGACTTGGATCAATCCTGTCGGCGTCATGGCGACACTTGATCCATAAGCGTAGCCGTCATCGCCCGATGGAAATACGGCTAGCCACTGTTGGACTCCATCGAGCGAGTATTTGAGAGTCAAACACTGAGGTTGGTTGGCCGAGGTGTCGCCCGTTCCTGCGACAATGACAGCGCCAGATGGGTCCATGGCGAGTGCGGCAGAGAAGTCGTCGAGGCCGGGTCCGTTCGTGTGTCTTGCTACCCATCGTTCCGACCCATTTGCGTCGAAGCTGACCGTAATGAAATCTCGATCCGGATAAATGCCGCCGGAGCCTGTCACATAGATATTATCCTGCTTGTCAATCCCCATCGCCCGTGGGGATTCGTTGCCGTGCTCGGGGGTATCGTACCGCGCATCCCAAATCAATAGCCCGTCGGAGCCATATTTGAGAAGCAAATAATCGAAACCATCGTGACACGCGACGACGATGTTCCCCGCGTGATCAATCACCATCGCGATGGGTTCGGCGCTACTCGCCAGTGGTTCGGAGTACTGAGTGGACCAAACGAGCGATCCATTTGAATCATATCGTAGGAGTTTGATGTAGCTCTGGTTGACATATGACCTGCCGGCCACATAAGCATTGCCATCCGCGTCCGCGGCAACGCAAAACGCTACATCACGGCTATTGGATTGGTGCTTGTAGAAAGACGCCCAGGCCTGCGAACCCTCCGGGCCGTACTTGATCGTGACCATGGAATAGGCGCTTCCGACCCAACTAGCGCCGCAAACGATGACATTTCCTTCCTGGTCGACAACAATACCGTTCGGAAAATCATTCCTGTTGGCCGTGCCGTTGAAGCGATTCTCCCATTCGACGATTCCATCAGGAGATAACTTGATGGTCCAAATATTGCCATCGACAGCGCCGTAAACCCGCGTAAGTCCGGTCATGTAAACAAAGCCAGCGCCGTCGACAACCCGCGCCGCGAGTTTGTCGTCACCGCTTCCTGGGCCATCGTAATATGCAGTCCATTGGGGAACTTGTGCGGCCGCTGGTTGAGAATAGTTGACCGTAGCCAATGCTAAGATGGCCAATAGGCCACCCGAGCCAGAACGCGCGATCCGGCGCCAGCGGCTAACTTTGCTCGAGTACGACATGACCATCTATTGTAACACTTGAACCTCCCTACTTATTCCAAGAAAGCTGGTTCCCCCCGAAAATAGCTGGAGCCGTCATTCGTTTGCTATCCGTATCGCCTTCCCCGGCGTCGTCGGGCAGTACTGCTGGCAGACGCCGCAGCCGGTGCAGCCCTGGCCGATCGCGCCGGGGCCGGCGGAGTCGTTTGGATCGATCACCTGCACGCGGCCGGAGTCGTCGAGCCGGATCGCTACGGCCGCGATCGGGCACTTGTCGATGCAGATCGTGCACGGCTCGCCCTTCGAGCGGAGGCACACGTCGTGATCGACAACGGCCAACCCCATGCGGATCGCGAATCGATCGACTAGTTGCAGCGCTCCGCTCGGGCAGACCTTCATGCAGGCCAGCTCGTCGCAGATCACGCACGCCTGGCGATCGGGGTCGACATACGGGGTGCCGCTCAACCGCGGGTCGCTCGATTCCGACAGCGCGATGGCATCGGCCGGGCACGCCTCCGCGCATTTGCCGCATCGATGGCAGGTATCGAGGAACTGCGATTCGGGAAGCGCCCCCGGCGGTCGCAGCGGCCGCAAAGGGACCGTCAGCCCCGGCGGCAGCTTTTTCTCAATGATCCCCGCCAGCGGGCGCAAGAATCGCTCCGCCGTGTTCGCAAAGAACCGTCGGCGATCGTGGGGGTCGAGGTCATCGAGGGGAGGGCTGCTCATGGTCCCTACATGATAGGCCCGGGTAGCTCGACCCTCACCCCGGCCCTCTCCCTAAGAGGGAGAGGAGGTGCCGACCCAGAGTTTGGTGTCGTAATCAAACTGGACGCGGCCGCCGTCGGCGTGGCGATCAAACAGCCTCCGCAATTCGGGGATCATGGCCTCGAACGACGGGTGACCGGCCGCCGGCATGTACGACGACGACAACACGCGGCCGCGCAGGCCGTCAAAGTCGAAGACCTGGGCATTGGGAAAGCTCCGCCGCTCGAAGCCGCCCGCGCCGAAGAACCGCGCGATCCGGCCGTCCGTCTCGGCGTTCTCGTGATTGATCTGGTTGTAATCGAGGGCAAACCGATGGATGAAATCCTCGTACTCCCGCATGAACGGCGTGTCCGGTCGCCGGTTGTTCCACATCAACACGGTGCGACCGCCGGGGCGGAGGATGCGGCGGAACTCGCGCCGCGCCGCGTCCACGTCGAACCAGTGGAAGGCCTGCGCGGCGACGACCCAGTCGACGCATGCATCGAGCAGCGTCGTCGCCGCGGCTCGGGCCGTGACGCTGTGAAAGGCGGGGTAATCGGCAAGGAGTTTTTCGGCGGCGGCGCGCATGTCGGCATTCGGCTCGACGCCATAGACCGTGTTGCCGTTAAGCAGGAACATCGCCGCCGAGATGCCGGTCCCGCTGCCGATGTCGGCGACGACGTGTGTTGGCCGCAGCCCAAATTCGGAGGTCAGCGATTCAAGCACCTCCGGCGGATAGCCCGGCCGATAGCGGATGTAGTCTTCGACGCGGGTCGAGAAGCGGGTAAGGGCATCCTTGGCGGGCATAGTGGTCTAAGGGGTGGCGGGCGCCTCGGCCGGCGCGGGCGGGGTAGGAATAGGAGACACGTCCGCGGCGACGGGCTGCGATGTCGCCGGCTGCGACGAGGCCGGCTGCGACGTCGGCGGCGCGGTCCGTAACGCGGTGACGAATCCTTCGAGCACCTTGGCCAATTCTTCGCGACGCGGGTCGGGCTTGGCCGGCGGCTCCTCGGTCTTGGCCCATTCCGGCTTCGGGCTGGTCAGCGGCGCGTTCACGTCGATCGGGCTTTCCTTGAGCTTCGACTTCCTTTCCTCCGCGGCCAGTTCCGCCGCGCCCGAGGCCAGGAGCTTCAACCCCAGCGTCACGGCGTCTTCCGAATTTCCCACTCCGGATGCGATGGGGTTGATGACCGAGTCATATTTTTCCACCAGTTCAGGAGAGAGGACCCTCTTGAGTGAATCAATCGTGGCCTGGGCTTCCTGGGATTGGTTGCGCTCGCGGACCAGCTGTTCCACCTGGGCTTCTTTCTGCGAAACCCTTTCGGCGGTCTGGCGAAGCACGACGTTCTGTTGCTCCACCTTGCTCGAAAAATAGTACACGATCGCGCCCAGGGAAACCGCGAACAACAGAACCATCGCCCCGACGCCCAGGGCGAACCGATGTCGCATCGCCGCCTTGCGCAGCAGATACAGACTGCTCGCCGGTTTGGCGGAGATCGGCTCGCCCGCCAGGAACCGCGAGAGATCGCCGGCGAACGCGTCGACCGACTGATACCGGTCCTCCTTGCGCTTTTCCAGGGCCTTGAGCATGATGGCGCTCAAGTCTCCGTCGATCCGCGAGACGTGTTTGCTCGGGTGCGCCGGCTCGGCGTGGGCGATGTTGTGCAGAATCTTGCCCATGGCCACGTTCGTCTCGTACGGCATGGTCCCCGTGATCATCTCATAGAGCAGGACGCCGAGGGCATAGACATCAACGCGCGTATCGATGCCCGTGGGATCGCCTGCCGCCTGCTCGGGCGACATGTACGCGGGCGTGCCGACGATCTGCGCCGTCACCGAGGTGTTCACTTCGCCCAAGAGGCCCGCCTTGGCCAGCCCGAAGTCCAGCACGTGCGGCTCGCCGTCGCCGTCCACGAGGATGTTCGTCGGCTTGATGTCGCGGTGGATCACACCCCGCTGGTGCGCATGACTGACGGGCCCGCAGATCTTGAGGAAGAGGCGAACCCGGGCGGCGGTGTCCATGTGATGCGCGTTCAGGTAATCACCGAGGGCCAGGCCGAAGATGTGCTCCATGGCGTAGTACATGCGTCCGTCGGCCTGGCCGCTGTCGTAGATGGGAATGATGTTGGAGTGCTTGAGCTGCGCCGCGAGGGCGATCTCGCGCTCGAAGCGCTTGCGCGCGTTGTCGGAGGCGAACGGGCCCTCGAGCAGGAGCTTGAGCGCGACGAGGCGTTTGGTGGATTTCTGGATCGCCTTGTAGACGATGCCCATGCCCCCGCGGCCGATCTGCTTCAGGACGTCGTATCCGGGGATGTCCGGCAGCGCGGCTTTGGCCGCGGCGAGGTGATCCTGGGCTGAACTGCCGTCGAACGGCACTGTTTCCCGGGTCGCGTCCCTGGACGACGAGCCGAGTTTTGCTAAAAGGTCCAAACCTCCCAGGTGCTCGCGCAGCTCGGCCGCGTCGTCGGGGTGCTCGGAAAGGAAATCCTCGGCGGAGATCTTTTCGCCACGTTCGCGGCGATCGAAATACTCATTAATGAGTTCGCCGAGGCGCTCGTCCCGCGGACTTGCTTCGAGGGATTCAGCCGGGTTATCGCTGGGGGGAGTCATCGTCGCGGGCAGCCATCGGGCGATTGCCAATCGCCCGTATCTTGTTTTCACGTAACGACCTGTGGCGATTTTACCACAAGTCAGGGTTCGGCCGGTGGCGGAGGGGGCGCAACCCTATTGAATCAAGACAGTCCACAGCGCTAATGCCTGACACCGAATAACTTACCACAAAACTGGTTCTGGGACCATTAGAAAATCACAGTTCCTTTGGAAGCCCCGCTCGGCTCCCCTGTGTAGGCGACCGCTCCGTGGGTTATTGTATGAAGGGGTGAGGATTATTCTCGTACTGAGACCCCCGAAGTGGCAAGGCTTTTGGGCAAAACCAGTTGCAAATGAGGCCCGGCGTGTCGGATAACAGCGAGACACAAGTGCTGATCAAGAGCGCCCGCAAGGGCGACGAGCAGGCCGTGCGGCGTCTGCTGGTCCTGTACCACCCGCGGCTCAAGGCCCGGCTCCTGCGGCAAATGGACCCGACCATGCGCTCGAAGATCGAGCCGGAGGACATCCTTCAGCAGGTGTATCTGGAGACTTTTCGGGCCATCGGGCAGTTTGAATATCAGGGGCCCGATTCGTTCCTGCGCTGGATGTATGCCATCCTCGATCGCAAGCTGATCGACGAGCACCGGGCGATGCGGGCCGAACGGCGCGACGTCCGCCGCGAGGTCAAACCGTCTCCCATGGCGGGCAATCAAACGACCTACGTCGATCTGCTCGCGCGGATCACTTCCGGCGGCGGGACGCCGAGCCAGGTGGTGCGCAAGGAGGAGGCGCTGGGCGTACTGGCCGCGTGCGTGGCGACGCTTCCGGATCACTATCGCGATGTCATCAAAATGCGGTTTATCGAAGGCCGGCCGGTCGCGGAAGTGGCCAAGTCGCTGAAGCGCTCGATCGGTTCGATCCACATGATCTGCCATCGAGCCCTGCGCCAGCTTCGCGAGCAGGCGGAGAAGCTGGGGATCACGTATGACGAATAGGGATCAGGGAATCAGGCGGCGGAGCGATTTACTATGGGGCGTTCGGTCAAGAATAACAGGCGCGGGGCCGCGCGGTCGATAAGACGAGTTTGGGAGGTTGCCATGCGAGAATCCATGTTGAAGTACTTGATGTGCCTGCTTCTGCTGTTCGGGGCGGCGCCGATGATGACCGGTTGCGGTACAGACTTCGAGGATTTCGGCGAAGCGCTGGACGATCTCGATGAGGACTTGTCGGACGCCGACGATTTCGACGACTTCGAAGAGGCCTGGGACGATTTCTTCGACGAGTTGGACGACTAACACATCGCGCGGCGAATTCGGGAGGACGATGCAGCGGAGAGACTTGCTTGGTGGCCCGGATGCAGCAACCGCTCGTGCGACGGTGGCCGTTTTCGCGGGCGACCCCGCGGATTCCGTCCAGCGTCAGGCCGCACAACTCGCCGCGCAGCTCGGCCTGTCGCTCGTCCAGAGCGAGAATCCTGCATTTGAAATGCTTCTGACGGTAACGGCCGAGCGCCTGGAGCTGCGCTTCCCGCAGCCGGGCGGACCGGGGCCGATGGTCGTCGATTTCGTCGAAGGTCGACACGGGTACGCCCGGTGCATCCATCGCTTCCGCCTACTCTTTAAGGCCGTTGGCTTTCGCCGTGGCCCCCTGACCGTACTCGATGCCACCGCCGGACTGGGTCGCGCCGCCTTTTGCCTCGCGTACCACGGCTGCCGGGTGACCGCGATCGAGCGGTCGCCGATTCTGTACGCGCTGCTCAGGGACGGACTGGATCGCGCCGACCGCGTGCCGGAAATCAAGGAACACCTGGAAGGCCGGCTGCGCGTGCTTTGCGACGACACGCGCGAATATCTTCAAAGACTGGCGTTGGAAGACGCGCCGGATGTCGTGTATCTCGATCCGATGTTTCCGGAGAAGAAGAAGTCCGCCCTTGTGAAAGTGGAAATGCGCATCCTGCGCCGGCTCATTGGCGACGACCTCGATGCCGCGGAACTCTTCAATCTGGCCTGCGCCGTCGCGCGGCAGCGCGTGGTCGTGAAGCGCAGCCGCGAAGCGGTGCCGCTGGCCCCCCATCCGAGCCACAGTCACAGCGATGGGACTACCCGCTACGACGTTTACCTGCGCCCTCAGCATTTCTCGTCGCCGGCCTGAATCGCCGCCCTTACGGCGCCGCGGCCCGCACGGCCCAGCGGAACTTCGCGGGCGCGCTGCGCGGGTTGGAGTGCCGCTCAGAGGGACTGGGACGCAGCGGTTCGTCGGCGATTTGTGAATAAACGCCCTCGTGCAGTCCGTCACGCAGCGCGTGTTTGACCCTTCGATCCTCGCCGCTGTGAAACGTGAGAATGCCCAGGCGGCCGCCGGGCTTCAGGCAATAGGGCGCGATGCGCAGCAGTTGTTCGAGACCGTGCAGTTCTTCATTCACGAGAATTCGCAGCGCCTGAAACGTACGCGCCGCGGGATGCAGATCGGACCGTCCGGCGTCACGCCATGTCTTGCGCGTCTGGCCATGCGCACGGAGCACGATGTCGACCAGTTCCTCCGTCCGTGTGATGGGCCGTTGGGACTGATTCCGAACGATTGCTTGTGCGATCGGCAGATGCTCGGGCTCATCTGCGAAGTCGCGCAGGGCTGTCGCCAGTTCTTCACAGGTGATCGTGCGCAGGACATCGGCAGCCGTGCGCGGACGGCGGAGGTCCATGCGCATATCAAGCGGGCCATCATGCTTGTAGGAGAACCCGCGCGTCGGATCGTCGATCTGCATGCTGCTCAGGCCGAGGTCGGCGAACAGGATATCCACGCCGGCCAGACCTTCCGCCGCCAGCACCTTCGGCAGACCGGCAAAATGGCTGTGGTGTAGATGAAGGCGCGCCGGATCCACCGCCTGCGCGAGCCGCCGGCCGGTCGCTTCCAGTTGCGGACCGTCGAGGTCAAGGCCGATCAGCCGGCCATCGGGCGCGGTGCATCCGAGCAGCGCGAGGGCGTGGCCGCCGTAGCCGATCGTGAGATCGGCCGCCATCTCCCCGGGAGCGGGACGCAGCGCGGCGAGGACTTCGGCGACCATGATGGGGACATGCGTGCCGGCGGGGGTACGGCCCTGCGACCGGACGTGCGCCTCCATCTCGGGGTATCTGCCCGCGTCACGCTCCTTGTAGCGTTCGTCAAATCGGCGCGGGTGCGTGCCCGCATAGCGCGGTCGCCGGCGATGCGGTTTCGAGTGCGAACCGGAATCAGAGGGACCGTCGGTCATTCGCTTCTCTACTTCGCCCCCGACATGATAAACGGCAGCACGATCGAGACCGCGATCAGAACGATGATGATCCACTCCAGGACCTCCATCCGGCGGCCGGATTGCTCGTCGGCGAGCTTCTGGTAGAGACCGTCGGCGGTGTGCAGTTTACGGACGATGCTCTGGTCCCATTCGCCGAGGTGAAAGCGCCGGGCGGCGAGGGCGTAGAGGCGGGCCAGGTGCTGGTCGCCGATCAGCTTGAGCGCATTGTTCGTGCCCTCGAACAAGATGGCGTTTTCCATTTGCAGGGCCGCGAGGTGACGGCGGGCGGCGCGGTGGGGGTCGAGCAGCAGGGCCAGCGGCGAACGCGGGCGATGATGGCCGTCCCGGCGCAGGAACGTTGAGTACGAACGATCGAGGATCGAATCCAGGCGGTCGTCGATAAACCTCATTTCCAGCAACTCGACGTTGGCAAATTCGAGCACGGCCAGGGCGTCGTCGGCCTGCGCGTCCAGCAGGAGCGCGGCGTTCCAGTCGATTACGGCGACATCGGCCGGCCCGTAGGACAATTGCTCGCACATCGCCGCTTCAATCGCCTGCGGCGAGAGCGGACCGGATTCGGCCAGCAGGAGCCGCGCAACGGTCGAGCAGGCGGCGTTCACGGCGGCCTGCGCCGATGGCACGGGCGACCAGCGGCGGGCGTGATAGACGGTGTAATCCTCCAGGAGGTCGACGAGGTTGGGCCGCTCGATTGCGCCGGTGAGGCGAATGACGAGATCCTTGACGCGCCGGCGGACCTGTTCGCGCAGTTTCGTGTGGTCGCTGAGGGCCTCGGCGAGCGGGAGGAGGGATTCGAGCGTCAGGCCGGCGTCGCCGCCCTCCAGCGGGATGCGATAGGCGACGGACACGGCCCCAAAGTCGTAGAGCGTGCACTCGACGCGCGGGGCGAAGCGAAATCCGGCGAAGTCCAGAGAGGCAGACTCGCCCGCGGGCTGGTCGATGCGCAGGGGGGCGGGATGGAATTGCAGATAGGTCGGGGCGCGGCGGCGGTGGCTGATGCCCGTGCGGCGCGTCTCCTCGCCCGCGGCGCCGGGGGCGTCGGCAAAAGTTTTTTGTGCGGCGTCGAGATCAATGCCGTGGCCGACGTCGAAGGCGAAGAAGAGCCAGCAGTGGCCCTCGTGGATGCGGAGCCCGCCGGTTGGGGCCGTAGAGTCGGCCGCCCGGGCGTCCGGCGACGCGCCGGCCCGGCGGCGGGCCGGCCGCACACGGGAGATTCGGCGTCGAGGCATTCGTTCGTTCATGACCGCACGTTCCGGCGGAGTATAGGGGCGATCGGCGGGCGAGCGTGTTTCGATTGGAAATTGCAGCTAGCGCGGCGCGGTCGGCGGATGGTCGAACTCATCCCCGCGGAAGGTCGTGCCCAGGTAGGCCTCGCGGACCACAGGGTCGTTGATGAGCGCTCGCGGCGTGCCTTCCGCGATCACGCTGCCCTCGTGGATGATGTAGCTGCGATCGGTCACCTCCAGCGTCTGCCGGACGTTGTGGTCGGTCAGCAGGAAGGACAGGCCCATGTCGCGCTGCAGATGGCGAATCTCGCGCTGGAGGTCCTGCACCGCGATCGGGTCCACGCCGGAGAACGGCTCGTCGAGCAGGATGATCGCAGGCTTGGTGATCAGCGCCCGGGCGATCTCCAGCTTGCGCCGTTCGCCGCCGGACAGCGTCCGCGCCTCCTGCTTGGCATTGCGCTGCAGGCCGAACTGCTCCAGCAGCTCGTACGCCCGTCGGCGGCGCTCGGCGGGAGACAGACCGCGAATGAGTTCGAGGATCGCCAGCAGATTCTTCTCGACCGACAGCCGGACGAAGACGCTGTTCTCCTGCGAGAGGTAGCCGACGCCCTTTTGCGCCCGGCGATACATCGGCAGCGTGGTGATCTCCTCGTCGTTGAAGAGGACGGTGCCGCCGTCGGGCTTCACGATCCCCATGGTCATGCGAAAGCTCGTCGTCTTGCCGGCGCCGTTGCGTCCCAGAAGCCCGACGATCTCGCCGCGACCGACGTGGAAACAAACTTTATTGACGACCACGCGCCCGCTGTAGGCCTTGATGAGATTGCGGGCCTCGAGGAGATGCCGATGGTTGGTGGGGGTCATTCGATCGCGGGTCCACTCGCCTGCCGCCCGGCCGGGGCTGTACATCACAGAACGCGAGAATTCGCGGGCCGGTACGGTCTATCCAGAACCGGAGGGAGGATAACCGACGACAGGCCGGTTGGCCAGAAATGTCTGCAACGGTCGGCGATTAGCCGCCTTGAGTCCCCTTTCCGGTGGCGTTTCCGGCGGCGGCGCGCATACGCTGCAGGCACTCTGGACTGGTTTTTGGGAGTAATCCGGCGGCGGTTGGCGTTGTGTCATTAGGACCTTACTTTATGTCGCCGCCTCATCTCACGTCACCCAAAGTGCTTTTTCCCGCGAATGAAATCCGGTATGTTGTCGCTCCAGTTTCCTTTTTCGGAGGACTTTCCATGGCCCCGTTTCGTATCGTTTCCGGTTGCGGTCTGCTCTTCCTATTGCTTGCCACCATGGGCGGCCAGTGCAACGGCGTTCCCTGCGAGCCCGGCGATCCGGGGTACGACCCTATGACCGGTCTCTGCCCGTCGACACAGCCCACCGACGAACTGGGCCCGCCCGGCCCCGGCACCGGCGGCCTGCCCACGGAGCCGAACACGGAGACGCCCGACAGCGCCGACGACAATGTCGAACCGGATGAGGTCAACATCGACGTGTATGGCCTGAACGGCCGCTGGATCGACAACGGCAACGGTCAGGACACCTGCGTCTTCCATACCGGCAGCGAAGTGGGAGGCAACTACCTCGAGGAGCACATCTGCGATCACGGCGACGGGACGGGAAATACCTCGGTAACGCTGATCAACTTCCGCGGGACGCTGGTCGGCAACGTCATCACGGGCACGACATCCACTTGCAAATTCGGCTTCGATTCCGGCAACGGATTCGTCGACGCGCCGATGACGCTGACGGTCAGCGAAGACGGCAAGTCTTTGGACGGCACGTGGTACAGCGAAGTCGACGATGCGGATATCCCTTTCAGCCTCTCGCGCCAGACGGTGGGGAATTGTTTCGGGCAATAATGAGGGGGCCGCCGGATGCCACCGCGCGCGGCGACGCGGGCCTTACCGGATGATCCGCATCTTGCCGACGTTCGGAATGACCGCCGGGGTGTCGTTGGAAAAGCGGTAACCGCCGGGCCAGTAGACGAAGAATGCACGGCCGATCATCTGATCGCCGGGGACGGTGCCATACTGATAATCGCCGCGCTCCCGCAGGAGCGGGCAGACCTCCCACCAGAGGCGCGAATCCTTGCTCTGCGGGCTGTTGTCGCCAAGGCAGAAATAGTCGGGGGGCGACTCGCGCAGATAGATCGGATTGGTCATCGTGCCCCAGCCGGGGTAGTGGTTGAATTCGTTGCGAATGTTCCCCCGTCCTTCCTCGGTGAAGATCTCGGAGCGATAGTACACGTCGCGGTGAACGCTCAGGTGGCGAATCTCCAGCGGCAGCTCTTTTGCGCCGATCCGCACGGCGGCCTCGGGACCGGGGCCCGCCACCTCCGCCGCGCGGAGAAGCCCGGCCACATCGGGCCGGTAGTGGCTTTCGTCCGTCGCCACGATTTCCGTGCCGTCGATCCGCAGCGCGACGCGATAGTCGACGTTTTCAAACTCCATCGTGACGGGGTGCGGGGGACGCAGCGGGTCGGTGCGGCCGTTGCCGATCTCGCGGTCCACCCTCCCGCGTTCGTGGCGCATGAGCCGCACGGTCCCGTCGGCGCTGACATGCGCGACGAACCCGTCACTGCCTCGCAGGAGATCCAGGCTCAGCGTTCCCTGCGTTCCGCCGGGCACCAGGACAAAACGCAGCCGCACGTCGCCGACATTGCGGGCCGCAGGCTGCATCGACGGCTGGAGTGAGTTGTAGCCATAGCTGTCCTGGATCGGCTTGCCCGTGAGTTGCAGCCAGTGCTCGCGCGCATCGGACGGTTTGAACTTTACCCGCGGCGTCGATACGTCCCAGGGAGTGTTCTGGGGCTGCTCGGCGGCCCACACCGGCAGGTCGTTGTGCAGCGCGCCGAGCCGGGTCATGTCGGGCTTGAAATCGTGGTCGTAGTGGGTCATCCACAGGGATTCCTGCGCGACCGGCGACTTGCGCTGAATTCTCAAGAGCCCGGCGAGTCGCTCCTGTTGCTCGGCGTTCAGCCGGCGGGCGTCGGGGCGCCCGGGAGGCGGCGGTCGGGAGAGGGACTCGCGAATGTCGGCGGGAACGGATTCTGCCGGGGCGACGTAGATGTCGCCGTCGATGATCTCCAGGACCTCGCCCGGCAGTCCCAGCAGGCGCTTGATGTAGTTCTGCTCGCCTTCCTGCGGGTCCTTGAAAACGACGACGTCCCAGCGCTTCGGCCCCAGCCATTTCGCGCCCAAATCGTACGGCCATTTGAGCACGAGAATGCGGTCGCCGGGGCTGGGCACGACCGGGTCGTCCTTCGTATGCAACGCGGCATTTCGACCTTCGGCGTAGCCGCAGTTGGGACAGCGTACCAGAGGATTATGGGGGAGTTCGCCCAGACCGCTCCGGCCTTCCCGTATTCCGAAGACAATCGGGTACCGGCACAAATCGCAGCGATAATCCCCGTGCAGTCCGTACAGACCGGGCGCCATCGAACCGGTCGGAATGACAAAGGCCTCGACGACGAACGCCCGAAAGACAAAGGCGAGGATGAAGGCCACGACGATGGATTCGATGGTATCGCGCACGCCGTCGGGCCGCGGGACGTCGGCGGAGGGCAGGGCGGACCGGACGGTCGGAATCCCTTCCAGAGGCGGGGCGTTTACTGTGGGGGCGGATCGCGAATCCATGATCGGGCGGCCTGTATAAGCGTCGGCGATTCTGAGGTTCCGGACGATAGCGAGGCTGTTAACCTCCGTCAAATGAGACAGGTACTAACGGCCATGAGGTTCAACGAATTCGTGCGTCCTTTTCACGCACTATTCAATGAGAGGCTTCCCTCCACGCTCTCTTGAGGGGCTGGGCGGGAAGGCGTTATACTGCCGATCCATCCGTGGGCGGCCTCGGCCGCGAACTTGCACCGTTTTTGGAGGTCTCGGACATGTCCAGACGGATTCTTGCGTGGACAAAGATAACGCCGGTCATGCTGCTCGCGGTCGGTTGTCAGGCCGGGGCCGGTCGGACCGGGCGCGTTGTGCAGATCGGCACGACGAAGGCCGATCTGTTCGGCGTGCCGGCCGAGTATCGCGCTCTGCACATGGATCTGGAGAAGAAGTTCAACTGCCCGGTGAGCTTCAGCGCCCAACCCAGCGGCACGGCGATCGGCCAGCAGCTCGACATGGGTAACGTGCCCTTCGCGGTGCTGACCGCCGAGGAATACGCCGAGGTGGAGGATGCGAGCAAGCTGACGCTCCTGGCGTCGGGCGTGAACTCTCTGGGCAAGACGAGCCGCCAGGCGCACATCGTCGTGCGCGCGAATTCGCACGTGAAGACGATCTCGGATTGCGCGGGCAAGCGCTTCGCGTTCGGCGCGTACAAGGACCCGCTGACGGACATCGCCGCGCGCAAGGCGCTGGAGCAGGCGGGCGTGCCCATGAAGAAGATCCTCCCGGAGATCCTGCCGCCGCCGCTGGCGTTCGAAGGTCGGCTCTACGTTTCACCGGCCAAGAGTTGGTTCGACCTGACGGTCAACGCGGGCGTCATCGACGAGATCGATTTCAACAAGATGCCGGAGAGCGGCGGCAACCCGATCACGGGGCCGTCGAAGGATCAGTTCAAGATCGTCGGCGAGACGGCGGCGATTCCGGAGATCGTCGTGGTGGCGGGGCCGAGTGCCGATCCGCAGATGGCCGAGACGCTCAAGAATTACCTGCTCAACGACGCCAAGGCCAATGAGAAGCTGTGCCAGGATTTGAAAATCACGGGCTTCGCCCCGGCGGATCGCGCGGCGTATGACGCGGTGAAGCCGGTGTTCGCGAAGTCGTAGGAAAATCCTGGGTGGCACGGTCTCGCCGCAGCGAGGCCGTGACTTTGGAATACGGCTTGGCTTTTGTCACCATGCGACCACGGCCTGCCTGCTGGCAGACCGTGCCACCCTGATGCGGCTTGTCGCACGCCTACGCAATCGGTACGCTTTCGGGCCTCATGCTGGTTCAAGTTCATAGCGCGACGCTGGTCGGCATCGACGCCGTTCCGTGCGAGGTGGAGGTCAACGTCTCCTCTCGCGGGTTCGCCACGCCCGTCGTCGTGGGGATGCCCGCCTCGGACGTGAAGGAGAGCCTCGAACGCATCCGCACGGCGATCGTCAACTGCGGGTACGAAGCCCCGGATCATCGCACTGTCATCAACCTCGCTCCGGCGGATATCCGCAAGGAAGGCCCGGCGTTGGATCTGCCGATCGCGCTGGGGATGCTTTTCGCATCCGATGGCGCGGCCCCGCCGACGCTGCGGGAATATGTCATCGCCGGCGAATTGGCGCTGGATGGCCGCACGCGGCCGATCAAGGGCGCGCTGTCCATGGCGATGATGGCCAAACGCGAGGGCTATCGCGGCTTCATCCTCCCGCAGGCCAACGCCAACGAGGCCGCCGTCGTCGAGGGGCTCGAAGTTTTCGGCGTCTCGTCGCTGACGGATGCGGTCGGGCTGCTAAACGAGCAACTGCCCATCGAGCCGACGGCGATCGATCTGGAGGAGACATTTGCGAAGGCCGCGGCCTACGACGTCGATTTCGCGGATGTCCGCGGGCAGGAGTTCGCCAAGCGGGCGGTCACGCTCGCCGCGGCCGGGGGACACAACCTGCTGATGGTCGGCCCGCCCGGCTCCGGCAAGACCTTCATGGCCAAGTGCCTGCCGACGATCCTGCCGCCCCTTTCCATTTCAGAATCACTCGAAACGACGCGCGTCTGGTCCGCCGCGGGCAAGCTCGCCTCTGGGGCGTCGCTCATGGCGACGCGACCGGTGCGGACGCCGCACCACTCCGCCAGCGCCCCGGCCCTCGTCGGCGGCGGGACGGTCCCGCAGGCGGGCGAAGTCTCGCTCGCCCACCACGGCATCCTGTTTCTCGACGAGTTCCCCGAGTTCCAGCGCACGATCCTCGAAACGCTCCGCCAGCCGCTGGAGGACGGCTGCGTGACGATCGCCCGGTCGCACAGCGTCGTCCGCTTCCCGGCCGAGTTTATGCTCGTCGCGGCGATGAATCCGTGCCCGTGCGGGTATCTGTCCGACCCGCGCAAGCCGTGCAAGTGTTCTCAGCCGCAGGTGGAAAAGTACCTGTCGCGTGTCAGCGGTCCCTTGATCGATCGCATCGATATCCATGTCACGGTTCCTGCCGTGCCGTTCAATGAGCTGCGACATTCCAAGCCGGGCACGGCATCGGCGACAATGCGCGGTCACGTGCTCGAAGCCCGTCAACGCCAGCAGGCTCGCTTCAACGGTCAGGCAACCAAGGTCAACGCCCGCATGGGACCGCGGCTGGTGCGGAAGCATTGCCCGCTGGACGATGCGGGAGAGATGATCCTCAAACAGGCGATGACGGAGTTGGGACTGTCGGCGCGGGCACACGACAAGGTCCTCCGCGTAGCGCGGACGATCGCGGATGTGGAGGGCTCAGAGCGGATCAAGCCGGAGCATCTGAGTGAGGCGGTGAACTATCGGCAGTTGGATCGGCAGCGATGACATTGTCGAGGGTCCTAACAATCGCGATTGTAAATACCATACTATGCGCTGATGGCTGTTGCCAACCTAAAGGCGTTCGCTCGGCCGACGAGTCTAGTCCTGTATTTGACAAAGCTGTTGGTATGGATGAAAAGGAAGTGCTGCGCAAGTTCGGCGCACCCAACCTAAACGAATTAAAGCAAGCCAACGCGATAGTCGGAGAGTTGCGAAGCGCCCTTCAAGCAAAAGTCGCTAATGGTGAGACAGAAATAAAGGAGCTTTATTACAAGTTCGACGCGCAGGAAAGAATCTTTTGGCTTACCCAACGGGATGGCGAATGGAGGGTCATCTCAGACGTGAGTATTCCGAGGGGAGTGGCATACTGAGCCCTTCCTAACAGGACGAGACACATCTTTCGATTTCCTCTTCCACAATTTGCCGTCCTCCCTTATCAATTCATCCATGCTTGACCCCGGTCTGACATTCTTGAATGGTATATCCCGTCCCGCGCTGATCGCAATGATTCACGTCGGCGCGCTGCCGGGTACGCCTCGCTCGAAATCCACCGTCGCCGAGATTGCCGCGAGTGCCGTTAACGAAGCCAAGCTCCTCGCCGACGGCGGCGTGGATGCGATCCTGCTGGAAAACATGCACGACGTGCCGTACTTGAACCGGCAAGTTGGGCCGGAGATCGTCGCGGCGATGACGGCGATCTGCGCGGCGGTGCGGCAGGCCGTCGCGCTGCCCCTCGGCGTGCAGATCCTCGCCGGGGCCAACCGCGAGGCCGTCGCCGTCGCCCACGCGAGCGGCTGCCAGTTCGTCCGCTGCGAGGGCTTCGTCTTCGCCCACGTCGCCGACGAGGGGCTGATGCCCGAGGCCGACGCCGGGCCGCTCCTGCGCTATCGCAAGATGATCGGCGCGGAAGAGGTCGCGATCCTCGCCGACGTGAAGAAAAAGCACTCATCGCACGCGATCACCGCCGACGTGGACCTCGCCGAGACCGCCCAGGCCGCCGAGTTCTTCGGGGCCTCCGGCGTTGTCGTTACCGGCCCGGCGACCGGCCGCCCGACGAGCGTCGACGACCTCGCCGCCGTCCGCAAGGCCGTGAACATCCCCGTCTTCGTCGGCTCCGGCGTCACGCCGGAAAACGCGAAGGCCCTCGCCCCGCACGCGCACGCCTTTTTCGTTGGGAGCTATCTCAAGAAAGACGGCTATTGGGCCAATAAACCCGATCCAGATCGCGTTGCTTCTACGGTGCGGGTTGTTCGATCCCTCTAGCCGATTGTTCGTTTCAAAAGAAGTCCAAAATGACGGTGCAAATCGCAAGGTTGTTTGATGGTCAATATTGGTGGGTGACCCCAACAATCGGTTGTGGTTTTCCCTTAGCGGCGTTTGTGATTCGCCTCTTGTTGTCAAGTTCCTTCGGGGCTAGGCGCAAACCTACGACATGGGCATTCTTAGCGATTTACTACGCATCCGCCGTCTTAGGGTTCTTTTCTGCTTTTGTATTGCCTTTACCATTGGCTATTTGGGTTTGGTTCTTGATGGTAACTGCCGGTCCGATCTTTGGATTAATAATCCTCTTCGAGCGATTTAATACAGCTACATCAGCAACGCGGCAAATGGGTTATTGTGAGAATTGCGGTTACAATCTAACCGGAAACACGAGTGGCAGGTGCCCCGAATGTGGCACTGTCATCAACACTTCCGCGCCGCGTTAACCAGCGCCGCAAACAACCTCAACTGCTCCGGTCGGTCGATCATGTCCTCGGGGTGCCACTGGACGGCGAGGAAAAATCGCTTGTTCTGGTCTTCGACCGCCTCGACAATACCGTCCGGCGCGAAGGCAACAGGCTTCAGGCTCCCGCCGACCTGCTCGCGGTCTACGACCTGATGATGCCGGCTGTTTACCTCCATCCGCGTGCGGCCGACGATTTTGGCCAGCATCGAATCCGTCGCAATCTCGACGTCGTGGTACGCCGTCCCGTGGTTGGGCTTGTGATGTTCGATCGCCGTCTTGCGCGGCAGATCATCGACGTGCTGAATCAGACAGCCCCCGCGGGCCACGCTGGCGATCTGGCAGCCGAGGCAGATCGACAGGATCGGCTTGTCCGCCGCATCCGCCGCGCGGAAGAACTCGACCTCGAAGACGTCGCGCCGCTCGTGCATCGCGATGGTGCTGGCGTGCGGGATCTGACCGTACTGGTGAGGGTTCACGTCCGCCCCGCCGGTGAACAGGAGCGCGTCGTAGGAATCGATGAGTTCGGCAATCAACCGCGCATCCGGTCGCTCCGGGATCGGCACCGGCTGGGCCAGACCGCCCGCCGCGAAGATCGCGTCGGTATACGCCATGTTGAGAAAGGCCCGCGGCTTGGGCGACGAATCGCCTTCCGCGTCCACGCTGCACGTTACGCCGATGATGGGACGGGGCATATACCCTCCTGGCGGCGGGGAACGCCGCGCCTCCGTACAATACGCCGCCGGGTAGCATAAGTTCGGCATGACCCGGGGCAAGCTTGCCCCGGGCTTTAGTTGCGATTTCGAACGCCGACTTGTAGAGCTTGATATGAACGTCCGCGACGCCATCCTGCAACGAACCACGGATCGCATCATGCGGATGCGGGCCGCGCTGGAGCGCTTCGACGACGCCTCCGCCGAGCGCGAAAAAATCGGACCGAAATGGAACGTCCGCGACCTGATTGGACATTTCGTCTATTGGACGGACGAGGGAGCGAAGCAGATTCCGGAACTGGCGGCGGGCAGGGCGCTTCCAGCGTATGACCTCGAACGGATTAACGACGACGTGTTCAAGAAAAACCGGCGGATGTCGTTCGTCATGCTCCTGCCCCAGCTTCGTGCCGCCGAGGAGCGGCTGCTTGCCGCGATCCGCACGGCGCCGCCCGACCAGCTCATCGACACACCGCTCCGCGAATGGATCGACGGGGCGGGCAGCGAGCACTACGACCATCACTGGCCGGGGTTGAAGGCGGCGGCGGAGCGGCTCTGAAGAGGAATCTCACGCAGAGG
This sequence comes from Phycisphaerae bacterium, assembly GCA_035275405.1. Lineage (NCBI taxonomy): Bacteria > Pseudomonadati > Planctomycetota > Phycisphaerae > Phycisphaerae bacterium. The sequence continues at coordinate 222,658 of DATEMU010000012.1, forward strand.
CGCGGAGGCGCAGAGTTAAAGACAAAGGGGGAGCTTCTCTTTCTTCTCTGCGCCTCTACGTGAGCTATTCTTATTTCCGGCGGGCCTGGATGATGAGATTGTCGCCGACCGCCAGCGACGCGGGGAGAAACTCGTCGGTGCGAAGGGCGTAGTCGATGACGAGCTCGCGGGCCTGGTTGAGATTGACGGGCGGGCTCGTGCGGAGTTGTGCCCACGGGCTATTCGCATTGAACCGCGTGAGCCATCGTGCGACGCGCCACGCGATGAATCGCGGCAACTTGTTGAGCCAGCCGAGCATCTCCGGTCGCGTCGTCCAGGCTTCATAGCGATAGTGCGTGTAGGCGGCGGCGCGGATGTCCGCGAAGCCGGACGCCTCCAGCAATCGCCCGAGCGAATCCGCGTCGAACAGGTTGACGTGGTAGCGATTCAGGCCCAGCCAGCGCTGACCGCCCCAGCGCCGCCAGCGGCTCGCCCAGTTCGGCGTGTCGATGCAGACCAGACCGTCGGATGTCAATGCGCGGCGAACATCCGTCAGAAGCGCCGCCGGTTCTTCGACATGTTCGATGCAGTCGCCCAGAAAGATCGCGTCGAACGGGCCGAGCGTATCGCGATGTCGAGCGAGGCTGCCCGCGCGGACGTCGAGACCGAACCGCACCGACGCCTGGCTGACGGCCTCGGCTGAGACATCGATCCCCGTCACCCGCCAGCCGCGCAGCCGCGCCAGTGCCGCGAGATGACCGAGCGCGCAGCCGACATCCAGAAGCCGCCGCCCCGGTCGATCCTCCAACGGGAGCAAGTGCACGACGTATTGCTGGACCACCCGGGCCCAGCGATGTTCGTCCGACTCTCCGAAGACGTAATAATCGGCCGCGTAAAGCTTGCGGAATTGGGCGGGCGTATAGCGGGGGAATTGTTGGACCAGCGTGCAATCCGGGCACCTCACCAGGTCAAAGGGCCGATCGGGAGGGGCGGCCTTCAAGACCGGTCTGGGGGGGGCTTGCGACTTCCCGCAGCCGACGCAGGTGAAGGGCGGTTGGGCGGCGACTTCGCGAACGGGCACGGCGAGGGTGCTGGTCATGGTGGACATCTTCCTATGAAATATCGACAGAAAGCGTGCCATCGCCGCTATCCGAGGTGCGTTGGCGGGCACGTCCACGCGGTTGATCCTAGCCGCGGCGGGCTTACAAACCGTCGAGCCCGGATAAGAAGCGCGTCGCAACCCATGACGGCGACACAGTTTGGAGGTGTTGGGAATGTCCATGAGTGAGCAGATTTCAATCCTGAAGCAGGTGGTGAACCTGCCGACCGCCCCGTTCGTGGAGGGGCAGGTCGTCCGCTACATCCGCAAGTTTGTGTCCCGGCGGCCGCAGCTTCGCCTGAGTACCGATCGCTTCGGCAACCTGCTCGTCCGCTATGCGCCCAAGCGCCGTACCAGGAGCCGCGGCCGGCCAATCCTCTTCTCAGCCCACATGGACCATCCCGGCTTCACGGCCCTGCGGATGACCGGCGAACGACGCGTGTACGCCGAGTTTCGCGGCTGGGTACGCTCACCCTATTTCAAGAACGAACGGGTGCAGTTCTTTTCCGACAGCGCGTGGATCCGTGGGCGGATCGTCGAAGTGATCCCGCACAAGCCGGGTCGAACCATGCCGCGCCGCGCCGCCGCCAGTGCGCGATCGTTCGGGGCCGACGCTCCGCCGAAGGCGATCGTCGCGGAAGTCCGTCGACCGGTTCGCGCGGGAAGCCCGGGCATGTGGGGGATGGGCGACGCCGTGGTTCGAGGGAATCGCATCTTTGCGCGAATGTGCGACGACACGGCGGGGCTGGCGGGGATCTTGTGCGCGCTCGATGCGATCTGCAGCCAGGAAATCCCCACGACTTGCTACGCCTTTTTCAGCCGTGCGGAAGAGGTCGGCTTTGGTGGGACGCTTGCCGCCGTTGATCGCAAGACCGTGCCGCGGGATGTGCTGGTAGTCGGCGTCGAGTGCAGCAAGGCGATCGCGGGCGTCGCGCTGGGCGGCGGTCCCGTGCTCCGCGTCGGCGACAAGGCGACCGTCTTTACTCCGGCCGCTACGGCGTATTGTCAGGTCGTCGCCGAGGAACTCGCGGCGAAGGACAAGGCGTTTGCTTTTCAGCGCAAGCTCATGGACGGCGGGACGTGCGAATCGACCGCCTACTGCCACTATGGTTACGACGCCACGGGCATCTGCCTTCCGCTGGGAAATTATCACAACATGGATGAGACGCGCGGCCGGATCGGGCCGGAGTACATCGACGTGCGAGATTTCGCCAACCTTGTAAAGTGGTTCGTCGCGCTGGCGGCCAGCCCGGCGAAGATGCGCTACGACGGCCGACATCCGGGACTCGACAAGCGGCTCGATTCGCTGCTGCGTCAACATCGGGGGCGGCTGTTGCGGACCGCCGGCAGCATCAGTAGTTAATTCCGTGAAAGTTTGCTCTTTGCGCCGGCGTGATTCGGGTCGAGCCGCAGGGCCTCGCGATATTGCCGGAAGGCATCGATAGGTCGGCCCTGCGCCTCAATCGCGCATCCCAGTTGATAGCGAACCTCGGCATTCGTTGGCAAGAGCCTCATCGCTTCGAGCAGCGCGCTTACGGCCTCGGCGAATTTCCGCTGCTCAAGTAGCGCCGTGCCGAGGTTGAAATGCGCCGCGCCTTGCGACGGATCGACGGCCAGGGCCTCGCGATAGCGGGCGATCGCCGATTCAAGCCGACCTTGTTGCCGCAGGGCATTTGCATGATTGATAATCGAACTGACATAGTTCGCATCGATGTCCAGTGCCGTTTCAAATTCCTCGATCGCCTCATCGACGCGACCGAGATTCCGCAGCGCCGAGCCCAGATTGTTGTGCAGGTTCGCCGAGTCGGGTCGCGCCGCGAGCGCGAGGCGGTAGTGCTCGACGGCCTCGGCGAATTGGCCGGTGTCGGCCAGGAGATTGGCGAGATGCACCCGGGAATTGATGAAATCGGGCCGCATCGCGAGCGACGCGCGGAGCTGCGCGATCGCCTCCTGCGGTCGTCCCTGCCGGGCAAGCAGCAGGGCATAGTTGTAGTGGACGTCGTAGGGGACGTACTTCACGCGGAGCGCCGTCTTGTAGTGCTCGATCGCCTCGGCATCGCGGCCTCGCGCCGAGAGTGCCTGCGCCAGGCTGTTCTGCGCCTGCGGATTGTTGGGCGTCTGCCGGACGGCCTCTTGATACTCCGCAAAGGCCTCATCGGCCCGGCCCGCCTCCTCCAGCATCGCCCCGAGCCGGTTGTGCAGGACGCTCGAGCGCGGTTCGAGGCTGAGCGTGTAACGGACCAGCGTCTCGGAGTCCTGCCACACGTCCAATTGTCGCCGCGTCCCGACGATCTCCAGACCGATCAGCACAAGCACAACGGCGGCGAGAATGATCTGCGGCGATCGGCGGCCTCGAAGTGCATCGGCGGCGCGAGTCAGCACCCAGGCGACGATCATCAACAACCCGATCGACGGCAGATAAAGGTATCGGTCCCAGGCAATGGAATCGCTCACGCGGAAGACGCCGCTGGAAGGGAAGAGTGCGACGAAGAAGATCAGCCAGCCGGCCAGCAGCGCCCGCGTCCAGCGCAGCGAGATCAGCAGGAATGGGATAAGGATGGCCGTGCCGATGACGCCGGCCCGGATCATGGGGTGGGAGAGGTCCAACGGCTCTGGGGAAAGATAGAGCGGTCTCAAGTGGCGTGGCCAGACGATCTCGTACAGGTAGTAAACAATGTTGTGGCAGAGTACGAGCGGCACACGAAAGCGCGGCCCGTCGTCGAGCAGACCGACCTCCGCGGTGGGAATCTGGGAAATGAGCGTTATGGCGACAAACGCCGCGGCCACGATGAAATAGGGCGCCTTTTCCCAAACCACCCGGCGCGACCGCCGCCCGAGCGGCCACCAGTCGATGAGCAGCAGCACGACCGGCAGCGTCAACGACGACGGCTTGGACAGCGAAGCCATCACAAAGAACGCGATCGACGCAGAGTAGTTCGACCAGCCCGGTCGCGCGACGTGCCGTAGATACGTCCACATACTCGCCAAAGTGAACATCGCACAGAGAATCGTTTTGCGATCGCTGAGCCAGGCGACCGGCTCGACGGTGAGCGGGTGGACGCCGAACAGCACTCCGACCGCCGCGGCGATGAGCGGCCTTTTGAAGAGGCGGTGCAGGATCAGAATGACCAGCGCGGTGGAAATCAGGTGAAGCAGGAGACTCGCTCGATGAAACGGCAGAAGATTTTCCGCGCTGCCGCCCATCCCCACGTCGACCATCAGCGAGATCATCGAAAGGGGCATGGAATACCCCATGACCGTCGACGGCTGAAGCAGTTCGGCGAAAAACCGGCGAGCGGATTCCCAACTCGGGCTCAAGACGAGCGGGTTATCGAAAATGAAAATGCCGTCGTCGATAAAAAGGGCATTTGCCGACAGAACGGGCCAATGGGCGACCGTGACGAAGAGACAGGCTGCGGCAATGGCCGCCGCGACGACCCCACGATTGCCGGGTCGGTTCGCGGGGTTCAGGACGCCGTCCGGGTTGGAAGGAATTGAAGCCAATGCCCCGGCATCATCGTCGAATCAGCTCTTCTTGCGAAGCGCCGCAATCGCCCTTTCAATCTCCGCGCGATTCGACTGATTGAGTTCGTGGGTGAGGGCCTTTTCCAACCGCGGGATGTCCGCCGGGGCGCCAACGACGGCGAGGGCGCGGATCGCCTCCTTGCGGACCAGATCATTTTCGTCGTCGACCATCAGCCGGCCGAGCTTTTCCGCGACGGCGACGATCGAGTAATGCTCCGGCTCGACGCACACGGCGACGGCCTGGCAGGCGCGGCGGCGGACGATGGATTCCTTGTCGTCCAGCCGCGCGATCAGAAGTTCCACGTTGACATCCGATTTGCCGCGCGCGGCCAGTCCCGCCAGGGCCATGGCCCGGACCTTGGGGACCTTGTCTTTCACCGCACTCTGAACGGTCGCCAGGTCGTCCGGACTGTTCCCCAGCGCGATGGCAAAGATCGCCTGGCTGCGGACGGCATCGTCCTTGTCCCGGGCCAGCCGGGCGAGCTTCGTGCGATACTCGTTGGCCAGTTGGGCCAGCGTGTCCACGGCCTTGTCGCGCAGATCGTGCTCGCCCGTGGAGCGCGCGGCCTCCCAGGCGACGATCGTCTGCACGAGGACCTTCTTAAGCTGCTCAGCGCTGAGCCGATCGTCCGAGGTCGGCTTCGGGGCGGCCTGGCTCTCCAGTTCCGCCACGGCCGGTAGCCAGCGGGAATCCGGCCAGCGCGTGCGAAACTCCCGGCAGATCGCCAGGGCGGACCTGGCGTCCTTCGCTCGCAGCTTCTCCAGCGCCTGGGCAAAGGCGGTCAACTGCACCTTGACCAGTTCCTGCTCGTCCTCGCTGAGCGATTTCGTCCGCGCGAGGTCGGCATTGAACTTGAGTTCGTAGCGCTCTGGCTTGGCCCCGCGCGACCGCTCGTAGCCGGCCTGCGCTTCCATCTTGACCAGCATTCGCTCGGGCCGCGACCAGTACAAAAGCGCCTGGCCTTTGTCGAAGCTGTATTCCCGTTCCAGCCCGCTGGTGAACTTGCCCTCGACGAACAGCGTCACCCGCGCGGTCATTTGATCGCCGACCTTGACCAGATCGACGAATTCAAACGTCTGCTTTCCCTCGAATCCCTCGCAGGAAATGTCCCGCTCCCAGCGATGGCCGGCGTTGACCGAGCCCTCGGGCCAGTGCGCGAAGTCCAAGAACGCGGTCAGGATGGCGTGTTGCACCGGGTCTGCCATCGGGGCCTGAATCGGGGCATCGCGGGCGGTCACGGTCGCGCTGTGGAGACGAGTCGACCCCTTAGGAAGATTAAAGCGTGAGGCGGAGGGCGTGGGCGAGACCTTTTTTTTTCCGCGCGACAGGCTCACGACTTTCGGAGCCTGGTCGACCATCATCTGATAAAGCACCATGCTCCCCGGCTTGCCTTCGTCGATATTGCAGCGCAGCCATTCCGCCGTTTGCCGGTACACCAGCTTCTCGGGGACCTTGTCCTTTTGCGTCGTACGGAGGATCACTCGCTTGAGCCGATGCTCGCTCCACTGGCCCGGCAGCAGGTTGTTCTTGAAGGTCATCGCATCGCCGGGCGCCGCGCGCAACGGCGCGGACCAGACCGCGGGGCCCAGCGCTAGCAGAAGGAGCGCAAGTGGACGCATGGAAGTTCCCCTTTTTCGGCTCGTTGGTCTGCGCGTTACCGTCTTCGCGCCATCGGGGCCTCGGCGTTGGCGTTCGCGCGTGCACGACCCTCGGCGGGATGGTCGGGTTCCTCGGGCGGTTCAAAGGGCACGGCGAGGGGGCTGGCCAGGGGCATTTTGGTGTAGACGATCCAGAGCCACAGGAGGCCGGCGACGAAGCACCCGACGCTGATGGCCTGCGAGATCGTCAATCCCCCGACGTCGAGCGGGTTGTCCTGGCGGATTGCCTCCAAGAGCAAGCGCGAGATGGAATACAGAATGAGAAACCAGCCGAGGAGGATGCCATGCCGCTTGCGATAATAAAAGAGCACTGTGAGGAACCAGCAGATCAGCATGCCGCTGATAAACTCGTAGATCTGCGTGGGATGGACCGGTTTGGATCGATAGGCGCTCGCGAGCTGCGCCAGCTCGGCGACCGTGAGTCCGTATTTTCGCGCTTGCCTCTCCACCACGCCGATCCCGGTGCTGAGTTCGTGAGTCATCAGCGCCTTTCGCGCCGACTCTTCGCGCTCGCCCGCGAGCTTCAGCGCCGCCGGCTCGGCTTTTTCAGTTTGCAGACGGGTCAATTCCGTTAAAGCGGCCTGGTATTGCGACTGAAGCTGCGCGGCCGTACGGCCCTCGTCCTTCAGTGCGGCATCGATGTAATCGCGGGACAGCGGATAGCTCTCCCCCCCATGGCGCGAATAGATCAATTCTTTAGGAAGTGTGAGCTGCCCGAATTGGTACTGCTGCCCCATGGCCGGACTTCCGTAGGGAAAATGTACGGCCCAGGGTAGTGCCGCCTTGTTCCACGCCGGGTCATGCTCATCCACGCACGTCGACCCCCAGCAGCACCCGTTGAGGAAACAGCCGATTCGCGTAATGGCCAGTCCCCAGGCCAGCGACGGCACCGTGATGTCCAGGTACCATCGCGGCGAGGCCTTGGCGATATACCGCAAGTAGATCATGACCGCGGGGATGGTCAGGAGGGGCCCTCCCCAGAACTCGAGCCCTCCTGCTCGGATATCGAAGATCGCGGCGAAGGGATTAGGCTGGTTGGCGAAGCGCGTGTCCCAGTAGTGAATGACGAACATGGCCCGCGCCCCGGCGACGCCGAAGATCAGGCCGAGAAAGCCGATGTTGAGTTCAATGTCCGCGTTGGCCCGGCTCCGATCCGCCCTCCGGCAGCACATCCAGATGCCCGAGAGGAAGGCGATCATCATCATGACGCCGTAGCTCTTCACATCGGCAAGCCAGTCGGGCAGGTAGGGAATCTTGAAGAGCGTTGGGTACATGGAGAATGATGAATTACGTAGGACGAATGACGAAAGTTCCCGCGGCGGCCATCGGGGTGATCCTATCCGCCCTATTGCTGTAAATCCACGAGGAGATTGTCAATCAATCGCACCTCGCCGACACGGATGGCTCCGGCCAGCATCAGCGGGCTTTGGGGTGGGAACGACGGAGCCAATGTCTCCGGATCGACGACGCTGAGATAATCGACGCGAACCTCCGGATACTTGCCAATCTCCGCCCGCATGGCCGCGATGATTCGCCCCATCGATGGCTCCCCTGTCTTGAGCCAATCGCGGCCCACGCACAGCGCCCGATGGAGCGAAAGGGCCTGCTCGCGCTGTCCCGCCCTCAAGCGCGCGTTGCGGCTGGACAGCGCCAGGCCGTCGGCGTCGCGGACCAGCGGGCACACCTCAATCCGCACCGGCATCCGCAAGTCCTTGACCATTCGCCGAATGATGACCGCCTGCTGGGCGTCCTTTTGCCCAAAATACGCCGCGTCCGGCTGCACGATGTTGAACAGCTTGGCCACGACGGTGCAGACACCCTCAAAGTGCCCCGGTCGAAACGGCCCGCAGAGCGTGTCGGCCAGCGGGCCGGGACAGACTCGCGTCTGATCGCCCGCTGGGTAGATTTCATCATGCTCGGGCGCGAAGATCAGATCGACGCCTGCCTGGCGGCATCTCTCGCGATCGACGTCCATCGTCCGCGGGTAGGCCGAAAAATCTTCGTTTGGTCCGAACTGGGTCGGATTCACGTAGATGCTGACGACGACGTACGCAACGCTCTTCTTCGCCGCCTCCATCAGGCTGACATGGCCGGCGTGCAGGGCGCCCATGGTCGGCACGAAGCCGATGAGCCGGCTCCGTTCGCGGGCAGCGCCGACGGCCTGACGAACATGCTGGGCCATCGTTACGATGGGAGGTTGATCGGCCATCGGCGATTGTTATCCCTCTCCGCCCGCCTCGCGCTTTTGGTCGACCGCCCCACCCGGTTCGTAGCGCAGCGCGCCGATCAACTGCTGCACAGAAGTCAGTCCGCGTTTCGTCAAATAGGCCGCAAGCCCGTCAATGATCTTAACGGGCGTCGTCGGATCGACGTACAGCGCCGTCCCCACGCTAACCGCCGTCGCCCCGGCCAGCATGAACTCGACCGCGTCCTGCCAGCGGCTGATGCCGCCGATCCCGATAATCGGCACTCCTGCTTTGCGCGCGACTTCGCGATACACCTTGTTCACCAGATGCACCGCCATCGGCTTGATCGCCGGGCCGGATAGGCCGCCCGTTCCATTGGCCAGGACCGGTCGCTGGGTTTCGACATCGATCACCATTCCGAGAAACGTGTTGACCATGGAGAGGGCGTCGGCCCCGCCTTCGATCGCCGCGCGGGCCATCGCGCTCATATCCGTCACGTTCGGCGATAGCTTAACGATGAGCACGCCGCGGCGCACGACCGGCCGCACCGCCGCGACGAGTTCGCGCAGGAGCTTCGCATCGGTCCCAAACATGAGCCCGTCGGCCACGTTCGGGCACGACACGTTCAACTCGATCCCCGCGATCGCAGGCGATTCGTCCACGCGGCGGCAAACCGTCACATAATCGTCGAGGCTGTGTCCGGCCACGTTGACGAAGACAGCCGTGCCCAACTTGGCGATCTCCGGCGCCTTGACGGCCATAAACTCCTCAAGCCCGACATTGGCCAGCCCGATCGCGTTGAGCATTCCCCCCGCCGTCTCGACAATCCGCTGCGGCGCGTTGCCCGGCCGCGGTTTGACCGTCACGCTTTTCGTGGTGAAACCCCCGAGCCGCGAAAGATCGACAAACGGCGCATACTCCTGCCCATACCCGCACGTCCCCGACGCCGTGAGTACAGGGTTCTTGAGGGTGAGTCGTCCAAGTGCGACAGACAGGTCGGGAATTGTCTCGCGAGTTTCCATCAGTCTCCTTTCCAAGGCCTATTCTCTGCGTTCGTCCAATCGGGCGAAAGGGGGCGCCATGCGCTGGTGGAGGTCGTGTAGTTTCGGATAAGGTCAATTGCTCTGGTGATTTATGAATGTTTTCCGGCACGCCAAAATCCGGCACCGCAAAACAAACGACGGGATAGTTACTTACTTGCGGACCGCGGGGATGTTGGGTACGCTCCTCCTCGACCTCGCGAAGGTTGTTTCAAGTCGTTGTTCGCGAAACACAAGGAGCACAAATCATGCACAGGAATTCGATCGTTCGATTCACCCGAGTGGTTCTGCTCGTGGGGGCCTTTGGTTTCCTGGCCGGTGCGGCCTGTCCCATGGACAGCGACATGGACGGCGTCTCTGACGACGTGGACAACTGCGTCATGACGGCGAACGCCAATCAGGCGAATGCCGACGGGGATAACTTCGGCGATGCCTGCGACAACTGCGACGCCGTCGCCAATGACGATCAGGCGGATGGCGACGGGGACGGCGTCGGCAACGCGTGTGACAATTGCCCGGCCGTAGCCAACGCGGATCAAGCCGACGGCGACACGGACGGCATCGGCGATGCCTGCGACAACTGTCCGACCGTCGCGAACGCGGACCAAGCCGACGAAGACGGCGACGGTCTCGGTGATGTCTGCGAGATTCTGGACCTGGCGATGGGTGATCGAATTGCGGACAAGGTTTTCATCTATCGCGACGTCCGCGACGCCGCAGCGTTCGGCGAGGCCCCGGACGTCACGCTGGACAACGCCACATCGATGATCGATCAGCCGCGGACCCTCGACATCGCGGACAACCGCCTCTATGTGGGCAATCTGGACAACGACACAGTGTTAATCTTCAACAACTTCCTGGCCCTGGCGAATAATCAAGCCCCCAACGTGATCTTGAACAACGCAGGCTCGACCATCGATAAGCCCAGCGATCTCCAGGTCTTCGGCGGCGACCTGTTCGTGGCCAACCAGGACACGAACACGGTCCTTATTTTCCGAGATGTCGCCACGCTGGCCAGCGCTGATCCGCCGGACGTCATCCTGAACAATGCCGGTTCCGGCATCAGTCAACCGGTGGGATTATTCGTTGCGGCCAACATTCTGTATGTGGCCAACAAGAACAATGACACGGTGACGATCTACAACGAAGTGGCGACATTGGCCAACGCGGACCCTCCGGACGTGACGTTGAACATGGCCAACTCGCTAATCGACGAACCCCTACGCGCCTTCGTGTTCGACAATGTTCTGTACGTCACCAATGTCAACACGGGCAATGGCCGCCTCCTGGCCTTCAGTCCAGCTGACGGACTGACAAACAATCAGGCGCCCGATTTCGTTCTGGCTGGAGCCTCGGCGCTCGAAGACCCGATCGGCGTGACGGTGGTCGGCGGAAGGCTGTTCGTCACCAATACCGATGAAGACCACACGGCGTTTGTGGGATTCAACGATCCGGCGAGCATCGTGACGGGCCAGCTCCCGGATGTCATTCCCGATCCATTCGTGCGGGGGCCGGCAGACGAGATCGAAGGCATTCTGGGTTCGTTGTGGACGGCTAGCGAGGATGGCCAGGCGGTCTATGGCTATTTGAACGCGGCGGCCATCGTGGACGGACAATTCCCGGATATCGTGCTGTACGATCCCGACTTTGACGAGCCGAAGTCGCTGGTGGTCCGCGAGCGGCCGTAAATAATGGTTACTCGGATACTCTCCGCGCGTTTCATGGAGACGAATGGACCGTCCCCAACGATTCGCGCGCAGGATTCCGCTTGCAGGCGGATTCCGGAGTGATACGATCCCAATCGTGGCCGGCAAGTGTTCACGAAGAACCGGGTTTCTGATTCCTATCTGCGGAGCATCGATATGTTGAACAGTAGAGTCATTCGAATAGGTCAGTTCGTGTTTTCGCTCTCAGCTTTTGCGATATTAGCCGGTGCGGCCTGTCCCATGGACAGCGACATGGACGGCGTCTCCGACGACGTGGACAACTGCGTCATGACGGCGAACGCCAATCAGGCGAATGCCGATGGGGACAATTTCGGCGACGCCTGTGACAACTGCGTCGCGGTCGCCAACAACGATCAGGGCGACGGTGATACGGACGGCTTCGGCGACGCCTGCGACAATTGCCCGACAGTGGCCAACGCGGACCAGGCGAACGAAGACGGCGACAGCCTGGGCGATGCCTGCGAGATACTGGACTTGGCGATGGGAGACGTAAGCAGTGACAAGGTGTACATCTACTACAACGCTCGCAATGCCGCCCCCGGCCAGGCGCCGGACGTGACTCTGGACATGGCGTCATCGATGATCTTCGGGCCGCGCTCTTTGGACCTGGTGGATAACCGCTTGTACGTGGGAAATCTCGATAACGACACCGTTTTGATCTTCAACGGCTTCCAGACTCTGGCCACAAACCAGGCCCCGAATGTGGTCTTGGACAATGCCGGTTCTACGTTGGACAAACCCAGCGACATTCAAGTCTTTGATAATGATCTCTTTGTGGCCAATCAGAATAATGACACCGTGCTCATCTTTAAGGATGTGGCCACCCTGGCCAGCGCCGATCCGCCGGATGTGACCCTGAACAACGCGGGCTCGGGGATTGACCAACCTGTCGGCCTGGTCGTAGCAGCCAACATCCTATATGTGGCCAACAAGGACGATGATACCGTAACGATTTACAACGACGTGGCCACGCTGGCCAACGCTGACCCGCCGGACGTGACCTTGAACATGGCCAATTCACTGGTTCAGGCTCCTATGCGAGTCTTCGTCTTTGACAACGTTCTTTACGTCGTGACCGAAGACCCCGGCGAAGGCCGGGTATTGGCCTTCAGCCCCGCCGATGCACTGACGACCAATCAAGCGCCCGATTTTGTCCTCGCAGCAGGCTTGGACGATCCGATTGCCGTTACCGTGGTCGGCGGGCGTCTTTATGTCGCCAACACAGATGACGAGGCCCCCGCGTTTGTTGGATTCAATGATCCAGCGACCCTGATGACCAACGACTTTCCGGACGTCTCGGTGATCACGTTCACCACCGTCAAGGACTCCGAAGAAATCGAGGGCATTCTTGGCACGCTTTGGATGACCGGGGCCGACAACACCGCAATCTACGGCTATCTCAATGCCGCTAGCATTGTCGAAGACCAACCGCCCGACATTATTCTGTTCGACGCAACGATGGATGCTCCCAAATCGTTGGTCGTGCGCGAACGGCCATGAGTCAAACGTAGTCCTCGCAGAAGAGGCTTCTGGTTCTTAACCACGGAGTATCGCAATGGTCAACGATGGAATCCTGCGATTCAGTCGCATCATGTTCTCGCTCACTGCTTTCACGATCCTAGCCGGAGCGGCCTGTCCCATGGACAGCGACATGGATGGCGTCTCCGACGACGTGGATAACTGCGTGATGACGGCGAACGCCAACCAGGCCAACGCCGACGGGGATAACTTCGGCGATGCCTGCGACAATTGCGACGCGGTCGCCAACAACGACCAGGCCGACGGAGACACCGACGGCTTCGGCGATGCGTGTGACAATTGCCCGACCGTGGCCAACGCGGACCAGGCCGACGAAGATGGCGATGGCATTGGGGATGTGTGCGAGATCCTGGATCTGGTCACCGACGATCCCGTCGCCAGCAGGGTGTTTATCTATCGCGACGTCCGCAACGCGGCCCCGGCGGGTGAGGCGCCGGACGCCATCCTGGACAACGCCACGTCCCTGATCTCGAACCCCAACGCCCTCGAACTCGCCGACAACCGGCTTTTTGTCGGTAACACCGGGACCAATACGGTCACGATCTACAACAATTTCCTGACGATCGCCAGCAACCAGGCCCCCAGTATCATTCTGGACAACGCCGGTTCCGGCATCAGCAATCCCACGGACATGATCGTCTTCAACGGCGACCTGTACGTTGCCTGCGCGGGCAACCAAACGGTGCGGGTCTTCAGAGACGTGACGACGTTGGCGACCAATCAGGCGGCGGACATCGTGCTGGATAACGCGGGCTCGGGGATCACCAACCCGCAGAGCCTGACGGTCGTCGCGGACATTCTTTACGTTGCGAATGACGGCGGCAACACGGTCACCATTTATAACGATGTCGCCACGCTGGCGAACAATCAACCGCCGGACGTGACGCTGAACAATGCCATGTCGCTCATCAGCGGCGCCGAAGAAGTCGAGGTGTTTGACAACATCTTGTACGTCGGCCAGGACAATCCCGGCGAAGGCGGCGTCCTCACCTTCAGCCCCGCCGATGGATTGACCAACAACCAGGCCCCCAACGTCGTGCTGGCCGGTCCGGCACGGATTGACGAGCCGGAGGGTATCGCCTTCAGCGGCGGGCGACTCTGGGTCTCCAACAGCGACGCCGACGCGATCGACATCGTAGGTTTCGACGACCCTGCCACGCTGGTCACCGGCCAGTCGCCCGACGTACGCCTGTCGGATGTCGCGCCGGATCCCGAACAGTTGGCAGGAATTCTGAACACCCTCTGGGTGGCCAGCGAGGATGCGACGTGCATCCACGGCTGGCTCAACGCCGCCGGGATTGAGGACGAGGATCCGCCGGATATTATCCTGTTCGATCCGGCCATGAACGAGCCGAAGGATGTCGTCGTCCGCGAGCGACCGTAGTGACCAGTGAAGGTCAATCACGCAGTGGCCGCTCACCAACCGAACGGGTGGTGAGCGGTCCTTTCTTGCGCAGACATTAACTACGCCGGCGACGTGGTGGCCGTTTCCAGTTCCTTGGGCCGTGCATCGGGTCCGGCTTCCTTGCGGTTCAGGCCGCGGACGACCGCCCAGACGACGGCCAACGTGACCATCATGGCGACGAAGCTGAAGAAGATCTTCTTCAGGTGCGGCGGAAGGTTTTTTAGGATCATCGATGGATTATTTGTGGACCGGCCTGACGCGAGGATGAAAATGCGCTAACGCCGGAGTTATCGCGCGACCGCCCCCAGTGGCCATTACGCCACGCCGACCGTCAAAAAGATCGGCGCCCAGATGCCGGTCTTGCGCTGGCGGACATCGACGAACCCGGCGTCCTCGAAGTATTTTCGCATCACGCTCCACGGGGCGTGAAAGACCTTGGCCTCCGCCGTGCTCTCGGCGCGGGTGATGAAGACGTCGAACAGGACCCAGCCGATGATGTTGTCCCGGAAGCCGTCGATGAGCATCAGCCGGCCGCCGGGGCGCAAAATCCGCTTCATCTCCCGGATCGCGACGGCCTGGTGCGGGTAGTGATGGAAAGAGTGGCTGCACGTCAGCACGTCAAACGACTCATCCGCGAAGGGCAGGTGCTCGGCGTCCCCGTTGACGAATCCCGGGGCGTCTTCAACGGCCTTCGCCTTCGCCGCCGCCACGCCGCACATCGAGGCCGAATAGTCGAGCCCCACCAGCCGCCGCCCCGGCAGGCCGCTGCCCGCCACCATCGCCAGCCACGACCCCGTCCCGCTGCCGATGTCCAACAGGTCGAACTCACGCTCGTCGGCCCGCCGCCAGCGATAGAGCTCTTCCATGAACATCCGATAAGCCGGCCGAAACAGCAGGTGCTGGACAATCGAGGTGTCATAGCTTTGCGCCCACGAATCGAACTCGTGCCGCGCACGATGCTTGACGGCGTGCCGGACAACCGCCGGCTCAGGTGGGGAGGGCGGTGTTGCGGTGTGTTGCGGGTCGGCCTGGGCCATACCACGCCATTCTGGCACGGCTCGCCGGTGTGCGAAAGTCGACGCGAAAGTTTGTCGCCCCCGCGCGGCGGTGTGGTGGGATAGACGGCGTGGATCGCGATCTAAAGTCGACACTCGCCCCGGGACGATACGAGAATGCGGGTCGCCTGGGCGACCCGTGGCCCACAATCTGCGTTCGCAACTCGCCACCACATCGCGCTCGTCGGCGGAGCCGGCTTCGCGTTCACGAGCCTCGGGGATTTTCCACGGGAGCCGGACGCAAGGTCCGGGCGACGGCCATGTCGAAGCGAGAACTTATCGAACGGATCATGCAACTCAATCGGTCAGCCCGTCGCGAGTTTCTGCTCAGCTTCACGGAGAACGAGCTGGCCGATTACCTCCGGCAGCTCGAAGCCGTCGCACCGGCGCCGCTCAAGGCGAAAGCAGTTTGCGCGGTGTACTAAGTTCGGACACCCTAACGATTCTTGTGTTGGGCGAGGATCGCACGGCAGCGGCGGATGATCTGGGAGTCGATGATGTCCGTCGATTCCAGGATTTCCTCGTAGATTGCCCCGGCTTCCCGGCGCTTGCCTTCCTGTGCAAAGGAGTCTGCCGTCCACCACCGGGCCGTCCGTATGCCAATCGCGTCGTTGCCCGCGAACCGCTGCGCCTGTTCGTAATAACTGCGCGCGGTCGAGTAATCGTAGCGATACTCGGACGCGATGCGGCCGGCCAGGATTGCCGATGCCCAGCGCAGGACCGCCGGCAGGCTTTCGGACTGGGCCGCCTCGCTCAATCGGCGCTCGCCGGCCTCGATCAGCCCCGGCGAAACGACCGCGCCGGAATCCAGAATCTGATGCAGCAGTCCGATGCCCGCGCGGAAAGCCGCCTCGGGTCCGACCGTCGCCGGCGCTTCGCGAAGCGGCGGGACGTCCAGTGCGGGAGCGAGCCGCCACGCCGCGTCGAATTCGTCGCGGTTTTCAAAGAGCAGGTACGACTCGTTTTCGCCGCCCGAACGACCCACGGGAACGTAGAGCATCTCCAGCATCCGGGCGCAAGTCCGCGCGCCGACATGATTCAAATGCAATCGATGCTCGGGATCATCAACCGGCTTCGTGCCGCCGCTGACGAGATAGACGTGGTAGAACGCGCGGACCTGGCCCGCGCCGAATTGTGCCGGCGAAGCTTGACCTCCGCGGGCCCGTGACGAAGCCATCGCCTCCGGTGACTCTGCGCGTCCCAGCTTGGCGGCGTCCGGAGATTCATCCGGCGAAGTCGTTCGATCGTCTGGGGCTTCGCCTGCGGCCGGCGCAGCCGATCGACGGGCATCGGGGCGCACCAATCGGCGAGGCTGCTTCCACCATCCCCAATTCCAATCGATCTCGCTGCATCCCGCCGGGAGGATAAGAAAGGTCGCGGCGACCAGCGTTCCGCAGCAACGGAATGCCGGCCACGGGAATCTACTGGCTACGGGGCATGCGGACATAAAATGATCGAAATCAACTCCAAAGGGGTTCGGTCCCCCCGGAACGTGATCCCCGAACCGGGGGTAGTTCGATTGTAACGGGGATTGACATGGGCGACATGCGCCAACGAAATGCGGTTTCAACGACATCCGGAGGCTTAATGCATCGTTAACATGGAGAAGCCTTACCGGAAATGCGCTTTAACGGGGCTGCACGGAGGGACCACGATAGAGATCGTCCGCAAAGATGCCGGGAATCGGTCCCCCTGCACGGATTCGGGCATGGATCCACTATTTTTGAAATCTTCACTCGCCAAGCTCGTACGGAGGGTGTAAGATTTTCCAGAGTGAAGGGGAAGCGCATATCATCGAACGACTGGGACTCTAATCCTTCTCCGTGATTTTCCTGGGGCTTTCCCTTCCTCACAGGCGGTTGTCCCGCGACCGGGCCTGTGAAAATCGTCAGCGATTGTCGCTGGAGTGAGAGAAACGGAATTGGGCGAGGGGAGGCGGAGGATGAGCGTTGCAGCGCGCCGCAATTCGTTCAATCGAATACTGGTAGATCTCAACACGCAATGTGATCTGTTATTGCCTCGCGGGGCGTTACCGGTCACCAATCGCACGGAGATCCTGCCGAACATCAGACGTCTGATCAATTGGGGTCGCATCGAGGCCCTGCCGGTGATCTCGACGTTGGAAGCGCATCGCCCCGGCGAATCGATCCAGGGCCTGCCGTCCTATTGCATTGATCGCACTTCGGGGCAGCGCAAGCTGCCCTTTACGTTGCTTCCCCGCCGCATCATCTGCTCGGGCGACAACACGTTCGATTTGCCTCTCGATATCTTCCGCCGCTACCAGCAGGTCATCTTCACCAAGCGCAAGCGCGACTTTCTTTCCAATCCCAAGGCCGACCGGCTGGTGAATCTGGTGGCATCGCACCACCTCGTGGTCTTCGGCACCGTGGCCGAGCATTGCGTCAAGGCGGCGGTCCTGGGCCTTCTGGCCCGGCAACACCGCATCGCGGTTGTCACCGATGCGTGCGGATTCTGGAGCGCTGGCGATGCAGAGCTGGCCATGCGCCAGTTGGATGCCAAGGGCGCGGTACTGGTAACGACGGAAGAGCTGGTCTCCGGGGCCGCCGACGAGCGGATCAGGGCCAGCCGGCCGATGATCTTTTCCGATACCGAGGAGCCCGAAGCGGCCTACACCGCGGGTAACGGCAACGGAAATGGAAACGGCCGCAATGGTCACGCCAAGTCCAACGGAAACGGCAAGCCCGCGATTGATCTTTCGCGGATCGGCCCCGCCAAGTCCGCCCCAACGTCGGTGGAGGACGTCTCCGAGCTTCGCCTCCCTCCGGTCGCTCGCACTCGGCGCCAGGGGTTGGGCACGTCGGCGGCCAAACCGCCGACGGGACTTGCTTGAGGACCCGCCGGGAACTATCTTCCCTCGACCCACGAAGCCTCCGCCGCCCCGGCGGTCGTCGATCGGGCGTTTTCCGGAAAGCGTATTAGCATCGCATGGCGAAGAAACTCCCCAAGCAACTGGCCATCCTCGACGAGGACATCTGCACCGGCTGCGACGCCTGCGTGACGGTCTGCCCGGTCGATTGCATCGACAAGATCAAAGACCCGTTGCACCCGCGATATGCGATGGGAATTTGCACGATTGATTTGCAGGTGTGCATCGGCTGCAAGCTGTGCGCGCAAGTTTGCCCGTGGGACGTGATCACGATGGTGCCAACGGATCAAGTGCTGGTGCAGGACAAATACCGCGAGCTGCTCGCGCCGGAGCAGTTGGCGATGGCGAAGTAGCACGGTTCGCGGCGAGCACCTTCAACTAGCGTCCCAACCCTAGCTGCACCGTTCCCCCACCCTTGTGACGGCATCGCTCCGTATCGATGCACTCCGGCGGGAGGCGCAGTCGCTCGACCGGTTTGCCGCCGACGAGGTGCGATTCGAGGATCTCATCCACGTCCTCCATCTTCACAAATCCATACCACACCGCCTCGGGATAGACGACGATGGTCACACCATGTTCGCACTGATCGAGGCAGCCGGCCGTGTTTACGCGGATTTTCCGCTTGAGACCACGCTGCTCGACGAGCTCCTTGAGCCGCTCGCGGATCGCGACGGAGCCCTTCGCCGAGCAGCAGCCACGCGGATGCCCCTCGTCGCGGGCGTTCGTGCAGACGAAGACGTGCTTTTCAAACGCGGGCATGTTCCACCGTGTGAATTGTTGAGAGGATGATAGCGAACGGCGGCGCGACCGCAACGCGATTCCGTCGCGCCGCTGTATCCCGAATGTTCAGTCGTTTGCCAGTGACCAACGGCGCGGTTATACCTTTCCGCTCATAAACGACGGCGGCCTCGGCGGTCGCCCTACGGTGACCTACGATGTCGCAGCCCGCGTCGACGACTCCCCCGGCGATCGAGTACGCAGTCGCCAAACAGCCCAAACACCCGCCCGGCTATCGGCTGCGCCGGGGGCAGAACTGGTTTTTCCTCGGCTTAACGTACGCCTCTTATTACTTTTGCCGCTACAACCTGGGGATCGTGGCCCCCGAATTCAAATCCGCCCTGGGATTTAGCAACACCCAATACGGCGCCATCGACGCGGCCCGGAATTGGGCCTATGCCATCGGGCAATTCGTCAACGGCCTCTTTACCGACCGGCTCGGCGGCAAGCAGGCCATGACCATCGGGGCTCTGGGGACCGTCGTTTTGAACCTCCTCTTCGGCCTCACAGCGTGGTCCCACTTCGTTTGGCTCTTTGCCGCGCTGTTCGTGATTCGCATGTTCGACGGCTACATGCAGGCATTTGGCGCTCCGGGCATGGTCAAGATCAACACGGCATGGTTTCGCCGACAGGAACGCGGCGCGTTCGCGGGCATCTTCGGGTTTATGCTCAACCTGGGACAAACAGGCGTGGGACAACTCGCTTCCATGCTGGCCGCGGGTTTTTCGGTTCCACTTATTTTCTACACGTTGACCGTGCCGCACCTGGATTGGCGGTACATGTTCATCATTCCCCCGGCCGCGGTCCTTGTCATTGTCGTCCTCATGAACCTGATGGTGAAGAATCACCCTGAGGAGGCGGGCTTCCGCATCCTCCACGATGACGAGGATCCCAACGACGATCCTCATGCGCGCATCCACCTTGCCGAAGTCTTTCGGAAGATCACATCTAATTCCATCGTCTGGATCGTTGCCGGGGCCTATTTCTGTACCGGCTTTGTTCGCACAGCGATCTTTGCCTGGTACGCGATCTATTTGAAGGAAGCATGGGGAGTTGGAAAAACAGGATACGGCGCCAACCTGTTCTGGTGGTTCACGACGATTCTGCTGCCCTTTCTGGCGTCGTTTGGTTCGCTGGGTTCCGGCTATGTTTCCGACCGGCTTTTCAAGGGGCGGCGGGCGCCGGTCGCTGCGGGCTTGTACTTTGCGCAAGCGATCTTCACGATCCTCGCCATTCTCATGTCCGTCGGATACTTTCCTAGCTCCCTGGGTTTGGCGATTACGTTGATTCTCGGAATACACATCGCTTGCAATGCGACGCACTCCATCCTCGGCACCGCCGCCGCGATGGACTTGGGCGGGCGCAAAATGGCCGGATTTGCGGCAGGGGTCATCGATTCTTTTCAGTACATCGGGGCAGGCCTTGCGGGCCTCGGCCTCGGGTGGTTCCTGGATCAATTTGCAATCACACCCCCACCCGCGACCACGGTGCCCGCGGTTATGCCCAGTGCCGTACTTAAATTGATGAGTCCCACCGTCTGGTTCTCTTCCATGCTTCCGTTTGCCCTCTTGGGTACCATTCTCATGACCTACCTGTGGATCTGCCATCGCGGAAAAGACACCCGCGGAACCTAACGACTTGTGGCCGGGACCGGTCGTATAATCAGAACGATGAGACCGCGCGGAGCTAGTCGGGCGTGCGTCGGGGTGGTCGGGCTTTCGTTCCTGGCCCTATTCGCGCCGCCTGCGCAAGCCGACACCTTCCACCTCAAAGGCGGCGGTCAGGTCGAGGGTCAGGTGCTCGAAGACCGCGGCGAGGCGCTGCGGGTACGGACGACCATCGGCACGGTCGACCTCGACAAGGAGCAAATCGTCAAACAAATCGCAGGCCCGTCGCCGTGGGAGCGCTACGACGTCGAGAAGAAACGCTACACGAACACGGCCTCCGATCAATTCCGCCTTGCCCAGTGGTGTGCGAAGAACGGCCTGCGTTCCGAAGAAATCGATCACCTCCGCCGGGTTATCAAGCTCGACCCCGAGCACGCCGCGGCGCGCAAGGCGCTGGGTTTCGTCAAGGACAAGGGGCAGTGGGTGAAGCGACCGGTGCGCCCGCCGCCTGATCCCGCCCAGCGCCAGGCGAAAAAGCAGGCCAAGTCCGACGACGAAAAGATCCGCAGGATCGTCGCCGAGTGGTTCGTGCAGGTGCAGGCGATCCATCGCGGCCGACTCGAGGGCGAGGTCGATCCGACGACCAAGCGCTTCCGCGACGGTCGCGAGCAGATTCTTTCGATCCGCGAGCCGTTGGCCCTACCGGCTATCACGACCATCCTCAGCGCGGGTACCGACCTTGTCCGGCGGCTGATGGTCGAATCCCTGGCGCAGTTCGACGTCGACGAGGCCACGATGAACCTCGTCGTCGTCACGCTGCTGGACCCCTCCCCGGCGATCCGCAAGGCGGCGGCGATCGAACTCGTTGAGCGCAACGATCCGCGGATTGTCGGCACGCTGCTTGACGCCTTGAATAATGGCGAGGAATTTGTGTTGCGCAACGCGGCGACCGCCCTCGGCTTTTTGAAGGCCGGGGAGGCCGTCGAGGACCTCATCGCTCACCTCTCCATTGAGACGCGGCAGAGCGTGCTCGTCTCCGGCCCGGTCTACCTGGACAGCATCTGGCACGTCTTTGGCCGCTCGCGGCAATACTGGTGGGGCGACGACCCCTTCTGGTACCAGCCCGCGTGCATCGGCTGCCTCGGCCCCGGGACGCTCATCGGCACGACGACGTGGCGCGAGGTGCACTGGGTCTCCATCCACCGGACGGAGGTGCAGGAGGCGCTGATCGCGATCACCGGCCAAAACCTGGGCTTCGACGCGGAGGCATGGCGGTTGTGGTGGAAGCAGAACGGGAAGAAGTAAACGCCGCCGCGCTGAATTCGATCGTTTCATTCTGTTCGTCAAACCCCCCTTAGAGCAGCCCGGCTTTGGCAGTCGGGCGGGGGCCGTTACAATGGGTCTGCCAAGGGTGTTTGGAAACAAGGGCTAATCTTGGTAGGCTTGGGAAACAGCCGTCGGCGGCTGGTCTCCACGGTGAGGGGGCAAAGGCGAGGAAATACGCGTGCCGCGAGGAAAGATTGAGCTTTGCAACAAGGTCGAGTCGCTCTCGATCCTGGACCCGGACGGAAACGTCGATGCGGCCCTGGATCCGAAGCTGGAGCCGCACGAGCTGCGCAAGCTCCTCCGCGGTTTGCTTGTCGCCCGGCGCTACGACGAACGGATGCTCAAGCTCCAGCGCCAGGGGCGGATCGGGACGTATGGACCGGCCCTGGGTCAGGAGGCGGCCTCGCTGGGACCGGCCTATGTGTTGGCGAAGACCGATTGGTTCGTGCCGTCGTTTCGCGAGCCGGCGGCGATGATCTATCGCGGCTGGCCGATCGAAAAGCTCATCCTCTGGTGGGGCGGCAACGAGTACGGCGCGACCGTGCCGAAGGACCTGCGTGACCTGCCGATCTGTGTGCCGGTCTCGAGCCAGTGTCTCTACGCGGCGGGAGTGGCGTGGGGCTGCAAGCTGCGCAAGGACGGATCGGCGGTCATCTGCTTCCTCGGCGACGGCGGTACGAGTGAAGGAGATTTCCACGAGGCGATGAACGTGGCGGGGACGTTCAAGCTGCCGCTGGTTTTTGTCATTCAGAATAATCAATGGGCGATCTCGCTGCCGCGTGCGAAACAGTGCGCGTCGGCGACGCTGGCGCAAAAGTGTCTGGGGTACGGTTTTGACGGCATTCAGGCCGACGGCAATGACATCCTGGCCATGATCGTCGCGGCCGGTGAGGGTCTTGCCCGGGCCAAGAGCGGCGGGGGGCCGACGCTGATCGAGGCGATCACCTACCGACTGGGCGTGCATACGACGGCGGACGACCCCAAGAAGTACCGCAAGGACGAAGAGGTGGAGGAGTGGAAGGCCCGCGACCCGCTGTCGCGGTTTTACAAGTATCTGAAGAAGCGACAGATCATGGACGACAAGGCCCGCGATCTTTTGGAAGAGGAAATCTCCAGGGAGATCACCGAGGCGATCGAAAAGGCAGAGAAGTTCGAGCCCAACGTGACCGAGCCGTTCCAGCATTGTTTTGCGACGCTGCCGAACCACCTGGAAGCGCAGTTGGCGGAGTTTCAGGCCTACCTGGAGGTGGGGTCGAACGGCGACGGCAACTCCACCGGGCAGGACTCGCAGGTGTACCGAAGCGTCCACTAAGCACAGATTAGGAAAAAGTGAATCCACAGATGACGCAGATAAACACAAATGATTGTCCTGATTTATCTGTGTTCATCTGCGCTATCTGCGGATAATCCGGAGTAGTCGATGGCACAATTGACGATGGCAAAAGCCCTCAACCTCGCCATGCGCGAGGCGATGCTGGAAGACCCGACGACGATCATCCTGGGACAGGACGTCGGTCAGGACGAGGGCGTCTTTCGCATTACCGAAGGGCTCCTGAAGGAATTCGGCGCGGAGCGAGTCGTGGATTTCCCCGTGGCGGAGTCGGCGATCGCCGGGGTGGCGATCGGCCTGTGCTTCGCGGGATTCCGGCCGATCGCCGAAATGCAGTTCTCCGGCTTCGGCTACCACGCCTTTCACCAAATCGAAAACCACGCCAGCCGGTTTCGCAATCGCACACGCGGTCGTTACACGTGCCCAATGGTCGTGCGGATGCCGTACGGCGGTGGGATTCGGGCGATCGAGCACCACAGCGAAAGCCGCGAGGCAATCTGGGCACACCTGCCCGGGCTGAAAGTTGTGATTCCCTCCGGACCCCGCAATGCGCGGGCGCTCCTGCGGGCGTCAATCTTCGATCCGGACCCGGTCATCTTTTACGAACCGAAGGCGTGTTACCGCGCCTTTAAGGAAGAAGTGCCCGACGAGCCCGAGACGATGGAGATCGGCAAGGCGCAGATTGTCCGCGAAGGTCACGACGTCACGATTGTTTCGTACGGCGCGTCGATGCGGCCGGTCTTGGAGGCCGCCGAGGAATTAGAAGAGGAGCACCAGATCGACGCTGAATTGGTCGACCTGCTCTCGCTCGTGCCCATGGACACCCAGACGATCACCGAATCGGTCAAGAAAACGGGCCGCTGCGTCGTGGTCCACGAGGCCCCGCGCAACTGCGGGCCCGCCGCGGAGATCATCGCCCGGATCGTCGAGAATGCGATGATGTTTCTCGAGGCGCCGATCCAGCGCGTCACGGGCTATGACCTCGTGCTGCCGTTCTTTAATCTGGAGCGGCCGTACATGCCCGATTCGCGGAAGATCGTCACGGCGGCGCGGGAAGTGGTCGGATATTAGCATCAATGGCCGGGCGGCCCCTTGTTGGCGCAGGGCGCGCAATGTCCGGCTTAGTTCTTCAACAGGAACCGAAAGCACTACAGATGGCGAAGGAATTCAAGCTACCGGACCTCGGCGAAGGCATCCACGAGGCGGCGATCGTCAATGTGAACGTCGCCGAGGGCGATACGGTCAAGGAAGATCAGATGGTGATGGAAGTGGAGACGGACAAGGCGGCCGTCGAGCTGCCCGTGCCGTTCGCGGGGAAGATCACCAAGCTAAACGTGAAAAAGGGCGACACCGTTAAGGTGGGCTCCGTGCTGCTGACGGTGGATGGCGGCGATGGGGAGGCACGAGGCGAGGAAAATAATGCGCCTGCGTCCCACCGGCCTGCCGCTCGGCGCGACGAGGAGGAAACGGAAGAAGGCCAGGCAGAAGATACCGAAGAGACAGCGGAAGAGCCGGAAGAAGAATCTGAGCGTCCGCCATCGCGCGAAGTCCCCGAACCGCGCCGCGCGGCTGCAGGAGACGAGGGCCCCGCCTCGCGCGAAAGCGGACCGATCCCCGCCGCACCGGCGATTCGGCGCCAGGCCCGCGAGATGGGTATCGATCTGCGCGAAGTCCACGGCACCGGTCCCGGCGGTCGAATCGTCCGCGAAGACCTCGAACGATTTCAACTTGCCGGACCGACCGGCCAGGGTCGAAGGCCCACCCCCAAGACCGCACCGCCTGCAGAGAAGCCCGCAGCGGCCAAGCCCGTTGCCGAGAAGCCATCGGCCCCATCACGTGCGCCGGCAGCGCCCGCAGCGGCGCCCGCTCCCGCGGAGGCCATGCCCGACTTTTCGTTCTGGGGACCCGTGAGGCGGGAGGCCATCCCGCAAATCCGCAAGGCGATCGCCCGTGCGATGGTCCGTTCGGTCACAACCATCCCGCACGTGACGCACGCGGACGAAGTGGACATTACCGACCTGGAGTCGTTCCGCCGGGAGCAGAGCGAGATCTTCGCGGACAAGGGAGCGAAGCTGACGCTGACGGCGTTTGTGGTGAAGGCGGTCGCAGGCGCCCTGCGTCAATTTCCCCAATTCAATGCGTCGTTTGACGATGCGCAAGCGGAGATCATTTTTAAGGACTACGTGAACATCGGGATTGCGGTGGACTCCCCCAAGGGCTTGGTCGTACCCGTCCTGCGCGACGCGGATCGCAAGGGGCTGCTGACGATCTCGAAGGAGTTGAAGGAGATTGGAGACAAGGCACGCGATTTCAAGCTCGACATCGCGGAGATGCGCGGCGGGACCTTTACGGTCACGAACGTCGGGGCCATGGGGGGGACAATGGCTACACCGATCATCAACTGGCCCGAGGTCGCCATCCTGGGCATGGGCAAGCTGGACCTCAAACCGGTCGTCCGAGACGGCCAGATTGTGGCCCGCAAGATCCTGCCGTTATTCCTGTCGTTCGATCATCGTGTGATCGACGGGGCCGATGGGGCCCGGTTTATCCGGGCGATCATGGGCTATCTGGAGAACCCCCTCAACCTGCTTCTGGTGTCATGAGTCGTTCGAGAGATTACAGAAAATTGATATTTCGCATCTTGACACTCGAAGATTATACTCTTATGCAATTGGAGTAACGGCCCGCAGTTGGTTGTGGGCCGGTGGTTATGGTTTTGGAAGGAGTTTCGAAATGTCAGAGTGGCTTTTTATTCTTGGCACAATCCTCATGTTTCCGATCGCGGCGATTCTTTGGCTCGCAGAGATCTTTGTCTTCGTCCTGTAATCCGCGGTCACGTGCTGGATAGGCGGCAACTGCGCGGAATTTGCCAACTTCCGGTGCGTATTTCAAGCGTGACGCGCGCTAACGTCCAGGCCCGCTGGGGTTGGCGTCTGCGCGCGTCTTTGCATGCGCTTTCAAGAATAGTGAACCGGCACTGGGCGGGTTAGCATCGACGAATATTGAACAGGTCGTAGGTCAGCCATCCCCGGCGGAGCATTCGTTCGACGGCACACAGGTAGAAGAATCTCCGGCGGTATCCGCGAGCCGCCGACCATCCGGCCCGGCTGATTTCGGCCAGCCCGTCGCGAAGCGAATCCGCGGATTGTCGCGACACATCTTCCTGTCTTTCCAGGTGCAAACCGGCGGCGCGGAATGCATCCGCGTATTGTTCCGGCGACCAGAGTTTCGCGTGGGTGCTGAACTGCGTGGGCAGGTGATTGAGGAGGCCCAGGACGGCAAAAAGCGTCTTGCGGCGCGTGCAGATATCTCCCAGGCACAACGTCCCGCCGGGCTTGAGGATTCGACGGCACTCGCGAATGAAGGCCGGCTTGTCTTCATAATGCAGCGCGGACTCAAGATTGAAGATCACGTCGACCGACGCGTCGTGAATGGGCAGGCGAACGGCGTCGCCCTGGAGAAAGATCGGTCGCCGGGACCTTTGTGACCATCGCGCCTCCGCCTCACGAACGCTTGCCACGCAATATTCAATACCGATCAGGCGCGCCGGCCGGTAGCGTTCAAAGATCCAACCACTGGGACCGCCGATTCCGCAGCCGACATCGACGACGGTGCTTTCGGGGCCGATGGGGACCATGCCCAGGAGCCGCCAGACGAGATCCTTCTGGTGCTGGTCGAACGAGCCGCGACCGACGGCCTCGGCATAGCCAGCGTTATAACCCAGCAGGCCCGTCGCCTTGGACAGGCGCAGGTTTGGTTGGTAGAAAACCTCCAGGTTTCGCTGAGAAAGGAGCCGCGAATCACCGTGCAAGTGCGCCGTCATGTCTTACCGCTCCGTCCAACCCGGGCCGGCCCGCGCTCACCATTAGCGCCGTCCTATTGTAGCAACCCCCTACGCCGGCTCAAGGAGTTTGTCGGCGGGCCGGTTGCGTCTCCGGTAACGCGACGCAATTGCTCATTTCCCGCAACATGGCCCGAAATGGCGGTGAAAAGAGGATCGTGCCGTGGTCCTTGCCCGGTTCCATAAACACACGCGCATCGCTGCCGAGTTTGGCCAACGCTTCCTTTAGACGCTGGGTGGCTCCTTCGAGGTAGAAATTATCTTCCTCGCCCATGATCACAGTAATTTTTCCCGCCAGCCTGGGGCCGACCGTGGGCCATTCGCGCTGGAGCTTGTCCACGATGTCGAAACGTCGCCAGGCCCTGACGACATCGGCGTCGATCTTTCCCGTCTTTCGATCCCAGAGCCGAAGAGGCCTGCCGTCCTTGCCGCGCGGGCCGAAGACCGCCTCAAAGGAGTGCAGTTGACCGCCGGGTCCGATGACGTCCTCCATCCGCGCAAAGTCCTTGAGGAGCAGCCGGACCTTGCCGTCTTCGCGCATGATCGGGCGCGGCTGTCCCTTCGCGTCGTTGAAAAAATTGGAGGCCGGGTCATAGAGATCGATCCCCGAGAAATCGTGAAAGTTCACCGAATCCGGCGAGGTGGACCACACCCCGCCGAAATAGTCCGGGTAAGTAATCTGCAGCCACAGGCTGCTCCAGCCGCCCGATGAATGTCCGGTCAAGAGCCGCGCCTTCGGTTCGGGGATGAGCCGGAATTCCTTCTCCAGATGCGGGATCAGTTCCTCGACCAGC
Organism: Phycisphaerae bacterium; assembly: GCA_035275405.1. Classification (NCBI taxonomy): domain Bacteria; kingdom Pseudomonadati; phylum Planctomycetota; class Phycisphaerae; species Phycisphaerae bacterium. Next base: position 250,434 of record DATEMU010000012.1, read on the forward strand.
GCGGCGCCCCACGGGCCGTTGTTGTCCGAGTCGGCATAGACGTGATGGCCCAGCGGGCACACCCCGTCGAGACCGATCCGTACGAAGGGCTCCTTCGATATCCCCAGCACTTGGGCATACATCGCCGCTCCGCGATGGTCGGCGCCGAAGCCGGGAATGACGTAGATCGCATTGAACCGGCGTTGGGGCTCTTTTTCATACACCTCCGGCAAGACCACCACCGCCCGCAAAAAGATATCGCGCCCATGAAAACTCGAGAGAAGTTTGCTCTTAAGCCGGAGCTCCTTTGCCAGCGGAAGGTTCATCTCCGATTTGCGGGACGCCACAATTTGATTGATGCGGAGGGGCACGACGCCCGACGTCGCGGGATCGAGTTTGCGCTTGGCCGGCTTACTGTATAAATTGCCCTCGGCCGTGCCGGAATGGGGCACATCGGGGTTGGTGTGCAGAACCGCCTGGATCGCGTAACGCCCTTTGGGGAGCTCGCGGAGGGGGAAGGGAAAACCGTCCGGGTTGGTAATATGAAGCACCTCGCCCGGTTTCCAGTCACGTACCTCCTGGCCAAAGACGGGTTGCCGGCTGAGCCACGAGTGCGAAGCGCGCGGCTCGCCGCTGAGCTTGTCCGACAGGAAGAGGATGATCCGGCCGGTGAACGGCGTAGAGCGGACGGCGGGATCAAATTGAACGGCGAATTCCAACGGCTTCGCCGGAGTGGGCTCCGCGCTCGCCGGGGCGCTCCAACAGAGCAGTAACAGCAGCAAAGCGAGCCGTCTGGTCATTTGGACTCCTGCGGTTGGACGGCCAAAAAGCGTTGTGCGATCCGGGCGACCCGCAGAAACTCGGGCGGCCGCCGTTCCTCAGGCGTTTCCCGGTACGTTTGGATCAGCTCCACGGCGATCCGCCCCAGTACGGCGTCGACGGCTTCCTGCGTAGGTTGGGAGAGGCTCCAGCCGATTCGCACTTGGGCCGACCGGGCGTCACCCGTGGCGATCAGGTGCAATTTCGCCGAAAAAAGAAGCAACTGGGACAATTCCTCGGTTCGCGAAGCCACCACGGCCGCCCCCAGTTCAGATGGTTTGCCCTTGTCATCGATATCACCGGCGATGCCCACGCGTACCGATTCTTCCGCTTCGACGATTCTCTTGAAGGCCTCCGCATATTGCTGCGGATCGGCGTCGAAAAGGAGCCGCGCCGCGCCATACCAGGCGTCGGCCACGGCGGGCAGGGGTCGGGCAACCGGCGAATTCGAGTCATCCAATCGCTGATAGGCCTCGGCGGCCAGTCGCTGAAGCTCGGCGGCCTCGGCGAAGCGTTTCAATGAAGCGAAGCGGAGCGCCTCGACGCGCAAGACTTCCGGCGCGAGCGGATCCTTCCAGTCTTTTTCGGATGGCTTGGTAACATCTTCCTTGGCCAGTTCGACGCGTGTGGGCCACTGACCGATTCCCTCCTGCGTTCCGAGCGAGCGGGTGGCCGGGCCGACCAGCCATCGGCTCATCGCCCCGCTGCGCAGACCTCGGCAGACGGCCTCGAGGTTTTCCACCGGTCCGCGGCCGGCGATATTAGTGAGCAGAACGTTAGCCTGGGTGTCGTACGGATTGACGTCGCGGAGGTAAACATCGAGCGTTGCGACGGCGGCCTGCGTGTCGCCAGTGCTATTCTGCGCCTCGGCGAGCCGAAAGCCGCTGTCAAGGTAACCGGGGCTGGCGCGAACCAGTTCGCGCCACGTCGCCACGGCCTTCTCGCCCCAGTACCGGGTCATTTCCGTCTCACCGGTGGTATCTTCCGGACGCCGCAGTGCCGGCGGCACTCGGGAGCTGCGCAACAGATTGGCCTGCACCGTTCCGAGATCGAAGCGCGTGGACAGCCATCGACTCGTGCCAGAGCGGCGTGTCGCCCGTTCAAGCCTTTCGGCGGCCGTTGCCGCGTCCTGATTCATCAGTGCACGACCCCCTGCGTGCAGAACAGCAGTGCGGAAATCATTCGCCACGACGGCGAGAATTGCGACGGCGACGACCGCGGCCGCGATGCGGACAGCTTTTGACGCCGGAGCCGATCGCGGTGTGACGCGCGCATCCATGGCCCCGCGACTAACGGCCAGCGTCAATCCCAGCAGCGTCCAATACCAACCCTGAAGAATCGGATGCCGCAGATTGACGCTGCTCGCCTCCGAGACGCAGACCACCACCACGCCTGCGATCAAGGCGAGCACCACCGTTCGCTCCGCCCCTTTTGTCCGACTCCAGCGCCGGGCACCGGCGAAGATCACGCCAATCGGCAGGGCGAGGTAAAACAATCCCCCGGGCAGTCCCAGTTCAAACGCGGCCTGGAGCCATTCGTTGTGGCCTTCCGCATCGAGGTTGCCGTGCAGGACTTTCGGCTGTTCGGCGCGCTGTCGGGCCAGAGCCGTCATCGCCGTCGGCATGAATTGATCGGGTCCCACGCCCCAGAGTGGATTGCGCGAGAGGGAATCCAGCATCAGCTTCCAATAAGTCGCGCGGATCTTCAGAGGCACGCTCACGGCGGCCTCGGGGCTCCGCGCCTGATCGCGGACGTACCACCCGGCAGCCGTCAGTCCGACGAGCACTGCGGCGCTCAATGCAACGCGATTCATCTTGCCGGAGTACTGCATCCATAGGACCAGACCGCCCGCCGCCCCCACGCCGACGACCAGCCCCAGCCAGGCCCCCCGCCTCCCCGCGAAAAACAGCAAGGCGAGCGAACACACCAGGACCACGACGGCCAGGACGATGGCGAGTAGGGAAGGAGAATTCGATCGACCGGCATGCCCGGCTTGTTCGACGATTTTTCTGTTTGCGCGGCGCTGGAGTATCGCGCCGAACAGCCAAACGATCGCGATACTGCTCCACAAGGCGCCGAGGGACGCGGTCAGCGTGATCGGACCGACGGGCAGTTGAAAATACGCCTCGCCAAGTTCCTGGCGATGTATGATGGAAAGGACCGCCCCCGCCGCTGCTACGATCCCAGCGGCAAATATTGACCACCGAACGTGTGCCCACGTTTCGATTCGAGATAGAACAATCGCCCACCCCATCCCGCAGGTCGTCCAGAAGATCCAGCCGCGCGAGGATTCCCACGATCCGTTCTTCCATGCCGACGCACAGGCCAATACCAGCGTCGTCAGGGCGAGCGCTTCAAACCACCAGGCGGACAATCCGCTCATCGGCCCCCTGAACGTGTCGCCCCGAAGCAAGGTAATGAGCCCCAGGCACAACGCTAGCCCGACCGGCACGGCATATTCCCGAAGATCTGTCAATTGTGTCAGCGCGATGGGGGCCGTTAGCAATCGATCCACGCCCAGCGGAAACGATGGCAAGCCGGGGACTTCGCATAGGAGAAGCGTGCAGGCAAAAAGGACTATGCCGACGACGATCGCGACGAAACCGGAGAATGGCGCGCGCGGCGCGGGCACTTCGGGTAGCGGTACCGGTCTAGCTGAGCGGTGTTTGCTCATGGATGCACGCGACGGTCTAGGGAGTCCCCATCTTCCGGGCCAACCCGACCAATTCAGAATAACTCGGCGGCCGGGATGCCTCCGGCCGGGTCTCATAGGTCTTCACAATTTCCACGGCGAGGCGCCCGACCTCGGTGTAGGTCCGCTCCGGTGTTCGGGCGTCGGCCGGCAGACTCCAATTAATGCGAAGGTTAATCTGCCCCGGATCTTTTTTCATGATCAGGTGCATCATGGCCGAGAACCGCCAGAATCGCGCGAGCTTGTCGGGCATTTCCATCGGCATGATGCGGCCCCCCACGAGTTCGGCGGAAGGCGCTGCATTCGGGACGACCGACGAGGGAATGCTGTCGATGACGTAGAACTCGGCGCGTTGTACGCGCTCGAAGGCCTCCTGGTATCGCGAGGAATCGAGCAGGAACAGAAACTGGGCCGCCAGGTACCACGCATCGACCTCCGCGGGCCATTTTCGCCGGACCGCCGCGTATTTCCGCGCGATCCGATCATAAGCCTCGGCGGCGGCGACCTGGACACGCTCGGCCCCGGCGAGATCGCCTTGGCCGATGCGCCGAAAGGCCTCAACGCGCAGCGTCTCGGGCGCCAGAGGATCGACCCAATCCGTTTCAACGGGTCGCCCGACATCGCGAAGGGCCTGCTCGACCCGCGCCGGCCACGCCGAAGCGACCATCGGCGACTTCAAGCTCTCCGTCGCCGTGGCAAGCAGAATCTCCTCCCACTGGTCCGCGCGGAGCGCGCGGCGCACGCATTCGAGCTTGCCCGCCGCATCCAGCTCGCCGATTTGAATGAAGAGAATATTGCCTTGCTTGTCGTAGGGATGGATATCGCGGAGGAATATTTCGAGCGTCGCCCGCGCCGCCGCGAGATCGCCGATCATCATCTGGGCCTCGGCCAGTCGAAAGCCCGTATCGAGATATCCGGGGCAGGCCTGCCACAACTCCCTCCAGGCCTCGATCGCGCGCCGGCCGAGTACGCTGATGTCGTTTCGATCCGACGCGGGCAGGCTCGCGGCGACCGGGGTTTCGTAATGCGCGCGGAGTTGATTCGATCGGGCCGCCGCGAGATAGTTTCGTGAGGAAAGCCATCGCCCCGCCCCGAACCGGCCGACGGCCAGTTCAAGTTCTTTCTCCGCCTGTGCATCGTCCTTGAGAAGCTGCGCCCGGCCCTGCGCGTGGTGGATTGCCGCGCGGACGTCAACGGCCACGAGGGCCAGAATCGCCACGGCAGCAATAATTCCCATCGCTCGGCTGGCCGCTTGACTGCTGCCCCTCACCGTCGACGCCGCTTCGAACGGGGCGTGACGGCCGAGCGCTACGGTCAGCCCCAGGATCGTCCAATACCAGCCCGGCAAGATCGGCGAACGCAGATTGATGCTGCTGGCCTCGGCGACGCAAATCTCGATCAGGCCCGCCAAAAGCGCCAGAATCATGACACGTGCGGAGGCCTCCAATTGCCGCCAGCGCCTCGAACCGACGACGATCGCGCCGATCGGCAGGGCGACGTACATCAAGGCGCCGGGAATCCCCAACTCAAACGCCGCCTGAAGCCACTCGTTATGCCCGTCGAAGTCTACGGTCCCGTGCAGAATCTTCGGCTCCTCGGCCCGCTGCAGGGCCTGCGCGGTCGTCGCCTTGATCACGAACCGGTCGGGACCCGCCCCCCAGACCGGCGCGTCGGGGATCATTTTGAGCATGGTTTGCCAGTAGATCGAGCGAACGCGCAGCGGCAGGCTCGCGGCCACCTCGCTGCTTCGCGCCTGGCCGCGGACATACCACGCGGCGCCAACGAGTGCGACGAGGGCCGCGACAATCAGAATTGCGCGTTGTGTTCGGGTTCGACAACGTTCCCACAGTACCATCCCGCTAACGGCCGCCCATGCCGCGAGCAAGCCCATCCATGCCCCGCGCCGGTTCGCGGCGAGGAGGAGGAATAACGCCGTGATTGACACCACGGTCCCCCACAGGATTGCGGGAAATGGCGTGGACTCGGTTCCACGAATTTCGTGGGGATCCTTGCTGCTTCTCCGGTGAGTCGGTGTCGGAGTTGAAATCTCCCGATACTTTGTCGTCACGGCGCCGACCAACCACACGCTGCCCATCGCGGTCCACAGCGCCCCCAGCGACGCCGTGAGCGTGATCGGGCCGACGGGCAACTGAAAAAACCGCTCGCCGAGCGCCTGGCGATGCGCCAGCGACAGCCCGGCGGCGACGATCGCGACGATGGACGCTGCCGCGAGTGCACCCTTGACCTGGCTGACCGAGCCGACCCGACCGAGCGCAGCCGCCCAGCCCAGTCCGCAGGCCAGCCAGAACAGCCACCCGCGCGATTGCTCCCAGGAACCGTTGCTCCACGCCGAAGTGCACGCCCAGAGAAGCGTTGCGGCGGCGAGCATCTCAAACCAGTAATCCGAAACGCGGCCGTGCTGTGAAATGCGGATGGGCAACAACACCAACAAAAGCGCGAGGCCCACGGGCACGGCGTAATAACGCAGGTCAGACAGATCGGTGAGTTGCACCGGCACAGCCAGCAGGCGATCCACGAGCCACGGCCACTGGTCCCCCGGCTTGACGCCCGAGACATCGCACAGAAGCAGCGTCGATGAAAACAGAACGAACCCGACGATGGCCGAGAAGATGAGAACGGTCCGATCCGCCTTGTGCCGACGCGGTGGGTCCTTGCTCGGCGAGGATCGACTCATGGAGAGGGATATTACCGCGTCCGCTGGACCATGGTGCGGGATTGGGTCTTGATGCCGCGAAGCTGGCTGGCCAGGGCCTCGGCATTGGGGGCGAACTGCAGGGCCACGTCCATGAACACCAGGTCATCCTCGACGAGTTTTGCCAGCGATGTGGTGTAGCTGTGCATGCCTTCTTTTTCGCTGGAGTCAATGAGCGCGGGGATCCCTTTGTCTTGCTCCTTGCGGATCAGGTCCTTGCAGGTCGGGGAGTTGATCAATATCTCCGTCGCGGGGACCAGCGGGACCCCTTCCTTCGCCCCCGGCATCAGACGTTGCGAGCAAATCGCCTTCAGGCAGTTAGACAGGGCACCGCGAACGAACTCATGCTCCGACCGCGGGAAGAACTCGAGGATGCGCGCGAACGTCTGCATCGCATCGGCGCTGTGCAAACTCGCGAAAACCAGGTGACCGGTTTCGGCGGCCTGCAGCGCGGCGGTCATGGTGAACTTGTCGCGCATCTCACCGATGTAAACGGTGTCGGGGTCCTGGCGGACGACGTACTTGAGCGCCTCGCCAAAATCGGGGATGTCGATGCCGATCTCGCGCTGGGAGATGATCGACTTTTTCGGCTTAAAACAGAACTCGACGGGGTCCTCGATGGTGACGATGTTGTCGTGGCGCGTCAGGTTGATGTGCTCGATCAAGGCCGCGAGGGTGGTGCTCTTTCCCGATCCCGTCACGCCGGAAACGAGAATCATCCCTTCATTCGTCGTATCGGCGAGCTTTCGGTAGATCGGCGGCAGGTGTAGTTCTTCAAAACTCGGGATCGCTGAGTTCAGCCGCCGGATAGCGGCGTTCATCTGGCCGCCGGCCTTGAAGATATTGATGCGGAAGCGATCGCCGTCGGGCAGCTCCGCGGCGAAGTCGAGATCGCCGCGAGTTTCGTACTCCGGGCGGCGAATTTCCGGAATGATCGGCGTCATGCAGCGCTCGATCTCCTCGCCGGACATGGTGGGGAGATTGACGGTCCGGAGGATTCCGCCGACGCGATAGGTCGGCGCAACACCCGCCTTCAGGTGCAGGTCGGAGGCCCCGTGGGTCTTCATCGCCCCGAGAAGCTGTTCAATGGTCTTTCGTGAGGCCTTGGGAGCATCGCTCATAAGTCGTACCTTTTTGTGGCTCCGGGGGCTATCTTACCAGAACGTCGGCGGGAATCAGGTCGCACTCAGTACTGGAAGCGGCAATTCGCGGTTGCGCACTCGAGTCGGGGCAGTGGCAGCCGCAAACGGTTCCCCCTGGAGAGTATATGGCGTCGCCGCGACGATTCGCACTGGAATAATCCGGCCGATCCATTCCGCCGAGCCGTCGAATACCACGATCTGGTCGCCCGAAGTCCGGCCGACGAGCTGACCGGCGGCTCGGCGGCGCGGGTCGATCTCTTCGCCCCGGGATTGCTCGGATTCCTGGGCCTTGAGGGCCCGCTTGCTGAAGCCCTCGACGAGCACCTCGACGCATTGGTCCAGCATGGCGCGATGATGCGCCTGGCTGATCTCCGCCTGCACCGCGAGCAGGTCGTTGTTGCGCCGCCGCTTGATCTCGTCCGGGACGTCGTCCGCCAGCCGATCGTCCGCCGTCGTGCCCGGCCGGGGGGAGTACTTGAAGATGTAGCAGTTCTTATAGCGGGCGTAGCGCAGAAGTCCGACGCTCGCCTGAAAGTCGTCTTCCGTCTCGCCGCAAAATCCGACGATCATGTCCCCGGCGATCGAGAGGTCCGGCATCAACGCGCGGGCGCGATCCAAGAGCGCACGATACTCCTCGACGCTGTACCCGCGGTTCATTTGCTTCAACACGCCGTTGCTGCCGCTCTGCGCGGGAATATGCAGATACCGGCAGATCCGCGGTGACGCCGCCATCACTTCGAGCGCCTCATCCGTGAAGTCGCGCGGGAAACTTGTCACGAAGCGCAATCGTGGTAGTTGCGGAACCTCGTCATGAACCCGCCGCAGCAACTCCGCGAAGCTCGTCGCGCGACCGCCGCCTTCCGGCTGATAGTGGTAATGATTGACGGTCTGTCCGAGGAGTGTCACTTCCATGACCCCCGAATCGGCCAGACGACGCACCTCGTCCACGATTTGATCCGGCGGTCGGTGGACCTCCGGCCCGCGCGTGTAGGGGACGACGCAAAACGTGCAGAACTTGTTGCAGCCGCGCGTGATCCGCACGTACGCCTGATGCTGCCCAAAGACGCGCGGCACCGCCGCGTGAGGAGTCAGTCCAAACGCCCGGCCGCTGTCTAGCGCCTCCAGATCGGTGTGTTCGCCCGCATGGACCACGGGCGTCGAGCGACTGCGCAGCCGCCCCGAAAGCGCCACGGCTCGCGAGCGATTCGATCGCACATCGTCCACTAGCGCCGGAAGTCGGTGTAGTTCGCTCGGCCCGCAGAGGATGTCTACATGCGGCATTTTCGCGACCAGCCCCTCGCCGTCGCGCTCGGCCATGCAGCCGATGACCGCGACGATCTGATCCAGATTCTTGCGTCGGGTCCGCTTAAGTTGGCCCAGGCGGGAATAGACCTTGTCCTCGGCATGTTGCCGGACCGAGCAGGTATTGAGCACCACGAGCGACGCCCCGGCGGCGTCATCCGTCGGTCGAAATCCGCGCGCCAGCAACTCGCCCAGGACCAGTTCGCTGTCCAAGGCGTTCATCTGGCAGCCCATCGTTTCCAGATAGAGGGTGGCGGTCGGCGTCATCGAGAATCAACCTTTTTTTCCAGCGCGGCGAGGCTCGCCTGGGCCCTCTTGCGAACCGACGCGGCAAGGCGCTTCTGCTCCAGACATTCACGATACAGTTCCGCCGCCTTTGGAGATCGTTGCAATTTCTCGTAGGCCCGGGCTGCCCAATAGAGACCCTCACCCGCCTGTTCTGTTCTCGGCCGCTGCACCACGACCCGCATCGCCGCCAGTCCGGCCTTCGCCGAGCGGCCCCTGGCCAGTTCCAATTCGGCCTCGCACAGATTCCATCGCCCTGCTTCTTCGTCGGACGCTTTCGCCCGAGTTTCCGCGAGTGACGTCCGCGCGGCGCTGAGCACTCCGGCCGCCTTAGCCAGATCGCCATCGGTCATCGCTGCCCGAAACTTTTTCAATAGCGCCGCCGTTCCTTTCGCGGCGGTCGGCGCGCTGGTCGCCGTTTTGGTCGGACGTTTTGAGGCCGGCGGGCGCTTCGCGGGAGTCGGCCCGGCCGCGTGGGCAAACGTCGTCGCCGCCATTACCAGCGTCGCTATCCCCATCCACAAAAAGCGGTTATTCACGTTGAAATCGTACCTCGCCAGGCCCCTCGGGGTCAAACGAAGCGCCGGCGTCGACCGTCAATCCTCCCTGCTTTCACCGTGTGCGTCCTGGGACCATAATAGTCGCCATGCCCCGCAAATGCCCCGGACTGGCAAAGCGTTCGATCGTCTTGTTGGCATTGGCGTGCGCGATGTTCTTGGTCGTTGGCTGCCACGAATCCCTGCGCGATGCCCGCCCTATGCCCACCGACGGCGAGGACTTGCCGATCCTGCGCCGCGTCGCCGCCACGCACTCGCACGAAACCCGCGCAATGCAGGTCGTTGTCCGCGATCCGGCCATGCTCGCCCGCATCCCTCTGGCGGATGTCGATGTGAACTTCGCCGAGGAGATGCTCCTCATCGTCACGCTGGGGCGAGTAACCTCCGACCGATTCGCCGTGGATATCACCCGCGTCTGGCGGGAAGGCGGCCGACTCCGCGTCGAGGTGACGGTCACGGCCCCGCCCGCTGGCGCCCCGGTCGCCATGGCCAGCCCGTTCTGCATCGCCGTGGTCCCGCGCTGCGACCTGAACGTCGCCGATTTCGCCCCGGAGCCGCCCCAGCGAACCCGCTCCTGGGAACAAAGCACGCCGCCCGAGAACTTCTAACCCCCGCGATTCCGAGAATTCGACTCCGAAGCGACTTCGTTAATTTACGACCCGCGAAGACATTACCCGTCGCGTCTCCAACAACTCACAGCAGGCTCTCTCTCCCTCTTTGGGCGAGGGTCGGGGTGAGGGTTCGAATAGCGAGGGCACCAATGCGTCTTTTTCCTTCACGTCAGATCCAATGTCTCCTGGGCCTGTTGGACAACAATTACTTTTGCTATACTGATCGCTCCACGGAGGGTTTCTCTGGGCGATTGATCAATCACTTATCGAAGCGGCGCAATGAACGGCGCTGGGAGGTTTTTTCATGGCTGACAACGGCGATTTTCCCACCATTATCGGCGCCGACGCGCGCTTCAAGGGTGAACTTTCTTTCGAACGCGGCGTGCGCATCGACGGCGCCTTCGACGGTCACATCAAATCCAAGGGCTCGCTGCACGTGGCCGAGGGCGCGAAGGTCTCCGCCAACGTCGAGGCCTCCAACGTGAAGGTCGAGGGCGACTGCCGCGGCAATTTCATCGTCTCGGAGAAGCTGCACCTGATGGCCACGGCCAAGGTCGAAGGCGACCTCCGCACGACCCGCCTGGAAATCGCCGACGGCGCGATCTTCAGCGGCAACGTCGTCGTCGGTCAGACGGCTATGGAGGCCCCCGTCCGCCGAATGGCCCCGAGCGAAGTCAGCGCCAACTCATCCCCCGACGTCGCCCGAATGCCTTCGCACCCGCCGGCATCCGCCCCGGCCCCGCGCCCCACTCCGCGCCCGCAGGAAATCCGCATCCCGGCAGCTTCGTAAGCGCGTCCCCTATTTCCTGCGCGCCAACACGACCGAAAGGTCGTCAGGCACCGTTCCCCCGTGCAAGAACTCCGTCAGTTCCGCCTCTAGCTCCGTCAATGCCTGCCCGGGCGTCCGGCTCAGGCCTTCGCACAAGCTGTCCTCCAGCCCCGAAAGCTTGAACGTCTCCGCTTGGGCATTGGCCGCCTTGTTTACCCCATCCGTCGCCATCACCAGCGTCTCGCCGTGTCCGAGTTCAAACGCGCCAAGTTCCGCGGGCACGCCCTTGGCCTTGCCGATGGACTCACAGCAGGCCGTCTCGATCCATTCGAACTCCCCATCCGCGCCGACCCGCGCCAGATGCACGCCGCTGCCCGCAATGGTGTATTGCACTTTGCCCGTCGCCGGAGCGATCCATAAATGGGCGAGATCGACCGTCACCCGCCCCTCGCTCGCCGAAAGCAGCCAGTTCAGCGCCCGCGCAAAAAGGTGCGGCGCATCGACGTGCAGGGCGGAGCTGCGAAACGCCGTGCGCACCTCCGCCAGCGTCCGCGGGACAGCCGCGCCCTCCGCCTCGATCCGCGCCATGATCAGCGACGCCGTCTTGTCGGGAAGCTGCACGATGTCGTAATAATCGCAGCACCGCTCCGTCCCCATCAGGCGATACCCAGCGACATACAGTTCGTTCCATTGCGGCAGCGCCTTGGGCGTGACGGCGTCTTGCGTCGCGCGGGCGATCGTCAATTCCGTGCTCGCCGCAACCTGTCGCCGGGCCAGCGACTTGCGAATGACCGTCTCCACAGGCATGGCGACGCAGCAAGCCAGCGTGCAAAACGCGTCGTAGGCGGCCTCGTCAAAGGCCGGATCGCCGGCGTCGTTCTCGACGTAGAGCATCCCCAGCGTGCCCGACTGGCAGATCAACGGCACCGCCATCGCCGAGCGCAGCCCCGGCGCCGACGCCTCCGGGCAGTACAAGTACTGCGTGCCCGTCAAACAGCGCGGCTGCATCAGCTCCGCAAAGGCCGGCCGATCGCACGGCTGACCGTGTTCATTCACGCCCAGCGTCGACTCGAACGGCCCGCGATCGTCCGAGCGAATGCCCACCCACCCGCGGCGGGCGCCGAAAGTCCGGATCATCGCCCGCAGGATCGGCGCGAGCAGGTCCTTGGCGCTTTCAAACTGCGCCAGGCGCAACGCCAGAAGCGTCATCTGCTCCAGGTGTTCCTTGCCCACGGTCACAGGCGAGTCGAATTTCTTGGCGACCGTGGAAAGCGGCAGCGTCTCGTCGTGCTTCCGAGCCAGCGCGACCATCCGCTCGCGCTGCAACTCCTCCGGGCTCTTGCCGGACTCCATGAACAGGCGGATGGCGAACGGTCCCATCTCGATCTCGTCCGCATGGCGCAAGCGGGCGCGGCCCTTCTGGATCGCCCGGTTGAGACAGGTCGGCACCGAGGCGTCCACGATCTCCAGCCACCAATCCCCGCCGGGGTCCTGCACGATCGTCGCCTGATGGCCGCCGATTCGCGGATCGGGCAAATGCACGGCGCACTCCGGATTCGACCCGATGGAGACAATCCCCGCGCTCGCGCGGAGTGTCGAACGGAGCTTTTTGTCCTCGAGGATCATGAGCCGCATGACCGACCGCCTCCCGGAAGTGAGAAGGAGCGAATCCGGCTAATCGTCGATGTGTACCAGTGAATTGTACGACGGCAAACGCATAACCTCAACGGCGGTGCGGGCCCAATTCGAAGCCGCTGGCAGGTATGGCGGCACTTCCAACCGGCGCCGTACGGGCCGCCGGGGCTTTGAGGCGAATCTCTTGCCCGCATTCCGGGCAGCGGCCCGAGACGTTGCCCGTGAGGTTGTATCCACACTTCGTACACAGGATTCCCCTGGGGTCGAACGGCATTCGGTAGGCCTTTTTCTCCCACACGACGCACGTGTTGGCCCATTTGTCACCGGAGCGCCGGCCCTTAATAAGCTGCATCGCGACGAGAAGCGGCACGACGGGAATGATGAGAACCAGGTTGCGCTTGAAGCTCTGCAAAAACGAAATCGGTTCGCGGGTATCCCAATCGACCGCGCGCACGCCGCACAGCCACTTGCCCGGCGAGTAACCGGAAAATCCGTCCTTCAATGCGAAGAACATAGGTACAAGTACCCAGGAAAAGGCGATCCAAAAAACGTCCTCCACGGTTGACGTCGTGCGAGCTGGCGAAAACGCCTGCGGGAAAACCATGCCCACCAGAAAACCAATAACGGCGGAAAGGGCAATGGTCGCGACGTGATCGATGATCCACCCAAGCTGACGCCGATTCGCGAACCCGTTGCTGCACTTGCGACAGACCGGCACGTCGTACAGCTTGCGCATCCGCTTTTCGCGAACCACGCGATCACAGATGGGACAAACCGCCTGCTCGGCTTTCGGAATTGCAACGCCGCTCATCGATATGTTCCTCCTGGATCAAGCGACCCATCGGCCCGATCCGACCCGATCGCCACCGATTATCCCTCAAGCCATCGGCCGCGCCAAACCCGTCGAATCCATGAGTGCGTCTCCCGGTCATCGAATTGACAGGCTCGCCAAGGCGGGTTACCCTCCCGGGTCTTGCCCTAAACACCGGCCCGCTCAATGGAAAGCCTTTTGGCGGCCGCAGTTTCGGTAAGGTGACGATGCGATCAAAAATTGAACATGCTTCAATCGGACTCTTGATAACCGTTGCGCTGACCGGCTGCGCCAAGGAGCCGAAAACGGCGACGATCCTGCCGGCCAAGGCCCAGTCCTATGTCGCCGACGTGCCCGTTCCCACCAAATTCAATCTGGATGAAACGAAGTCCGACAGCGCGTCTCAGGCGGGCCGGCGAAACGTGAAGCACTTTTATCTCGGAAATGCCCCCATCCTGGCCGTGCGAAACTTCTACGTGCAAAACATGCCCGACGCGGGCTGGCAGATCATCGACGAAACGCTTCAAAACGGCGTCTACACGCTCAACTATCGCAAGGCCGAGGAGCGCTGCGAGATTCGCGTAGAAAAGATCCCGGCGGGCTGGTTCAAACCCAGCACCCAAATCCGAGCGACCGTCCGCTCCCCGCACCTGGAACGATGACCCACACGCTGGATGTCCCACTGACCACTAACCACTAGCCACTGACCACTACTCATGAAGACCGCACGACGACAGGAACTACGCACCAACGAACTCTCGCAGCAGATCGACCAGATCGGCGACTACGTCAAGCAAAACGCGGCCATGCTGACGATCATCGTCGCCGCCGCGGCGATTCTGACGGCCGGCGGCTTCTGGTTCGTCAAGGGCCGCCAGAGCCGCGTCATGGACGGCTGGGCGATGCTCAATGACGCCGAAATCCTCAAGGACATGCGTGGGGCCGTGGAGCAATACCGCACGCTCGCCGAGGAGAACCGCACCTCGGCGCTCACCCTGGCCGCCTGGCTCCGGATCGGCGAACTCGCCATGTCCAAGGTCGCCAACCCTGACGTCGCCGCGGCCGCCGCCGATCCAAACTGGTCCGAGACGGCGGCCAATGCCTACACGCGAATCCTCGAGGATTTTCCCAACGACGTCAGCGCCGTCGGTCTGGCGCGGATCTCACTCGGCGTCCTGGCCGAAAATAAAAAGGATTTCGACAATGCCCGCAAATCCTATCAGGCGATCCTGGACGATTCGCGCCTCGCCGATTCCCCCTATGCCGTGCAGGCCAAGTATCGCCTCGACGGCCTGGCCCGCTGGTCGCAGCCGGTCGTCTTCGCCCCCGCCCCGATCGTCACGACCGCGCCGGACCCGCTGATGACCCCGCCCAGCGTGATGACCTTGCCGCTGTTGCCCACCACCGCACCGACCTCGGGACCTGCCGTCGGGGGTGTACCCATCACGCCGCTGCCATCGAATCCCCCGGTCGCCACGACGCAGCCCGCGGGCTGATGGAGTGTCTGCCATGTCCGGAGTCTTGACTTCTTGACGGTTTGACTTTTCGGTGTTTCGCGTAATGTTGCCCGACACGATCAAAACCCGCGGCCTTCACACCGGCGTGCGCTTCGCCCCCCCGGCCGCGCTCGACAAGCATCACAAGCAGCAATTTCAAATGAAGGCCAGCGAGGGCTTTGACTGGCGGAGGCAGGAATACGCCGAGACCGTCTGGTCGCTCGCCACCCCCCAGGCCGAAGGCGACCCGCGCAGCCAGCTCAAGTTCTCGGTGCAGCCCGACGCGGTCAACTTCGAGGACTTCTTTCCCACCGGCTCCCTCGACCTTTTCGTCGACAATTTGAAGATGGCGCTCGAATGCGTCGCCTCAGTCTTCGGCCCTCGGCTCATCCTCGCCTCCGGAGCGATCATCCGGCTGACCGCGCAATCCGAGGGCAACGACGCCCGCCTCTTCCTCGGTCAGCGCTGCCTGGGACTGGACGACCGCCTCGGCGCCCTCCGCCGTCCCGTCCACGCCGTCGGTCTCAAGCTGCTCCTGCCGCCCATCCCCGGCCCGGAAAGCCCCAACTGGCAGGCCGAGGTCAAAGTCGAATCCCTCGTCGAGGACGTGCGCCAACTCTTTATCGAGGTCGACACCCGCTGGGCCCAGCCCGTCCCCTGGGACCCGCAGGTCGTCGTGGACCGCGTCCGAACCGCCCACCATTTCGCCACTACGCAGGTTGTGGAAATGTTGCAGGGCCTGGCCGGAAAAAGCTAAGGCGTTTTCTGTCCCTTGCGTCTTTTCGGTCCCTTCCGTCCCTTCGCTGCGAGAAGAATTTCAGATCCCCTTTTGATCTGCTGCGCTTTTTCACCCACGGGTCCGGTTAATAACGGCTACGTACCCGCTCGCTTAATATATTTGATTCTCCTTGCCTTTTCGGGCAAGACCTCGAATATGTTGTTCGACTCCTTGCGGATGATCACGACATCCGCTTTGTGAACGGAGGGATCGCCGACAAGTGTGACGTCCGGCCTGCCCCGATGCCGTGTGTCCAACTCGACAATGCGGCCATCACGGGATTGAACGGCAACCTCCTCGGTCTTCCATCCCGCAAAAAAGCCGTGATCGCGATTCTTGACGATGATCTTCCCGTCCCAGTCAAAGTCCTTTAGTCGCGACAAATCGACCTCGTATCGGTGCCAAGTTGTGCACCCACCCATAACCGCCAGTATCGCAAGGGAAAAAGCTATTCGAATCATCCGCCGGCCTCCATGAAAGAACTCCCGCGACTCTATCCCCATATTCGTATAGTCGGCCCATCCTTCACAGCGCAACGGCCTTCCTTCGGATTCTTTATTCGCGTACCACGTTGTCGTAATCTCTTGCCTCGTCAGCACTAACGTTACAGTGCCCTTCCTGCTCCCTCAATCACGAGTTTTAGAGGGAGCGCTGAGCAAGGGTGGTGCGCAAGGAACAAGAAGAAAGGGAGGTCGCTTGCTTCGTTCGATGCCCGGCCGTCTGCGACCCCGATGACTCTGCGCTCGCAGTCAATGGACTGGCCGCGGTGGACGATTCTCACTCGTTTTCGTTCGTTTTCGGTTAAAAAGAATTCTGGGAAGCGGCGAAGATGTTGGACGGCCCTGGCGAACAAGGGATCATCCTTTACTCTCCCACGGTGCCTTCATGCCGGAGATTGCCCGCGCGCCCGGCCGAGTCGCGGTGGCGACTAAAGTCAGTAATCCGGCGTCCCAGCAAATCCCGGCCCGTCTCGCCCCCAAAAAACATCGTCGTTAATCCGCGCCATCTGCGGATGCCCTCCACCCAATCCGCATTCCGAAATCCGCAATCTCGACTGCTCGCCCTATTTCGCCGAGATCGCCTGCACCGTCGGCTCCACCCGATCGCCCCGATACGTCGTTCCCCGCCAAGTCGTCGTCGAGCGACCGCCCAGGCGGCGTATGGCCCCTACGAGCGCCCACAGACCGATCGCAACGCCAAGCGGGTAGGCCAGGGCATACACCGGATGAAGCCGATTGAGCCGATAGAACCGCAGCATGACCGTCATCTGCATCAAACAGGTTGCGG
Source organism: Phycisphaerae bacterium (assembly GCA_035275405.1). Lineage (NCBI taxonomy): Bacteria > Pseudomonadati > Planctomycetota > Phycisphaerae > Phycisphaerae bacterium. The sequence continues at coordinate 267,310 of DATEMU010000012.1, forward strand.
CGGACGCGACGAGCAGCGCCCGCCACGTTCGATCCGGCGCGGCATCGGCCAAGACAGCGCCGAGCGACGCCGCCAGCGCCACCCACGGCAGCAGGCTCACCAGGACGACCATGACCGCCGTGACGATCAGCCGGCGCAGCGTGCCGAAGCAGCCATAAAAAATGCGGCTCCAACCCGCCCGTGTCTGGGCGAAGCCGTCGTACATCCGCACCGTATAGAGGTCCACGTTCGACACGACGCGCAGCCGCTGCCCGGCCTCCTTCGCCCGCCGCGCCATGTGCATATCCTCGTTGAGTTCCGTCTTGACCGCGTCGTGCCCACCGATGGCCTCGTAGCACGAGCGGCGCATAAGCATGAACGCCCCGTTGGCGTACGCTGTGCGCCGCGCCGGGTTGTTCACGTAGAGCGGATTGAACCAGATCATCAATATCCCGCTGCACGCGGGCTGAATGATGCTCTCCCAGAAACCCTTGGTCTCGTGCGCCGGGAGGACGGAAAGGAAGTCCACGCCCTTCTCCAGCGCATAGCGCATCGCAATCGTCAGGGATCGTGGGCAGGTCTGCACGCAATCCGCATCGGTAAAACAAAGCCACTCGCCGCCCGCGCGCTCGAGGCCCTCGCGCATCGCGTTGTTCTTCCCGAACCAGCCGGGCCGAAGCTCCCGCACGTGCAGGGCGGTCAGCCGATCACTCTGGGCCGCGAGGCGATCGAGGATTGCCCCCGTTTCGTCGCCGCTGCGATCGTTGACGGCGATGACGTCGAGGCGGGGATAGTCCTGTTCGACGAGCGAACGTACGCAGGCCTCGATATTGGCCGCCTCATCTTTGGCGGCGACGAGGAGGCTGACGGTCGGCAGCGCCCCATCGTCGCTGGCGTACATCGTCGAATCCAGCGGCGGCATGACCCGCGCGGCGCGCGAAAGCTGGAAATGGCGACTGGTCCAGGCGACCAGCGCCAGCACCGTCATGCCCGACCATGCCCAGAGAACCGTGTCCATTCAATGCCACCGAAGGAGTATGACGAGCACCACCAGCCAGAATCCGATCTGCACCAGTTCCCACGTGAACCGTCCCGGTTGAAGCCGCAGCAACTGCACGACGACATAGCGGCGCATCAGGGCCGTCGACCGATCCGGCGCCGAAAAATACACGCACCAGCCCCACAACGAGCGAACCGTCACGACCGTCGCATAGACGGTGCACAGGATGCCCAGAACGAGCCGCCAGAACTCGAAGAGATCGCGAGTAGCGAAGCTCACGCCTCGTCCTCATCGGGGGCGGCCGCCGGGCTGGAAAGCCCTTCGAACAGCAGGCTGCCGATCCGCACCATCGTCGCGCCGCACTCGATCGCCGTCTCGAAGTCGTTGCTCATGCCCATCGAGAGTTCCTTGAAATGCGATTCGAGGTGGTGTTCGCCGCGCATGTCCTCGAAGACGTCCCGCAAACGCTCGAACGCGAGGCGCAGCTCCTGCGGCTTGGAATCCAGCGGGGCCATTGTCATCAGTCCGCACAGGCGAACACTCGGCCATTCGGCCAGATGTTCCACCAGATGCGGCGCGGCCCCGACGGCGATGCCGAACTTCGACCGCTCCCCGCTGGTATTCACTTGCAACAGTATGTCGACGACGCGGCCGAGCTTGGCCGCCTGTTGGTGGAGATCTTCCGCGAGCCGCAGGCTGTCCACACTGTGGACCAACTCCGCCCACGGGACGACGAGCTTGACCTTGTTGCGCTGCAGATGCCCGACCATGTGCCAGCGGGGTCGGGGCGCCGGTCCCTCGCGCCGCCCGCCGAGGACGCTCTTTCGCTCGAAATACTCGTGCATCATGCCGGCGCGCTGGTTGAGTTGCTGCGCCCGGCTTTCGCCGATGTCCAGCACGCCCAGTTCCAAAGCCTGGCGGATGACGTCCACTTCAACGTATTTGGTGACCGCGACGAGGCGGATGTCCTCCGGTCGGCGGCGACCGCGCTCGGCCGCCTGGTGGATGCGCTCACGGACCTTTTTGAGATTATCGCTGAGCCGGCGGCGAACAGAGGCGAGATTGCTGACCACGTTCAATCGATTCCTTTCGTCCGTATCCCGCCGCGGCCGAACCGGCCGCTTCCCTCGCGACGAATTCTAAAGAATCGCCCTGAAAAAGGAAAGCTTGAGAGGAGCATGGGCCTCTGGCCCGTGCGCACCGGCCGCAGGACTATGCACCCCCCGCTCGTGACCGCGCCGCCGTGTCATCCACGCGAAGCATCCCAAAAGCGCGGAATAACATCGCCGCCACGAGCGGAATGGCCATCAACAGCACAAACAACTGCCCGCGCGTCAGCCGCACGGCGAGCGGCCCCAACGCCGCGAATCCCGCCCCGATGGCGTAGCACGTCAGCACGGTCTGTCGGATCGTGAGCCCGCGATCGCGAAGCTGATCGTACAAATGGCTGCGGTCGCCGGTGAACAGCGGCCGGTGGTTGATCCACCGACGGCCGATCGCCAGCCCCGTATCAAGCACCGGAACGGCGAAAGCGATCAGCGCTCCGTCGAACCAGCGCCACGACGGTTGCGTGCGGCACGTCGGATGCTCCATGAGCAGGATCATGACTACGGCCGTGCTGTATCCCAGGAGAAGCGATCCGCTGTCGCCCATGAAGATGCTTGCCGGATGCGAATTAAAGAACAGGAAACCGAGGCAGGCTCCAAAAATCGCCGCACAAAGCGCCGCCCGCACCGGCGCGAGAACATCCCCGGCGGGCGGCACGGCGAGACTGACATAGAAAAACCCGACCGCCGCGATGCCGAGGATGCCCGCGCACAGCCCATCCATCCCGTCGATGAAGTTTGCCGCGTTCATCGCCCCCGCCAATGCGAAAATGCAGACTGCCGCGCTCAAGCCGAGCACGACTGGTTCGCTGACGGCCCAGCCTGGAAGATCATCCGCGAAGGAAGCGATGAGCGCCCGCCCGCACTCCCGCCCGATCCCGCCATACATCAATAGACCGGCCACGATCGCCTGCACCAGCAATCGGAATTTCGGCGAAAGATGGCGGATATCGTCCGCCAGACCGGTAAGCATCAGGAGCGTGCCGCCAACGACGATCCATGCGATCTCCAGTCGATCGGTCCGCGTCAAAAAGACCGCGCAAACCAGCGCCGCGAGCCAGCCCAGATACATCGCTACTCCGCCCAAGTAGGGAATCGGCCGCTCATGAGGCTTGAGCCCCGAGTCCGGTCGATCATAAAGATCGAGTCGGATGGCGATTCGACGGACGAAGGGACACGTCAGCAGGGTAACGGCCAGCGCGGCGGCGAACGGCCAGACGTATGACGAATAGAAATCAATGGGTGCAACGGAGGCCAAAAGACGCGTCATCACGTCGTCAGGCTCCGGCTCCGTAAAACTCCAGGATGGTGGCAGCGACCCGCTCCTGCTGCGCGGTCGTTAACTCGGGATAAATCGGCAGGGCCAGCACCTCGCGCGCCGCCTGTTCCGAGTGAGGCAGTTGGCCCGGCTTTCCACCGAGAGCGGCGAAACATTCCTGCAAGTGCAGCGGGACGGGATAGTAGACCTCCGTTCCGATGCCGCGCTCCTGCAGATGCTGCCGCAGCTCATCGCGTCGGGGGACACGGATACAGTATTGGTTGTAGATGGAAACGTTGCCTTCTGCGATGACCGGCGTCTTGATAAGGGTATGGGCGAACCGGTCGTTGTAACGGCGGGCGTTTTCGGCTCGCTTGCGCGACCAGCCGTCCAGGTGCCGCAGCTTGACGCGGACCACCGCCGCCTGCATCGCGTCCAGCCGGAAATTCCCGCCGATCCACTTGTGGTAGTACTTCGGCTGCGCCCCGTGGTCTCGGAAGATCCGCAGCCGCTCCGCGAGCTTCTCATCGTTCGTGCAGATCATGCCTCCGTCGCCGAAGGCCCCGAGGTTCTTGCTGGGAAAGAAAGACAACGTTCCCAGCCGGCCCATGCTGCACGCCTTTTTCCCGTGATGCGTCGCCCCAATCGACTGCGCCGCGTCCTCCATGACCGGAATCGACCGGCGATTGGCTAATTCCATGATCTCGCCCATCGCCGCGCACTGTCCGAAGAGATGCACCGGAATGATGAGCCTGGTTTTATTCGTGATCGCCGGCTCGATCAGCGCCGCCGTCGCGTTGAATGTCCCCGGATCGACATCGATAAAGACCGGCTTGGCCCCAAGGCGGCTGACGCAGCCCGCTGTCGCGAAAAAGGTGAACGTCGGCACGATCACCTCATCGCCCGGCCCGATCCCCAAGGCCATCATTCCGCACAAGAGCGCATCCGTCCCGCTGCTCATGCCGATGCCATAGTTGCATCCGCAATAGGCGGCGACCGCCTCCTCGCACGCGACCACTTCCGGCCCGCCGATAAACCGCTGCGATTCGCAGACGCCATCGATCGCCGTACGAATCTCCTCGCGGATCGTGTCGTACTGCGCGCGCAGGTCGAGTAACGGAATCGGCGTTTGTGTGCCGGGCGGTGAAGACGCCAGTCGAGTCATGGTGGGTTGGATATAGAGGCCTTCTGGAAAAACCGCAAGCCCCTACGCGCTCGCGGCTAGATAGCGCTTGCCCAGATGTTGCAGGAGATCGCGGACCGACACCATCGCCAGCGGATGGCCTTCCTTGACGATGGGTATATGCCGGAACCCCCCGACGTCCATGCGGTTCAGCGCCCAGGCAATCGTCGCCTCCGGCGGAAGCGTCTCGGGATCGGGCGTCATGTAATCGCGGACGGGCGACGACTTGAGTTCATTGAATTTATCGCCGATTTTCAGCAGCAGGTCCCGCTCGCTGAAGATCCCCACGAGCTTGTCATTGGATACGACCAGTACGCAGCCCACCCCGCCCGCCACCAGGCGATCGACCACCTCCTGCAGTGTCGTCGTCGGGCTGACGGCGATCGGGGGAACCGCCATCACCTGCGACAGGTCCTCGCAGACGACGGTGCTTTCCCAGCCGACATCGGCCTTCGCGGCGGGGAGTTCGACCGCAATGAGCGACTGACCGCATTTCTCGCAGTCATCCGCGCCGTCGATATTCCGGTGTTTGCAGGCGGGACAGATCACGCGTTATTCCACGACCCAGGTATCCCCGGAATTCAGCAGTTTTTCCAGCGAGCCCTTGCCCTGCTTTTCGACGGCCGTCTTGATCTGAGCATGCACGCCTTCCTCAAAGAGCGGGGCATCCACGCAGCGGAGCACGCCCATCGGCTCGGGAAACTCGGGGTAGCGCATGCGGCTGAGCATGAAGGCCAGACTCGGCTCGGCCATCTTTTCGTCGTGGAACAGGAGGTCGTCTTCCTTGATGTCCCCGCCGAGCTGCACGACCTCCGGCTCCATGTTCTTCAGGCGGATGCCCTTGTCGCGGTTCTTGCCGAAGATCAGGGGCTTGCCATGCTCCAGGTAGAGCGTCGTGTCCTCCTTGGTCTCCTTGCCGCTGGCATATTCGAACGCCCCATCGTTGAAGACGTTGCAGTTTTGATAAATCTCGACAAAGGACGTGCCCTTGTGCCCGGCGGCCCGCAGAAGCGTTTCGGACAGGTGCTTTACGTTGACATCCATCGTCCGGGCGACAAAAGTCGCCTCCGCGCCGATGGCGACGGAGAGGGGGTGCAACGGGTTATCGACTGACCCGAAGGGCGTGGACTTCGTCTTCTTTCCCAGTTCGGAGGTCGGTGAATACTGCCCCTTGGTCAATCCGTAAATCCGGTTGTTAAAGAGCAGCACCTTGATATCCGGATTGCGCCGGATCAGGTGAACGAGGTGATTGCCGCCGATGGACAGACCGTCGCCGTCGCCTGTCGCCACCCACACGGACAGTTCGGGATTGGCGACCTTTACGCCCGTCGCGACGGCTGGCGCGCGGCCGTGAATGCTGTGAAAGCCGTAGGTGCTCAGGTAATACGGAAACCGGCTCGAACAGCCGATCCCCGATATGCACACGAGTTTCTCGCGCGGAATGCCCAGATCCGGCAGGATCTTCTTGACCTGCGCGAGGATCGAATAATCCCCGCACCCCGGGCACCAGCGGACATCCTGGTCGCTGGCAAAATCTTTCGCTGTCAGTTGCGGTAACGTTGATGTAGACATTGCTCTATTTCTTCCCGTCTAGAACTTCCTGAATCTTCGCCTCAATCTCCGCGATCAGGAAGGGTTTTCCTTTGATCTTGTTCAAACCGATCGCATCCACGAGATAATTCGCGCGGATGAGCATCCGAAGTTGCCCCATGTTCAACTCGGGGATGAGCACTCTCTTGTAGTTCGCCATGATCTCGCCGAGGTTGCGCGGGAACGGGTTGAGATACCTCAGGTGCGCCGCCGCGACGCTGTATCCCTGCTTTTGCACGCGCTCCACGGCGCTCTTGATCGCCCCCGCCGTTCCGCCCCAACCCAAAACGAGCAGATCGCCCTTCTCCGGCCCCATGACCGTCTGCGGCGGCACATCCAGCGCAATCGCCGCCACTTTCTTGGCCCGCAACCGCACCATCCGCTCATGGTTCTCGGGGTCGTAGCAAACGTTGCCGGTGATGTCCTGTTTCTCGAGGCCGCCGATGCGATGCTCCAGGCCCGGCGTGCCCGGCAGCGCCCACGGTCGCGCGAAATATTCGTTCCGCTCGTACGGATGGAACGGATGCCCGTTCGTCCCGGTCGGGTGCTTGACCTCGATCCTGGGCAGCTTGGCAACGTCGGGGATCGCCCACGGCTCCTCGCCGTTCGCGACGTAGCCATCGGAAAGGAGGATGACCGGCGTCATGAATTGCAGCGCAATGCGAACGGCCTCTACGGCCACGTCGAAACAGTCCGCCGGCGACGAGGCCGCGATCACGCAAACGGGACATTCTCCGTTTCGCCCGCAGATCGCCTGCAAAAGGTCAGCCTGCTCCGTCTTCGTCGGCAGTCCCGTGCTCGGTCCGCCGCGTTGCACGTCGATGATGATGAGCGGCAGTTCGGTCATGACCGCCAGGCCGATCGCCTCGGCCTTCAGCGCGAGTCCCGGCCCGCTCGTGCCCGTCACGCCGATGTCCCCGGTGAAGGAAGCGCCGATCGCGCTGGTCACCGCGGCGATTTCATCTTCCGCCTGAAACGTTTTGACGCGATAGTTTTTATATCGCGCCAACGTATGCAGAATGTCGCTGGCCGGCGTGATCGGATAGCTGCCGTAGAACAAATCCTTGCCCGCCAGGTTCGCCGCCGCGATGCAGCCGATCGCCACGGCCTCGTTGCCGGAGATCCGCCGGTATTTTCCCGCGGGGAGCTTCGCCTTCGGGACGGTGAAGCTGCTTGCGAAAATCTCGCACGTCTCACCGTAAAAGTATCCGGCTTTGAGAACCGATTTATTTGCCTCGGCGACGACTGGGTTCTTGCCGAATTTATCCTCGATCCACTTGATCGTCGGCTCCATCGGCCGCCCGTAGAGCCAGTAGATCACGCCCAGCGCAAAGAAGTTCTTGCAACGGTCGACATCCTTCGACCCCAGGCCCGAATCCTTCAGCGCCGTCGCATTGAGCTTCCCGATCGGGATGCGGTGCACCTTGTATTTGGAGAGGCTTCCGTCATCGAGCGGATTCTGTTCGTAGCCCGCCTTCTTCAGGTCCGTCTGGCCAAAGTCGTCTTCATTGACGATGACCATCCCGCCCTCGCGGACATCGCCGACGTTGGTCTTCAACGCGGCTGGGTTGAACGCCACCAGCGCATCCACCATGTCGCCCGGCGTATGCACGTCGTGGCTGCTGAAATTGACCTGAAACCCGCTGACGCCCGCCAGCGAACCGGCCGGTGCGCGAATCTCCGCCGGATAATCCGGAAACGTGCTCACGTCGTTCCCAAAGATCACCGTGCTCCGCGTGAACTGCATCCCCGCGAGCTGCATCCCATCTCCGGAATCGCCCGCGAAACGAACCGTCACTTCATCCACACTCTGCACCGGCTTCTTTGCCGCCGGCTTCGTCATTGTCTCTACTGTGCTCATCGTTTGTTGTATTCCTTACTCGGTCTTTCCCCTGGCCACTGGCCACGAACCACCGGCCACTCTCTTCAAGCCCCCTCTGCCTCCGCATCCAGCCGCTCCGGTCGCGGCGGCAGGTTGTATACAACGGTCGGAAAGTACTCCACCATGTAGTGAACTATTTCCCGGACCGATATTCGCCCCAGTACACGCCCCCGCTTGTCCACCACCGGCAGGTGCCGATAGCCGCGATCCCGCATTCCCTGGATCACCGTACCAATCGTCTCGTCCGTCGTGGTAGTGGCCGGGCTGGGTGACATGACCGTAGAGATCATAGCTCCGAAATCCACCCCCGTACCGATAACCCGCTTGAGCAGGTCCCGCTCCGTAAAGATCCCCACCAGCTTGTCATCGTCGACGACGCACAAGCAGCCGGTCCGTCCCTGCTGCATCGCCGTCACGGCCTCGCGAACGGTCGCGCGCGGGCCCACCGTCACAGCCGGCTTGACGTCCAGGCGGGCCACCGTGTCTTCCCAGAGATTTTGCTTGAGCGGCACGCGTGAGCCTCGCTGGCGGTAGTCTAACATGCTTGGGATTCCAAGGCCAAATGGACAAACTTACCAATTGGCAAAGTCCCCAGCACGCGGCGTGCCAAAGATCAGAAACTTGTCACAACCTCCCAAGCGAGCTAGACTTCGGCCTCGTTAAGAAGGGGTGGACGTCACTAATCCCCCTTACCCGCGGCCATGGCGGAATTGGCAGACGCGCTAGGTTCAGGTCCTAGTGATCGCAAGATCGTGGAGGTTCGACTCCTCTTGGCCGCAGTACCTTTCAGGTATGCACATTTCGTATCCGGCGTTTCCGACGCACCCGGCCTTTCGCGAGTTGAATTGGTTCGGGCCAGCGGGGGCGCACAGACACCGCTTGTCCTAGGGGCATCCAAACTCGCCCATCAGCATGTCGACGAAGGCATCGGAGTCGGCGAGGTCAATGGCGTTGTAGGAGGCCGCGAGATCGGCACAGGGACTGGCGGAAACGTTTCCGAGCAGGATGTCGACCAGGGCGGCGATGTCCCGTCCGCTGACGGTGCCGTCGTTGTTGACATCGCCGGGACAGGTGCAGGAATTGGGGACGAGCGCGCTGAAGTTGAGCGACGTGGGTGTGCCGGGCTTGAACAGGCCGACCTTGACCAGGCCGGCAAAGGGTGGGCGATCGGCATCGAAGCGGAAGTTGTAGGTGGTTCCCCAGCGGAGGGCGTTGGCGTTGACGTTGGTCGTGTAGGAATCGGTGGCCCAGGTCAGGTTGCCGCCGCCCAAGACCGGCGTCCAATCGGCGGAGCTGTAGGGTTCGCCGCTGTGGTAGTCGACGTCGTGAAACCCGATGTTTGACAGGTTCGTTCCGACAGCAAAGGGAACATAAAAGAAGCCGGCCGAGCGGTCGGAATTCATGTTGTACAGGGCATATTCGTAGTGCCACGTCGTGTCGGGCACGATCTCGGTGACCTTGTATCCCAGAATGAATCGGCCTTCCGAGGGCACGAACCCGTCAACCAGTGTGACTCCGCTCTCGACAGTCGGCCAAGCCTCGATCGCCGACTCTTGTTGGTGGGTGGTGCCGCCAAACGCGAGGTTCCAGCCGCCGCCGCTGAACGTGCCCACCGTGGTCGGCCGCCAGGAGGTGTTGTTGAACCTCTCATTATGGTTCTCGTCGGTCGGGATGTAATGGACGTCGCAGTAGTACGACGCCCCGGGGTTCTGCGCCGGGTCGAGATCGGCGTTGTGGATCTGGAGGCGCTTATAGATGGCGTTGCCAGTCTGGCCCTCGGTCGGAAATGGATAGGAAAAAACGCCAGTATAAGCGTTCACGTCCGACTTGGGCCCGAGATCGGATTGATTACCGTTCAGACCTGAGCCATAGGTGTCCGTACAGCCGACGGTCAGCCAGTCGCAATTGCCGTCCGGGCTGCACGATCCACAATTCGGCCCGGACGCGTCCGCGGCGCAGAAGCCGTGCTTGAGCCAGCTCATCCCGATCTGCTCAAATCTGCCGGCGCCATCAACGACCTTGTATCGATACATGTTTTGACCGATTACCGGATGCTGATTGTTCGTATCCAACCAGATCGCTGAGGTCGTTCCGATGTTGCAGGAGACCGTAGTTACTGCGTAGCCAGTTATGTCGCCGACCGTGCCGTACTTCTGGAAGCCTGAGCCGATAGTCGAGACGATGACGTCGGGGCCGGTGCCGCGGGAAGGCGCGGTGAAAAGAAGTGTCGCTAAAAGCGAGAACGATATGGTTTTTGGAAGCCTTGATCCGGCCAATAAAGCCTTGAAACACGAATGACTTACAAGACACCCCGCGAATCCATCAGTTGAAAATCGCATCATAAACTCCTTCCCCGAGCCCCGACTAAGGTTAATGGATTCCCCGCGCCGTTGTCAATTCGCAGCGGGGAACTGGATATCGAGTTGAGACTCGGAACCTGCATCGATCGAGCCTCCGAACTTCTTGATAGCCAGTTGATTAGGGTGAAAACGGTCACCTGGGACTTGTACGACGTTGATAGAACCGGTACAGTGAAACACCGTTGTTGCTCGGTGTTCGAGGCACTTTTTTGGCCAGCGGAAAACACCCGCCATACATGTCGGCGATTTTCTCGTCGGTCGTGGTTTCTTGACAACGAGCGTAGGTCGGTTTTTCAGGGGTCCCAAAGGGAATTTCAATGAAAGCTGTCACTGGTCGCGCAATCGCGTTTATTTTGGTATCGATGTTCGTAACCCTTGGTGGGATCCAACACGCTCATGCGCAGCCGTGTGGTGTGGTGACCGGTCCCGACGTAACCGTTGGGGATTTGGCGACTCATCCGACGGGAGAGCCATTTCTTTCGAATTTTCCCAGCTCTGGCGGTCTTGAGGCCTTCTCGGTCGCGACTTATTCCTGCAATGTTGGCACCGTTTGGCTTAACTGGCTTCAATCGCCGAATGCAAACCACCCCGTCATCGGACAGAACTTCTTTCGCCTCCAGAGAGACCCGGCCGGCTACAACCGCTACGAGCAGCTCGGGCAAAGTTGGCTCAAGCATGGGTTCTTTGCCCTAAGCAACATTCTCTGCTGCACGAGTTGCAGCCCCACCGACGGGACTCACCTGGGTGTGGGCTGTTCGGACCCTTACAACTCCTCGCGAAACGCAAGCCAGACACAACTGGGACCCAAGTGGCAGGTCAACGCCACAACGGGCGTGCATCTCCATCCAGTGGCCAATCCGGCGCCGGCGACCGGCGGCGTTGTCCGGCTCTTGCAAATCGATATCAACGATTTGGAGGTCTCCGATGGGACGCAGCCCATTACCGACCAGCCTCGTTACTACGTTGAAGGCCAATATATTGCCGCGGACGACGCCGCAGCGGGCAATAAGAACAATAATGCCAGCTATCGGCCGATTGCCGTTACCGGCAGTGGATCGGCATGGACGTTCGCGAGGATCCCCGCCCTCCCGACCGTGCGCGAAAAGCCCGGGATTCGGGCTTGGAGGGCGTTCGATCCGACCGTCTCCGAAACCGACATCATCACGCCGGAAGACGGCGGCCTCAGCGCACTCGTGATTGTCGCGGGGCAGGCCACGGACCTCGGTGATGGCGTTTATCATTACGAAATTGCGATTCAAAACCTGAACTCAGAACGGTCCATCGGCTCTGTCAGCGTTCCGGTGTCACCTTATGCGACAGTGACCAACATCGGGTTCCACGACGTGGACTACCATGACGGGGACGGCAGCGGCAACATCACGACGGACGGCACGGACTGGCCCGCCGTGGTGTCCGGCGGAGCGGTCGCATGGAGCTATGTGGATGTCTCGCCGGCAAACGATAACGCCTTGCGCTGGGGCACGTTATACAACTACCGCTTCGATTGCGATCTGCCGCCGACGACCGCAAACATCACCCTCGGACAATACCGAGTCGCCAATAGCCTTACCGCCAAGACGCAAATCCCCACCGCCGTGACCTGCCTTCGGGGCGATCTCAACGACGACTTATCGGTCGACGGCCTCGATGTTCAGCGTTTCGCCGATCGGCTCGTGAATGGCGGGGCGTCGCCGAAAGAGAAGTGTGCTGGGGACCTCGAGTTAACAGCGGATTTCGGCATCGACGCCGACGACATCGAACCGTTTGCAGAATGCGTTCTAAGCAACGGTTGTTAATCGGTCAGATTCAGCTTTCGACGCCAAATTCCTTGATTTGATAACCTTGCCGGTCGGTTCGTGCCCCCGGGGGGTCAGTTTTTTGGCCAAACGAGAGGATTGGGCGCCCTGAAATGGAACAATCGGCTTCCGTTCTTACGCCATGGGGTACGCCCCGCTGAGGCTACATCAGGAATCCTCATGAGTGCGAAGGCTCTCTGGGCCTGGGTTCATCGTTTCACCAAACTCGGACCAAATTGTTTGCGATAACCCTTGACTTTTCTCGTGCAACTTGGCACACTCAGAGTCGAATCTAGTTGGCGAATAAACAAGCAGCGCGGTGATATGGCACACTGAGCACCTGGAACCGTCATAGAGAGTCCAGAGTTGTCTCGGGGCGTTTAGAATTCGGCCGCGGGATTCGTTGAGGAAGGGTGAGAGGAATGGGCGAGCGATCAAATCTGTTCCAATTTAGCAGATATACGACGCTTTTGAGCCGGTAATCACGGCGTCACGCACTCCTCTAAGCCTGGAACCAACTGAATCTCGCTCGAACAAAGGGAGAGGGTAATGGGCATTGGCACATCACGGATTGGATGGGGTTTCGCGGCATGTCTGTGTTGCCTGACGGCGGCGGCGTTGACGCTTTCGAGCGTGGCCAACGCGACTCCGCCGGTCGGAAAGACGGTTCAGATCAACGTCGTCGGCGCTGATACTGGAACCAGTCGAACTCAGATTGCGTACAGCACGAACTTGCAACCGATTACCAAACTCACGCTGCAAGACGGTGCCACCGCGGTTTCCGCGACCGGCAGCAAGCTTGTGCTCTACGTCGATAACGGCGCCGCCGGATCGGCGGTCCTGCATGTCGAAATGCCGGACTCCCCGCAAGTCAACGTGACAGTACACGTCGACGGCAAGATCCGCGCCGATGTCGCGCCGATAAATTCCAGCAAGCCCAGTGAACTCGGCTCCCCGATCTTGGGAACAGCGACGACGCCGCAGCCGGCGGTGGTCAAGCACGCTCCCCAGGCTCCCCCAAGTATCGCGGCCGTTGACCCGTCAAGTGTTACAGATGGCGGTCGCGGTGGTCTGTCAACCAGCCTTGCTGAATCCGCGGGATTCATGGTGGATCGGCCTTATCGAACCGCCAAGCTGCGGAACCCGGCTGCCCCGCGCGGTTGCCCAGTGGTATGCCCGCCCGGCGCGACCGCCGAAAACGAACCCGATTGCGGCCTGCCGACCGATACGGTCAATGGCGGCTGCAACTCCACCCCGAACGTATTTAGTGCGATTAGTTGCGGCGAAACCGTGTGTGGGACCGGCGCCTTCGATGGCTCCTTTCGTGATACGGACTGGTACAAACTGGTCCTGACTGAAGACACAACTGTCACTTTTACGGGCGAAGCCGATTTCGATCTTCTCATCGGAATCGTCGATAACTTTGGAATAGACAGTTGTGCCGGCGTTACTTCATTCCTGTCCTTCGGTTTGGGGGGGGCCTGCACGCCCGCCTCTGCCAGCGCATGCCTCTCAGCAGGGACGTGGTATCTTTTCGTGGCGCCCGACTTTACTGTCCCAGTAGCGTGCGGCGCCGGGTACACAGCGACAGTCACCTGTAAAGCTGGCGAATGCGGGGGCGGCGGGGGAGTTTGCGGTCCGCCCAATCCTAACGACTGCAATGCGGCGAATTCCACGCCGGGCTGCAGCGACCAGGCGTGTTGCGAGGCGGTTTGCGCGATCGATCCTTTCTGCTGCGACGTCGCGTGGGACAGCATCTGTGCCAGCGAAGCTGCGGACCTTTGCGGCGGCGGCGGCGGCGTTTGCGGTCCGGATAATCCGAATGACTGTAGCGTGCCCAACTCGACGCCCGGGTGCAATGATCAAGCATGTTGTGAAGCGGTTTGCGCGATCGATCCTTTCTGCTGCGACGTCGCGTGGGACAGCATCTGCGCCGACGAGGCGGCCTCCATCTGTAATCAGCCGCCTTGCGACGTAATCTGCGATCCCGGAAAGACGCCGGAAAACGAGCCCGATTGCGGCATTCCCACGGACACGGTCAACGGCGGCTGTAACTCCACGCCGAATGTCTTTTCACCAATCGTCTGCGGCCAGTCCTACTGTGGGACCGGGGCCTTCGACGGCAGCCTCCGCGATACGGATTGGTACGAGGTCGTTTTGACCCAGGCGACGCAAGTTACCTGGACGGCCGAGGCGGAGTTCGATGTTGTCGTCGGTATTGTGGAAAACGGCGGCGGAACCTTGGATTGCAGTCAGGTGACGGCGTTCCGTGTGTTCGCCGTGGGCGGTCCCTGCCAGCCAACGAGCGTGTCGTCTTGCCTCCCTGCCGGAACCTGGTGGCTGTTTGTGGCGCCGGATTTCACGGCGATTGAAGCGTGTGGTGCGGAATACAATGCCACGCTGACGTGCGCCGATTGCCCGCCCGCTCCGGATAACGATTTGTGCGAGGATGCCGAGGCGATCCTGTGCAACAGTTCGACCAACCTTGACAACACCTTGGCAACGACGGACCCGACCGACCCGCTCTATAGTTGCGCGTTCTTCGGTCCGCAGCAGGGCTTCGGCACGCTGTGGTACACCTTTGTCGCGACCGACACCTCGGCCTACGTGCAGACCTGCAACAGCGGTTCCACGGACACCTTGCTCGCCGTCTATAGCGGCACCTGCGGAAGCCTCGTGGAAATCGCATGCAACGATGACGGGCCGTGCGGCGGCACCGGTCTCCTCTCCAAGCTGTGCGCTCAAGGGCTAACAGTGGGCGACACGTATTACATCCAAGTGTCGTCATTCTCGGCGGCCGATCAGGGACAGATCACCCTGGAATTGACGTGCCCATGCCCGCCCGGACCTCCGGGGGACAACTGCCAGGATGCGGTTCCTCTCGCTATTCCGGCGGATGTTTCAGGCTCCACGACGAGTTCGAATCCCGATGTACCTCCGGCGTTCACCTGTGGCGGCTTCTCCGTGTCCGCGCCCGGCAACTGGTACACCGTGGTTGGCAACGGCAATGAGCTGACTGCGTCGCTGTGCAACCCGGGAACGAATTATGACACGAAGCTCCACGTCTATTGCGGCACCTGCACACAATTGTTCTGCGTGGCTGGCGATGACGACTTCTGCGGCTTCCCGCCGGGTTACTCGCAGGCCTCTTGGTGTTCCGCGCCTGGTACGACCTATTACATTCTGGTCAGCGGTTTCGGTTCGGCCACGGGCGACTATCAGTTGACCGTGACCAGCGGCGCCGCGTGCAGCGATCCGCCGTTGTGCGAGCCTTGCGCCGTTAGCTGCGACCCGGGCAAGACCGATGAGAACGAGCCCGATTGCGGTCTGCCGACCGACACGGTCAATGGCGGCTGCAACTCCGTTCCTCCGGTCTTTTCGCCCATCACTTGCGGCGAGGCGTATTGCGGAACCGGCGCCTTCGATGGCAGCACCCGCGATACGGATTGGTATCAAGTCGTCCTGACTCAGAACACGCAAGTGACGTGGTCCGTCGAGGCCGAGTTCGATGTCCTGGTGGGCATCGTCGACAACCAGGGCGGAGCGCTGGACTGCAGCCAGGTTTCGGCATTCCTGGTCTTCGCCGTCGGCACTCCTTGCCAGACGACAAGCGTGTCGACTTGTCTCTCCGCCGGGACTTGGTGGCTCTTTGTGGCGCCCGATTTCCTCGCGCCAGTGCCGTGCGGCGCGGAATACAACGCTGTATTAACCTGCGCCGACTGCCCGCCGGGTCCGGACAACGATTTGTGTGTGGACGCCGAGGCGATCCTGTGCAACAGCACGACCAATATGGATAACACACTGGCAACGACCGACGCGACGGATCCGCTCTATAGCTGTGCGTTCTTCGGACCGCAACAAGGCTTCGGTACGTTGTGGTACACGTTCGTCGCGACGAACAGTTCCGCAAAGCTCAGCACCTGCGGCAGTGCTTCGACCGACACGCTGCTGGCCGTCTATAGCGGCACCTGCCCGAGTCTGGTCGAGATCGCCTGCAACGACGACCTGCCTTGTGGCCCGACGACGTTCCTGTCGGAGCTTTGTGTGACCAATCTGACGGTCGGCGACACCTATTACATCCAGGTCTCGTCGTTCTCCAACGCGGACCGCGGCCCGATCGAACTCGTGCTGGAATGCCCTTGCCCCGGCTTTGAGCCGACGGGGGCCTGCTGCGTGGACGACGTCTGCTCCATCACCACGCAGTCGCAGTGCGCGGGTGAGTATCTGGGCGATGGCACGACTTGCGATTCGCCCGGAGGTACGCCGACGGTATATCTATCCAACCCGAATGCGGCGATCCCGGATAACAATCCGGCGGGCATCAGCAACACGATTAACGTGCCCGATTCAATGACAATCGCTGACCTTAACGTCGACCTCGTCATACCCCACACCTGGGTCGGCGACCTGTGCGTCACGCTGACGCACGGTGCGACGACCGTGGACCTGATCCAGCGACCGGGTTCGGCGGCGCCCGCCGGCTGCTACTCGGGCAGCCCGTTCGGTTGCGACCAGGACAACTACAACATCATTCTGGACGACCAGGGATCGGGCGGTCCGATTGAGAGCCTCTGCTCGCCCAGCATGGTCTCCCCGCCGAACTACGTACCGAACAATCCGCTCGCCGCGTTCAACGGCGCCGACGCTGCCGGCCCGTGGATCATCACGGTGGTGGATAATGCGGGCGGAGACTTGGGTACGCTGGTCCAGTGGTCGTTGCACTTCTCAGAGCCCGGCCCGTCGCCTTGCAACATCGAGCCATGCGACGAATGCCCTGCCGGTACGATCCCAATCGTTGACGAAAACGGGGACAACTCCGGATGGTGCGTCAGCGCGTCAGATCCGGCCAATGTTTCCATCGTGGTCGAAGATGTGGATCGCACCGCGGGTACCGCAACCCTCCACATCAATAAGAACTTTGCCAATCCGCCGGGCTTCGGCGGGCTCATCCCCTGCATCCTGCTCGATTTCGTGCAGGTCTGCCCCGATGTGCGAACCGTGGACACGTTCCTGATCAACGGTGAAACGATCACCAACAATACGGGAGTCGAGTGGCTCGACTTCCATTGGATCCTCTTCGACGGACCGGAAGCCTGGTTCGATGTCGCGGCTTCCGATGATTTCGATGTCTCGCCCTTCCTGAGCAAGCTGTTCAGCCGGTTCATTGATTCTCCGGCGAACAACCAGGCCAAGAAGCTGGATGCTTACAACGGCTCGGTGCCGGCCGGCGGGACGTTCAGTCCGTCGGGCGGGACGGTTGGCGGCGGCAGTCCGATTGACGTCGTGTCCAATCCCAATGCGGCGATTCCCGACAACAATCCGGCAGGCGTCAGCGATGTCATTAACGTAGGTGATTCGGTGACCATGGCCGATGTGAATGTCGATCTCGTCGTGAACCACACCTGGGTGGGTGACTTGGTCGTCACGCTGACGCATGGCGCCGACTCCGTGGTCCTCGTGGACCGACCGGGCGTCCCGGCGAGCACCTTCGGCTGCGACCAGAACAACTACAACATCATTCTGGATGACCAGGGCGCGGGCGGGGCCATTGAAACCCTCTGTGCCGTATCCATGGTCTCTCCGCCGAATTACGTGCCGAATAATCCGCTCGCCGCCTTCAACGGCGACGATTCAGCGGGGGCATGGACCATTACGGTCTCCGATAACGCGGGACAAGACACGGGCACGCTAGTCCAGTGGTCGCTGCACATTACGCCGCAGTCGACTTCCAGCGGCGAACCGCTCACCATCGGCGTCGATCTCAGCGGGCCGCAAGTCTCCTTCACCTTGAAGGAGTGCCCGACGACGACCGGCGAGGTTGAGGCGGGCGCCTGCTGCATCGGCCTGGATTGCTCAATCCTGACGCCGGCCGACTGTGCCGCGTCACTAGGCTTGTACAAGGGCGACGGTTCGGCCTGTACGCCGGGCATCTGCCTGCCGGCCAACGACGAGTGCGGTAATTGCATCTCGGTGGCGACGGGTACGACGTACAACGGAACAACGCTTGGGGCTACGGGGACGGATGTCTCGTCCTGTGCCTTCAATGACACCATCGACGTCTGGCACTGCTGGACGGCGACGTGTACCGGTCAGGCGACCTTCAGCCTGTGCGGTAGCGGATTCGATACGACGCTGGCGGTGTATGGCGCCTGCGGAGGCGCGGAGCTCGGTTGCAATGACGACGCTGCGGCATGCAGCCCGGGGTCCCAGCTTTCCTTGGCCGTCACCACTGGCCAGGTCTACTTCATTCGCGTCTCCGGATTCAATGGAGATGCCGGCAACTATTCACTTAACGTCACATGCAGCCCAGCGGGGCCAAACCGCCGTCCGAAGTTGGGCTCGGTTACCGACTCCGCGACGGGCTTAACTGGTCAGGGAAATTAACAAAGTGCAATTCGAAAGCACGGAATTGATCGGAAATCAGGGGAGAGAACGATATGAAAAGCAGTAACTTATCGACGCCCATCCTGGCGCTTGGCCTCTTGGGCATTCTGGTGGGTGCGAGTTCCGCCTACGGTGACATCACCATCCCCCTGGGTGGAGGATGGGAAGCCCAGGTCCCGAATCTTTCGCAAGTCAGTATCAGCGTGGATTCGGTCACCTCCGAGTTCGTCGCGATCGAAATATCGAAGGACTTCACCGAACCCTACGACGGCATCGGCTTTCCCGGCCACAGCATCCTGTTCACACAGGTCGCTGCGGATGCGGTGACGTCGCCGCGTATCATCATCCTCGATGAGTCGGTGACGAATCTGACGGGCTCGGACTGGACCGACTATCACATGGAGATCGGCTCCGGGGGCGAGGTCGTGTTTGACATCGCCGCTTCCCTGGGCTTCAGCATGGCTCCGTTTACCAATCAACTCCTCACCCTGACGACCTTGGACGCTGACGGAGGGGTGGTGTTCAACAACAGCTCGTTTTTCCCCGGCGCCGGTCCGGGCGAGTTGGTCATGTTTGCGGACTTGTCTGGCGAAGAGGCCGTCTCGTTCACGCTAACTGAGTTTCCGACGCCGGAGCCTGCGACAGTGGCGTTGCTGGTCCTCGGCCTCGGCTGCTTGAAGCGGCGTCGGTCGAGATAACGCAGCACCTGATGCCCGTGCACGGCCCGCCCTCGGCGGTGCGTGGTTTTTCGTTGGGTAGAATAGATTCCGGCTCTTCAAGGCCCGCCAGGCGCGAGGCCTTGCCTTTCGTCGTTTCCTGCATTTCATCTGCGGCGTGAGGCCGACCGGCCGCATGCTGGGTCCATTCACTCTTATGCTGCCGCGCCGATCGCGAAAGGTCTCGTTCCGCGCGGCGGCGTGGCCATAGCGGACACGCCGGGACGATGGGGCAGAGTTCTTCGATGATCCTTGCTGATGCAGTCGTTTTCTACGGCTGTGAAGTGCCGTCGGGAAGCACCGATTCAATTGCCTCGATCCAGCTCTGAGCAGCGCGGGTGGAGTTGAATTGTTGGTCGAATAGCGCGCGGGCGGCGCGGGACATGGTCTTGCGGCGCGGGGAGTCGTTTTTCAGTTCGCGGATAAGGGCGACGAGGGCCTCGGGCTGGCCCTGGTCGATTTGGATGCCGGCGCCGTATCGCGTGAGCCACTGGGCAATCTCGCTCCGGGCATCGCCGATGAAGATGGCGGGGCGACCGGCCGCGAGAATGGCGTAGATCTTGTATGGGAGGGCCTTGTCGTACATGTGGGCGTGCTGGGAGATCAGGCAGAGGTCGGCGGTGGCGAGGATCTGGCTCAGCGACTCCGGCGGCTGGTAATCGAGGACCAGACCGTCGGCGGCGAGACCGGCGCGGATGACGGCGCGTTGCGGGCCCTCGCCGATGAACATCATAAGGATGCCGGGGTCTTCAATGAGTAAGCGAGCGGCGGCGACGATGGATTCGAAGGGGTGCGAAAGGCCCATGTTGCCGGCGTACTGCACGACGAAGCGGCCGCCGGGGTTATAGGTTTCCTTGAATAGGTTGCGTTCGAACGGGGCGAGGCGCGTCGGGTCGAAGCCGTCGTGTATCGTGAGGAGACAGTCGCCGGGGATGCCGCGCGTCTGGGCGAGACGCCGCGTAATCGGGTCAGAGATGGTGACGACGCCGACGGCATCGAGCATCACCTTGCGATCGAAGCGGCGCCAGGCCCGTTCGATAAGGCCGCCGGGCTTGATGCGGCGGAGGGCGGCGGCGCAATCGGGGTAGAGGTCGAGCACTTCGTAGATGTAGGGGCAGCGGCGCTGCTTCGCGATGCGACGGGCGATGGCGCCGCCCTGCGGGGGCGCGGTCGTGCCGATGACGAGATCGACTTGGGGCAGAGCGCGGGCGGCGCGGACGGCCTGGTAGCCGAACTCGATGAAACCCCAGCCGCGGCGGATGAGGCTCGTCCGGCTGACGGGGGACCGCCGGACGCGGAGGATCTTGATGCCCTCCCAATCTTCGAAGAGCGGGTAGAGCGTATTCGGGCTGTTCCAGGCGCGCTGCGACGTAAGAACGGTGATCCGCCAGTCGGGCCGGGCGGCGGCGATTTTGGTGAGGTGGTCGGCGGCGACGACGGCGCTGGCGCAGAGGTCGGGGTGGAAGAACTCGGTGACGAAGAGGATGTGGCGGGGAGGAGTCAAAACGTCAAAACCGGGGAGCATGGGCGTCTCGCCCGTACGAATTCTTGGCATCTCCGGCAACGAGCCTGTGCCACAACGGAGCTTGGCGGCGCCCTGCACTGGCATTGTATCGGCGGCGGCAAAGTGGGTTTTTGAGGACGTGGCGGGGTTTCGGCGTGTGCCGGGGTGGAAGGGGTGGTCGGTGACGGGATAGTATACTTATCAGGAGAGGAACGTCGTGTACCGCCGACCAGTTATTCTTGGGATTGCGTGCGTGCTGGGTCTCTGCGCGGGCGGGGCGGAGCGCGCCGCGGGGCAGGGCCAAACTCGATCGCGATGGACGGGGCGACCCATGCGGGCGATTACCTCTCCGCTGCTCGATCGGATGTTTACGAGGGATCATTGGCCGACGCCTCGCTGGCAGCAGGGGCCGACGATCGTCACCCGGTCCATCGGGAATACCTATTTCTCTGATGGCACGCCGTTTGATCCGTTCGCGGTCGGCTCGTTTCCCGATCGATTTCAGAATAGCGCGGCGTTGTACGGGAACACGGCCGTGAGCAGCGCGCTGCGCGGCGGATCATACGTGAGCAGCAATGCGGTGAACATGCAGTCGCCGGCGTCGTACGGTCTGACGCCGCCGTCGCTGGAGGCGTGGCCGAGCGCGCTGACGCCGCGGCAGATCGGCGGGTGGAGCGCGGGCGCGGAGCCTGTGATGGCATCTACGGCCTATGCATCCCCCGTGCAGACGATCCCGCCGCCGAACGGCGAATTTGCGCAAGCGATGTGGTCGGCGCGGCAGGCGAAGCTGGGGGAGCCGATCGAAGCGCCGCGACCGGGCGGGCCGGCGGATGTGGCGACGCGGATCGGGAACAAGTCTTTTCGGCGCGGCGAATACGCTTTGGCGCGGGATGACTACCGGCGGGCGCTGGCGCGGGACGAGGGCGATCCGCAGATTCGTTTGGCGGTGGGGCTGGCGGAGTTTGCCCGCGGTCGATGGCCGCAGGCGTCGCGGGCCATTGCGGAGGGGATGAAGAAGGGACCGGACCTCGATCCGGCGTCATTCGACTTGCGAAATGCCTATGGGCGGCCGGGGGATTTTGAGAAGCATTTGGCGCGGTTGGAGGCGGCGGCGGAAAGGTCGCCGGACGATGCGGGGCTCTGGTTGCTGCTGGGGTACGTTCGGTACTTTTCCGGCGATGTCGCGGGTGGCCGGACGGCGTGGGAGAAGTATTCGGCGATGCCGGCGACCGATCCGGCGGTTCATGCGTACGTCGATTCGTTATTGCGATAATCTCGCGAAGACACTGCCGTTTTCAGTCTTGCAGTCGTAGCGCCGAAGCGTCACGGTCGGGCTCAGGGTGCAGGCCCCGGTGTCGAGATTGAATTGCCACTCGTGCCACGGACAGGTGACCGTCGCGTCGGCGATTTCCCCGGCGGCGAGGTTTCCGCCGGCATGTGGGCAGCTATTCTGGGTGACAATAAAACGATCGGGATCAGTCAGGTGGAAGACGGCGAGTTCGTGGCCCTCCACGGCGACGAATTTGGCGCGGCCGGGCGGGCAGTCGGCGGCGGCGCAGAGCTTGATCCAGTGGTCATGAGGCACGGTGCGTAAATCGTAGCGAACGCGGGAAGAAATGACGAATTACGAAAACAGGAATGCTCGAATCACGATTGCGCGCGAGCGGGCCCCAATGGTGTTCGGACGCCATTCGGCGCTCCCTTACGATCGCGGCTCTGATCGGCGCGGTTCGACGCCTCGCGGACGCGGATACGCGGGGCGAAGAGGACAAACGCGGCGATGGTCAGGCCGCCGGACATGAGGAGGAAGACGGGGCGAAGCATGGAGTCGAGGAAGAGGTCGATGAGACCGTGGCGGGCGGACCAGGACTCGGCGGCGAGGGTCCATGCGGGCCAGTCGTCGGGGAGGTTGAGGGCGCTGCGCGCGGGAGCGGGCGGCGGCGTTCTGGGCGGTTCGGGTTTGGCGAGGTTGCCGGCGAGGACGGGAATGACGACTTCGTCGGGCCTGCGATAGCGGAGGTCCAGGACCGCGAGGCGCTCGTTGATGACGCTGTCGTGGGCAAAGGCGTAAGCGAGTTCCTCGTGATGGGCGACGTCGCCTTCCAGTTCGGCGACGCGTTTTTGGAGCCGAGATTCCTCGGCGAGGAGTTCGCAGTGATCCCGGAGAATCGGCAGAAGGACGGTCGGCGCGAAGAGCGCGAAGGCCAGAAGAGTGAGCAGGACGAACATCAGGCGATGTCCAAGCGGAGAGGTGGGCACCGCGAGTTGCGTCGGTGTAAAGTTGTCAGAGGTATTCGACAAAAAGATCGTCCTTGATCATTTCTTCCACATCTTGCCGCCGTACACGGCCCGCTCGCCGAGTTCCTCTTCGATGCGCAGGAGCTGGTTGTACTTGGCCGTGCGGTCCGTCCGCGAGAGGCTGCCGGTCTTGATCTGACCGGCGCCGGTGGCCACGGCGATGTCGGCGATAGTCGTATCCTCGGTTTCGCCGCTGCGATGGCTGACGACGGCGGTCCAACCCGCGTCAAGGGCCATCTTGATTGCGGTCAGTGTCTCGGTAAGCGTGCCGATCTGGTTGACCTTGATGAGCACGCTGTTGGCGGCCTTTTCGCGGATGCCGCGCTCGATGAACTTGGGGTTGGTGACGAAGAGGTCGTCACCGACGAGCTGTACCTTCGACCCGAGCCGGGCCGTCAGCTTCGTCCAGCCCTCCCAGTCGTTTTCGCCGAGACCGTCCTCGATGCTGCGGATCGGCCATTGGCCGCACTTTTCGGCCCAGTAGTCGGCCATCTCCTCGGCGGACGCGATGCGGTTGGGATTGCTCTTGTAGAACTTGTATTTGTTCTTCGCGCCGGCTTCGGAGGCCATCTCGCTCGTCGCTGGGTCGAGGGCGAACCAGACCTGCTCGCCGAGTTTGTAGCCGGCCCTTTCGACGGCGGTCGCAATCACTTCGAAGGCCTCGTCGTTACTCTTGAGGCTCGGGGCGTAACCGCCTTCGTCGCCGACGGCGGTGTTGTAGTTCTTATCGTGCAGGACCTTCTTGAGCGAGTGGAAGATCTCCGCGCCCCAGCGCAGGGCCTCGCGAAAGGTCGGCGCGCCCCAGGGCTGTATCATGAACTCCTGGAAATCGACGGTGCTGTCGGCGTGCTTGCCGCCGTTGAGGATGTTCATCATGGGAACGGGCAGGACGTTGGCGCGGTCGCCGCCGAGATAGCGATAGAGCGGCTGACCGGCGGCGCACGCGGCGGCGCGGGCGGCGGCGAGCGAGACGGCGAGGATGGCGTTGGCGCCGAGGTTCGATTTGTTCGGCGAGCCGTCGAGGGCGATCATCGCGTCGTCGAGGGCCTTCTGGTTCGCGGCGTCCAGCCCTTTGACGGAGCGGGCGATCTTCATGTTGACGTTTTCGACCGCGAGGAGGACGCCCTTGCCGAGGTAGCGCTTCTTGTCGCCGTCGCGCAGCTCGACGGCCTCGTGTTCGCCGGTCGATGCGCCGGATGGGACAATGGACTGCCCCATCGCGCCGCCTTCGAGAGCGACGACGGCTTCGACGGTGGGGTTGCCGCGGGAGTCGAGGACTTCGCGGCCGTGGACTTTGGCAATGGCGGTTTTCATGGCGGCTTCTTCCGACTGCTCAGAAGGTTACAAGAATATCGACGAACCAGCGGCGACGGGGCGCGGCGATGCCGGTCGGCGGGAGTCAATTTTAAGGCGGGGGGGCGGGAGGACAAGGCGGGCGCAAATCCTGCGGCTATTTTGAAGGGGGGGACTTATCCTCCAGCCACTTGGCTTTTCGCTCCCAACCCGGATCGACCTTCGCCCAGTTGCGGCGGTCTTCGTCGTCGGGTTGAAGGATGAATCGGAGTGCCCGAGTTAGTTCCTTGGTTTGAGTGCGGCCCTGACCGGGGAACGCGTGGCCGAGGTCCTGGTAGAGCGACCACGAGGGGTCGCGCTTGTCGGTGAATGGGGCGAGGACGGCGGCGCCGATTTCCTTTAGTTGCGACGCGACCCGGCGGTTGTCGGCGACGATTTCGTTGGCATCCTTGACGCCGGCCATGATGTAGATGCGCCAGCGCTTCATGCCGTTCTTCTGGTCGGCGGTGAAGTCCTGTGCGGCAAGCTGCGTCTTCCAGTGCAACATGCCGGCGACGGGGATCAGCCGCCGGTAGCTCTTGGGGTACTTCTGCGCGAGTTCGTACGTCGCCCAGCCGCCCTGGCTCATCCCGGTGAGGACGCGCGGGGCGAAGCGATGCAGTTTGTACTTCTTGGTCAGCTCTTTCTTGGCCGCCTCGATCATCGCGCCGGCATCCTCGGCGCCGGCCCAGGCGAAGCGATTATCGCCGAGCGACGTGAAACCCTGGCCAACGACGAGGATCGCGCCGACATCGGCGCAGGCCTCCTTCCACACGCTCTCCATCCACTCCGCGTTACCACCGTGGCCGTGGAGGGCGAAGACGACGGGGGTGAGGCGAAAGGTCTTGTCGAATTCGGGGGGCAGGATGATCTTGTAATTCTTCTGCGGCTTTGCAGGCGACCGCCGGTCGGACTTCTTCTCGGTTGGGGTCTGGGCGAGGGCCGTCGGGGTGAGATAAGGGCCAAGGATGAGGAAGCCGGCGATCCATCGACCGTAGCGCGCGTGTTTCATGGGCTTTGGCCTCGTGTCGGCTTGCAATGGTCTATTCTAGGGCGCGCGGGGCCCAGCAATAGGCTGGATCGCCCAGGTGCGCTTGGCGATATCGGCGGCGTCGCTCAGGGCGCGGCGGAATTTCAGGAGGATGCGCAGGGCCCAGATTCCGAAAACGAGTAAGACAATTCCGGCGACAACAGATGCTATGGTAAAAACTACCATGCCGAGGAGGCTTGGCGGTGCGGCCGGTGCCGTGGTCGCAGCGCCGGTAGAGATCGGAGATGTTACCGTCTTGGAGGGCGTCGGCAACGTAGTGGCTATGACCGGCCCTGAGGTTGCTGCGGCTGTCGCAAAGGCGGCCGTCGCGAGAGGAGCTGCGATGGCAACGACAGCGCTGGCCAGGAGCCCGATCGCCATTCCAAACATGACGATCCGGCAATGGCGGACGAGTTTGTCATCGGGAATCCGTCTAGCCAGTTGAGCACCATAGACGAATAACGCGAAGTTGCCCACGAGCCCCGCGAGGCCGTTTACCGCCGTTAATGGAATGACCATCAGGGGCGCGATGAATTGAACAAACGTCTGAATCGGAGATGCGACGTACGTCGCAGTCTGCACGATCCGAATGAGCTTGCGCGCGGTAATGGGTTTTTCGTCATCCAGCTTGGCGGGGTCCGGCGTGGTGACCTTCCAGTAGCCCACGAGGCCGACGGCGCCCGTGACGTAGCCGAAAAGTGGCAAGTAAATGAAAAGTTTGGAGCCTCCGACCAATGCGCCGAGCGCTGCCGCGACACAACCCACGGTCAGGCCGCCGAGCAATCCAATGATGATCGCGGCGACGATCCAGTTCATCCCCGAGGCGAGTTTTTGCACCCACTCGGGGTCGGAGAAACGGAGCAGGTCGCCGTGCAGGGAGCGGCCGACGGCGGTGCCGCACTCGGGGCAGCGGCCGTCGGGCAGGAGGCCGCGGAGATTGTAGCCGCACTTGCGGCAGGCGACGTCGACGGCGATGCGACCGGCGGGATCGAGGGCGATGGCCGGCAGCGCGGTGACGCCGGTGGGTTTGAGGATCGGCGGGATGATGGGTTGAATGGATTGAGGTGGGGTCATGGAGCCTCCTGATGCGATTGCGGATTTTGGATTGAGGATTGCGGATTGGCAAGCGGGTCTAGACTTGCCATTGGGCGGCGGCGAGACGGGCTTCGTCTCTGATCGCTATCCACAATCTCACAAACACGGAGACAAACCACAGCAAAACCGCTGGAAGCCCCCAAGCTAGCGCACAGCCAATGTATTGGGTCGCAGGCGATGTTGGCGGATATGCCTTGCTTGCGGGGCTTACCAATTGAGCGGCATACCCCAGTAAGGCGAGTCCGAGTAGCACAACGCTCACCCATTTAACGATTCCCAGCCAACGCATCATTGCAAAGTCGGGGATCCGCTGAGCAAGCAGGCGGAAATGTCGAGTACCGGAAATTGCGAGGACGAGCCCTTCGCAAGCGAACAATGCAAAAAATGGTTCCAGCGATATTCCTTTCCATCGAGAAACGAAATACGACGCAATCACTGTGCTGGCCATTGCCAGAGGTACATACCGTGCGACGCTTCGGGCCGAGAGGAAACTCGGTTCGCCAGGGTTCCACGGCTCGGCTGTCGTAACGCGCCAAAACCCAATACTTGCCGACAGCATCCACCCGCCGAATAACGTCTTTCCTAACCACGTAGGTAATCTGTTGCCGAATCCCAAGGTCGATCTCGTCACATCGAGTGAAAGAATCGTCACACCCAGTGCGACGAAGCCCGCCCCAGTCGCCAACGTCCGTACCCAAATTGGATTGCACAGTGACAACCGATTCCCTTGCAAAGACCGCACGACTTGACCAGAACATTCCGGGCAGATTCCATCCGGCAACAAGCCGCGAAGGTTGTAGCCGCACTTGCGGCAGGAGACGTCGTCGGCGATGCGACCGGCTGGGTCGAGCCGGACCGGCGGTGTGGCAGTCACTTCGGCCAGGCGAGGATTGGGCTGAGTCAACTACTGCTCCTTTGGAATTCTTATTGTGGGCAGGGGGATTGCTGGTGAGACCCAACTTGGCTTACCCGATGTACCAAAAAGCGAAGCAGAAGACAAACCACAATGCGCCGATGATCAACAAGGCCATGCCGCGTGGCTCACCCACTTCGCGATACTCGCTGAGAATCGCCCAAGTCACCACCAACGCCAAGCCGCCCGCGCGAAAGAAAGAGAAACCTCTGAAATCACTGCGATGCCGCAGTTCGAGAATCCAAAAAACCACACCGACGGTCAACAGTACCCAACCGATGACCCCTGCAATCCGCTCGGCAAGCACCGCACTTCGATCCATCCGGCTGGCGTCGCTCGCCCAATGTGCTTCATCGAAAGACGCGCGATGGCCGCACTCCGGACATCGCAGGTCAGCGATGCCGTGCAGGTAGTATCCGCACTCAGGGCAACGGGGCGCAAGGTCGGGATCCCGCGCCTTTACGACTTGATTGATTGCGCGGTACCGCCTGGAAGATTTCATGATGCATCCGCCCGAAGCTGTTTGAATTTCTCCAAATACTCTCCCATCTGCTTCTCATGCCCGCGGTCAGTGGGAACGTAGTAGGTTTTTTCCACCCCGAGGTAATCCTGCGCGGCGATGCCGCCGGGGGCGTCGTGGGCGTATTGGTAGCCCTCGCCGTGTCCGAGTTTCTTGGCGCCTTTGTAGTGGGCGTCGCGGAGGTGGCGCGGGACGGGGATGGTACGACCTTCCTTCACGTCCTTGGATGCGTTCCAGATGGCCATCGCGCTGGCGTTGCTCTTGGGGGCGCAGGCGATGTAGATCGCGGCCTGGGCGAGCGGCAGTTGGCACTCGGGGAGACCGACAAAGATGGTCGTCTGCACGGCGGCGTTGGCGAGAACGAGGGCCATGGGATCGGCGTTGCCGACATCCTCGGCGGCACAGATGGCGATCCGCCGGGCGATGAAGCGCGGGTCCTCCCCGGCCTCGAGCATCCGGGCGAGCCAATAGACCGTCGCATCGGGGTCGCTGCCGCGCATGGATTTGATGAGGGCGCTGGCGGCGTCGTAGTGTTCGTCGCCGGTGCCGTCGTAGACGATGGCTTTGCGCTGGATGGAGTCCCGGGCGGTTTCGAGAGTGATCGCGATGGCGGATTTCGGATTTCGGATTGCGGATTGATCGAGTTGGGAAAGGATCGCGACTTCGATGGCGGTGAGCGCGCGGCGGGCGTCGCCGTCGCTCGTGGTCGCGAGGAAGGCGAGGGCCTCGTCGGTGATCGTCGCCTTGAATTGCCCCATGCCGCGCTCTTCATCGGCAAGGGCGCGGCGCATCAGGGCCTTGAGATCATCCTCCAACAGTGGCTCGAACTGGAAGATCTGGCTCCGCGAGACGAGCGGGGAGTTGACGCTGAAAAACGGGTTCTCCGTCGTCGCGCCGACGAGAATGACAATGCCATCCTCGACGTCGCCGAGCAGCACGTCCTGCTGGGCGCGGTTGAAGCGGTGGATCTCGTCGAGGAAGAGGACGGTCCGCTGGTTGTCCTGCAACCGGTCGCGGGCACGGGCGAGGATGTCGCGGACCTCCTTGACGCCGATGGCGGCGGCGTTGACGGCCTCGAAGGCGGCCTTGGTTTGCAGGGCGATGATCTGGGCGAGCGTGGTCTTGCCGGTGCCGGGCGGGCCGTAGAAGATCGCGCTGGCGAGGCGATCGGCGTCGAGAAGACGGCGGAGGAGCTTGCCGGGGCCGAGGAAGTGCTGTTGACCGACGAACTCGTCGAGGGTGCGGGGCCGCATCCGCACAGCGAGGGGCTGGACGCGGGCGAGGGCGGCCTGGCGCTGGGATGCGAACAAGTCCATATCCCTGATGATAAGGATGCGGGGGTTACAAATCTTGTGGGAATGTGTAATGGCTGCGCGGCAATATGGACAATATGCTGTGGGCGAGTGGAATGTCGAATAGCGAATAGCGAATGGCGAATACCGAAAGAAGAAGCGTGCGGTTATGGCGGATGTGACGATTGACGAGGGGGCGGTGGGGTTGGTGGCGTCGCCCGCGCTGCGCGGGTCGATCCGGGAGTACACGGGCGAGATCGGGGCGCGCTTTGGGGCGAACCTGCTGGGGATGGTGCTGTACGGCCCCGTGCTGGAGTCCGGCTTCGATGAACGCCGAAGCGCCGCCACGAGCGCGGTCGTCCTGAAGCACGTTGAGCTCGAGTCACTGCGGCGGCTGGGGGAACAGGGGGCGCGATGGGGGCGACGGGGGATCGCCGCGCCGTTGGTCATGACGCCGGAGTTTATCGAGAGTTCCTGTGACAGCTTCCCGTTGGAATTGCTGGAGATCAAACAGAACCACGTGACGCTTACCGGCGAGGACCATTTCACGCCTCTGGAGCTGAAGGCCGAGCATGTGCGGTTGCAGTGCGAACGGGAGCTGAAGCGGATCAAGATGCGGATGCGCCAGGGGCTGTTGGCCGCAGCGGGTCGCGAAGCGGCGCTTGCCGAGCTGGAGGCGGACATCGGGCTGCACCTGGTGCGGACGCTGCGGGGAGTGCTGTGGCTCAAGGGGATGACGACGTATCTGCCCGCGCCAGAGGTGATCGGGAAATGCGCGGACTTGGCGGGACGGCCGCTGACGGGACTACAGACAGCGCTGGCGAGCGATGGACGACGAGGTTGGCAGGAGTTTGGCGCGTTGTATGAGGATGTGGAGGCGCTGGCGGGGATGGCGAACAAGGAGTGAATAGCGAATTGCGAAAAGGAAATAGCGAAAGAAGAGGCATGGGCGAGAATTCCCGTTCCGGGTTTTCGCTATTCGCTATTCGCTATTCGACATTTTGTCTGGCAGCGGCTTTGCTTCTCGGATCGGGTGTTGGCGTATTGGCCGACGAGACGCCCCGCACCGGCATCATCGATCGCGCGGGCGTGGTGGATGAATCGACTGAGGTCCGGATCAATTCGTGGCTGCTCGAATTGGAGAAGAAGACCGGGGCGCAGCTCAAGGTGCTGACGATCGATTCCCTGGAGGGCCGGGACATCCAGGATTATGCGATAGAAACGGCGAAGCGCTGGCAGCTTGGACAAAAGGAGGAAGACAACGGGACGCTGGTCGTCGTCGCTGTAAAAGACCGCAAATGGCGGATCGAGACCGGTGAGGGGATTGAAGACACGTTGCCGGACGCCTATTGCGACCACGTCGCGACGGATTATTTCCTGCCGAATTTTCGGCGCGGGGATTTTGGCAAGGGGATTCTGGATGGGACGGCGGTGCTGGCGCAAAAGATTGCGACGGATGCGAAGGTTCAATTAACAGGGGTGCCGGCTATTGGTTCACCAACGGGGCGGAAAAGCGATGGCACCATCGCGTCGTTCGTAGCCCTCGCCATCATTTTTGTTTTCATGATCATGGGTATGCTCAGCCGGAATGCGCGTGGGCGAGGGAATCGGGCGTGGGGCGGCGACTGGCTGACTTGGATGGTAATTGGAAACATGTTGGGCGGCGGGCGCCGGCGCGGCGGATCAAGCTGGGGCGGGTTTGGCGGATTCGGGGGAGGTGGATTCGGCGGTGGTGGAGGCTTCGGCGGGGGCGGCGGTGGTTCGTTTGGCGGCGGCGGCGCGGGGGGAAGTTGGTAAATCAGTGGTCGGTGGCTAGTGGTCAGTGCCACGGAGGAAACGATATGGGCGTTTGTGCGAAATGCGGCGACAACAATCCGGCGGGCGCGAAATATTGCGGCGCCTGCGGGGCAACACTTGTTAGCGGAGGTACCGGTATGAGTGCGTCTAAGGCGATTCTGGTTTTCCTGGTGGTCATCGTCGGCGCGGCGGTCATCGGCGGCGGCTGCGCGTACAGCGGCTATCGCAGCACGTACACGATGGATGAGTCGGTCAAGAAGGCGTGGGCGGACGTCGACGTCGTCCTCAAGCGGCGGTTCGACCTGATCCCCAATGTCGTGAACACGGTCAAAGGTTATGCGACGCATGAAAAGGATCTGCTGCAGGGCATCGCCGACTCGCGGAAGGCCTATACCGGCGCGGCGACCCGCGACGGCAAGATGAAGGCCAACAACGCGCTGGACAGCTTCGTCTCGCGGCTCCTGGTGATCCAGGAACGCTACCCGGACCTGAAGGCGAACGAAAACTTCCGCGCGCTGCAGGTCGAACTGGAAGGGACCGAGAACCGTATCGCCGAGATGCGCAAGCGCTATAACGACGCGGTGCGGGCACTCAATGGATATATCCGCGCGTTCCCGGGCTCGCTCTATGCGAGTTGGTCCGGCGTGAAGCCGGCGGAGTACTTCGAGGCGGGCGAAAGCGCGACGGCGGTGCCGGAGGTGAAGTTTTAGCGGGTGATGGAATGAAATGGTGCGACGTAGGGTTCTCGCACCTTCTATTATTGGAAACCCCGGAATCGCATTCCGGGGTTTTTTATTGTTGCGGGGTGCGTCGGTCGATAAGAGGGCGGCTGCATTTTTTCCGGAGGGCCGGTAATGACCGACACCGTCATCGAGACGATCGCTCTTAAATGCATTTGCGGGACGAACATGCGCGTGCGGGCCGCCGCGGCGGGCAAAAGGGCCAAGTGCCCCACGTGCGGCGCGATCCAGACGATTCCCGGTTCGGCCGCGGCGCCGATGCCGAATCCCGCGATGAGCGTGCAGTCGCCCCGTGACCTCAGTGATCTGGTTCCGCTTGAACCACCGCCGGGCGCGGCGATCGGCGAGGCGCGCTGCGCGGACGCGCCAGAGACGATGGCGACCGTGGTGACGTCGCTGGGGACGTTCGCGCTGGGGACCGTGCTCAGCGGTGTCGGCGCGGCGATCGGCGGGGTCGTCTGGTTCCTCGTTGTCTATTACGCGAACTTCGAGGTCGGCTATATCGCATGGGGCATCGGCGTCCTGGCCGGGCTCGGAATGGTGTTTGGACACAAGGCGCATACGACCAGGGCCGGCGTGACCGCGGCGGGGATGGCGGCGCTAGGCATCATCGGTGCGAAAGTGGCGATCTTCTTTTGCCTCTATACCGCCTTTCTGAATTCGATCACGCCGGCCGACGACAGCGGAATCAACGAGCAAAGAGAATTCGTGACGGGCATGACGGCGGAAAAGATCCTGGACGCACGCGGAATCACGGCCGACGAAAAGCGCGAAGCGCAGTGGGACTCGGTCTATGAGGAGGCGACGGAGCGTGTCCAGAAAATGGACGACGACGAAGTTCGGGAGAAGTGCAGGACGTACGGAGACGACCTCCGGGCGAGCATGGGAGGGAAGGAGTCCATGACCGCAGCGTTTGTCGAAAGCCAGTTCACCGCGTTCGACCTGCTCTGGTTCTTCCTCGCGATCGGATCGGCCTTCAAGATCGGCCGCGGGGCGACGGTCAAAGAGACTTGAGGCTTGAGGCCCGAGGCCTGAGTTTTCAGAGACCCCCGGATGGCGATCCGGGGGTTTCTTATTGGCGCGCACCGCGAGGATTCGCTAAAATGGCCTCCGCCAATCGAGCGGGAGGGCCGGTGATGTCCGACACAGCCAGTGAGACGATTGTTATCAAGTGCGGTTGCGGCACGAATATGCGTGTCCGCGCGAGCGCGGCGGGCAAGAAGGCCAAGTGCCTAAATGCGACGGGCCATGATTCACGATCTTTTTTCAATTGCGCAGTTTCTCGACTGAATTCCTTGTGGGTGATGAATCATCGCTTTCTTAGTCTTCGAGGACCGTCATGAGCAGGAAAGGCCAACGCGTGCTGGTGAGCCTCTTTGCGCTGGGAGCCGGCGCCGTATTTGTTTTATTCTTCAAGAACTGGACCTACGGTGACTTGCCCGTCCCCTGGATCGGCTACTTGATTATGGCGATCGGGGCATTGGGGCTGATAGGGGTCAACGTTTTCATCTGGGGACCGTTGGACAAGCGAAACGATGAGAACTAGGCCCTTGCCGGCAACTTGGCGGGGGCCGCTCTGATTCGCTAAAATGGGCTTCGCAACTCAGCGGGAGGGCCGGAGATGTCCGACACAGCCAGTGAGACGATCGTCATCAAATGCGGTTGCGGCACGAATATGCGAGTCCGCGCGAGCGCGGCGGGGAAGAAGGCCAAGTGCCCCAAGTGCGGCGGCGTAATGACGATTCCCGCAATGGCGGCCGCGCCGCGCATCGTGCGCAGCACACCTGCGCCGAGCCCCGAAGCCGCGCCCAGCGATCTCAGCGACCTGCTCCCCATCGAGCCCGCGCCTTCCGCCGAACCGACCGGCGGGATGCGCTGTCCGCAGTGCAAGGTCTTGATGGCCGCAGGGGCGAAGATCTGCATCTCCTGCGGCTACAACGTCGCGACGGGCAAGACGCTGAAGACGTCGGATGGTTCGCCGGGCAAGGTGGCCGTCGCTGCGAAATCGCTGGGGACGTTCGCGCTGGGGACCGTGCTCAGTGGCGCCGGGGCCGCGATCGGGGGACTCGTCTGGTTCCTCGTCGCGTGGTACGCGAACCTCTCCGTCGGTTATGTTGCATGGGGCATCGGCGTTCTGGCCGGGTTGGGGATGATATGGGGCCATCGCACGCCCAGCACCAAGGCGGGCGTCGTCGCGGCGGGCATGTCCGCGCTGGGGATCGTCGGAGCGAAGCTGGCGATCTTCATCGTCGTCGTTTACAGCATGGTGACCGGGGACACCGACAACATCGAATTCCAGCGCGAATACGTCAAAGCGAATATGACCGAAGAGCTTCTCGACGAGCGCGGAGTGGTCGCCGAAAAGGAGCGCGAAGCGAAATGGGACGCGGTGTACGAAGAGGCGGCGGTCATGGTCGCGGCCATGAGCGATGATGACGTTCGCGCCAAAGTGAAGGTGTATCAGGAACAAGACGCGGCCGAGGAGGAAGAGGGCGAAGATGAGGAGGAACACCTGGCCTCCGGTCCCGATGAGACGACGACCGACGAGTCGTCGAAGGCCGCCTCAGAGGACGAGTCGATGGAAGCCGGTGAGGCCATCGGCAGCTTACTGTCGCTCTTCGTCATGAGCATGTTCGGGCTCTTTGACTGTCTCTGGTTCTTCCTGGCGATCAGTTCGGCCTACAAGATCGGTCGAGGGGCGACAGTGGGGGAGACGTAATAAAAAGGCGTCAGACTTGAGACCTGAGGCTTGAGGAGAAGCAGCCCGCAGGTCTCTCGCGGCGCGCGGGCAGCGAGCGGTCATAGGTCGGCTCGGCGGGAGCCTCGCCCTCCCGACGCAATCGGCACCTCGCTTTTTGGGACCGACGGGCATTCAATTCTTCGCGGGAACCTAATTCCCTCTTTTTCCGTCTAAGAAACGCAGCCGCTCGTGCGTCTTAAGGGATGAACGCGGGCGGCGATGAGGGTCGCATGTGACCGAGGGCGGCGGACAATCGCGGCGGGAGTGGATTCGGGAGGCGCTGGCGCGCTACGAGGGCCCGCTGGTGCGTTATGCCGCCCGGATCACGGGCGATCCGGAATCGGCCCGCGATGTCGTGCAGGAGGCGTTTGGGAGGCTCTGCGGCGAGGACGCATCGGACTTGAACGGCCGCGTGGGACCGTGGCTGTTTGCGGTCTGCCGGAATCGGGCGTTGGACGTGCGACGCAAGGAGCGACGGATGACGACGGCGACGACAAGCGTGCTGGAGGGCGTGGCGGATGCGGCGACCGACCCGGCGATTGCGGCGAGTGACCGCGAGGAGGCGGGCGGAGTCTTGCGATTGCTGAATCGACTGCCGGAAAGCCAGCAGGAGGCGATCCGGCTGAAGTTTCAGGAAGGGATGAGCTACCGGCAGATCAGCGAGGTGACGGGGCATAGCGTGAGCCATGTGGGCGTGTTGATTCATGAGGGGATGAAGGCGCTGCGGGCGAGGCTTTGTCGCGAATAGCGAATGGCGAATGGCGAATAGCGAAAGAAGAAAACCCCACCCTGGCCCTCCCCTTCGCAAGGGGAGGGAGGGGGGCGGGCGAAAGTGAGACGGTCATGAAGACGCAAATGGATGATCCGAGATTGACGGCGTATGCGTTGGGGGAGCTGGACGGCGCGGAGCGCGTCGAGGTGGAGGCGCTGGTGGCGTCGTCGGCGGAGGCGCGGGGAGCCGTCGAAGACGTGCGGCGGACGGCGGCGCTGTTAGAAGAAGAGTTGGCGAAGGAGCCGGTGGGGTCGCTGGGCGACGAAGCGCGTCAACGGATTGAATCGCGAATTCTGGCGGGGCGGATACGGCGCTGGGGTGGATACGCGGCGGCAGCATGCGTGGTGTTACTGGTCGGCGGATTTGCGGCGTCGGTCATGATGCCTTCGCTGAGTCGCTCGCGATCGCTAAACAACGACGAAACGCAACTGGCGCTCGGGCCGGATCGACGAATCGATGATTCCGTAAATTACAAGAAGGAACCATCTAATGAGAATCCCGCAGGCGATCCGCCCACGGTTGTTGTTGTCGACCCTGAAACGGGCAAGCTAATCATCGAAGGGGCCGAGGCCATTGCTTTGGTCCCACCTTTTCCGGGACGAAAGATTGAACTGAATCAAACAGGGGGGCTTGTCAGAGATGCGAATAAATTTAGTGCCGGCGGTCGAGGGGGCGGTGGGGTCTTTGGCGGCGGCGGTGGCCGGAAGAGAACTAATCAGATGGACAATGCCCCGTCACTCACATCGAGTACGGAGAATATCGCAGGACTCAGAGCACTTGGCTACCTGGGAGACTCTACTAAGGTTACTTCGGGCTACACGGATGTCAACGACGACGGAATAGCCGTAGATTCAGAAAGTACGGTCTTGCTGGAGGGGAGCGATGAGCAGATTCGCCGGACTGAAGAATTGCTCAGGCGAATCCAGGGCGACCCAGAGGAAAGACGTCGGTACATTCAGGAATCGAGCGGCGAGACCTACGACGGCGTTGTCGATAATCCTTTCCTCGCCGTGCTGCAAAGTCCGCTCTCGACGTTTTCGATCGACGTCGACACCGCGTCGTACGCCAATGTCCGCCGGATGCTCAATTGCAATCAGTTGCCGCCGGCTGCCGCCGTGCGGATCGAGGAGATGGTCAACTATTTCTCCTACGACTATCCGCAGCCGGAGGGGGATCAGCCGTTTAGCGTGACCATCGAGACCGTCTCGTGCCCGTGGAGCGCGGAGCATCGGCTGATCCGCGTCGGTCTCAAGGGCCGCGAGATACCGCAGGAAAAGCGGCTGCCGTGCAATCTCGTCTTCCTCATCGACGTGTCGGGCTCGATGAACTCCGAAAACAAACTCCCGCTGGTCAAGCAGGGGCTGGCGATGCTGGTGCAGCAGCTATCGCCCGAAGACCGCGTGGCGATGGTGGTGTATGCCGGGGCCTCGGGCCTCGCGCTGCCCAGCACGCCGGTCAGCCAGAAGGACGCCATCCTCAGCACGATCGACCACTTGGAGGCGGGCGGTTCGACGAACGGCGGCGAGGGGATTCAGCTTGCGTACAAAATCGCCGGCGAGCATCTCAACAAGGAGGGCGTCAACCGCGTGATCCTGGCGACGGACGGGGACTTTAATGTCGGCGTGACCGACCAGAAGGATCTCGTGAAGCTCGTCGAGGAGAAGGCAAAGGGCGGCGTGTTCCTGTCGGTGCTGGGCTTCGGGATGGGCAACTACAAAGACGCGACGCTGGAGAAGCTGGCCGACAAGGGCAACGGGAACTACGCGTACATCGATACCTTCGCCGAGGCCAAGAAGGTGCTCGTCGATCAGATGGCCGGCACGCTCGTGACGATCGCCAAGGACGTGAAGATCCAGATCGAGTTCAACCCGGGGCAGGTCGCAGCGTATCGGCTGATCGGCTACGAGAATCGGATTTTGGCAGCGGCCGACTTCAACAACGATATGAAGGACGCCGGGGAGATCGGCGCGGGGCACACCGTGACGGCGCTGTATGAGATCGTGCCGACATCGGCGAGCACGGTCGGCGTCGATCCGCTGAAGTATCAGCCGGTGGTGGAGGGTGCAAAGGATACGCCTCGCACCGCGAGCGACGAACTGCTCACGCTCAAACTGCGCTATAAGCGACCGGACGGGGATACGAGCAAACTGATCGAGTCGCCGGTGAAGGATTCGCAGCGATCGTTCGACGATGCGTCGGACGACCTCAAGTTCGCAGCGAGCGTGGCCGCGTTCGGGATGCTGCTGCGGAACAGCCCGCACAAGGGCGACCTCACCTACGACGCGGTCCTGACCACCGCGACACGCTCGATGGGCAAGGACGCGAGCGGCTACCGGGCGGAGTTTGTCGATCTGGTGCGGAAGGCGAAGGGGCTGAGCGGGAGGCCCTAATGCGGAAGTGGGAATGCGGAATGCGGAATTGAAGCGCGGCGGAGGCCGAGACCTCCCATTCCGCATTCCGAATTCCGCATTCCGAATTGCCTGTATAGAATGGTTCGCGGGGAGGCCGCGGACCGATCATGCCAGTGACCGCCAGACAGAATGCACTTCAGGCGGGCGTTTCGGCGCTCATCATGCTGATCATCGGGTGGGCGTTTGCCGCGAAGGGCGTCAGCGCGAGCACTTTCTACAACACGACGGTCGATGTGTTTTTCTGGTCGCTGCGGATCGGGGGGATCGCGATGGCGATTTCGGCGGCGTTGTGCGCGGCGGACTTTCGCATCGGGCTCCTGGTTGAGGCGATGACGTCGGCCCTTTGCGGCCTGCTGATGACGCTGATCGCGGTCTATTGGCTCGTCGATGCGGGTGGGCTGGACCTGCAATACCTTCTATATGTGATCTTTGGCGTTGGGTTCATCACCACGACGGCGAGCGCGCTGCGCTCATATCGCGCGATTGGTTCGAACGGCGGGCAGAGCCCGCGCTACCAGACAGCGGACGAGGCGCGAGCGGGAGGCGTGTTTGGGGTGCCCAGTGGCGGTGGGCAAAGCCCGCACTACATGGCGACGCCGGTCGCGGAAGCGGTGCATCCGGCGAGCGTGCGACCGGCATCGCTGCCGAAGGAAGGCGAGCCGCCACCGCCGGAGGGGTATCTGGCGGCGCTGGCCAAGGAAAAAGACGAGCCGCCGACGGCATCATTTGAATAAGACGAAAAGGATATCCACAGATGACGCAGATAAGCACAGATGAAGAAGAAAAAATCTGCGTACATCTGCGTCATCTGTGGATAAATCCGTGATTCACGATGGCTACGAACCAATCCAGTCAAGTCGACGCGACGTGGGCGCGGTATTCGCGGCAGATGCTTTTCGCCGAGTTTGGGCGCGAGGGGCAGGAGAAGCTTGCGGGCAGCCGCGTATTGCTCGTCGGATGCGGGGCATTGGGGACTGTGCTCGCCGATACGCTCGTCCGCGCGGGCGTAGGTTTCCTGCGAATCGTCGATCGCGACTATGTCGAGCTGAACAACCTCCAACGCCAGATTCTGTTTACCGAACAGGACGTGACCGAGGGTTCGCCAAAGGCGGTCGCGGCGGCGGAACGGCTATCCAAAATCAATTCGACCGTGAAGATCGAGCCCGTCGTCGCCGATGCGCACAGCGGCAACGTCGAAAACTATGCCGACGAGATTCACCTCCTCCTCGACGGCACCGACAACTTTGAAACCCGCTTCCTCATCAATGATGTAGCGGTCAAGCACGCGATCCCGTGGGTCTATGGTGCGTGCGTCGGCTCGATCGGGATGGTGATGCCGATCCTGCCGGGCGTGACGCCGTGTCTGCGCTGCGTCTGGGGCGAGCCGCCGCCTCCGGGCATCAGCCCAACGTGCGACACAGCGGGCGTGCTCGCACCGATCGTGCACATCGTCGCGAGCCTGCAATCCGTCGAGGCGATGAAAATACTGACCGGCAAGAACGATCTGGTCAGCCGCAAGCTCGTTCAGGTCGACGTGTGGTCGGGCAAATTCGACGCGTTCGACATGAGCGGGGCGCGTGATGGCGGGGATTGCCGGTGCTGCAAGGGCGGCCGGTATGATTTTCTTGCCAGCAGCGTGGCCGGTCGGACGGCGAGCCTTTGCGGGCGCGATGCCGTGCAGATCGCGGCGACCGGCAGCGCGGTGGTCGATTTTGAGCAGATCGCCCGGCGGCTGGCGGCGGTCGCAAAGTCGCCCCCGAATTTCAACCGATACCTACTCAGGTTCAAGGTGGATGCTTATGAGATTACGCTCTTCCGCGACGGGCGGGCGATCATCAAAGGAACGAGCGACATCGAAGAAGGGCGGACGGTCTATGCGCGGTACATTGGAAGTTAAGCGAATGGTCGCCCGGGCAACCAAACTCCATGAGGAGCGTGGATCGCGCTTCCGCTTGGCGTTTGCCATCGTGGCGGGCCTGGGCGCGGCGGCGTGGCTGTCGGGCTGCTCGGAGTTTTCGCATTTCGGTCAGATCAGCGACCGGGAGAGCGCGTTTTCGATCAACGATGTGAAGATCGAGCAGCAGAAGCCGGGCGGGGCGTGGAAGACGATCGGCTACACCGACGGCAAGGGGAAGTGGAACATCTTTAAGATGAACATCGGGGGCGGCGGCAAGGTCCGCTTCAGCAAGCCGGGCTACCAGACGCTGGTCATGTACGAGAGCGAGTTTCTTCAGCAGAGCAATATTCTGATGACCCCGACGGGGGAATCGCGGTTCGGGGACGAGTACCTCCGCGATCAATTCCGGGAGCCGGAATAGGCCCCCACCCGCTCGTAAGCTATTTTTTTGGCACATGTTATGGGCCGTCCCGATTGACAGACACGTGGCGATCCCCTAAAGTGTTTAGAGCAAATCGTTGCTAACTCGCGGTCCGACCGCCGCAAGGCCGAGCCTACGGAAACGAGAGTCGGGATGTCCGAACTGCCTCAGAGATTCGATCACGTACGCCGCTCCGCGGGGTGGGGCGGGATGTTCGCATTGGCGGGCGTGGCAGGCATCTGCGTGGTCGGCGGCTATCTGCTGGCCGCCGAGGGCGACACGAAATGGCGGGACACGCTGCTGGCCATCGGCGTCATCTCCTTTGGTTTGGTCCTCGCTGCCGGGTACATGTTCCTCAAGGGGCTGATCGATCTGGCGCTAAAAATCGAGGGGACGACCTTCCGGATGTACGACGCCCTGCGCGAGCTGCAGTCAATCCAGCACACCAATCAGAAAAACCTGGAGACCATCTCGGAGAACTCGCAGCTTTCCGACGCGGCGCGGGCGATCGCCCATCGGTATCGCGACCGTGAGGCCCTGCGGCTGGCGATCAATGAAGAGATCATCCGCGGCGACATGGAGGCGGCTTACGCGCTCGTGGAGCAACTTGAAGCGCAGCACGGCTACCGCAACGAGGCGGCGCGGCTGAGGCGGGAGGTCGATCTGTCGCGGCAACAGGAACATGCCTACAAGGTGCATGAGGCCGTGGAGCAGGTGCGGGCGAAGATTGAGGCGATGGACTGGGACCGGGCGAGGCGGGAGATGGATCGATTGCTCGCGGCCCATCCGGAGAACTCGGAGGTCAAGGATTTGCCCAAGCTCTTCGCGGCCAAGCGCGGGGAACACA
The DNA here is from genome assembly GCA_035275405.1 of Phycisphaerae bacterium. Classification (NCBI taxonomy): domain Bacteria; kingdom Pseudomonadati; phylum Planctomycetota; class Phycisphaerae; species Phycisphaerae bacterium. Next base: position 308,173 of record DATEMU010000012.1, read on the forward strand.
AGCGGCGGCTGCTGAAGGATTGGGATGAGTCCGTGCAGCGGAATGAGGTGGACCGCGGGATCGCGATCCTCAAGGAACTCGACCAGTATCTGACGCGGAACGAGGCGGCGGCGCTGGAGGAGTCCGCCCGCGGCGTGTTCCGGACGAAGCTTCACAACCTGGGACTGCAATTCTCGTTCGCCGTTTCTGAGCACAACTGGCGCGACGCCCTCTCCGTGGGGCGGCAGATCATGGACGAGTTCCCCAATACGCGGATGGCCCAGGAGGTCCGCGAGCGGATTCACGTCCTGTCGCAGCGGGCCGAGGACATGTCAACCGAACCAGTCGGGGCCGGTGCGTCACAAGATTGACCCGAAAAACGTCCGATATATGATTAGGCGAAGTGGCTCTTTGGGGTGGAGTTCGCGCCCTCGCCACGCTTAAGGATCCGTCGGCCCTCTCACACGGGCCGTTACGACGGGAGGTCAAGGATGATCATGCGAGCAAAAAATTATTCGCGCACGTCTCGTAGTGTCTCCGTTCGCTGCATCGGTTGCGTATGGCTCGGGCTGCTGGCCCTGGCGCTGGCCGCCGGCTGCACGACGGAGGGCTATCCCTACGACAACACCTTTCATGTACAGGGCAAAGCGCCATCGCACGCGCCGGCGGAGTCATCGTATGCCTACCGCTATCCCGACACGGCGCCGGTCCTGGATGCGGCGGGATTGCAGGACTTCGTATCCAAGTTCAAGCATCGCGTCGTGCTACTGGATTTTTGGGCCTCGTGGTCGCGGCAGAACCGCGCGGAACTGGCCATGCTCGCGCGGATGCAGGAGGACATGCAGAGCGACGGGTTCCAGGTGATTGCGTGCAGCCTAGATTCGCCGGATCAATGGTCGACCGAGATCGTGCCGATGCTGCACGGCTCCAAAGCGAATTATCCGTGCGTGGTGATCCCGCAGTCGGCGCGGGCCGCGATCCGATCGTGGCTGTCGCCGGATTGGAGCTACGATCTTCCCGCGCGATTCGTGATCAGCCGGACGGGGCAGGTGACGGCGCAGGCCCTGGGCGGCGAATCGCTGGGGGCGGTCGAGCAACAGGTGCGGCGACTGGTGATGGGCGGTACCGGCGGCGGCACGCGGACGGTCTCCACGAATGAGGTCGGCATTCGACTGACGCTAGTCAACGTGGCGGGGGGAATTGGCGAATCGCTGGGCGAGGCAACGGCCCGCGATGGCGACATGATCGCTGCGACACGGGAGGCGGCGCGGTTGATCGCGGCAAAGATTGATCGCGCATCGAACCCGCGGATCGCGGTCCTGCCGTTCTCGGAGTTGCCGGCGCGGGCCAAGGCCGGGCCATCGGGCATCGCAGCGGCGCAGCAGACGATGGCGGGCCTGAAAGACCAGGGGTTTTACGATCTGATCGAGCCGGCGCGGGCGCAGCGGATGATCGACGGCATCGGTCAGACGGCCGTGGCGATCGAGTACGACCCCACGGCGATCCAGGGCAAGATCGCCGCGGATTTTCTGGTGATCGGCTGGCTGCGCGGGGAGGAGCAGAATGTTCCGCCACGGACCACGCTGGCCGGCGGTGGCAACGACCAACAACATCGCTAATCTGGGTCAACGTATTGATGCGTGTCCATCCGCGCACCGACGCCATCGGCGGGGTCGAAGATGTAGGCTGATTCGTCAGGCCCGTAGCCTACCACTCCAACGAGGATTGTGCGCTTAGTTCCCGCCAGTGAATACCCCCCGAGACCGCTGGGCGAACTCTCAGATGGTACGAATTTCATAGTTTCTTGCCAGTGATCGCCGCTGAAGCGAAACAAATAGGCGGTTACGTACCCTCCGCTGCTCCAGCCGATTTGGGCACCGACCAGTATGTCCTGACCCGCGAAAGCCACGGCGTATCCAAAGTGATTGCTCGCGGATTCGTCTGATGCTTGTAATCTAGCCTGCGGGAACCACCGAACGCCGTCGTAGTGGTAAACGGCAACATAGTTCCCTCTCCAGGTTCCAATCAGGAGATCGTTCCCCGAGAGTGCCAGCGAAGTTCCGAACCTATCACTTGAGCGGCCAACGGGCGGGATGAGCCGGGCTTCGTGAATGAAGTCCGCATCACCCCGGCGGAACACATGAGTTGCACCAGAGGCTGATCCAAAATCACTTTCCATGGGCGATCCGACGACGACCCATGAACTGTCAATGGCGACTGACGTACCAAAGCCCGGGGCAATAGAGGTCTCGTAACCCCTAAGGACAGCATTCTGAATCCACTCCAAACCATCGAATCGATAGACATACGCACACTGACGTAATGGCGCACCAATCACTATCGTGTTTTTGTGTATCGCGACGCTCGTTCCGAAGCGGTCCCAGGGACCAGCGTCTATTGGTTGGAGCTTGGTGTATTGAATCCAATCGGAGGGACTTCGACGAAAGATATAGACAGCTCCGGATGAGGCGCCGACACCATCCGCGTCTGGGGCGCCGACGACTAATGTATTGGCAGAAAGCGCAATAGACGCGCCGAACCGATCATCCGCCGCGCCATCGCTCGGCACAAGCAGGGTGCTCTGCTGCCACCCCTGACCGTTGCGTCGGAATGTATAGACGCCGCCGGACTCGATGCCGTCGGCGACGTGGGCAGGAGCGCCGACGGCCGCAGTATTCTCCGAAATCGCCACGGTTGTGCCGAAGAACTGACCCGGCTGGTTGTCGTGCGCTCTCAGGACTTGCCGCTCGATTATCGTAGGCGTGGGTGACTCGCATTCGTCGGGAATTCCGTCCACGTTCAGGTCGGCTGAAACGCCGGCGGCAATGTCGCAGGCATCGGAGGCAGCGTTTGCGTTGCAGTCGCGGAAGTATGGCGACTCGTACGGTCCTAGATCAACACGACATTGCTGAATCCTCGGCAGGCCATCAAGGTCCAGGATCGGAAGAAGGGGTGCCTCGTTGTCTCCCGCGTCGACAAAGGGGGAGTCAGCGCGAAGGTGTAAATTATCGTCCGACGTACCGTATTCGTGGTCATGGCCATCGGCGTCGACGAAGCGGGGATCGAGGCCAAAACACGAGGTGCTCTCGAAAAAACCGGACCAGCCTTGGATACAAGAGTAGGCTAGTCTGACGACTCGGGTGTCTTCAAAGTAGATTTGGGCGGTTTCGGACTTACCATAAGCGTCAAAGTTGTCCCACAGAATGGAGTTTGTGAGGCTCATGACATGGTATGTTCCATAGCCACCTCTATAGATTCCGGCACCGACCGTGGCGTGGTTAGCAATGAAAGTGCAGTTTACGACTGAAGGCTCGCATAACCAGATTTCGAAATGAGCGCCACCCCCCGTTTCGGCGCCGTTTGCGATAAGGGCGCAGTTCTTCAACGTAAGATCGTGGTATTCAGGCGCGAAGACGCCTCCCCCGTTGATAGCATCGTTGGAAACAAATCGACAACCCGAGATGTCGATCACGGCTCCGACGAAGAGGCCGCCGCCCTGAAGCGCTGAATTGTATTCGAAAAGACAGCCTTCGATGGACGTGGGCCACATGCTAACGAATCCCCCGCCGGAAAAGGCGAAGTTTTTTCGAAAAACACAGTTAACCACTTTGGCATCGCCGCTCTCGAGATACATCCCACCGCCGTAGCTGTGGGGCCAAGAGCTAGAGCTATTGGCGTTTCCCGCCGTGACCGCAAAGCCATCCATCCTGGCAGATCCGGCGGCGCACGCCGCAGTGACTACGTGAAAACAGTTCTCCCCGTTGTTTTCGCCCGCGAGGCCGTCGTCGCCCATCAGGTCGCCACTTAGGATGGTCTCATTGGCGGTTGGATCACGTTGATCAAGCCGGTCTTCCCAACCTGCAAAGCCGCCGTACATGGCAACCCCACTGACCAAACGAAAGCTCGTTGCGCGATCGCCAGCGGGCGGCGCTGGTCGGTAAATGCCTTGTGTTACCCATATTTCCTCGATGTTCCCTCCGGGCCGCGCGGCGTTCGCGAGCGCTTCTTGGAGGTCGATGTACGCGTCGGTCCAACTGGTTCCGATGTTCGCGCCCGTAGCGCCGGCCGCCACATAAAGGCGGGTGACCTGACATTCGTCGGGAATCATGTTCCCGTCTACGTCTTGACTCGTGCCGTTGGCGATGTCGCATTCGTCCGGAAGGCCGGACAAGTTGCAGTCCAGCTCGCAGGCATCGTTCACGCCATTCGTATTGCAATCGGGCTCACTCAGGACATTGAATATCGTAACCGTCGCATCGCCGCCAAGATAATCTCTTCGCTTACCGCCAACCGCGCATCGGTGCCCAGCCACGGCAACGTTGCGTCCAAATTGGCTGCTGTTTTCGGGCACAGGGGAAGAAAGCTGAGCTACTTGGACCCAGCCGTCGGATTCACGCTGGAAGTAATAAGCCGAGCCGATGCCTGGTGTATGCGGATGATGGTGGCCCGGTGCACCAACGATGACATCACCATCAACCATTGAAATCGCTGAACCAAATTCATCTCCCAACGTCGTATCGCCCGCGTGGAGTCCAGTTTCTCGCTCCCACTCGGCGGTTTCCCGCCGGTAGAGGTAAACCGTGCCAGGGGCAGGGTCATCCCAGGAGCTACCCGGCGCTCCGACGGCGATGGCGCCCTCAAAAAGTGCGACAGCCGTTCCAAATCTCGACTGGACACCGGCTTCGGAGAGACGGACTTCTTCGAGCCAAGTACTGCCTTCCCGCCGAAAGACGTATGCAACGCCCCATGTCGTATCTGATTCACGGTGGTTCGGTGCACCTATCACGATCAAATTCTCGTGGATGGCGACCGAGGATCCAAACCCCGCCCCATGACGAAAATCCGTTGCAACAATTCTCGCGCTTGCAACCCATTGCATGCCGTCGTTCGTAAAGACATAGGCAGCGCCAGCACGCTTATCGCCGACCCAGTCGTTGGGCGCTCCTACGACTATCGTATTCCCCTCGATTCCAATACTTTCGCCGAAGCCGTCACCCACCGAAGGATTGGGCGACGTCAGCCTCGCGACGAATGCCCAAAGATCGCCTTGCCTTTCAACGACGTAGGCCACCCCCGGTCTGTAATACTGTCCAGCAGGCGCTCCGATCGCGAGTACGTCGCCGTCGGTCGCAATGGACGCGCCAAAGCCGTCATAGGCTTGACCGTGAGCGTCAAAAAGTCGCTGGCGCGGAATCCAGTTGTCGTCGCTTGCGGAAAAAATATGAACAACGCCGGTGTCGGCGGTCGCCCCATCGCCGTAGGGAGCTCCGACGAACATGTAATCTCCGCTGATCGCGAGCGCGTCTCCAAAATATGAATACGGGTCGGCATCAGGCGAGACGATCTCCGCCGTTTGGCATTGCGCGTCGGCGTATGTCGCCAGGAATAGCATGACAATTGACGGTATTAGCCAGCATGTAACAAAGCGGTGCGAATCCATTGGTGTTACCTCCCAATCTCAGTAGGAACCAAACATGCAATTCCTGTGCCACACTCAGATCGTGCCTAGAAACGGCGCGCGAACTTTGTGCAGCCGGGGGAACGCCCCTCGACCGCGGCGCGCGGAATCGCCGAAGCTTGTACAGCGCGATCAAATTGTCGTGAGGAATCGGAACGGGCGGTTAGGACTGGGCGGGGCGGGGGAGCCGCGATGTCACGCAGCCGGAAGGATGGAACTTATGAGGGACGAATGATGAATCGGGTAAATATGATACTCCCGCTTGCCTTTGCCAAGCCGCTCAACCAATTCTCACCAATAAACTATACCCCATATTCGCGGCGTTGGCCAATGAAACCGAAAAAATACCTGCAGGTCAGGTATTCGGGGCTTCTCACGGCCATCCAGGGGCTAGCGGCCCTCGGCCCCCGAGAGGGGCCGCTACCACTACTGTAGTGAGACCGGGTCGACGTCCACGATGATCGTCCGTGCGGGGGCGTGGAGGGTGGCTTCGGCCTTGAAGGCGTCGATGGCGGTCAAGAGCGCGGTTGCGGTGGGGAAGGTCAGGACCAGATCGAAGCGGTAGTTGTCGCGGATGCGGCTTATGGGGGCGGGTAGCGGGCCGAAAAGGTCGACCGCGACGCCGGCGCGCTGGAGCGTGTCGCGGATCGATTCGGCGAGCTTGGCGGCCGCCTTTTGGGCGCGAGTCATCAGCGGGTCGGAGACGACGATTCGCATCATCCGCGTCCACGGGGGGAGTTTCGCCTTGCGGCGTTTGTCCAATTCGGAATTCGCAAAGCCCTCGTAATCCCCGGCGACGGCGTGGCGGATCGGGGCCGTGTCGGCTGCGAACGTCTGCACGACGACATCGCCGCCTACGTCCCCGCGACCGCTGCGACCGGCGACTTGGAGGACGAGTTGGAAGGTTCGCTCCTCGGAGCGGAAATCGTTGAGCGCGAGGGCGGTGTCAGCGGAAATGATGCCGACGAAGGAGACGAAGGGAAAGTCGAGGCCCTTGGCGATCATCTGCGTGCCGACGAGGATGTCGAAGTCGCGCTGCTCAAAGGCGGTCAGCACATCGGCGTAGTCCGCGGGCGTGCGCATGGCGTCGGAGTCCATGCGGCGGACGCGGGCGGCGGGGAATTTCTCGGCCAATTCCTCCTCGACGCGCTGGGTGCCGATGCCGAAGCGGACGATGGGCCCACCGCAGCCGATCTTGGGGCAGATTTCTGGTAGCGTCAGTTTTTCATGACAGTAGTGGCAATGGGCGAGCTGCGTCGTCGCATGAAAGACGAGGTGGACGCTGCAATGCGGGCAGGTCAGCACGGTGCGGCAGCGCGGGCAATGCAAAAAGCCGGCATAACCGCGGCGGTTGAGCAGCAGCACGGCCTGCTCGCCGCGTTCCAACGTCCCGCCGAGATATGCCTCCATCTGGCGCGACAGCATGTGCACGCCTTTGCGAGCCAGGTGTTCTTCGTGCATGTCGACCAGATGGACGCGCGGCATGGCCAGTCCGCGGACGCGCGTGGGCATGCGGATCAGGTGGTAGTGCTTTTTCTCGCGGACGTTTTTCCACGTCTCCAGCGAAGGCGTGGCAGAGCCGAGGACGACGGGGATGCCCTCGAGGTGCGCCCGTTGGACGGCAACGTCGCGGGTGTGGTAGCGCGGGGCCGCCTGGTTTTTGTAGCTCGGCTCGGCCTCCTCGTCGACGATGATCACGCCCAGGTCCGGGCACGGCGCGAAGACGGCGCTACGCGTTCCGATGACGACGCCGATGTGACCGGCCGAAATCGCCGCCCAGGCGCGGGAGCGCTGGACCGACGAAAGACCGCTGTGCAGAGTCGCCACGCGCTCGAAGCGATCCTCCAGTCGGCGGACGGTCTGGGTGGTGAGCGCAATTTCGGGGACGAGCATGATCGCCTGCCGGCCGAGCGAGAGTGCCTGCTTGATGGCACTGACGTAGACCTCCGTCTTGCCGCTGCCGGTCACGCCGAAGAGGAGCTGGACGGAGAACGATCGCGATTCGACGGCAGCGTTGATCTGGGCGATGGCCGCGGTCTGGTCGGGCGTCAGTTCGAATTGAGGTTCGCTTCGGCCAGCCGCAGGCGGGGGCGGCTCGACGGGTTCGAGGATGGTTTCGATCCGAACCAGGCCCTTCTTGCCCAGCGAGGCGACGACGGCCGGTGTGCAGGCGGCGCGTTGGCAGAGTTCGGCGAGCGGAAAGCGACCACCTTCGGACTCAAGTAGTTCCAGGAGAGCGGATTGTTTGGGTGGCAATTTGGGACTTGAGATTTGAGATGAATTCGGAATTCGGAATGCGGAATTTGGAATTTCGGAGGATGCCGCAGTCACGTATTTCACCTTTCGCCAGCCCGCCCGGCTCTTGGCGGCGGCGGGAATCATGAGATCGAGCGTGCGGCCCAGGTGCGCGGAGTAATACCGGGCCAACCACCGGCCCAGTTCGAGGAGTTTGTTGCTCAAAACGGGACGCTCGTCGCGGAGCTTGAGGATGGGCTTGAGCGTAGTGTCCCACTTGCCGCGGGCGACTTCCAGACACATCGCTTCAATTGGCCGCTGGCCGCGTCCGAAGGGAACGGTCACGCGCATGCCCGGCGCAAGGATGGATTCGAATTCTGGTGGGACGAGGTAGCTGTATGTCTTGTCGATCGGCGCGAGCGGGGCGACGGTCGCGATGAGCGCGGAGACGAGCTGCGGTTCGTCGAGGAGGGAGCGGGTGAAACGATCGCGAGGCATATCAGAATTACAAATGACGAACGGCGAATAGCGAAGGATGACCTTACGCCGCCGGCGCTTGTCGGGTGCTTCATGTTACTCGGATTTAAGGGAGGAGTGGATTTCGATCGGAAACGGGGCCGAGCCGCGCAAACTGCGAAGGGATTCCGGGAGATGGGAAATCTGTTGCCGCGCGTAATCGGCAATGTGCGCGACCGGGCGCGTGGCGGCCAGGGGCTTTCCCGATCGGACGACGGGAACCAGCAAAGGCGTCCCTTCCAGTGGCGGCCCGTCGGCGGCGGCCACGAGATCGCCGAGAAAGCGGCCGTCTCGCTCGCGGCGGTAAACCTGTTTGGCGCGGCCGGTCGTCTGCTTATCAGCGGAGGTCTTGATACAGGGTCGAAGGCGGCCGGCGGCGTCCTCGACTTCCACGAGCTTGTACACCATTGCAAGGCTCGGGGCATCGGCGACGGTGGTCATTTCCGTGCCCACACCGAACGCATCGATCGGCGCGCCCGCGGCGAGGAGGTCGTCGATCTTGAATTCGTTGAGATCGCCGGACGCGAGGATTTTGACGTGGCCGCAATCGGCCTGATCGAGGATTCGCCTCGCGAGTCGCGATTGGCCCAGCAGGTCGCCGCTGTCCAGGCGTATCGCAGAGAGGCGCGGCCCCAATCGTGCCGCGCGGCGCACCCCGGTCTCGACGTCGTACGTATCGACGAGCGCGATGGTTGAATCCGGAAAGATGTTGGCATAGTCGACAAATGCGGCTTGCTCGTCGTCGTGGGCCATGATCCAGGAATGCGCCATCGTGCCCGCAGGCGGATAATCGAACATCCGCGCCGCGGCAACATTGCTCGTCGCGGTGCAACCGGCGATCAGCGCGGCGCGGGCGGCGAGCAGCGCGCCCTGCGGGCCGGGCGAGCGGCGAGTGCCGAACTCGATGACCGGCCGGTCGCGCGCGGCGAGCACGATGCGGGCTGCCTTGGAGGCCACGGCGGTCTGAAAGTGCAGGCTGTTGATCGCGAGAGTTTCGACGATCTGCGCCTCCAGGAGCGTGCCGGAGACGCGCAGAAGCGGTTCGTTCGCAAACACGACGGTCCCTTCGGGAACGGCGTGGATGTCGCCCGCGAAACTGAATTGCCCCAGGACGCTGAAAAACTCCTTACTCACGGCGTGAAACGCCGGAAGGGCTCTAAGATAATCAGTGTCTTCCGCCCTAAAGCGAAGGTGCCCCACCGCCGCAGTGGCCTGTTCCAAGCCGGCCGCCACGAGATAGGACCGATTTTGCGGGAGCCGCCGGATAAACAGCTCGAAGACGCAGCGCCGGCGGTGGAGCCCCTGGGCGTGGTAGGCCGCCGCCATGGTTAACTGGTAAAGATCGGTGCAAAAGGGCAGTTCAGCGTCGCTGGGCAGTAATGGGTTATTCAAGATTCGGCATCCGGCGTTGGCCGATATTATACGCGGCGGAGAGTTTTGGGCAGCGCATCCTTGGAAAAGGGTCGGTTCGGCTCGATGGTCGAAGTCAGCGAATTGACGAAGGTCTTTCCCACGACCGAGGGCGGCGAAAAATGGGCCGTCGACGGCCTGTCGTTTCGAGTTGCACCGGGGGAAATCTATGGACTCCTGGGACCGAACGGTGCAGGCAAGACCACGGCGCTGCGGATGGTGAGTGGGCTGATCACGCCGACATCGGGGCGGGTCCGGCTGGACGGGTTCGACGTCGCCGCTCAGCGTCAGCAAGCCAAGAGTCGCCTGGGATACCTGACCGCGAGTACGGGGCTGTATCAGCGGCTCTCCCCGCGCGAACTGCTCACCTATTTCGGCGAACTGCTTGGCATGGACCGCCCGGCCGTGCAGCACAGGATCGCGGAGTTGATCGATTGGCTGGACATGGGCGGTTTTGCCGATCTGCGATGCGGCGGACTGTCCACCGGCCAGAAGCAGCGTACGAACATCGCCCGCGCGGTCATGGGTGACCCGCCCATTCTGATTATGGACGAGCCCACGCTGGGGTTGGATGTCTTGACCAACCGGATCGTGCTGGACTTTATCCGCTCGGAAGGCGCGCGCGGCAAGGCAATCATCATGTCCACGCATTATCTGGACGACGCCGAGCGACTGTGCCATCGCTGCGGGCTCATTCATGAAGGCCGGCTGGTCGGTGAGGGATCGCTCGCGGAGTTGCAGCGCACCACTGGTCGCAGCCGGCTCAGCGAGGTGTTTTTAAAGCTGTGCGGGCAGGCCGAACACGTGTTGGAAATGGCGGGACCTCGAAGGTAGGGCGGGCTCTGCCCGTCGGTGCGACGCGGGTTGGGGCCCGCTGAACTGGATGATGAAAGATTACCGACGAGTCTGGGTGGTTTATAAGAAGGAGCTGGTGGAGACCCTGCGCGATCGCCGGACGCTGATGGCGATGGTCTTGGTGCCCATCGTCCTGTATCCCGTGTTGATGATCATCATCGTCCAGGCCCTGAAAGTCGAGACGGACCGGCGCCAGGCAGAACGCTATTCAATCTGTGTGCCGACGGAGGCGCATCGAGAGTGGCTGGAAATCGTGCTTCGCCGCGAGGATGCCCAGCGGGCGAGTTGGGAAGAGACGAAGAAGAATGGGAACCTCGACGCAGGTGAATCGGACGCGATGGACGAGTTGCGGGCGCGGCTTCACGCGTGGCAGGTGGATGTCGTGGTCCTGGGGACCGGCCAGTCGCTCTGGGACGCCGTCGCAAATCAGAACTACCATGCGGGCCTGATCCTCGAGCCGCCGCCCGATCCCGCGCACTTGTCCAATGGCATCAACCGGATCGCCCAGATCATTCACAGTGACACCGACCCGCGCTCGGAGTTTGTGTACAACCAATTGGAGAACATTCTGGCGAATGAAGCCGAGCGAATTGTGCGAGAGCGCGTCGCGAGCCTGCCAGGCGGCGCCGCGACGCTGACGCCGCTCCTGTCCAGCCGCTTGTCGACCTCCAGCCCGCAGCAACAGTTCGCCAAGATCCTGGCCATGGTCATACCGTTCCTGCTCGTCATCATGACAGTAACGGGGGCGCTGTACCCGGCGATCGACCTCACGGCCGGGGAGCGGGAGCGCGGGACGCTGGAGACGCTGGCGGTGTCACCCGTGCCGGTGGGACAGATCGTGGCCGGAAAGTTCGGAGTGATCGTCACGATCGCCATGTTCAGCACGGCGCTGAATCTCGGCTCGATGACGGCGATGTTCCATTTTGGAAAGCTGGGCGAATTGGCGACATCGCTTCGCCACCCGGGCTCGGCCGTCGAAGAACTCGAAGCTCAAAAGGCGATCGAGCAAACCTCGGCAGGGCAGGCGGAAGGCGTGCTGTCACAGCGTTTTTACCTGGAACAGCGGCGGAAACTGGAACAGGACGCGGCCCAGCAAAAGGGGTTCATCACGACGGCGGCCCCGATCGTGCTTTTGGCGATGTTACCGTTCGCGGTGCTGGCCAGCGGAATCATGTTGGCGACGTGCAGCTTCGCGCGGACCTTCAAGGAAGCGCAGAACTACATGATGCCGGTCATCATGGCGTTTCTCATCCCGGCGATGGTCGTGTCCTACATGCCCACGACCCGGCTCGAAGGTCTGGTGCTGGTCATTCCGGTGGCGAATATAGTGGTGCTGATTCGCGAGTTGTTCCTGGGGAACTACCAGCCCGCGGCCATGGCCATTTGCCTGTTATCCACCGCGCTCTATGCGGCGGCTGCGGTGGCAGCGGCGGCCAAGCTCTACGGCCACGAGGCGGTGCTATTTGCCGATGTAGGCAGCTACAAGACTCTGCTGCGGCGGCGGTTTATTCGACCGCAGTTTTATCCGCCGGCAGCGCTGGCGGTGGTCCTGGTGGCGCTCATCTTCCCGCTGAACTTTTATTGGCAAAGTTATTTCATCGATGTCGATGTGTCGGCGCTTCGGCTAAAGGTCGTCCTGGCGGCGTCGCAGGTGCTCTTGTTGGCGGGGCCGGCGTTTTTTGTGGCATGGTATCTGAAGCTCAATATACGCAAGACGTTCGCACTCCAGCCGCCGGGCGCCTTCTCCCTGATCGGTGCGATGTTGCTGGCCATTTCGATCGTGCCCGTCGCAAACTTCCTGCGACAGGTCCAGTTCATGTTCTACCCGCCGCAGGCGGACGATCTGGTCCGACTGGGTGAAACGCTGCTTTCGGGTTCGCTGTTCTGGGTGCTCTTGGTGTTCGCCATCCTTCCGGGAATCTGCGAGGAATTGTTATTCCGGGGATTTCTGCTGTCGGGGCTGCGCGATCTGCGGCCGTGGCGAGCGGCGCTGATCGTCGGCGTATTCTTCGGGCTGTTTCACATGCAGATCGACAAGATTCCCGTGCATACCTTGCTCGGCGTGCTTTTGGCGGTGGTCGTCCTGCGTAACGGATCAATCTACCTGGCGATGTTGATTCACATGGCGAACAATGGCCTGGCGTTGGCGTCAACGCGCCTGCCTGCGCTGCATAAGTTTCTGGGGATGGAGGAATTCGAGGCCAATCTGACGGAACCGCAGTTCACCATGCGAACCGCCGCGTTCGTCGCCGTATTCGCCATTGGCCTGGCCATTACCTACCTCGGCCGGCCGGGGAGCACTCTCTTGGAGAGGGTGTCCAAGAATCAATCCGGAGTGATGCACTCTATTTCGGCGTAGCGCGCGCAATCGGCGGGCCGAGCCCGCCCTACTTCCCGTGTTTCGCCGGATCGTACTCCAGCCCGAAGTGCTTCATTTTTTTGTACAGCGTCGTGCGATTGATCTCCAGCATCTCCGCCGTCGTCTGGCGGTTCCAGTCGTTCACGCGGAGCGCCGCCTCGATGATCTTCTTTTCAGGCTCTTCCAGCGCGGCCTTGAGCGACTGCGGCTTGTAGTTCGTCGGCGTCGTCAGACCCGTGGCCGGTTGGGCCTCCAGGATTGTCGGCGGCAGGTCGTCGACCGTGATGTGGCGGCCCTTGCAGAGGACGACGCTGCGCTCGACGGCGTTCTCCAGCTCGCGGACGTTGCCCGGCCAGTGGTAGCGCTGGAGGGCGTCCATCGCCGCCTGCTCGAATCCGAGGATCTGCCGCTTGTTCTCCGCGCAGTACTTCTTGAGAAAATGATCGGCCAGGAGCGGAATGTCGCCGAGCCGCTCGACCAGCGACGGCATTGGCAGCGTCAACACGTTGATGCGATAGTAAAGGTCCTGTCGAAACCGGCCGGCCTCCACTTCGCGCTTCAGATCGACATTGGACGCGAGGATCACGCGGACATCGGCCGTCAGCGTTTCATTGGAACCGACCGGCTCGAAGCGCTTTTCCTGAAGCACGCGCAGGAGCTTGACCTGAAAGGCGGGGGAGGCCGAGTTGATCTCATCGAGAAAGAGCGTCCCGCCCTCGGCCGCCCGGAATTTGCCTTCCTTGTTGGAAACAGCTCCGGTAAACGCCCCTTTTGCGTGGCCGAACAACTCGGACTCCAGAAGCGTCTCCGGCAGTGCTCCGCACGATACTTCGATGAACGGTTGGTCGCGGCGATCGCTGCGATGATGGATCGCTCGGGCGACGAGGCTTTTGCCGGTACCCGATTCTCCGGAGATCAGCACCGTGGTCCTGCTCTCCGCGACCGATTGAATCAAATCGAAGACCTTGAGCATCTTATAGTCGTGGCCGACCACGCTATCGAGCGAGTAGCGAAGATCAAGCTGCTCGCGGAGCGTGCGATTTTCGCGAAGTAGCGACTGTTGTTGCATCGCCCGTTGCACGACGAGGCGGATTTCGTCGTCGCCGAGCGGCTTCGTCAGATAGTCGTAGGCCCCCATCTTGATCGCTTCCACGGCCGACTCGATCGTCCCGTAGCCGGTAATGACGATGGGGACGATGTCCGGATGGCGATCGTGCAGCGTGCGGAGCAGCTCGAAGCCGTCCGCCTGCGGCATGTTCACGTCGGTGATGACGAGGTGATACGTCTGCTTGCCGATAGCCGCAATCGCGGCGGCCACCGATCCGACCGCGTCAGTCTCGTAGCCTTCGAGCCGCAGGAACTCACTGAGCGAGTCGAGGATAATGCTGTCATCATCGACGAGGAGGATGCGACCGCGCGCGGCAGGCGATTCCGGCGCGTCGGCGGCTTTGCGGGAACTAACGATCGAAGGTTTGACGGGGGCCGTTGATTCAGTCACAGCGAGTTACTCCTTTGTTTGCGCCGGCCACGCTCGGGTCGGCGCTCAGTTCATTCGGTCGGTCGCGTAGCTTTCCGAGCGGCACCGCCGCGCAACTGCGGATGGGAATGCGGACAGTCATAGTCGTGCCGGTCGGTTGACGGCGCTGAGCAGTGATCGTGCCCGAGTATTTTTCGATTAATTCCTTGCAAACGGCGAGACCGAGCCCGGTTCCCTGGCCCACGGGCTTGGTCGTGTAAAAGGGATCGAAGATCCGCTCGGCGTCGGCGGGAAGCCCCACGCCGGTGTCCTCCACTATCACCATCACGTCCGCTGCATCGAGCCGCGTCGTGAGTGTCAGCGTGCCGCCGGTCGGCATGGCCTCGATGGCGTTCTTGATCAAGTTGCAAAAAATCTGAAAAAGGTTGCTGCCCCGGACAACGGGCATATCCGCCTGATGGAAATTGCACACGACGGTGATGTCTGCCTGGCGAGCGCGACCTTCCATGGCGCTGAGGGCGTCCTCCACAATCTTGTTGATGGTCGCCTGCTCGAAGGAACCCGGCGTACTTCGAGAAAACTCCAGCAGATCGCGAATGATCTCGCCCATGCGCAGGAGCCCGGAGCGGACCTGCTCGAGGTAGTGGGAGACTTTGGAATCAGCCGGCGGATCGGCAGACTGACGCATCGCCAGGTTCGTGTACCGGAGAATTCCGTCAAGCGGGTTGTTGAGTTCGTGGGCGACTCGGGCGGCGAGCTTGCCCACGGCGGCAAGACGCTCGGAAACCGCCAGCCGGCGCTCCATGCCGATGTGCGCGGTCACGTCCTCGGCGACGAGCAGGCCCCCGATCGTCGGTCCGCCGCCGGGACCGCGAAGCGGGTGGATCAGCAGATGGAAATAAGACTCCGCTTCAACGCCATCCCGGCGAATCGTGACATCGACGCGGCGGGGTACCCGCATGTCGATGACCTTGCGGAGTTCCGCCGCCCAATCTTCGTAACGACTTTCGACGGTCAGGGCCGTCAGGGCCCGCGAAAGGTCCGAGCCGCCGGGAATCAGGTCCGTGGCGGCCTGGTTGCGGAGGACGATTTCCAACCGGTCGTCAAAAGCGAGGATGGCCATGGGAAGGGATTCGAAGGCAGCCTGGCAGAGGTCGCTGGAATGCCCCAATTTCCCTCCGCCGGACCGACTTGTCCTTGTCTGCGTCTTTGACATTTGGCCTGTAAACCCCGCCGTTTTCCCCAAGCAGTATCGGTGCGCTGGGACGCGAATCAAGCCAAATGTTGCTTTTCTGCATCATGCCGCTGTTATCCGGGCCTGTTTGAGTTGCTTTCGGACTCGGCAAATCGGCCCCGGGGCCACTTCCTGGCTGCAACTGGCGGTGCCCACGAGCGTTATGCACGGTGGGAATGATGCGCTCGAAGACTGGTACCGACCCTTGGAGGTCAGGTCAGCGGCCCTCGTTGCCGCGATCGGCGGCATCCCATAGCATGAGACTGCTAATCGCATGCTGGGGAATCGCCTGCGGCCAAGTCAGAAGGGAGAGCTTGCTGCCATGATCGTCGGATGCGTGAAGGAGATCAAGTCGGACGAGTATCGCGTGGGGCTCATCCCCTCCGGCGCCGCCGAATTGGTCAAGGCCGGGCACAAAGTCCTCATTGAAAACGAGGCGGGAGCGGGATCGGGATTTGCCAATTCGGAATACGAAGCGGCTGGCGCTCGGATCGTTGATGCAGCCAGGGAGGTCTTCGCCCAGTCCGAGATGATCATCAAGGTCAAAGAGCCGCAACGATCCGAGTGCGAGATGCTTCGCGAGGGACAGGTCTGTTTCACCTATTTCCATTTCGCCGCCGATCGCGGCCTGACCGAGGGCGTCCTCAAGAGCCGCTGCATCGCCATCGCCTATGAGACGGTTCGCGACAAGGCGGGGCGACTGCCCCTGTTGACGCCGATGAGCGAGGTCGCGGGCAAGATGAGTGTCCAGGAGGGGGCGAAGTACCTCGAAAAGCCCATGATGGGTCGCGGCATTCTTCTCGGCGGCGTGCCGGGGGTGGAGCCGGCGACCGTATTAATTCTGGGCGCGGGTATTGTCGGAACGAATGCGGCGAAAGTAGCGGCGGGCCTGGGGGCGCATGTCGTCCTGATGGACGTCAACCTGGAACGACTGCGGTACCTTTCCGACGTCATGCCCGCCAACGTGCAGCTATTGTTCAGCGACTCGGCGATGATTCGCGAGCATGTCGCCCGGGCCGACCTCGTCATCGGGGCCGTGCTCATCCCCGGGGCGCGCTGTCCCGTGCTGATTCCGAAAGGCTACCTCAAGCTCATGAAGCCCGGCTCGGTCATCGTGGATGTCGGAGTCGATCAGGGCGGCTGTTGCGAGACGATTCACCCGACGACCCACGCCGATCCGACGTATATGGTGAGCGGCGTGGTGCATTATGGCGTGACGAACATGCCCGGGGCGGTCGGCCGCACCAGCACCTACGCCCTAACCAACGCGACGCTGCCCTACGCCCTGCGCCTGGCCAATCTCGGCTACAAGCGAGCGACCGCCGAGGATCCGGGCCTGGCGGAGGGCGTCGACGTCCATCAGGGCCTCGTGACCAATGAGGCGGTGGCCAAGGTCTTCGGAATGGAATACCGGCCGTATCGGCCCTAAAATGTCGCGCGAACGGTGCGGCCCCGCGGGGGGACGTGCACGGGCCTGCCTGGCAGGGATGCCGCGACTCTTGGCGCTTGCCGCACGCCCGCCGGGAGTGAAGTACCTCGTCTAACCGCCAAACAAAGCTATGGAACAGCCTTCATCCGTCAGTCGCATCGTTCAAACCGGCCAATCCGTGGTCAATCCCGTGATCCGGTCGAGTCAATCTTTCGTCCGCCGCCTCGGCTGGAAATGGATCATCCGCGGAGGGATCGTCCTGGTCGTCATCGTTTTGATCTTCCTGGTGTCGCAGATTCGCGTCGGCGATGTCCTGCTGGCCGGCGAGAAAGAGGCGGCGAAGTTGGGCACGCTCATCATCCCGGTCACGGCGACGGGGACGGTGCAGGGCAACAAGCTGATCCAGATCAAGAGCAAGGCCGGCGGGCAGGTGGCGAAGATCCATGTCGTCGAGGGCCAGCTCGTCAAGACCGGTGATACGTTGATCGAGCTGGATCCGGTCGATGAAAAGCGCAACGTCGAGGCGCGGCAGGCGGACTTGGATCGGGCGAAAGGTGCGCACGAAAAAGCGAAGATCGCCCTCGAGAGTCAGAAACTGGAACTGCCGTTGCAAACTCAGCGCGCGCAGGCGGCTTATGACAAGGCAGCCTTTGATTGGGCCCGAATGAAGGAGTTCAAGGAAAAGGGAATCGCCGGCAACGACGAATACGTTCTGCGTAAGTCCAATTTCGAACTTGCCGACGCCGACCTTAAGACCGCAAAAAACAACGAGACGATCTTGATCCGTAACGCCGAGCAGGACGTCGTCCAGGCGGAGGCGGCCATGCGGTCAGCCCAGAAGCTTATGGACGAGGCGACGTTGCGATTGGAAGAGACCGTCGTCAAGGCCCGCAGTCCCGGCATGGTTTACAGCATCCAGGTCCGCGAAGGCGAGATGATCCAGAGCGGCACACAGAGTTTCACCGGCGGTACGCCCGTGATGGTGCTTGTCGACACCACCGCCGTGCTGGTCATCGCGCAGGTTGACGAGGCGGATATTGGTGCCATCCGCAACATTGCCCCTGATTACGCCCGGCCGGGGACGTCGGTTCGCCTTGATGACGAAGAGTATGCCAAGCGCGCTGAGTCTTATCTCGCCGAGACATTGAACCGCAAGGTCGAGGTGACGGTCGAGGCCTATCGCGGGCAGGTTTTCGACGGCGTCATCGAGCGGATACTGCCCGAACCCAAGCGGGTCAACAATGCCCTGGCCTTCGATGTTCGCGTTCGCCTGGTTGGCGAAGATCTGCAACATTTGATCGGGCTTCAGGCGGACCTCGCTTTCACCACGCAGCAGCTGGAGAATGTCCTTCTCGTCAAGAACGAAGCGCTGGTCAGCGAGGGGCGGGACTGCTTCGTGTATGTCCCTGTGCGCATCGGTTCCGGCCGCTGGGATGAAGAGAAACGGCCCGTGCGGATCAGCGTGACGGATGGGACCTACACCCAGATCGTCTCCGGCCTTAAGGCCGGCGACGAAGTCTGGACCAAGCGGCCTCGCAAGACGGAAAAAGAACGGCAGGAAAGCGAACGGAACTGATAATAGGCGGTAGGAGACGCCGGTGCGGGGCAAATTCGTCGAAGCCTCGCAAACTGTTCAATCCGTGCCAGCGATTCCGGAAAACACAGATCTGAATGGGACCGCTGATACACATCGAAGCCCTGACCAAGCATTACGTGATGGGCGGGACCGTCGTCCGCGCGCTGGACGGCGTCAGCATCGACGTCGCCGAGGGGGAGTTCATCTCCGTGACCGGCGCATCCGGTAGCGGCAAGAGCACGCTGATGCATTTGGTCGGCTGCCTCGACCGCCCGACCAGCGGGCGATACTTCCTTGACGGCGACCTGGTGAGCGAAATGTCCGATCGGCAGCTCGCCATCATCCGCAACCAGAAGATCGGCTTCGTGTTCCAGACCTTCAATCTTATCCAGCGCACCAGCGCGGTGGACAACGTGGCCGTGCCGCTGTTCTACGCTCGGCGGGCCCGCGTCCGCGACGCCTCCTTTCGGGCGCTCCAGCGCGTCGGACTCGAGCCGCGGGCGCTGCACAAGCCCAGCGAGCTCTCCGGCGGCGAGCGCCAGCGCGTGGCCATCGCCCGGGCCATCGTCAACGAACCGAAGATCATCCTGGCCGACGAGCCGACCGGGAACCTGGACAGCCGTACCGGCCGCCAGATCATGGATATTTTCCACGAGCTGAACCGAGCCGGCGTGACCATCATCCTGGTCACGCATGAAATGTCCGTGGCGATCCAGGCGCGGCGGGTCATTTGCATGCGTGATGGTAACATTATCGAGGACGGCGCCGCCGATACGGCGTTTCTCGCGCGGATGATGGCGCCGACGGAGATGCCGCCGCCGGAGGCCCCCGCGCCGGCCGCGCCGCCGCCGATGGCCCGGCCCGCTAAGGTGTAGTCGATGTTCTTCTTGCGTGTTTGCCTGATGGCCCTGCGAAGTCTGTGGATCCATCCGCTGCGCTCGTTCCTCGCTACGCTGGGAGTGATCTTCGGCGTCGGGGCGGTCGTGGCCGCCATGGCCATCCTGGAGGGTATGGGCGCGCGGATCGAGGCCGGATTCGCCTCGATGGGCTCCAACAAATTGTTCATCATGCCCAACGTGGAGCGGCGCAGCGGCCGTATGGTCGGCAATTTCGAATCGCTGAAGCTGGAAGACGCAAAGGCCGTCGAAAAAGAATGTCCCGGCGTGAAGTTGGTCATGCCGACGCTGAACAATTCATCGTTGGTGAAGTTCCTCTCGAAGAACACCACGGCGACCGTACTTGGCTCGACGGAGCATTATCCGCTGATGAACAGTCATACGCCCGCTGAGGGGGCGTTCTTTAATGCGACGGACGTGCAGGGCTCGTCCCGCGTCGCGGTCCTTGGGTCGAAGGTGAAGAAAGAGCTGTTCGGCGGCCGGCCGGCGATCGATGAGAAGATCAAGATCAGCGGGACACTCGGAGTGCGGACGTTCATCGTCGTCGGCGTCATGGAGGAAAAAGGCAACGTGGCCTTTACCGACGTCGACCGACAGGTGATTATCCCCATCTCGACGGCCATGGACCTTTACGGCGCCAAGGCGGTGAATACGATCCTTTGCGAGGCCACGACGCCCTCCGACGACGACGTGGAAAAGGCCAAGGCGCAGATCAAAAAGCTCCTGCGGACACGCCATCGCATCCGTGCCGGTCAGCAGGACGACTTTCAGGTGCAGGCCCAGAAGGAATTCGTCGAGCAGTTCGGCACGTTCCGCGCGCTGATCGGTATCGTGCTGGGGTCCATCGCCGGGATCAGCCTCGCCGTTGGCGGCATCGGCATCATGAACATCATGCTCGTCGCCGTCACGGAGCGGACCAGGGAAATCGGCGTCCGCATGGCGATGGGCGCCAAGCGCGGCGACGTATTGCAGCAGTTTCTCGTCGAGGCGAGTTTCGTTTCGTTTCTCGGTGGCGGGCTGGGTGTACTGGTCGGGTGGGGGTTGGCCACGACGATTGAAAAGGCGACGCGGATTTTCGAGACGATCACGTCCATATGGGCGATTATCCTGGCATTGGCTATGGCGACGGTCGTCGGCATCGTCAGCGGGATCTATCCGGCCTGGAAGGCGTCTCGTCTCGATCCTGTGGAAGCGTTACGATACGAGTAGCGACTGGCCCCGTAGCGGCCGGCGTCCCTGGCGTACGTAGAAGTCGGTCAGGGCCGAACTCAACGTGAACGGCATGAGCAAAAACGGCAAACATCGATCGGCGGTCTTCGCAGGCACGTTCGACCCGCCGACCCTGGGGCACTTGGATATCATCGAGCGGAGCCGCAAGCTCTTCGACAAGACCATCGTCGCCATCGGTCGCAACCCCGAGAAAGAGCCGCTGTTCACCAAGGAAGAACGAGTGGCACTTCTGAAGGATTTGTTAGGCGAACAACCGGACGTCGAGGTGGAGTCGTATACGGGGCTGACGATGGATTACGTCCGCCGAAAGGGCGCCGACGTCATCATCAAGGGCATCCGCGACAGCGACGATCTCCGCAACGAGCTGCGCCAGGCGAACGTGAACATGATCGCCGGCGATGTGGAGACGGTCTTCCTCTTTACCACGGACACAACCGCCCTGATCAGCAGCACCCTTATCCGCCAGATCTGCGAGCTGGGCGGCCTGGAGAGCGGTAATCTGGGGCGGTTGATCCCGGACAAGGTCGTCGCCAAGATGCGCGAGAAGATAAAAAAGAAGTAAGGCAAATTTTTTTAAAAAAAATGTTGACGCATCGGGCACTTTGCGGATAGGACCTGTCCTACAATTCGATTGCCGGCACGGAGGCACACACATATATGATCGACTTTGAAGTATCGCGGCCCGTGGGTCGCTGTGTTGTCAGCGGACGCGAGTTCGCCGAGGGAGAGTTGTTCCACTCGGTGCTTTTCGAGACGCCCCAGGGTTTCGAACGCCGCGATTATTCCGGGGAGTCCTGGCAGGGCCCCCCGGAAGGTGCGCTGTGTTGCTTTCAGACGCGACTGCCGAAGCGCGAGGAGAAACGCCGTACCTTTGTTGACGACGACGCCCTGCTGACGTTCTTCGTTCGTCTGGCGGATTGCACGGAAGAGGCCAAGCTGAGGTTTCGCTTCGTCTTGTCGCTGATTCTGCTGCGCAAGCGCCTGCTCAAGTACGAGCGGACGATCCGGGACGGCGAGCGCGAGTTCTGGGAGATGCGCTGCGTCCGCGACAAATCGTCGCACAAGGTGTTCAACCCGGTCCTCTCCGATACGGAGATTCAGGAACTGACCGGCGAATTGGGCGCGATCCTGGCCGGGGGCGCGGCCGGCGATTTGCAGGATTCGGACTGGACCGAGAGCGGGGAAGTTGCGGCCGCGGACTCATCAGAGCCGCGACCGTAAGGGAGCGCTGAGTGATGTTTGACCACCAACGACGCTCGAAATACCCACCAACTTCTACGACTCAGGTATTCCGCCGTACTTTAGATTGGCGGACCAACGTCGTGTTTGCCTCGCTCCTTGCTGCCTCGTTTTGCATGGGCTGTCGCAAGGGAAATGAAGAAATCGAGAGCGGGCCGCCCCGCGATCTCCCCGACATCGTCTCCGCCATTCAGGCCAACGCCGACCGCGTCGACCGGCCTCTGTGGGCCGGCAATGTCAACGTCACCGCCCGCGTCAAGGACGACAGAGGCAAGCGTCACTCCTACAACCTCGAAGGCAGCCTCCTGTTCGATAAGCCTCGCAACCTGCGCATGGATTTGCGCCCCGGTCTCGGCGACCAGGTGATGGGACTCGGCTCCAACGACCAGGAATACTGGGTCTGGATTGAGCCGGAAATGAAGGCCATGCACTGGGGCCGCCACCGCTACGCCGATCAGCCCTGCGCGCGAAGCACTGGCATTCGCGTCGACCAACTGGTAGGCGCGCTGGGCATGGGCGGTTTGCCGAGCGGGTCGGAAGGGCTGAGCGGACCGACGCGGCGCGAAGGGAAAAAACACGACATCCTCGAGTATCGCCGTTCCGGCGGCGTCGCCGTCGACCGTGAATACTGGGTGAGCCGCGCGCCGCCCTATCAGATTCACGTCGTAAACTTCCGCGACGCCCAGCGGCGGATCGTGATGAGCGCCATGCTCGAAGATTACGAGCCCGCCTGGCAGGGCGGACCGCTCGTCCCGCGCGCCGTCAGCATGATCTGGCCTCAGGAAGAGGGCAAATTCACCATGCGCGTCTCGCGGCTCAAGGGGATGGAGCCCGGCAAGGTCGCGCCGACCGCGTTTGTCCGACCAGATCAAGCCAAATTACCCAAGGGCGTCGCCGAGATCATACAGGTCGATGCCGACTGCGGACCTTGACGGGTCACCGGCCCTGCGTTGACCAATGGGGGCGCGCCGCGAATAATCCGCCTATGAATCGACCTCTCGCGGCCGCCCTGATCGCACTTCTTGCCGGGGGACTTTCCGCCAACGCCCAAGCGCCGGACTGGAAGGCCGCGCGCGTCTGGGTGGCCGGCGACGACGCGCAGGTCTGGGTCGTGGCCGCCGGCGAGCCGAAGGGCTCGGTGCTGCCTCTCGTGCAATTCTGGCACGCCGACCTCAAGGAAGGCGCGGCGATCGGCCCGCGGCAACGCCTGAACCTCCCGCCGGTCGCGGGCGATCCCGTGGCCATCGCGGCGGACGCAGGCGGGCTCCATGTGCTGTACTCCGACCTGACGACCTTTGACTATTTCGTGAAGCGGCCCATTTCGCCGGGGGCGAATTGGCAGGCGCAGTGCAATATTGCGCCGCTGGCCTGGTGCGGCGATGCGGGCGAGCACGGGCTATGGGCCCTGGTGGAGACGAAGTCGCTTGTCCCACAGGGAAGATCGGCGGATGACGAGCAGGCCGACATGGCCGAGACGCGGCCGGCGATGGAGATCACCGAGCGCCTGGCACTGTTGCAATTGCGCGACGGGTTTTGGCATCGACAGTCTGGCCCCCCCGCGGCGGTCCTGGGTAAACGGTTTTGGCTTGCCGCCCGGAAAGGCGACCTGCATCTTTTCTGGTACGCGGGCGGAGAGGTGCACGTCACGACGTTGCAGGGGAGCGATTGGACCTCACCCGAACTCGTGCTGAAAGGCGACACCATTCGCTACGCATGGGCGGGAGCAAACGAGCAGGGCCCGATCTTCATGGCCTGCCGCCCGGCCGAGGACGGCCTCGCCCGCGTCGACCTCTATCGGCGCGGCAACGGCGCGTGGTCCATGAGCGAGCCCCTGCGGGAAGGTACCGAATTCCTGTCGGTCGATCCGCGAAGGACCGCGCTGGCGATCGCTGGAGATCAGGTGGTGATCGCCCGCCGCGCGGAAAACGGCCAGATCCAATTCGGCTCATCTGATCTGACCGGGACACGACCGATCCGCTTTGAGCCGCTCTCGCTCGAGCGCGAACAGCCGCCGTCGTCCGGCGAATGGCAGGACGCGATCGTGCTGGGGCTCGTCCTCGGCATGATGACGCTCGTGCTCTGGAAACGGCGCGATCAGGTGGCCGCGCCGATCGCCTTGCCGATTGGCCTGGTTCCCGCGGCGGTCTGGCGGCGCGTCCTGGCCACGATCCTGGATTTGGTCCCGGCGGTGCTGTTGGTCCTGCCGTGGTGGGTCAGCGTCATGCCCGATCCGGCCTCCTATGGTGATGTTCAATCGCTCATGAAACAATCTGACGACCCCGAGATGATGGCGAAGCTCGCGCCGATTTATTACACGGCGACCCTCCTGTACGGTCTGTGGTGCATGATCTGGGAGATGCTGATCGGCTCGTCGCCCGGCAAATACCTGTTCGGCTGCCGCGTTCTGAGCGTCGCCGGGGACAAGCCCGCCCCGCGGCAGGTCTTCGTCCGCAACGTCGTCCGCGTCATCATGGTCTCGATGGGTGCGCCGGGCCTGATCGTGACGCTGATGATGATCGTCATGGTCACGCGCAACCGCCAGCGCGTCGGCGACCTCTTGGCAGGGACGATCGTCGTGGAGCCGGGCGTGCCGGAAGAAATCACCGAACCGCCGCCGGAGGATCGCCCGGGCGACGACGGCGAGTCGTAGGACGGGCTCTGCCCGCCGATCGCGCGTCGTGCGCGGAATTGCGGCGGGTAAAACCCGCCCTACGCGGCGCTGAACTCGTGCCGACTGAGCACCTCATGAATCGACCCCTCGGCGGTCAGGGTCGATTGATAGAATGTCAGCCCATGGACGCGCTGCTCTTGCGGTTCGAACGGCAGCGGGTTCTGCAATAGCTTTCGGACCTCCTGCGACAGCCGCGGGTTCTTGTTGCGAGCCAGCGTCAGGTGCGCCGAAAACGGCCGGTCCTCGCGCGGCAGACCGACTCCCGCGAGCGCGTCTTCGCAGGCCTTCCAGCAAGTCTTAAGCCCGCCGCTCTTGTCTTCGATGCCGAGCCAGAGAACATTCGCCCGCCCGTGCGGCGGAAACACCCCCAGCCCGCCGAACGTGATGTCGAAAGCCCGGCCCTGCGCCGCCACGCCGGCGAGTGCGGTCTTGATCGGCTCGATCTGCGCCTCCTCGACCTCGCCGAGAAACTTGATCGTCAGGTGCATGGCTTCCGGCCTGACCCACGACAACTTCGGCCCCCGCGATTTGAGCTTGGCTTGGAGCGAGGCGATCCGCTCGCGAATCTTGTGGTCGAGATCGATGGCGATGAAGGTGCGCATAGTTGAGCTTTTCAGTGGGCTGGCGGGTCCGATACTATATCACCGCTGATTTCAACAGGTACGTGGTGTGCGGTCTAGTGTCGTGCTAGACTTAAAGTACGCTAGGGAGTGATGTCATGACTGTTTCATTTGATGTGCCGAACCCCGTCGAGACCCTTCTTTCCGAGAACGGCCAAGACCCCAACGCGGCGGCCAAGGAAGCCACACTGGTGGAGCTATACCGGCAGGGAAAGCTGACGCATTTCCAGCTTTCTCAGTCCCTCGGCCTTTCGCGGTTCGAAACCGACGGCGTCCTTAAGCGCCACAATGTCACCGAAGACCTCCTGACTTCTGAAGAATATCAAGCTGATTTGGAATCGGTCCGGGCCGCGCTTAACGCATGATCGTTGTCTCGGATGCCTCTCCGCTCAACTATCTCGTGCGCATTCGCGCCGAGCGCTTGCTTCCGGCACTTTTCGAGAGCGTCTTCGTTCCGCCTGCCGTCGTGTCGGAACTCTCCGATGCCCGCACACCAATATCAGTCCGTGAGTTTGTCGCCAATCCGCCGAATTGGCTTCACGTCCAGGGCCCGGCTCGTGTCGACTCGTCAATTCCACTCGACCCCGGCGAACTCGAAGCAATTGCCCTCGCTGAGGAACTGTCGGCAACGCTTCTCATCGATGAGCGCGTCGGACGCCGAATTGCAAGATCGCGAGGACTTATCGTGACCGGCACGCTCGGGGTACTCGAACTTGGCGCCGAGCGAGGGCTCATTTCACTTCCCGATGCCGTCCGGGAACTTCGTCAGACGGATTATCGCATCAGCGAAGCTATCATCAAAGGCGCGATTCAGCGTGATGAACATCGTAGGCGCCGCCCTTAAAGCAGTCTTTAGTTTGTTACGCACGCTACCCGATCGCCAACATCGATTTGTACTTCGCCAGCCGCCCCTCCAGCGTCCCCTTATCCGCCGCTGCCAGCGAGCGCATCGAGAAATCTTCGATCGTGATCGACGCCAGGCACGTCCCATGCGCCAGCGCTGCCCGCAGCGCCGCCGTGTCGCGGCGGTCGGTTGAAGCCAGGTACGCCATCACACCCGCGGCGAAGCTGTCGCCCGCCCCGGTCGGGTCTTTGACCTTCATCGTCGGATAGGCAGGCAGGGCGACGACCTCGTCCTTCGTCACCATGAGCACGCCGTGCTCACCCTTCTTGATCGCGACGAACTCCGGGCCGAGCTTCAGCACGTCGTGGCCAGCCTGGATCAGGTCGACCTGCCCCGTCAGCAAGCGGGCCTCGCCGTCGTTCATGACCATGCCGTTGACCATCGAGAGCGTCTTGAGCAGCTCTTCCTTGGCGACGTTGATCCACAGGTTCATCGTGTCGCAGACGATGAGCTTGGGCTGTTTCAACTGCTCGATGAACCCGCGCTGCAGGGCTGGGTGCGTATTGGCGAGGAAGACATAGCGCGAATCGCGAAACTGCTCGGGGATCGTCGGAGGCGTTTCCGAGACGACGTTTAGGTCCGTCCGCAGCGTCTCCGCCGCGTTCATGTCCCCGACGTATTTGCCCGCCCAGCGGAAGGTCTTCGATCCCGGCCGCGTCTCCAGACCGGCCAGGTCAATCGGCCGCCCCTTGAACACGTCGCGAAAGGACGGGGGAAAATCGCTGCCCACGACGCCGACCAGCCGCACCGGCGTGATCAGGCTCGCCGCCAGGGCGAAATACGCCGCCGACCCGCCGAGCACATCCTGCGCCAGGCCGTGCGGTGTCTCGACGGTGTCAATTCCGATGGTGCCGGTCACAAGCAGGGGCATAGATTTCTCCGAAGAATCGCAAGTTCCGTGCGGGACCCGGAATTGTCGGGGCAGCGCAGGGTCCGGTCAACGACGCGGCGTTGCGTAGTTTGGGGGCGATGGGGACAATAAGGGCAACGATCCCTTGATCGTGCCTGCCATCGCGGAGGAATCGGCGAGTGAATCCTTTCTTTCAGAACGCACGCCCAAGCGCCGTCATGTGCGCGACGGTCTGCGTGTTCGCCTTCCTTATGGGCGCGTGCGGCAAACCGAAGCCCACGACACAGCCCGTCCGGCGGGCCGCGGGCCCAGTGGCAGAGTCCCCGCCGACCGATTCGCCGACGGAGGATGTTTTCGAGACAGGAACCGGGCCGGGGCGGACGCACACGGTTCAGCCCCGGGAGACGCTTTACGGACTCGCCCAGCGATACTATGGCGACAAGAACCAATGGCGGAAAATCTACTACGCCAATCGCAACCGGCTGACCGACCCCAACAACGTCCCCGCCGGCATAAGGCTGATCATCCCATGAACCCTGCGCCGCGCGGACCAGCGGTCATCCCTCGCGTGCCAATGCCCATGGTCAGGCCGTCGCATCCGGCCACTGCCCCGCCGCCATCGCTCAATGACCCCGTGCAATTCCTTCCCGGCGTCGGCCCGCGCCGTGCAGAAGCGCTCGCCAAGGTCGGTGTCCGCACCGTCGGCGACCTGCTCGAATACTTTCCCGCCCGCCACGAGCGGCAGGAGTTCCGCACCATCGAGCACCTCGAAGAAGGCATGACCGCGACGATTGTCGGCCGGATCGGGGCCGTGGCGCAGAAATACAGCCGCCGGGGTCCGACGGTCCGCGCGACGCTGATCGACAACACCGGCCGGTGTAGCCTGTCCTGGTTCAACGCTCCGTGGATAGCCGATCGCATCGAGCGCGGCTCGATCGTGGAGGTGACCGGACGCGTCGGCGTCTATGGTCCGCTCGCCGAGTTTACCAATCCAAAGATCGCGGTCCTGGACAAAAATGCCCCGCCGGTGGACGAGTCGCGGCCGGCGCGATTGGAGCCCGTCTATCCGGCGACGGCCGATTTGCCCGTTCGCGCGATTCGCAAGCTCATCCTCGACAACCTCGACCGACTGCTGCCCCTGGTGCAGGAGCCGTTTACGGAGAGCTATCGGCGCGAGCGAGATTTGCCCGCGCGGTCGTGGTCGATCGCGGCGATGCATCGGCCGACAAACGAAGTGGATGTCACCAAGGCCCGGCGGCGACTGGCGTATGAAGAGCTGCTGCTCATGCAACTCGCGGTGACCCTTGCGCGGCACCAGCGGCGAAGCGGCCCGGCCGCGCCTGTGTTGAAGTCGAGCCCGCAGATCGACGAGCGAATCCGCCGACGCTTTCCATTTCGACTGACCAAGGGGCAGGAACGTGCGATCAGCGAGATCGTCCGCGACCTGGCCGCCGACCGCCCGATGCTCCGGCTCGTGCAGGGCGACGTCGGATGCGGCAAGACGGTCGTCGCGCTCTATGCCGGGCTGGTTTCCGTCGCCAACAAGCATCAATTCGCCATCATGGCCCCGACCGAGCTGCTCGCCCAGCAGCACTATCGGTCGATCTGTCGGTATCTGGAAGGAAGCCGCGTGCGTCACAGTCTGCTCATCGGCGGTCTACCCGCGGCGCGCCGACGACAGATGCTGAAGGAGATTGAGCACGGCGAAATGGACCTCGTCGTAGGGACGCATGCCCTGATTCAGGAGGATGTTCGCTTTGCCAAACTCGGCCTCGTCGTCGTCGACGAGCAGCACCGCTTCGGCGTCCGCCAGCGGGCGACGATCAAGAGCAAAGGCCCCGCCCCGCACTATCTGGTCATGACCGCCACGCCCATCCCGCGAACCCTCGCCATGACCGTCTTCGGCGACCTGGACGTGACCACGATCGAGGACCTCCCACCCGGGCGCTCGCCGATCACCACGCGCGTCGCCACCCCGCTCGAACAATCGAAGGCTTGGGATTTCGTGCGGACGCGCCTCGGGGCGGGCGAACAAGCGTACGTCGTCTATCCCCTGATCGACGAGTCGGACAAAGTGGAGGCCCGCGCGGCGACGACCGAGTACAAACGGCTTTCGCAGCAAGTGTTCGCAGGCCATCGCGTGGGACTCCTGCACGGCCGCCTGCCGCAGGAAGTGCGCGAGGCCGTGATGGCGGATTTCATCGCCGGGCGGATCGCCGTCCTCGTCGCCACAACCGTCGTCGAAGTCGGCGTCGATGTGGCCAACGCGACCTGCATGGTGATCGAGCACGCCGAGCGGTACGGCCTGTCTCAATTGCATCAACTGCGGGGCCGCGTCGGCCGCGGCGCGGCGCGCGGGTATTGTCTCCTGATGACCGGCAGCGTGGGCGGCGCGGAGGGCGAGCGGCTGGGGGTATTGGCTCGCACGACCGACGGTTTTAAGATTGCCGAGGAAGACCTGCGACTGCGCGGGCCGGGCGAAATGCTCGGCACGCGGCAGCACGGCCTTCCCGAACTTCGCGTCGCCGACTTGATCCGCGACGGCGAGTTGTTGCGCATGGCGCAGCGCGACGCCGGGCGGATCATCGCGGACGACCCGTCCCTGACGCAGGCCCGCTACGCGAACCTGCGGCACTGGATGGAATCGAAGTATCGAGACGCGCTGACGCTGGCCGGAGCCGGTTAAGGTGGCACGGTCTGACCGCGAAGCGGGCAGGCCGTGAATAAGTGCTAGGCGAGATTTGAGCATCGGATGAGCAACAGGAGGATCGAAATGCGGCGACGACGAGTCGGGTATGCTTGCGCCCTGTCGGCATGGGCGCTCGTCGCCTCCTCCGCCGGCGCCGTTCCGCCGCTTCGTGCGACGGCCTTCGGGACGGTTGAGATTGAGCCCACGAAGGTCACCGGCGTTTTCTGGCTGGAGCGCGACATCATCGAGGCGAAGGAGCCGATCGATCGTGACGGTGACATGCTCTATAACGCCGGGGAGTTGATGGCCGCGCGGGGTCCGATCACGAACTACCTCAACGGCCAGTTTTACCTGCTGTGGGATGGCAAGATTCACCCCATCGTAGTGCGGGACATCACGACGGAAAAACGCCGCGGGCTCAAATACGACTATCTCAAGATCGTATGGGTATCGCGCGACAGCCCGAACGGCGCGACCGTCTCGATCGTATCGCGGCTTTTGACCGAAGCGTGGCGCGAAGCGCGGACGATGTTGAACTTGAGATTCGGAAATCGCAGGGAAATCTGGGTCTTGTCGCCCGGAGATTATTTTGACGCGTCGCTGATGGGCCAGCCGCCGCCGGCGCGCGCGCACTCGTCGAGGCCGCGGGAACGGCGCTTCGCCTGCCTTAACTTGTGTCTGGCCGTGGAATTGAGAGAAGGCGCAACCAAATGCCCCAAGTGCGGGTCGTTTATCGCCGAGCTGCGCGGGGCCGGCGTACCGGGGGCGAACCTCGTCGGATTGCACGGCGGTCCGCTGATGTCGATGGGCCCCGGCGGCAAGAAACTGGAGGCTCTGCTGGCCTCCAAGGAGGAACTGCGCGTCTACCTCACCGACGATGACTTGAACAAAATCTCCCTGGTAAAGGCCAAGGGGTCCGTCGACCTCTGGACAGACGAGATGATGGAAAACACCCTTGTGAAAGTGGATCTTGTGCCGGCGCCGTCCGGTGACTATTTAGCGGCAAGAATCCCCGGGAACATGATCATGCCGCTGCAGGCACGGTGTACGTTGAACCTGGGAGATGGGCCTGCGTACCTGGTGGACTTCTTCTTGCCCGAAATCGTCGAGGTGACGGATTAGCGCGGCGCCGATGCAGGACAGCCCCGCGACGTTGGCCCGATACGGGCTGCCCGCGATTCTGCTCATCGCCGCCCTGGCCCGACTTCCCTGGCTGGCGTCCGTTCCGCCGCCGCTGAATCAGGACGAAGCCTCGCGCGGCTACGACGCCTGGGCGCTGCTCGAGACCGGCGCCGATCGCCGCGGCGAGTCTTGGCCGTTCTTTCTGGAGAGTTTCGGCCCCGGCGACTTCACGGCGGCGTTGTCGACCTATCTGACCATTCCTTTCGTCGCCTTACTGGGTCCGACGGTGACCGCCATGCGGCTCCCCTGCGCGCTCTTGGGCATCGCGACCGTCGCAGCGATCTTCGGACTCGTGCGCCGGTGGATGGGCGTGCCGGCGGCACTGGTGGCCGGGATCGTGTTGGCCCTGAATCCGTGGCATATATCGCTCACCAGAACGGCCCACGAGGCCGCCTTTGCACCGTTCTTTCTCGCGACCGCCCTGTGGGCCTGGCAGCGCGCGGGCCTTTTGCTTCGCCCCGCGGGCTGCGCGACGGACGAATTGCCTGATCGTCCATCGACGGTATGGGCGGCGCTCGGCGGGCTGCTCATGGGGGGCCATGCCTGGGTTTATCCGGCGACGCGGCTCTTTACGCCGCTGTTCGTCGCCGCTTCGCTGGGCATCGGATGGCGACATTTTATCGAATTGGGAAAGGCGCGCGCGGGCCGGCGCGTCCTACTCGCGGCCGCGGCAGGGATTGTCATCGGAACCGCCCCCCTGTGGATCACCGCTTTGACGCACCCCGAACGCCTGGCGGCGCGGGCCCGTGCGACGCTGATCTTCGCGAAACCCTTGCCGCCGAGTGAGATGCTGCTGAAGTTCGCGGGCAACCTCGCGAAAAACATCGACCCGCGCTATCTCTTCTGGCAATGCGACGAGATGAGCGGCGTAACCATACCCTATGTCGGTCAACACCTCCTCGTCCTCGCTCCGCTTCTTATCGTCGGAATGGCTCGGCTCTTGTTAAACGCGCACCGATCGACGTGGGACCGCTGGATTCTGGCCTGGCTGTTTCTCGCACTGATTCCCGCGGCCATCTGCCGCGACTGGAACCCGCACGCCTTGCGCACCATCGGCGGCCTCGCGGCTTATCCCGTGATCATGGCCTACGGCGCCATGGCGATCGGCGAGCGGCTCCGGCATTGGCCCACCGCCAAACGAACGCTCACGGCCGGCGTGGCAACGCTTGCGCTCGCCGCGAATATCGTCCATGCTGCTTATCGCTACGGCTGGGAGTTCCGAATCGCGGCGGAGCCGGGGTACCAGAACACCCTGCTCCGGGCCTTGGAAGTCGCCGCCGAGCATTCCGAAGAAGCCGACTTCATCCTGGTGACCAATCGCTCCAACCAGCCCTATATCTACGTCTTGCTCCTCGAACCCATACCGCCGACTATGCTGGCGGAAATCCCCACCGTCATAGTGAACTATCCACACGCCTTTCATGAGGTCCTGCGGCTCGGCAAGTACTATTTTGCACCTCACGACCTCAAGGAGGCCCTGCCGGAGGTCAAGACGACATTTGACCGCGCCTTTGGGGCCCTGCCGCCTTCGGCCCAGGGCTTGGTCGTGGAAACCAGGGGCCGCTTCAAAGGGGGTCGGATTCTGGCCACCATCCCCTGTAGCGACCGCCGCCGCCTCGACGACGATTTTGAGGTCCGATGGTGGAGCCCCGGTGAGGGCCGGCAGTAAACCCGGCCGTCACTTGCAACCTGCCAATTCCAAAATGGGGGAATGGTAACAGGGCCGATTCCGTTCTAATCTAGGGCATCCTCCGGCCGCCGAACGGCCGGCGGCGGAGGTGGACATTGAGATTACGACAGGAGTTTTCGATGAACCCGATGAAACTACGGTGGTTGTGCATGGCGTTCCTGATGGCCGGTCTTACCCTGCCGACGCGGGCGGACGATGAGGACGAGCCGGATGTACCGGCGATCCTCAAGGCAGTGGATTCAGCGACCAAGGCCCTGACTGAGGTGTCCTACGACGCGGAGTTCCACGCGGAAGGGGAAAATGCCGAACAGTATCCTCTGGTCAAGGGAAAAGTGGAGCTTCGGGAAGCCAAGAAGGGTCTGATCGGGAGCATGTTCGGTGGCGGCGCCAATCTTTTGCATTTCAAGGGAAAGTTCCAGCCGCCCGGCTCGGAAGAGGAATTGCAATTTGAATCGGCCTGCGACGGGAAAAACGTCTACGCCATCGATTTCGCTCAAGAAGTGTTCACGCAGGGGAAATATCCCGAGGCGAGCCGGATCCTGGCCCCGGGCTTGCGGCTCTACATGCAGGAATACGTTCATGCGACGCCATTTTCCGACGAAATCAATGCGAAGTCGGCAAAGCATGAGAGCGTAAAAAAAGTCGGCGACGTGGAATGCGATGTGATCTACGTCGTCTATTCGGAGGGCGTGGAGGCACGGTGGTTCTTCGGCAAGAAGGATCACCTGCCGCGGCGCGTCGAGCGCATGGACTTCAGCGAAGAGGGCGAACTTAAAGCCGCGCTAATTCTGGTCGTGAAAAACCTGGACACCAAGCCGGGCCTGAGCGATGCGGCCTTTCGGCTCGATGCCCCCGAAGGCTACAAGTCCAAAGAATTCGAAGCGGGCGGCGGTGAAGCGGCCGCGCTGCTCCCCAAGGGCAGTGCCGCGCCGGATTGGGAACTGAAGACCGCTGAGGGTGAGACCGTGAGCCTTACGGAGCAGAAGGGCAAAGTCGTCGTGCTGGCATTCTGGGCGACCCATAGCGGGCCGTCAAAGTTGTCGATGCCCGGGATTCAAAAGTTGCACGACGAATTCAAGAGCAAACCCGTGCTGGTGTGGGGTGTCAATTGCTGGGAAAGCCGCGATCCGGTGCAGTACATGAAGAAAAAGGGCTACACGTTCGGCCTGCTCATGGACGGCGACAAGGTCGCGGACAAGTACCGGCTGAACAATCTGCCGGCGTTCTATGTCATCGACGGTGAGGGCAAGATCGCCTATGGCTCGCTGGGATTCCTGAAGGACAAGGACAAAGAACTGGCCAAGGCGGTCGAAGAGGCGCTGAAAAAGGGCAAATCCTAGACACGGGCGGATTCGATCCGTCGTCAGGACAAAAGGAGCCCCGGCCGTTATCGACCGGGGCTCTGCGCATGAAGGCGTGCGCTGCACGCGTTCATCAAACGGTGCGTCGGCGCCCCGCCGATCGCCGAATGACGATCATCCCGGCCAGAAACAGAACGAGGGATGCAGGCTCGGGTACATACAGGTATCGTTGGTCGGAGCCGAATTCGACGATGCTGCCCAGCGCCAGCTCCTGAAGCTCCGCCTGCGACAACACATCCGACAACGTCAGCACGAATTCGATTGAATTGCTGACCGCAACATGCTTGTTGGGGATGGACCGAATCAGCGGATTCGGCGCAATGCCCCCAAACGGCCCGCCGACTCGCGCCTTACCCCCGCCGAAGCTCGTCAGTCCGTGGTTACCCTGGCTGGTGGTAATGACCTGGGCAAAGGATTCAAGCAGATCGCCGCCGCCGGCATTGGTCCACGCCCATTCCGCGTTCACGTTGTCGCCAGCCCGCAGAGTCGACCACTCCGCCAGCCCGACCGAGTCCACTCCGATGGACGCGCTATCGCCGGACAAAATAACCACGCCGGTCGGCAGATTCATTCCCAGCGACACAAGAAGCGAGTCCGCCGCGCTAAAGCCGTCTGGTATGCCGCTGCTGGTGTTTTGCAGGAGTATGGTGAGGAGTGGCCCGCTCGATTCGAAAGTGGCCCGAGCCGCGAGCCCGTTGAGCGGATCCGCATTCTCTCCTCCGCCGTCCTGAAACAAATCTATGGTGATCGTGCTCGCCGAGACCGGCGCGGCGACCGCGAGCGCAAGAAAACCGCCCGCCACGAGACAAATCTTCTTCATGTGCCCCCCCAAAAACGTGAATGCGCGTTGCCCGGTCGTCCGCCGCTGCGGACGGCGGCATGCCCCCGTCGACGCCGCTATCAACTATTACACGGGAAATCGGAAAAGCAAAAAGAATGGCGGCGCACGCAATGGACGTGAGGATTCTCGGGCGCGCGCGATTCGCGGTCGTGCAATATCAGATGGAACCTGTGATCGGCGGACTCTCGGGTCCCCGGAAGCAAAGGAGCGATAAGTTTGATAAACGTCAGGCCTGGAGCTTCTTCGCCTTCTCCACTGCCTCTTCGACCGCCCCGACGTACATGAAGGCCTGCTCCGGCAGCTGGTCGTATTTGCCTTCGCAAATACCCTCGAAGCTGCGGATCGTATCTTCGAGCTGCGTGTAGTTGCCGGGGAAGCCCGTAAAGGTCTCGGCGACGTAGAACGGTTGCGAAAAGAATCGTTCGATCTTTCGAGCCCTGGCGACGAGCAGCTTGTCCTCCTGCGAAAGTTCGTCCACGCCGAGAATGGCAATGATGTCCTGCAGGTCGCGGTAGCGTTGCAGAATCTGCTGCACCCGCTTGGCGCAGTTGTAGTGCCGATCGCCGATGTACTGTGCGTCGAGAATGCGGCTCGACGAGGCCAGCGGATCAATCGCCGGGTAAATGCCCTTTTCCGAAATCGAGCGGGCCAGCACGATGAACGCGTCGAGGTGCGTAAAGGCCGTCGCCGGGGCCGGGTCGGTCAGGTCATCCGCCGGGACATATACGGCCTGCACGGACGTCACCGCGCCTTGAGTGGTCGAAGTAATCCGCTCCTGAAGTTCGCCCATCTCCGTCGAGAGCGTCGGCTGATATCCGACGGCGCTGGGCATTCGGCCCAGCAGCGCGGACACTTCCGAGCCCGCCTGGCTGAAACGGAAGATGTTGTCGATGAACAGCATCGTGTCCGCGCCGGATTCGTCGCGGAAATACTCTGCCATCGTCAGAGCGGACAGCGCCACGCGCAACCGCGCACCCGGCGGCTCGTTCATCTGGCCAAAGACCATCGCCGTATGCTCGATGACCTTCTTCGTCTTGCCCTCCGTGTCCTTGAATTCCGCCTCCTGCATTTCGAGCCACAGGTCGTTGCCCTCGCGCGTGCGCTCGCCGACGCCCGCGAAGACGGAAAAGCCGCTGTGCTCGCGGGCAATGCGGGCGATCATCTCCTGGATAATGACGGTCTTGCCGAGGCCGGCGCCGCCGAATAAGCCCGTCTTGCCGCCGCGAACGAACGGAGCGAGCAGGTCGACGACCTTGATGCCCGTCACGAGCTGCTCGGTCTTGGGTGTCAATTGGTCAAAGTTCGCGGGCTCATGGTGAATCGGCCGGCGGTCCTTGGCCTGCACGGCCCCGCGACCGTCGATGGGATCGCCAAGAAGATTGAAAACGCGGCCCAATGTTTCTTTACCGACCGGAACGGACACGGGTGCGCCGGTGTCGAGGATGTCGATGCCCCGCTTCAGACCGTCGGTGCTTCCGAGAGCGATGGCGCGGATGCGTCCGCCGCCCAGGTGGCTGGCAACTTCGCAGGTGAGCAATTCCTTGCGCGACTGCTTGCCGATTTTCCGGTCCACGTTCACCTGGAGCGCGTTGTACAGCCGAGGCATCTGATCCTCGGGAAACTCGGCGTCCAGCGTCGAGCCGATGACCTGCGTGATTTTTCCGACATTCGTTGCGTTCGCCACCATGAGGAATACTCCGCGTCTATCCGGTAGGGCGGGCCCTGCCCGCCGATGACTCGTCTCTACTTAAGCGCTTCCGCACATCCGACGATATCGAGAAGCTCCATCGTAATTTGCGATTGCCGCGCGCGGTTGAACTGCCGCGAAAGCGATTTAATCATGTCCCCGGCGGCGTCGGTCGCCGCCTTCATCGCCACCATGCGCGCCGTTTGTTCGCTCACCGCCGCGTCCGTGAAGCATTGGTAGAGCCGCACTTTCACGGTTTGCGGCAACAGGACCTTGAGCAGTTGTCCCGGTTCCGGCGAGAAGTCGTATTGCACCGTTGGCTTCGGCACGCCGGCCTGGGGTGCGGGCTTGGTCTCGCCCGTTTGCACTTCGGCCCGCGACAGGGGCAAAAGTCGGACGGTCTCGGGCACCTGGCGTCCGGTCGAAATGAATCGCATGAAAGTGACATAGACCGCGCCGAGTTCACCCGCCTCATACCGTTTCATGAAAGTCGTCGCGAGCGGTTCGACTTGTTCAAATCGCGGGCGGTCGTCGATCGTCGTAATCGCCTGAGTTATCTCCTTGCGCATGAACCGGAAGTAGGCGATACCTTTTTTTCCAACGACGTGAAGTTCCAGTGGCCGGGTCGCCGCCTGCATGTGAGCCATGGCCTTGCGCAGGACGCCCGCATTATAACCGCCGCACAACCCGCGATTGGACGTTAAGACGAGCAGCAGGTCCGTGGGGGCGTCGGGATTCTCTTTCAAGAGCGGATGATCGATCTGCCCTTCCGCCGCCGCCGAGAGTTCTTCCACTAGCTGCGTGATCTTTTGTGTATAGGGCTTCGTCGCCGTCGCCCGCTGAAACGCCTGCTGAAAGCGCGCAGTGGCGATGAGCTGCATCGTCTTCGTGATCTTGCGGATGTTCGTCACCGCCTTGCGGCGCTTGACGATTTGTCTCGCCTTGGCCATTGCGATCGCCTATTACTTGGTCGCCACAAAACGCGTCTTGAAGTTTCCGATGATGCTCTTCAGCCGCTCCTCAACTTCAGCCGTCAGCTCTTTCCTCTCATTCGGGTCTTTCCATACCTCTGGGAATTCGTCGTGCAGGTGCTTGAGCAGTTTCTCCTCGAATTCCGCCACGCGGGACAGCGGAAGATCATCCAGGAAGCCGCGCGTGCCGGCGTAGATGCTGATCACCTGATCGATGACGTGATAGGGTCGATATTGCCCCTGCTTGAGCAACTCTACCATTCTTGCTCCGCGATCGAGCTGCCGCTGCGTCGCCGCGTCGAGTTCCGTGCCGAGCTGGGCAAAGGCCTCCAATTCGCGGTAGGACGCCAGGTCGAGCCGCAGCGACCCGGCGATCTTCTTCATCGCCTTGATCTGGGCATTGCCGCCGACGCGGCTCACGCTGATGCCCACGTTGATCGCCGGTCGCACGCCCGCGAAGAACAAATCCGGCTCCAGGTAAATCTGCCCGTCGGTAATGGAAATCACGTTCGTCGGAATGTACGCCGACACTTCGCCTTCCAGCGTCTCGATCACGGGTAGCGCCGTCAGTGATCCGCCCGACTTCGGATCCACGGCCACCTGATGCCCGGCGTGGTTCTTCAGGTCATGCTCGGCCTGATGCTTGCCGGGCACGCCGATGTACGTCTTGCCGTTCGCGCCGCCTTCCTTGTACGGCTGTCCGGAGGGGACGATCGCGCGACGCTCCGCCAGTTTGCACGACCGTTCCAGCAAGCGACTGTGCAAATAAAACACGTCGCCGGGATACGCTTCGCGCCCCGGCGGCCGCCGCAGAAGCAGCGAAAGCTGGCGATAGGCCTGGGCCTGCTTGGAGAGATCATCGTAGATGACGAGCGTATGCTTGCCCTGCGTGTACATGAAAAACTCGGCCATCGCGCAGCCGGAGTATGGGGCGATGTATTGCAACGGTGCGGGATCGCTGCTGCCGGCCGAAACGACGATTGTGTACTCCATCGCCCCGTTCTCGCGCAGACGCTCCACCGTCCCCGCGACGGTCGATTCTTTCTGGCCGACCGCGACATAGACACAGATCACGTCCCCACCCTTTTGGTTGATGATTGTGTCGATCGCGATGGCCGTCTTGCCCGTTTTGCGATCTCCGATGATCAGTTCGCGCTGCCCGCGGCCAATGGGGATCATGCTGTCGATGGCCTTCACGCCGGTCTGCAGCGGTTGATTGACCGGCTGGCGTTCGGCGATGCCGGGGGCCGTGTATTCGAGGGGCCAGCGGGTATCGCTGACGATGGCGCCCTTACCATCGAGGGCCCGGCCCAGCGGATCGACGACGCGGCCGACCATGACATCGCCGACCGGCACGCTGAGGAGGTTGCCCGTCGCCCGGACGGTGTCGCCTTCCTTGATGCCCAGATAATCGCCGAGGACGACGGCGCCGACGGAGTTCTCTTCCAGGTTCATCACCTG
Source organism: Phycisphaerae bacterium (assembly GCA_035275405.1). Lineage (NCBI taxonomy): Bacteria > Pseudomonadati > Planctomycetota > Phycisphaerae > Phycisphaerae bacterium. The sequence goes on from DATEMU010000012.1 coordinate 346,993, forward strand.
GCCCATCGCGCCGTTTTCAAACTCAATCATCTCGCCGGCCATCGCGCTGGACAGCCCGTAGATCTGCGTCACGCCGTCGCCCACGGCGATGACGCGCCCGACTTCGGCCGCCTCGAGCTGCTCCGAATACTGGGCGATCTCCTGCTTGATGACCGATGTAATTTCGTCGACTTGGATTCTCATTCCTCTATCCTTCCGTCACGAAGCGGCCGGTCCCGGCCAACAGGTGTTTTTCCGTCGCGGCCAGCAGGGCTGAACGCATGTCGCGAATTCGTCGCTTGATCGACGAGTCATATTGCCGGTCACCGGCCTGCACAATGAGGCCGCCCAGCAGCTCCGGATCGACGCGTTCGACCAGCACGGGCTCGCGGCCCAGTATCCGCCGGGCGGCTTCACGCAGCGTGCTGCGCTGAGATTCTTCCAGCGGCACGGCTGTGGAGATGAAGACTTCCTGCCGCCCGAGTTTTTGCGTGAGCTTGTGGCGATACGCGTCGCAGACGGCGGGCAGGATGGACGACCGCCGCTTGTCGTTCAGCACCATCAGGAGGTTGAACACGAGCTTGCTCAGCTTGCCGCCGAAGATCTTTTTCAGGCTCTCGCGCCGGGCGTCGACGTCGATCGCCGCCGAACTCATCATCGCCGCAAACGACGGCTCGGCCTTCCACAGCGCCGCCAGATCGGCCAGCTCCTGCCCGACCGGCTCGGCCTGCTTGGACTCGTCGGCCAATTGCAGCAGACTCTCGGCATAGATCGCCGCGGCCGCCTGCGAGATGTCGAATTCAGAAGCCATAGTTTTCTGGGTAGGGCGGGCTCTGCCCGCCGTTCAAAACTGCGGCGGGTGGAACCCGCCCTGCAACTTCAATTCCGCGCCTTGCTCAACTCAGCCAGCGACTCGTCCAGCAATCGCCGGTGATCGCCCGCCGACATATCCTTCCGCACAATCTTCGACGCCAGCGTCGTCGCCAGCATGATCGTCTCGTCATGCAGTCGCTTGACGGCGTCATCGCGGGCGATCTGGATGTCCTTCTTCGCCGCCGCGACGATTGCATCCGCCTCACTCTTGGCCTCGCCGTGAATCCGCTTGCGGACCTCCTCCGCATCCCGCCGCCCCTCCTCGACGATCGCGGTCGCTTCCTCGCCGGCCTTGTGCACCTTAGCGGTGTAGTCGGCCAGGAGCTGTTCGGCCTGCTCTCGCTCGCGCTTCGCATCGGCCAGGGACTTGCGGACGAACTCCTCACGATCGTGCAGCGCGCCGAGGATCGGCTTCCACGCCGTCATCCGCAGGACCAGCAGCAGGATCACGAACACGACGATCGACCAGAAGGCCGAGCCGATGTCCCAATCCAGCAGTGCCGGCTTGGGGCCATGTTCGTCCCCATGCGCCGCGCCCGCCGCAGCGGGCGCGTCCCCATGCGGTGGGTCGGACGCCCGCGCCGCCGGCCCGGTCGCCACACACAACAGCGTCATCAAGAACAAGGATGCCAACGTTCGCATCGCGGTTCTCACTTTCTCAAGAAAGGGCGGCCGACTAGATCTTGCCGCCCAGACCGTTGCAGACGACCAGCGCGAAGAAGGTGAAGCCCTCGATCAGCGCCGCGGCGATGATCAGCGAGGTAAAGATGCGCCCACCTGCTTCCGGCTGTCGGGCAATCCCGCCGACCGCTTCGCCGGCCAGATGGCCGATGCCCTTGGCGGCGCCGATCGTGGTCAGCCCCGCGCCCAATCCGGCGCCCAGGGCGATAAGACCCTTGTCGCCCATCAACTGCGTTGCTTGTGCAAGTATGTCGATCATGTTTAACAACTCCCGCTAGGCGGCCCGGGGGCCGCGCCTCAGTGAATCTCTTGCCGGACCTCAAGTTAATGGCCAGGACGCCGGCTGCCCCAACCTCGTTTGTTTGACGCCGGACCCGCTGGGCCGACGATTTCATGCTCTGACTAATGTTCCGGCGCGACGGACGCGCCGATGAACAGCGTGGTCAAAAACGTAAATACATACGCCTGTAAGAAGGCGACAAATAATTCCAACATGCTCAGCGCCGCGCTGCCGAGCGCGCTGATAATGCCGACGCCCGTGTTTGCGGCGACGCTGCCTTTGAAAAGAAAGATCAATGCGAGAATCGAGGCGAGCACGACATGGCCCGCCACCATGTTGGCGAAAAGTCGAATCGCCAGGGCGAAGGGCTTGATAAGCGCGCCGATGAATTCCAGCACCAGCAAAAACGCCCACATGCCGATGTCGGCGACCATCAGGAGCATACTGCCCAGGCCGGTAACCTTCTCCGGTTTGAAGACGTGCGGGGCAAAATTCCACAGATAGAGAAACGGTGCCGCCATTGCCGCCGCCGGCGCCGCCATCCCTCGAGGCCGATGATCAACGTGATCCGCCGCATCTCCATGAGCGAGGCCATATTCATGCCCGCCGCCGTGCAAATCATGTGTCTCGTGATGGTCCTCACGGTGATGGTGATGGCCGTAGGTGCCGGCCACGAGATCGCGAAAGATCTGTTGGGTTCCCGAAAAGTGTATCATCAGGAAGCTGCACGTTGCCAGCCCCGCCGTGATCATGATATTGCCGGTCGCGGTTCCGCCGATGTGCTGTAGCTTGCGCCCGCTGAGCAGATAGATGATCGAATCCAGCGGGATCATGCCCAGCAAATTGCACAAGAGAATGTAAAAGAAGACGGTCCACAAGAACGGCATGAATCGATCCGTCTTGTCCGCGAGGACCGGTCGGGCGACGTCGTTGCGGATGAACTGCATCATCGCCTCGATCAGATTGGCGACGCCGGTCGGGACGCGGTCCTCGGGTAAGCGATTTTGCATTGCTGCATAGCGCCGGCCCAGGATCGGGAAGAAAATAAGCAGGATGGCCGCCGCCACGAGCGTCATCAATAGCTGATTGGTGAAGTAGAAGTTGTGCGGATCAATGCGAAAGATGTTCAAGCCAAATGGGTCTGTAACGGTCCAGGGAAAACGCCAGAGTGGTTCAGTGAACCGATGCGGCAAAACGTGATCGAGCGGATCGTGTGATGCGAGGAGGAGCCCAATCATGCCGCCGCCTCCTTCGCCCGCGAGTCCATTCTCATCCCGCCCGACGCCGGTGTGCCCGGCACATAAAAGCGGCGCACGCCAATCACCGCAAAAGTTGTCTCAATGACGAGAAGCAGCATATAGAAAACAACAGCCCAAAAAAGAAAAGACGTCAGGTGCGGCTTCGCCATTGTTTGATACGCCAAACCCAGGCCCGCCGTCACGAGCAATCGAATTCCCGTCCCCGCCAGCGCCGCCTGGCCGATGTGCACCGGCCAGCGCCGTGCGACGACCGCCATCGGCAGCGCCCCGATCAGCGCCGCGATCACACAGATCACGCCGATCGCCGTCATGCTGCGAACGCCCGCATCGCCCCAGCGGCTCTGCGTCGGTCCATAACCGATCGCGCCCGCCAAGAAGACCGCGCCGAGAAGTGAGAATACTGTTGCGAAGAAGAGTTTCACGTGCGAAGTCGTCGCAGCCTTTCGCGAGCCGTTGCCGTCAGGGGTTCAACTTGTTCGCCTGCCGCACCATCAGCAGCAGACCGCCGGCCGTACCCAGGAGAAAGCCGCCCAGCGAGCCCCACGGCGACCATCCGTAGGCCTCATCGAGACGGTACCCGACATACCCGAGAACAAGGACCATGCCCACAAACTCGATCGCCAGGCTGCTCATCCGCAACCACTGCAATCGCGTTTTGGCTTCCTTGTCGTTCGGGTCTTGGGGCCGGTCCTCCATCGGACTTTGTGCCAAAAAGTACAAAGTCTAAGTTAAAAAAAGCGGCGATCTTTAGGGATTCGCCACTGATCCCGGAAGGGAGATTCCGCCCGCACCGGGAGGGGCAGTCTAGTGGGTAGCCCGAACGCCTGTCAACACCGCGGGCGGTTTTATCGCCACACCGACGGTGAGTCGCAAGTACAGTCGCCGCAACAGGTTGCGAACCGCGAGCGACCTATTGAGTTGTTGCTGGGCGACGGGATTTCTACTTAACGTGGCATCATGCCCGCGTCTTTCAAGATCTCGATCACCATTTGCCGCGCGATCGCCCCCGAAGCCCCATCCTTCGCCTCGATGTTCAGCGCGAAGACATATTCCCGCCCGTCGCTGCGAAGGTGGCCCACGTACCAGCCCAGCGACCCCTTCCCCTCCGTCAGCGCCGAGCCCGTTTTGCCGCTCAAGGTCCAGCAATCGCCGCTCGAGTGCACAAGCAGCCTTTTCACCAACGTCACGTTAGTTTCGCTGAATGGCAGCCGGCCCGTATAGAGCTTCTCCAAAAAAGTTACCTGTTCCTCCGCGGAGACTTGCAGCGACCGGTCAAGCCAGAACAGATCGATCCCGCCGGAGATGTCCTCGTTGCCATAACCGATTTTGTCAATAAATGCCTTCATCCGCTCCGGCCCCACCCGTCGCGCGACCTCCTGAAAGTACCAAAGACACGACTCCTTGATCGCCGACGCCAGCGTATGATCCCGCTCCCACGCCTTGATGTACTTGGGCTTCCCATCCCATTTGAACAGCGTGTTCTCATCTTTGAGCACGCCCGACTCCAACCCGATTAACGCGTTGACGATCTTGAACGTCGAGCAAGGAGCCAGCCGTTTCTTGCACGCCTCCCCACCGTAACGGGCGACTTCACCGCCCCCGACCTCGCGCAGGATGAAAGCGCCGGTGAACGGCCCGAACCGCGATTCAAAGTTCACCGCCTCCACCTTCGGTCCGGGCGGCGAAAAAACGATGAGCAGAGGGATGAAAAAAGCGGGGAACATGCGCGACTCCTTTCGGCAATGAAACCAATCGGTCGTCCTGACCGACAGGAGCTATACGCCCAGGGGCGCAAAACGGTTCATCGATAGGATGCGGCTCGGAAAACCTCGGCCGGGAGGCCCTTGGAAAAGGGGCGAAAACCCCCGCCTGGGCGTCAAGGCAAAACGGCGCTCAGCAACGAGAAAGTGGCATTTCCCGTGATAGCTCGGAACGGAATCCCGAATAGTCCGTAGATCAGACTCATCAGAGCGGTGAAAAATATGGACATTTACGTTCTCCGGTGACCGCCGACCATGTAAGCATCGGCCAAAGCCACCATATCACTTTCGGCGGCGGCGAATCGCCAATTTCATTCCGACCACGCCCAATAGGGTCAACGGAATGGCGCTGACCATCCCGGGGGCACAGATGGGTACGCCAAACAAAAAGGACAGAAATATGCGCAAAAAGCCGTCGTCTGTATCGGCGCAGTCGGCGGTTCCGTTGTTGTTAAGGTCCGCGTCCGGATTCCCACAGCCACAGGCGCCCGGGGAGGTCTTGAGCGGGTCGTTCGGGCAGCCGTCGCTCGGATCGGCTACCCCGTCGCCGTCGCTGTCCGCTTGAGTGTCGATCATCACCAGCGCGGGCGCGGAAATACCCCCATCGTCGTCGGACGCCGTCACCGTCACATTGAAAACGCCGGCCTGCGCAAAGTTGTGGCTGGCGCTGCAGGACCCCGCCACGACAGCGGCCACCGTTGTCGGACTACCGTCGCCCCAGTCGAACGTACACGACAGTGCGTCGCCGGTTCCGGGATCGGTAACTGACGCGGTCACCGGGACCGAAGCGGGAGCGGTGAACGTCGAGCCGTTCGGCGGGCTGGCGATTGTCGCCGTCGGCGGAAGATTATTGACCACGAGTGCGAAGGCCACCTGATTCTTGCGAAGGCTCGCGTCCGTCGCCGTGGTGTAGAGGAACTGGCTGTTGTCGGGTCCGTCCGTGGTGGCAAAGCTCCACGACCAGGTTCCATTGGCGTTGTCGATTAACGCACCCACGGCCGGTCCGGCCAACGTAATGGCATCGCCATCCGGATCGTCGTAGGTTCCGTCCATCATCGCCGTCTGGCCCTCGTTGATCTCGATGGATGCCGCGAGGGCGTTGACGTTCGGCCGCTCGTTGCCATCCGGGTCCGCCACCACGAACTCGGAGATCATTCCGAAGCTGGCGTGGAAGAAGATGTGACAGTGAAAGACCCACCGGCCCAGCGCGCCGCCCGGTGTGATGCCGTCCATCAGGGGGCGGTCATCAAGCCGAATTCGATAGCGGAGCGTGTAGTCCGCCGGTACGTCGATGTTGTCCCTGAACTCGCTGTATGGAAAAGTATACGTCGGAAAAGCCGGCCTTGTGAGGTCAATCGGCTGGATCGAGAAGCCGTGCAGGTGGAAGGGATGGTGTGCGCCGGTCGTGTTGGTGACCGTCATTTCCAGAATGTCGCTGACTTCGGCGTAGCGCGCCGAGTCGAAATGCGGAACGTTCGTGTAGTCGACTCCCGGGAAATCGTGGCCGCCGATCACACCGTCGACGCCCAGTGAGGTGCCCCCGACTTGAGTGAGCTGGATGTCGTCCGCGGTGCAAGGGACGACGTTCAACGGAGAACACCCATCCTTGGCCGGGACAAACGCGTCGGGGTCGAGAAGCACGCCCGTTGGCGCGCCGAGGGTCTCGACCGCCGCCCCCGCAATCGACGAGCGCAGCGCCGTGCCGGCCATGATCGTGTACGGCACTGCGGCCATACCCGTGACGTTCAGGTGCATGACCGGGACGGTCGGGATGTTCGAGAATCCTGTTCCTCCCGGACCGGTACGCATGAAGTCCATCGTCCAGAGCGTGAGCACGCCGGTCGCCGCCGGCGGGATGGCCGCCACGACATCGGCCCGATCGCCCGGGTCCAGGAGGATCTCGCCCGCGCCATACTTGAAGTCGAAGGCGCCGACGATTCCGCCATCGACGACGGCGTCGTCAAGGAGCCCTCCCTGACCGCCGACCCGGACAAGCGGAATTTGCATTCCGGTGCTGTCGGTAAGGCGGAGGCGAAAGAACCGGACCGTCGCCGCATTCCCGATGTGCAGGCGAAGCCCCTGCCCGGCCAGGACGTCGTACGTCGCTGCGCCGGGGGCCAGCGCTCCCGGCGCCGAGGGAGATCCCGCCCGGCCGCCGACATTCATGCCGTTGGTCAATACCGTTTGTCCTTCGTTCACCCTGCCGGACGTGCCGTCAGGCTGGATATTCGGGATCTCCCCCTCGTCGAAGGTCTCGGGGAGCATACTCATTCCGTCATCGTCGAAGGGAGCAAGTTCGCAGAGATCATCAGGCTGGGGCCCGAGCTGCGCCGGCAACGCCATCCCGTCCTGCCACGTCATCGAGCCGACGGTATACGTGGCGGCGTCGTTAAAGCCCGGTGCCTTGCAGACGGTCGTATCGCTGAGCGCCAATGTCAGCGTCTGGGATTCAGGCGGGAGGACTCCGGCCGCCTGAAGCTCGGCCTCATGAGGATCGGTGACGATGATCGGCCCGTACAGCCCGCGGAAGAGCTGGTTCGTGGATGCGTGGTGATGCGGGTGATACCAGAAAATCCCGGGGCGCGTAATCGTGAACTTGTAGAGAAACGTGCCGTTCTCCGGCACCTGATTCTGGCTCAGCGGAGTCCCATCGCTGGCGTTGTTCAGCTCGATGCCGTGCCAGTGGATGCCCGTGGGATGCTCGGTGTGGTTTTCAAAGTACACGATGACCGTGTCGCCGACCTTCAGGCGGAACTCCGGCCCCGGAATCGCGCCGTTGAAAGTGTGGGCGTGCGCCATCACCCCGTTGCCGATATCGACCATTGCCTCCTCAACGACGATGGTCGTCTCGACGACGTTGGGGTCCGGGTTACTGTCGACGACGACGGGAATGACGTACGGACTAACGCCCGAGGTTGCCAGCGCTGTCTGCCCAAACATGGCAAAGACCAAAGCGAAAGCCAAGCACGTTAGTAGACTGTTTTTTGCGTTCATTTTTCCCACTCCTTGACTCAGAAAAAGATTCCTCTAGCGTGCCGAGGATCGACGAGTGTGTCAAGACAGATGCCACACGATGACCTTACCGTAGTCTTCTCCATGCGCCGGGCTGTTAATTGCTGAGATTCGTCGCCGCCGAATCCTTACCATCGCGCTTCGCGAGCCCCTGCCACCCGTTACAATGCCGGCATGGACCCGGCCCTCGAGAGCCTGACCAAGAAACTCGCCAAGCTCGCCACCTACTACGATCACACCGGCGAATGGCCGGTTAAGTCGCTGGAGCACCTGACCGACGCCGGGGCCTGGACTTGGGTCATCCCCCGACAATTCGGCGGTCTGGGCCTCGACCCTTTCCTGCAAACCCAGGGTTACGAGGCCGTCGCCGCCGGTTGCATGTCCACCCTCCTCATCCTCACGCAGCGCGACGGCGCCGCCGAGTTCATCGCCCAGAGCAACAACGAGCCGCTCAAGTCCGATCTCCTGCCCAGGCTCGTCCGCCATGAAACGATGATCAGCCTCGGCATCAGCCAGCTCACCACCAGCCACCAGACCGGTCGCCCCGCCCTGACCGCCAGGCCTGACGGGTCATCCTTCAAGCTGCATGGATTTTCTCCCTGGATCACGGGCGCCCGCGAGTGTCAGTACCTTGTCATCGGAGCGGTTCTGCCCGACGAGCGCCAGCTGCTCCTCTGCGTCCCGACGGATTTGAAGGGCGTCGTCATCGACCCGCCCATGCAGCTCATGGCCCTCCAAAGCTCGCAGACCTGCGAGGTGCACTTCAAAGACGTCGTCGTCGACGAGCAATACGTCCTCCGCGGCCCGGGCGAACGAATCCTCGCCTCCCGCTCCACCGTCAAGCCCCTCGTCGTCGCGACCGCGGGCATCGGCCTCGCCGGCACGATGGTCCGCCTGATCCAATCCCTCGTCGCCAAGTCGCAACCCGCGGCGGAACCTGGCGCGGCGAGCAGCCCGCTGGTCGAAATGGCCGACGAACTCACTGCCCGCTACCAGGCCCTCCGCGATCGCCTCATGACCTTCGCCGCCTCACTCCTCGACCCCGCTCAGGATGTCCCCAAGACCGAGATTCGCGTCGGTGTAAACGACCTGCTCGTGCGGCTCGCCGCCGGTCTCTTGATCTACTCCAAAGGCTCCGGTCTTCTCCGTCAGCGCGACGCCCAGCGCCTCGTCCGCGAGGCGATGTTCTTCCTCGTCTGGTCCGCCCCCGAAGACGTCCGCGCCCAAACCCTCGCCCGCCTCCTCGACCGGCCGGACCCGCAGATTCGCTCAATGACCCGGTAGCGTCCCAAGGTAGGGCGGGCTCTGCCCGCCGTAGCGTCCCCCCTCGGCGGCAGACGATGTAGGGTGGGCTCCGCCCACCGTTCGTAGAGTTTCACCGGTACCAGCCGACGGCGGCGAATAGCGAACGATGGCAACCCTCGATCGCCACCGTACTTGCGCCAGCAAAATTTTTTCGGGATTAGCCCGTTGCGCCGCTCCGATCCAACAGACTAATGGGCCATGCAACCCTCCTCGGCGTAGCCATAGGGAGGGCGAGGCTCCCGCCGAGCCGCGAATTGAGGAGATGAATCTATGAAACACATGACCCTGCCCATGATCGGAATTGCGGCGTTCTGGTTGAGTTGCAGCCAAGCCCCGCCGCCCCAATCGGCAACGCCGCGCGCACCGCAAACGAAATCCGCCGATCCGGTCCGGGATTCCAACTACGTCGGCGTATCGGTGGCGGGGAAGGTGCCGGAGGAAGTGCCGACGCTGGTCAACACGATCGTCGCGAAATACGTGGATAAGGTCAACCAGCTGCAGAAGGACACGAATCGCAAAACGGGAGCAAAGTAGGGCAGGTCGAGTCTTCGAGACCTGCCATGACTCTGTTCGAAACCCCTCGGGAGGGCGAGGCTCCCGCCGAGTTGCGAATTGAGGAGATGATCCTATGAAACGCATGACGCTCCCAATGATCGGAATCGCGGCACTTGGGTTTTCGTGCAGCCAGGCCCCGCCGCCACAGCCCGCAGCGCCGCCGCCCCCGTCGACTCAACCAGCCGACGGCCCGGAAGCAAGGCGCGCGCAGCTCCGAGCGGAGGAAACCGAGTTGGCCACAAAGGCCGATTCACTCAAGAAAAAGTACGAGGAATTGGAAAGAAACAAGGAAGCGACTCTTTCCGCGATCGATGCAGCGCTGAGCCAATACCTCCAAAGCGGTGGCCAGCTCCATGCGGTGCGCGAAAAGATCATTGCACTGGAAGCTCGATTGTCCAGCGCGAAGATCCCTTCTGAACAAGACCGAGGCCTTGCGGAAATCTCTCAGCGCGAAACCGAAGAAAAAATCCTCACCCTGACCGCGCTCGTTACGGAACTACAGGTGGATATGTACGGCAAAAGAGCACTTTACGATGCGCTCAAGGGGGACCCCAATTCGCCGAAAAAAGCGCTTCGAGAGGCCCGCAAGAACTACCGCGAGGCCGTCGAGCAACTCCGGACCCTCAAGGAATCGCTCGCTGAAGCAAGAGCGGAGCAAATGGAATTCGACCTGCGCGAAGCAAAGCGGCGTCAACGCCCCGGCGAGCCGAAAGCCGATTCCCGCTTCCTCTCGCAAGAATCTGAGCAGACCATTTTGACATTGACGGCGTTAGTGACGCAGCTTCAAAAAGACATGCTGCGCAAGAAGGCCATCTACGATGCCCTCTCCTATGCGAAGCCGGACACACTGCCGATCACGGCCGAACTTCAGAATCTGTTGAATCAGGACCCCTTCATTAATCAACTTGAGAACCGGCTCCACACCGCGGAGGAAAAACTCAAAGCGACGCGGAGGTTCGGCGTCAATCACCGGGTGTGCAAGGCGGCTCAGGTGGCCCGGGACGTCGCCGCCGATCGTGTCACAGAAGAGCGCGCCCGCAAGATTTCCGAGTATCACAGAGGTCAAATTGAACAAGCCAAGCGCAATTTCCTGGAGGCGCAAGAGCAATTGGTCACGTTAAAAGACCGCCTCATCGAAGCAAAAAGCAAACAAATGCAACTCGACGCCCTCGAAGCGCGGCGGCAGCGTGACGCCGCGCAGCGAGCAAAGGAGAACGCGAGTACACCATGACGCACAGAATCAATCGCCAACTCAGAAACGTCCTTATTCTTATTCACGGCAGCATCTTTTTCTCGATCGGCTGCGGCCCTATTGGTATTGATTGGTCGGGTTTCCTGCCGCCCACCAACATATCGAAAGAGACCACCTTCGTGGTGGAGAATAGCTCTCGTTTTTCGCAGGATCCGAGTGATGCGTTCGCGTACGTCGTGCCGGGCGAGGTTCGTGACGATCTTTCCAAACTTTCTGGGTGTTGGGGGTCGTCCTATGTGTTTAGTTTTCTAGGAATACCAGTTCTCGGATATGACATGTACAGCTTCGATCCGTCGTCGGGAAAGATGCGGTTTCATCAACTCCAGGGCCCGAGATATATTGAACATACTGCCGATTATGTGCTCGCATCTCCGAACATGATAACCGTTCGCAACGTAGTCCATTTCTACGATGGTAAAGATCAGTATGTTACAGAGGGCCCTATTTCTGTGTTGCTGACGCTTCAAGCTGATAGGATGAAAATCGCCTTTGTATCTTTGGAAAACTCTTTTCTAGATGGAGGCTTAGGAGAACCGGACGATGTTCGGGTGCCATTGGTCTTTAAGGCCTTCGATTGCCCCGAGTAAGCCCTGCGCACGCGATTCGGCTCTCCTCAAGCCTGCAGCCTCAAGTCTCAGGCCTTTTTTTTACAGGGATCGGCGAGCAAGAGTACAGATCAGAGTGCAGGAAAGGCGGAGGCCCCGCCGTTGCTCTCAAGCTCACGCCCGACCGCCAAAAGGCGACGGCTCGTGAGGCCGGAGGATCCGCGCCATGAGGATGAATTTCAAGTTTTTCAAGCGTTTTCAAGCACAAAAACATCGCGGCGCGCACGGTCTTCGGCTTCTTTCGGGATCTTTCACCCAAAAGAGATGCACATGCGTTACTCGCCTTCGGCAAACGACTCATTCCGCCTTCCGATTCCCGGCCATCCCCTCACGCCTTCCCCAGCAGTCCCTCCAGCCGATCCAGCCCCTTGTCGATCGTCGCCAGGCCCGTCGCGAACGACAGCCGCACGTGCGTGTCCATGCCGAACGCCCCCCCGGGCACGACGGCGACGTGCGTCTTTTCCAGGACCAGCGTACAGAACTCCGCGGAGGTGTGAACGCCGAGCCGCGAGAACGTGCCCGAGACATTGGGGAAGCAATAGAACGCCCCGGTCGGCTCGTGACAGGTCACGCCGCGCAACGCCGACAGCCGCCGGTGCATATGCCGCCCGCGTTGCTCAAACTCCCGGCGCATCTGCTCGACATGCGCCTGATCGCCCGTCAGCGCCTCGACCAGCGCGTGGTGAATGAACGTCGCCGTGCCGCTCGTCGTGTGCCCCTGCAACTTGGCCATCGCCTTGATGATCGGCGCAGGGCCCGCCGCATACCCCACCCGCCAGCCGGTCATGGCGTGCGTCTTGCTGGCCGCGTTGAAGGTGATCGTCTTGCTGAAGGCCTCGGGACTCGCCGCGGCGAAGCTCAAGTATTCGCGCTTCTTGCCATACAAAAGATTGTCGTACATCTCGTCGGAAAAGACGATGATGTCGCGACCGGACAGGACCTTGGCGATTGCGCGGACTTCGTCCGGCGTGTAGGTGAACCCGCCGGGGTTCGATGGACTGTTGAAGACAAATACCTTCGTCCGCGGCGTCAGCGCGGCGGCGATCTGCTCGGGCCGCACGCGAAGACCATTGGTCTCCTCGCCGCGGATCGGTACAACATTGCCACCGCAGAGGTGAACCTGCTCGGGAAACGTCACCCAATACGGCACGGGCAGGATGACCTCGTCGCCGTGGTTAATGAGCGTCGCGAAGGCGAGAAAAAGCGCCTCCTTGCCGCCGACGGTCACGATGACCTGCTCCGGTGTGTAGGTGAGGTCATTCTCGCGGCGAAGCTTCTCGCACACGGCCGCCCGCGCCTCAGGTATGCCGCTGGTGGGCTTGGCGTAGCCGGTGTGACCCGCGTCGAGGGCCCGTTTGGCAGCGGCCTTGATGTGCTCGGGGGTGTCGAAGTCCGGCTCGCCCGCCCCAAAGCCGACGACATCGACGCCGGAGCGCTTCAGCTCGGCCGCCCGCGCCGCAACGGCCAGCGTCGCCGATTCGTCGATCGCTTGAACGCGTTGGGACAGTTCCATGCTTCAGTCTCAAACAGGGTGGCACGGTCTGACAGCAGTCAGGCCGTGGTTCGCCCCTCTACGCACGCCATCGCCTATAATTCCGCCATCCTCGGCGGCGCGTGACTGTAATCGGCGCGCTGCCGACGATCAAGCAAAGGAGAAATATGGCCGCCGCAAGCGTGTTGGACGTGGGAAATTGTGATCCCGATCATGGGACGATTCAGCAGATGCTCCGTGAGAACTTCGATGTCCGCATCGACCGCGTGATGTTCGTGGACGACGCCCTCGCTCGAATGCGCGAGCAACAATACGACCTCGTGCTCTTCAACCGCCTGATTTTCGAGGACGGCAGCGAAGGGATCGAGCTATTGAAGCGGGCCAAATCCGACCCGGAGCTCAAAGACACGCCCATCATGATGATCAGCAACTTCGACGACGCCCAGGCCGCGGGCGTTGCCGCCGGCGGCGAACCCGGATTCGGCAAGAAGTCCGTATTCGCTACCTCGACCATCGAGCGGCTTTCCAAGTACCTGCCCATGAAGAATGCCGGCCCGCGCGGACGAAACACGGAAGGTTCGGAAGTCCCCATAACGGGGCATTAATCCGACTTGACCGGTCGCAGACGCGGCATAGGATTGGTAAGGTCATTCACTTCGGGCGACCAAGGGGGGGCGGCATCGTGAAATCATTGGTCAAGAAACTCGCGGCCCAAGAAGCGGGTGTCGAGGTCGTCGAATACGCGATCCTCACCGGCATCATCGTGGTTTCCTCGCTTCTGAGCATGACGTCGATCGGCGCATGGGTATTGGTCCAATTTCAAGCCGTCGTTAATTGACGGTTTGGTCCTGAACAACGCGGCTTTTGTCTATTAATCCGAGACTTGTTTCGGATACCCATCATGCAATTCCCAATAGCCGTTCGGCTGTTTGATGAGCGGCCGCCCATGCTCCGCGCCGGGCTGGCGACGGTCGCGCAGGAGCAGGATCAGGTCGGAACTGACCGCCGGGTTGTTGTAGAAATAGTCGTGGCCGACGAGACCGTCGGAAACGCGTGCATCGATCACATCCACGTCGACGAGCCGGGCGAGGTTGCCGCGGGCCTGCCTCGGAAGTTTCAAAAGGCCCAGCGTTCCCAGCCGGATCGTGCTGTCGAAGAGATAGCGAACGATGGCCATGGCCAGGTCATCGGGCGAGGCGTAAATGGTGATGCGTTCGCAGGCCCGGTTGATGCGCTCGGCCTCCAGGCGCTGCTGGGCCACCTCCCAATCGATGTCCGGCGCGGCCAGGACGAGGTATCCGATCCGCAGCGCGGTCGCGGCGGGCTTTTCGTCCTGCGGGTTTTTCGCGTCGTAATAGACATTGAGTTCGCGCAGGGCGCTGACCACCACATCCGCCCCGCGGCTGTGCGCGATCACGTGCACCTTGCCAAGGTTGGGAGTACCGGCCAGGGCGCGAAGAAAGTCCTTGAGGTGGTAGAGCGTGAATTCACCGGACTCACGATCATAGTTGTACCCACGCGACGAGAGACCGCTACCGGCGGGCCAACTGTAGATGACCGGTACGCCGCGCCGGCCGAGAAAGTGCCAGAGTCCGGCCATGACACGGGCCGCATCCTCAAAACTGTAATTGAACCCGTGGACAAACACATAGACGTCCTTGTGCGGACTCTCGTCCAGGCGCTGCGCGACGAGTTCGCGGAACGACTCTTGCGCGCCGTCAAACTGCTGCTGAAGTTCGGCCAGCGCGGCAGTCTTGTCGGCTTGGGCGTCGTCGACTTTCCACGGCGTCGCCGGAAATGCCCCACGCACCTTGGCGGCCCCGACCTCAAGCGGGATAGCGCGTCGCCGAGTCGGGCGGGTCGATTCATCCACGAGCGTCGACCAGTCGTCGCCGATCGCGACCGGGCAGACGCCGAAGGTCAACGCCTCCGACCGCTTCGATCCGTAGCGCACGGGCTGATCGTCCCCATTCTCCGCCTTACGGTCCGTCGCAAAGATCACGTTGACCTCGGGAGTGCGCAACGTCGTCGGCACGTCCTCCCAGGGGTTCTTCTCCGCGTCCACGCAGATGTTGGGGGTGAGCATCAGTTGCGGAGCGCACGCGCCGATGATGAGGGCCAGTCCCGCAATCGGGACGAGTGCCATACGCCGGAATCGATGCTGCATGGCATGACCCCTTACGGATTGGCGGGCGGCTGCCACCGCGTATTCAATTCGTGCGCGACGCCGACCAGATCGCAGAGCTTTCCAGCGACGAAATCGACGAGGTCTTCGATCTTCCCGGGCAGCATGTAATAGCCCGGAGAGGCGGGGCAGATGATCGCCCCGGCCTGTGAGAGACGGAGCATATTGCCGATCTCTATTTGCGAAAGCGGCATCTCCCGGGGCACGAGGATCAGACGCCGGGCCTCTTTCAAGTGAACGGCCGCCGCGCGGGAAATCAGGTTCGCACCCGTCCCCGCCGCAATCTCGCCGAGCGTATTACTGCTGCACGGGCAGACGATCATCCCATCCGTCAGAAATGACCCGGAGGCCAGCGGCGCGCCCACGTCGCGATAGGCGTGAATCGTGATGGTCTTGGCCTTCTCCGGTCCGACAAGACTCTCGGGCGTCGGCTTCACGATGCCCAACTCATCCTTCATCAGTCGGCGGCCGTAGGGCGAGAGAACCAGGTGAATCTCGACGTCGCCCTCGGCCAGACATTGCAGCAGCCGTCGCGCGTAAACGGCCCCACTGGCTCCGGTCACGGCGACAACGATGCGCTTTTTCATGAGACAATTCGCCTTCCGGACAGTCATTAGCCGGCCGTGGGTTCGATCATGGACAGCGAGGAGAGGCGTTCCTTTGCTTCCTGGGTCCAGCAGCTCTCGGGGTATTGCCGCGTCATTTCCTGATATTGAGTACGAGCTTCGTCCATCAACGAGTCTTCCTGCAGGACTTCGCCCAGATGATACAAGGCCTCGGCCCCGGCCGGGCTGCCCGCCAGCTCTGTCGCGAGGTGCCGGAATTGCAGGATTCTCCGGCTCACCGCCGTCTCCAGCAGAGTTCGCCGAATCCGTACGTAGTCCGTGGTGGGCGAATTCGGAAACGCGCGGGCCAACGACTGTAGATTGCCGGCGTAGAGCGGATCGGTGTCGTCGAGGCAAAGGAGAAGTTGAGCGGGATGCACCTGTTTTTCCGCCGTGGCGGCGCCCGCGGCAAAAACCTCATCATACGGGCGAGGGGAATCCGCGCGACAAAACAGGAGCATCTCTCGAAGTCGCCTGGCCTGGAGCAGCAGCAATTTCCGATCGATTCTCATGGCCGACGGTTCGGATCGTAGGAAGATCGTCACCGCTCCCCCATCCTCGGGAGCTGCCGGGCGGCTGCTCGTCGATGCGGGGTCAAAGCCTCCCAGCAGCTCCGACAGACGATCGACGGCTTGATCGAGGCGGCCCGCACGCGCCTCCAGGATAGAAAGCTTGTAGAGCGCCAATGCAGAGAGTTCGTTGTCCGGAAATTTTTCTCGAATGGTCTCCCACGTATGCAGGGACGCGGGGCTGGGCAGATCGTTGCGATACTCAATACGATTCGCAACCAGGAGCTTGTTGCGCTGGATGCGCTGGTCCTGGGCCTGGCCCTTGAGAAAGTACACATTGGGCACGTGCCGCGACGTGGAGAACTGCCGGATGAATTCTTCGCAAAGCTCCACCGCCCGGCTTCGATCGATCTCCGTTTGCAGGAGACCGTCGGCGATCCCTTCCCGTAACAACTTTCGATGAATAGCGTCGTACGATTCGCCGGACGCCCGGCTCCACTGCTGCGTTGCCGCGAGATGCGCCGCCGCTCCCACGTCGATCGCCGCGAACATCGTCGGATTCTGCGGGCCGATCCGGGATTCGAGAATATGGAAATCCAGTTCGTCCCGGCCGACATAGGCGTGAAAAAGAACGACCGGCACGGCAAAAAGCGCGGCGAGGACCGGTGAGACGCCGCCGGGGCGATAATTAATCAACTTGGCCAGCGCCAGCACGACCGCACAGATGACACAGGAGCTGAGCAATGCCAGCACCCACGGCGCATATAGCAGCGCTTTGTTTTGCACCGAATTAACGGCGGATCCCGCGGGCTCCCACGACGCCATGACGAAGTAAAGGGCGACCGGGATCAGGCCGACTAGGGCGGATGCGTAGCGGAAGGAGAACTTGAAGGGTTTGAGCGAGGCCAGAACGCACCCGACGAGTACGGTCAGTCCCATCCACGGCAGGCCGGAAAGAAAGATGACCATGAGAGTGAAGATGACGGAAAACGGAAATCGATAGAGGATGGCAACGAGGATGGGAATGGAACACAGCGAGGCGAAGAGGACGCCGACAATGACGCCGTGAATGGGAACTTCCTGAACGCTGATCGGTGACGAGAGGAAATGGGACAGCGTCACCTGTTGAGCGCCACTCGGGTTGAACGATCGTTGCATCAAGTCACCGTAGCCGTCATATCGCCACGGCCAATAAATGCCGGTGCGGAGCCAAAAGGTAAAACAGCACAGGCCGGCGAAAAGCCCGGAGAGAACGATGAGCATCAATACCGCCCGGCGGCGATACTTTGGAGCCGTGCGCGACCAGACGTCCACGATCTCGGACGGCATGGGGGATGGTGAAAGTGTTGCTCCTTCCTCGACCATTAATCCTTCCATGCGACAAAAACCGTGACGATGCCCAGCGTCAGGCGGCGCGCCTCGACGCGAGCAAACCCGGCTGCCCGTAATGAGGCGGTCATGCCGGCCTCGTCGATAAAGGCCGTCACCGAGGCGGGCAGGTAACGATAGGCCCCAGTACGGTCACCGCTTATCCACGTCGCAACCGTCGGCAGAATGCGACGGAAATAGAGCTGATACGCCCGCGCCACCAGCGGCGCCCGCGGCATCGAGAATTCGAGAATGACAAACCGCCCGCCTTTTCGCAGCACCCGAAAGACCTCGGTCAGGCCTCGGTCCAGGCTCTGCCAGTTGCGGACGCCGAAGGCGCAGCTTGCGACGGTGAAAGACGCATCGGCAAACGGAAGCGTCAGGGCGTCGCCCATGCACCAGCGGATGTCTTCGATTCTTCGATCTGCTGCCTGCCGAAGCATCTGCTCGGCGAAATCGCATCCGATCACGACCTTCGGCTTCGCGACGGCGAAGGCACGCGCGAAATCGCCCGTGCCGCAGGCCAGATCGAGGACGCGATCGTCGAGTTGGATCACGGCCATCTGCACGGCGTGCCTCCGCCAATACGCGTCGCGTCCGGCGGACAGGACGCGATTGACGCGCTCATAGGTCGGGGCGATTTCGTCGAACATGGCGCGGACGCGCGCGGCTTTGTCAGGTTGGCCGTGCGGATCGGCCAGGCGGCCGTCGTCCCAGACCGGGCTGTCGGCGGGCGAAGTGTGCATCGGCTCAGTATTGTAGCGAATCGGCCGTACGGATACCGGTTCAGAGAAACACGATCGCGGCGCCCAACAGCGCGGCCCCAAGGCCCGCGACCAGGATCGCGTCGGCCCATGTGGTATCGCGTATGACTTTGTAAAAACAGGCGAACGCCAGAAAGATCGGCGTCAGGAAGATCATCGCACCGCCGCGCAGGCCCCATGCAGGGCGCGGCGCCGATCCAAAGAACACCGGCATCAGAAAGCCCGCCGCGATCAGCAACCAGCCGATCCGGAACTTCCATGCTTCGTAGTGTGCGGAGACGAAGTAGCGTCGATAGCCGATCGCCTTTTCCACGCCGCGATCGCGGGCGTCGGCCATCGTGAACGGCTCGCCGCACTCCGGGCAACGTCGCGCCGTAAGCCCCGTCAGGTTGTAATCGCAGGTCGGGCAGAGGTGCAGAGGCTCAGCCGGAACCGGGATTTGCACCACGCCGGACTCGATCTGCTGCTCCGTTGTGAGCCAGCGCTCTTCGAACTTGCCGCCCGGTGGGATGTCCGTCGCGGGAGCCAGCGGCGTAAGTTCAATTAGTGGTTTCTGGTCGGGATCGGGGGTTTCATTCTTCGGCGCATCCATCAGTCCAATCCGTATTCTGCCCACCGCCCCTCCACCAGCCGTTTGATCTCGTCGGGCATGACGAGCGGCCTCGGCCAGTCGCGGACAATCCCCTCCCCCTGAATCTTACGCGTTGCATCGATCCCCATCTTGCTGCCGGCGGCGAGATACGGAGCGGAGTGATCGAGGATGTCCATCGGGCCATCCACCAGAAACGTGTCGCGGCGCGGGTCGACGTTCGCCCCGACCGCGAACATGACGGCCTGCTCGTCGTGGACGTTGACCTCCTCGTCCACAATGACGATGAATTTGCTGAACATCATCTGACCGGCCCCCCAGATGCTGCTGGCCACCTTGCGGGCCTGGAGTGGGTATTCCTTGCGGATCTTCACAAAACAGAAATTGTGGAACGCCCCCCAACGCGGCAGGTCGTAGTCCACGATATCGGGAATGAGCATTTGCAGGAGCGGTAAAAAGACGCGCTCCGTCGCCTTGCCCATGAAGTAGTCTTCCATCGGCGGCGGACCGACGATCGTGGTCGGATAGATGGGCTTTTCGCGATGCGTGATCGCCGTCACCTGCATCGTCGGGAACTGGTCGGCGAGACTGTAGAAGCCGGTGTGGTCGCCGAACGGGCCTTCGCGGGCCGATTCCGTCGCACTGACCCAACCCTCGATGACGATTTCCGCGTTGGCGGGGACATTAAGTGGAACCGTCCGCGCCGCGACGAGGGGAATGCCGCCGTCGTTAAGGAATCCCGCGAAAAGCAGCTCGCTGACCGCCGGTGGCAATGGACACGTTGCGGCATAGGGAAGCACGCTCTCGCCGCCGAGGACGATGGCAATGGGCATGTCCTTGCCCTGCGCCGCCCACATCCGCTGGTGCCGCGCGCCGTCGTGGTGTACGTGACAATGAAAAATTGCTGATTTTGGCCCCGTCACCTGAATACGGTACATCCCGATATTCGGTTCCGAGCCATCGGGAGCGGTCGTGTAAATCCCGGCCAGCGTGATGTAACGGCCGACGGTGAAGGCTTGAGGCTTGAGGCTTGAGGCTTGAGGCGTCGGGGCGAGTCGGCGTCGCCCGACGATTACGTCTTCGTCGGCGCCGCCATCGTGCGGCCAGCATTTGATGATCGGAAGCGAGTACAAATCGGCGTCCTCGGTATGGACGACCTCCTGACAAATCCCTCGCTTGACGTTCTTCGGCGCATAGCCGGCGATCTTGGCCAGTTCCGGAAGCATCTTCATTTTGTCCATGAAACTGGTCGGCGGTTCCGGCTTCACGAGCTTCTGCACCCTGGCCGCTAGGGACTCGAAGTCGCCGCAACCCAGCGCCAGGCGCATCCGCGCGTAACTTCCGAATAGGTTGATCGCCACGGGGATGTCGCTTCCGCGGACGCGCTCAAACAGGAGTCCGCGTCCGCCCGCCGCACCATGCACCGGATCCGTTGCCGGAGCGCCGTCCGGCCCTTCCGGCGAGGGCGACTTGCCGATCCGATCGGCAATCTCGCTGATCTCCAATTCAGGGTCGACTTCAATGCGGATTCGTCGAAGCTGGTCCGCCCGGTCCAATGCGTTGATGAAGGATTGAAGATCGCTAAAGGCCAATTCTGTCTCCCGTTCTCTCGCAAAACAGCCCATCGTAACCGCGGCATCTCGACGTGTCCCCGGCGCGGCCTTTTGCTCCTAATGCAACGACCGAATGGGGAATCCGCGATTATTCTCGGACGCGTTGACCACCGCCGCCCCGGCAGGGCAAGTCCCGCGCCGATCGCGCCGATGGAAACGGCGGACAGTCATAGCTCCGGGGGCCGCTTTGTGAACGACGACGCAATCCCGCTATCCACCGATGGTTCTTCCGGTGCCACCATCCAACCCGAGCGGAGTACCGGCGGCACCGAAACCCACGCTCTCCGCTCGAGACGCACAAATCCGCGCAGGGAATGCGAAAACGTTCACGTTTGCTTTTCGCCGCAGACGCAAACCGGCCTGCCCGACAACGTCGAGTGTCCGCTTCTCAACATTTCCGCCAGCGGGATGGCGATTGAATACGATCGGCCCCTGAAAAAGGGAGTCTCGGCGTACGTCTCCTACTACTCGATCAGCCGGGTGCCGATCAACATCGGCTGTGTCGTCCAGCACTGCGACCTGCAGACCAGCGGTCACTATATCATCGGTTTACGGACGAATCGCCCGCTCAAGTACGAAGAGCGCAAGCCGATGCGTGTCGGGGCCGGTCGCGTCGTATCGCCGCACGTCCGCGCCCGCAAGTTGCGGCCTCCGCCCTCTCCCACTCCGCCGATGTCCTAACGGTCCGTCTTGGCGGCCTTCGTGTGCCCGCGTCCGCACGGCCGATTGCATCAGCGGGCGTTTGACGGCTGCACGGCCCCTGCGTAACGTAACGCGGATTCACGGCCCGGGAGGCTGCCATTTGCTTCGAACGATAATCGCCGCGATCCAGCTCTTGCGCCCGGCGCAATGGGTAAAAAACGTCTTTGTCTTCGCGGCTCTCGTCTTCGGCCACCGGCGCACCGATCCCGACGCGCTCCTGCTGGCCCTGGCGGCCTTTGCCATCTTCTGCACGCTTTCGGGAGCCGTCTATGCGTTCAACGATCTCAAGGATTATCGCGAGGACCGCCTGCATCCGACCAAGCGCCGTCGGCCCGTCGCGACCGGCGCCATTTCGCCCGTCACCGCGGGCGTCATAGCGGTTTTACTGGCGATCGCGGGAATGGCGGCGTCGTTACGGCTCCCCGCGGGATTCGCGCTGACGGCCGGGGCGTTTCTGGCGCTTAATCTGGTCTACACCTTCTGGGCCAAGCACCGGGTGCTGCTCGATGTGATCCTGATCGCCATCGGATTCGTGCTCCGTGCGCTCGCCGGGGCGCAGGCGATCAATGTCGAGGTCTCGGCCTGGCTGGTCATCTGCACCTTCACGCTTTGCCTCTTTCTCGGCTTCGGCAAGAGGCGCTGCGAATTAGCCACGATGGAAACCAACGGGCAGGCCGCCCTGCATCGCCGGACGCTCGCGCACTACAACCCGGCCATTCTGGGCCAGTTTCTGGCGACCAGCGGCGGCATGGCGATGATCACGTACTTGCTCTACACGCTTGATCCGGCGACGACTTACCACTCGCTTGTCTTCACTACGCCGCTCGTCTTCTACGCCATCTTCCGCTACGCCACCGTCATCGAACTGGGCGAGCACACCGGTCCTTCCGACATCCTTGTAAAGGACCGCCCTTTCCTCGTGACCGCCATCGCGTGGGCCGTCATCACGCTTCTGCTGGTTCTCTATGGGGAACGGATCGAACGGTACCTCCCGCCGCTGCGCTATCCGGGCCAGCCGGTGTCGACTCAACCGGCGCGGTAAAAACTGAGCGTCGATTCCGCACATTCGTGGGAAAATCAAAAACCGCGGCTGCGCGGTCGGGAGGAGGGCAGTTGTGTGATTAGAATCGCACGACGGCGGGATCGTCGGACTTCGGCTGCTCGGGGACGAGCGCGTCGTTGAAGGGGAGCAGCAGGACATCCATGGGCGTCAAATCGGCGCGGGGCGGCTTGGCGTTCTCGATGCCCTTGCGCACGCCCTCACCGACCCCCTGAACCGAGATCTGCAGGAGCTGGTTCAGGTCTTTCGCGGCTCGGCGGGTGCCATCCACAGCATCGAGTGTGGGGTTCATCAAGTCTTGGACGCCGGCGGCCTCGACCGCCTTGCCGGCGACAAAGGTCGGGCGCGGGGTGGTCGGCGCGGTGGGGAGAATCACGACGGCGATAAAGAGGGCGGCGGCAGCGGCCGGAAGGGCGGCCATGCCGACGATGCGCCAGACGCGGCGGCGCCGGGAGCGCTGCGCGCTACCCAGTGCGGCACTGGGAGAAGGCTTGGGCAGTGCGGCCACAACGCGCATCGCAAAGCCCGAGTCGAGTTCGTAATGGGAATCGTCCCGGGCGATCACATCGGCGCTGGCCCGGCTGATCTCCATCTGATGTTGGCAGGCGGGGCACTGGAGCAGGTGCGCGTGGATCTCCGCGGTCATGCTCGGAGTCAGATCGCCGTCGAGGAAGCGATCGTGCAGGTGTTGTACATGACGGCACGTCAGCATAGTTCACATTCTCCGTCGGGCCGATCGGGGCTAGGCGCTACCGCCGGCCATGCCGAAGCGGACCAGGGACCAATCCTCCACGAGCTGCGATTCGAGCAATTCCTTGAGACGGTTTCGCGCTCGATGAAGGTGGCTCTTCACGGTCGCCGCCGGCATTTCGAGGACGTCGCCGATCTCCTGGCAGCTCATCGCCTCTCTATAGAAGAGTAATACCGTGGCGCGCTGCTGCGGTGTCAGTTGATCGACGGCTTCCCAGATTATTTTTTTGAGCCGCTTCGCCTCGTCGCTGTTGGCGACGGTGTCAGCGAGGGGCATCGTGTCGGATTCGTTTCGGCCGCTGCCCGCCATGGCGCTGAAGTCCATGTCGCCGCAATAGTCCTTGCGGCGCCGCAGCGTGTTCAGGCAGAGGCGATATCCGATCGTGAACAGCCAGGTGCTGAAGCGATACGTGAAATCGAAGGAGTCGAGGGCGCCGAAGGCCCGCAGGAACGTGTCTTGGCAGACCTCTTCCGCCTCGTGCGAATTCTTCACCATTCGGCAGACGAAGGCGTGGAGGCGGTTCTGATAGGCGACGACCAGCGCGTGGGAACTCTCCCGGCAGCCGATTTGGGCGCGCTTGATGAGCTGCCGCTCGGCGAGCGGAGTCAGTCGTCCGTCGCATGCCTCCAAAGCTTGCATGGCTGTCCTCTAATTATATCGTTCGCCGCAGGTCGCGGTTGCAGGCCGACCCGCGGGTTGTTGGGGTTGATAGGCTCCTATAACATATTGGAATGGCCAAGGATGCATCAAGGGGCGGCCCCCCAACGGGACCGTCGCTGGTGAACAAAAAGGCACGATTCAGCTATGAAATCCTGGCCAAAGTGGAGGCCGGTATCGCCCTTAAAGGCACGGAGGTAAAGAGCTTAAGGGCTGGCGAGGCGAGTATTGCCGAGGCATTTGCCCGGATCGAGAGGGGCCAGGTGCGGCTCCACAATTTTCAGATTCAGCCCTATAAGGCAGGTAATCAGTTCAACCATGACCCCAAGCGTCCTAAGCAGCTTTTGCTGCACAAACGGGAGATTAAAAAGTTGGCGACCGGCGTCCTGATCAAAGGCCAGACGCTGATCCCGTTGAGCGTGTACTTCAATAAGGATGGGCGGGTGAAGGTCGAACTCGCGCTGGCCCGCGGCCGGACCCATCGCGACAAGCGACAGGAAGAGCGCAAGAAGGAAGATCGCAAGGAAATCGTGCGGGTGCAGCGCCGCGGCGGCCTGTAAGCTGGCGGCGAACAGGGATACGAGGTCGGAATGGCAACGGCGGCTTTATCATCTCCCACGTTTCGGCGTGTCGCCCTCTATGGGCTCATCCTTCTCGCGCTGACCTTTGTCAGCGCCGTCGTTTTTGTCCTGGCTACGGATCGGCCCTCCATCGCCGATGACGAGGCGTTTCCGGAGCCCGTCATTCTCGACCTGGAGCGGCGGCCCAACTTTGTCTTTCCCGTTTCCGCACGCACCTACGACCTTTCGCTCAATCGATTCGTGGACCGGTTCGCGCGCGTCTGCATGCAGGGCCAGTATTCGGACTTTCGCCTCATGCTCAGTCGCAGCCGCCCGCCGATCCTCCCGCCGCGATTTGAGTCCAATTTCAACGCCCTCAAAAACGTCCGTATCCTCCAGATCGAGCGCCTTCCCGATGTGCCTCAGGTCGAAGGCCCCGTTTATCTTATGAGTGCGCAATACGAACTCGAAGAGTTCGCGGTCAAGGGCGGCAAAAGCGTCCGCCAAGTGCAAGTCGCCATCACCCGTGAGGACGGCGACTGGCGGATCGGGCCGATTCCCCATGACGCCTTGGAGCAACTTCGCGCGTATCAAGCCAGCCAGGCCGCCAAGGTCGCGCCCACCAGCCGGCCCGAGGGTACCAGATCCCCGGACGCGCCATCCGCCGGGGCCAATCGACCCGCGCGCCTGGACCCGTAACAATCGGACGCTTCGGTATCAACACTGATACCTGCGAAAGACGGACCACGGCATCCACTTCAACAGCTCGTCCAACATTATTCTCGGCAATTGGTTAGGTGCGTCGTATGGACCGCGTCCGCGTTTGGCCCCCGTTGGAAGTTATATCTTAGGTTTGCCAGGCGGATAGGCGAACGAGTTCCCAGTATTGAGATCGCGGATGGTGGGCCGTGATCGCGCGTGTGAGTATTGAAAGAAGGGCCAACCGTATTAGGAAGGAAGGGTAAGAAGCTTATGGGTCTCACCGTTACCAATGTAAACACACTGTCTCTCTTAAACATCCTGAATCGGACGACTGCGAACCAGTCGGCGACACTCGCCCAATTGGCGACCGGTTTCAAGATCAACAAGGGTGCCGATGATCCGGCGGGTTTGATCGCCGTGCAGAGTCTTTCCTCGGAACTGACCGGCGTCGAAGCGGCCATTGCCAACGGGCAACGGGCCAAGTCGTTCGCCACGACGGCAGACGGCGCGCTGACGGAAGTCTCCTCGCTGCTCAATCAGATTCAAAGTCTGGCCGCCAAGAGCACGAGTTCAGGCGCGTTATCGGCGGCGGAAATCGCGGCCAACCAGGCGCAGATCGACAGCGCGATCGATTCGATCGACCGGATCGTTCGCACCACGTCGTTCAACGGCAAGCGTCTGTTGGATGGGCAGCTTTCCATCCGGGCAACGGCGACTCTTCCGGCCGAGGTCACCGACGTCAAAGTCTATTCCCGGCCGTCGTCGACCGCCAACCAGACGTTTGCGGTGAACGTGACGACACCGGGAACGGTCGCGTCGGCCACGCTGACGACGGTCGCCTCGGCGGCCCTCTCTGCCGCCTCGTTTTCGATTACCGGCGCGCTCGGCACGGCCACGATCGCCGTCACCGACACCGATACATTGGCACAGATTCGCGACAAGATCATCGCGGCGGCCGCGGACACGGGCGTCTCGGCATCACTGAATGCGGGTCAGATTCGCATTCAAAGCCGCTCCTACGGTTCGGCGGCATTCGTGCAGGCGTCGTACATCAGCGGCGACGTAGACTTCAACAACGTTGCCTATACGGCAGGCAATAATGCGGTGGTGACCGTCAATGGGCAGAACGCGGCCGCCGATGGGTTGCGAGTTTCGTTCAACTCCAATGGCACAAGCGGCGAGTTCGTCCTGACCGCCGCGGGCAATGTCGCCGGGACCGCCGGCAATATTACGATCAGCGGCGGCGGCGCGACGTTTCAACTCGGTACCGAAAGCAACACGCAATCGACGATCGGACTCAACCCGCTGTTCAGCCAGAACCTGGGCGACAGCGTCACCGGGTATTTGAGCACGATCAAGAGCGGAGGCGTGAATTCGCTGACCACGAACGCCAATAACGCCGTGAACGTCACCCGGGCGGCGATCATGCAGGTGGCGACGGCCCAGGGCCGGATCGGCGGGTTTCAGAAGTACCAGGTCGAGACCGTGCTGAACAGCCTGGGCGCGACGCAGGAAGCCCTGGAAAGTGCGCGCAGCACTATTCGCGACGTGGACTTCGCCAAGGCGACGGCGGAGCTGAGCCGGCAGAACGTGCTGCTCCAGTCGGGCATTTCGCTGCTGGGCGTCGCGTCGCAGCAGACGTCGCAGATCCTGGGCCTGCTTCGTTAGCCCGGTGTCTGAAGGCCGCACGGGCTGATGAGTATCAGCCTGACGCGCCGCGTCCGTGGGGATAGAGACGCGGCACGGAGGCGGCCAAAGGACGAAAACCGGCGAAGCCGGCGCCCGGGTCTGGTGGGTAAATCACACGGCGGGATCGAGCAAGTCTCGGTCCCGCCGTTCTTTTTTTGGTTTTTGGCAAGCGGGAATTTACGTCATCTCGCGGCGGGCGTAGCGAATCGCTTGGCGGACCCAGTCGAGGCAGGGTTCCGGGGCGACGCCGTAGTTGTCGAAGATGATTGACGCAACACCGGCTTGTGCGGCGCGATGGACCGCACTAACGAGCGTCGGGCTGTCCGGCGCCCAAGGCGGATAGCAAGTGAAATTGATATCGCAGTGCGCAGGGCCTCCGGCTTCCGCTATTTCTTCAGACGGCCATTCATGCTCACGGCTACTGACGACCGGAACGTAGAATCCGTCGCAGTACTTGTTCAACTCCTCCGGCCATGCGGCGGTCGAATCATTCGGACCGGCGAGCGCTGTTCGGAGGGGAGCTTTGCAGCACGCCCATAGCGAATGGACCAGCAAGGTGACGGACTCCTGCCGCGTCCGTTGAAAGTCGGCGAGGACCCGGTTTTCTGCAATCAGGTCCGGGAATTCCACTGCCGGGACCGGCTCCAATCGGCTCAATTTCATGAAAAGTCCATTGTGGACAGCGCGGAGCGCGGATACATCAACGCCGGCGTCGGTCGCTCGCTGAAGGCAGGATGCGCAATAGCAAGAGTCGAAGAAAAGTGTAGAAATCGCCGGAGGCAGTTGCAGGGAATTCATATATCCCGTTGTATAACCCGGTTCGAAGTGGGCGGACTCGAGGTTGAGCGCATCCACGGGGTAGTTGGTCGTGATATCTTCGACGAGCGCGGCGAGATAGGCGCGTACGTCGGGATGTGAGGGGCACAGCCAGTGGTCGCTGGGGCGACCGAAGAAGTCGGCGCATGCGGCGTGAGGATAGCGTTCGACGAGCGTGTCGCCCTGGCAGCAGGAGATCGATACGCGGAGCTTGAGGCGGTGCTTTTCCGCAGCTTCGGCGATTTTTTGCAGCGGGTTGCGCGTCTTCATCCAGGCAGCCGGGATCGGACGAATTTGCAAGCCGGAATAGAGCTTCGCATCCGGTTGAAAGTGCGCCGCCGCGCTACAAATGAACGCGCGGTCGGCTTCCGCTGCGCGCGGGCGAATCTCGCGGATGCCCTCGTGCACGGCCGGGACGAGGAGTGCATCCACGCCGATATCGCCGGCCAGCCGCGCGATCGCGTCGTCGTAGCCCTCCAGATCAAGGTCCCACGGGAAACATTCAAACGCGGTTTGAATCATCGCAGACGCCCTCAACTTCCATTATCCGCCGAAATTGTGCCATGTGCCACAGGCGTGCGACTGACCCATATCGTGCAATAGGCGAACGAAACGCGGCGTTTCTAATAGGAGATGAGCCGTCGCGGGTTATGATGTCCATAGGTGGCGACGAGGCCGCCGCCTTCTAACCGGGGAGGAGTGGTGCCATGCCGCGCGCTTGTCACATCGTTCCGATTACCGCCATTGTCCTTGCCGTATTGAACATCGGCGCCGGCATCCGCGCCGCGGATTGCACCGTTACGTCGGTCGGGTTCACGCCGCTGAACGATCTCGGCACGGGCCTTTACCTCGGGCTATTTCAGGGCGGGCTTTATCCCGGCGGCTCAAATCTCGTTCCTTCTGCACATGCGGCCGTGGGTCGCGCGCGAGCCCTGGCCATTCAGCCCATCGACGGCAAATACATTCTGCTCTCCATCGGCATGTCCAACACGACGCAGGAATTCTGTTCGCAGGGCGGCGGTCTGCCGTGCGATGCATGGACCTTTATGGGCCAGGCCGCCGTGAATCCGCGCGTGAACCACACGACGCTGGCGATCATCAACGGCGCGCTCGGCGGCCAGGCGGCGGCCACGTGGGATTCGCCGACCGATCCGAATTACGACCGCGTGCGCGACAACGTGCTGGCGCCGGCCGGACTGACCGAATCGCAGGTGCAGGCGGTGTGGGTGAAGCTGGCTAATCCCCAGCCTTCAAGTTCACTGCCCAACGCCAACGCGGATGCCTATATCCTGAAGGCTTCAACCGCGAACGCATTGCGGGCTTGCAAGACGCGCTACCCGAACTTGCAGATCGCGTTTGTGTCGAATCGCATCTACGCCGGATACGCGGGCTATCCCGTGCCGCAAACGACGCTCAATCCGGAGCCCTATTCGTACGAGTCGGGGCTGGCGATGAAATGGCTGATCGAGGCGCAGATCAACCAGATGGCCGGTGGGGCCGTCGATCCTGTCGCCGGCGATTTGAACTATGCAACGGTAGCGCCGTGGGTTGCGTGGGGACCCTATCTGTGGGCGGACGGGACGACGCCGCGGAGCGACGGCCTCACTTATATATGCTCGGACTTACAGAGCGATGGGACGCACCCTGCCATGACCGGCGAACAGAAAGTCGGCGAGATGCTGATGGAGTTCATGCTGACCTCGCGGTCGGCGACGCCCTGGTTTCGGAGCTGTGAATTAGGTGATATGAATGAAGACGGACTCTTCGACGGCCGCGACGTGCCGCTTTTCGTGGAGACGCACCTTAATCCGCCGGGCGCGACGATGTACCAGCGATGCTCGGCCGATTGCGATGACAGCGGAACTCTTAGTGGGGCGGATGTGGGGGCGTTCGTAATGCGGCTATTGGAGGGTTAAGTCGAACGCAAACGCGGCGGATTAGCCGACGCGCGTCTTGACGTTTATCCTTCGACCCCGCTTGCGCTTACGGGCGATGAGCTTACGGCCTCCCACGGAGCGCATGCGGGCGCGAAACCCTTGTTTGCGGTTGCGTTTTCGGTGGCTGATTCGATGCGGATAATGCACGGCAGAGGCTCCGGGTCGGACTAATCAAACGGGGGCAATCATCTCACGAAAAACGGATGCTAACTGTTTGTCGGTTCGCCCGCAAGTTATGGATATAACCTGTCTTCAATAAATCGCGACCCTCATTTTCTACCCGGAATCGCCGATTTCCATCTTGTCCCGTACTAAAGTCCGGTTAGACTCCTCGGCGGTTGGAGGGCTAGGGAAGCCGAGAAGCCGGGTTTCAAAGGGCTTGCGCTCTTTTTTTCGCTAAACGACAGGAGACCGATTCATGCAGGAGTACGAGACCCTCAAGCAGCTTGTAGAGGCCTGTGCGGACGACGTGGCCAAGGCCGAGGGCGGCAATAAGGCCGCCGGCACCCGCGTTCGTAAAGCGATGCAGGATATCAAGAACGCGGCTCAGAACGTCCGCAAGAAGATCCTCGAAGTCCGCTCTACCGAGGCAGGGGCGGAATCGTAGAGAGGCTAGAATCCGTCACGCGCCGGCATGTCTGATGACTTGCGGCCACCCGGTCCGTTTGTTGTAAAAGGCCTCGCATGCCGCCGCCCGCCATCCTCGACCTTGCCAATGTCGATACGAGCCGCCTGCTCTACACGCGGGAGCAGATCTACGACCTGTTGCCGCAGCGATTCGAATTCTCCCAACTCGACGGAATCTATCACCTGGACAAGGCGGCCGGCACGGTCGCCGGTTATCGCGAGGTCCGCCCCGACGAATGGTGGTGCCGCGGTCACATGCCGGGCAACCCGATTTTCCCCGGCATCTTGATGATGGAGAGCGCCGCCCATCTTGCGGCCTTCGCGCAGCTTTTTATTATGCCAATGGAGGAGGGTTCGTTCATGGGCTTCGGGGGCGTGGACGGGGCCAAGTTCCGCGGCTCGGTCATCCCCCCGGCGCGGATCGACTTTGCCGGCAAGATGATCGAAGCCCGCACCCGCCGGTTCGTCTGCGATATCCAGGCCTATTGCAAGGGGACCATGGTCTTCGAAGGGCGGGTCACGGGCATGCCGCTGCGGCAGTGACCGGGCCACTATTCTGCCGCAGACTGTCCTGTTCGACAGCGGTTCACGTATACGTCGCTCTGAGCTTGCGCTTCCACATCGACGGGTGGCGGTCGCGATGATCGTCGGTCGCCTCAACGGGCTTGGGCGCGGGTTCGACGTGGCGCGTGGGTTCGACGGTGCGCACGGGCGTGGGTTGTTTATGCCGAGCCGGCGTCGCCGCGCGGCGCGGTGAGGGTTGCGGCTGCCTGTCGACTTGCGCGCAACCGGATAACGCTCCCACGAGCAGGGCCAGACTTCCCCAGATGGCGCGATGTCGGAGCCGGTATGCGTTCACTACTTTCCCCCAAACGGCGATCGATTCGATGGGTTCGCCGCCCTCATGCGGCCGATCGTTGAGCGGCCGTGGATACGCGGTCGAACCTGTGACCGACACTGGGTCGGCAGAAACATCATCGTTTCGCGGCGACCGTGACGTGAGAAATGCGGCGATATCAATACTGCCGGGCACGTTCGGGGCGATAATGACCGTCACGCCTGCTGTGTTTCAGTTCGCCTCATGCACTGGTCGATATGCCCGATAACCAGACGTTCGACTTTGACGGTTTCCGTGCGCGCATGGCACGAGACAAACCTTTGGATTGCTTCATGTACAGAAATACTGTGGTCCAGAGCGTAGTGATCTGGGCCGCGGCGCTGCAGTGGCTGCCTATGGTTGCAGCGGACGAAGGCGGTTCGTCGGCCTTCACGTGCGAAGTGCCATCGGTCTCCTCTTCATCACTCTCGATTACCTATCAAGTGGGTGGGAACGGTGGTCAGGTTACTCAGGTCGATGCTTTCGTTACCCACGACGAGGGACAAACATGGCGGCAATTCGCGTCGCAGCGATCGGGCGGGGGACTTTCGATTCCGCAGGCGCATACCTCGGGGAGGTTGAGGTTTACGGCGGAGTCCGACGGGCTGTACGGCTTCTTCATCGTCCTTCACAACGCGGCCGGGGCGTCGTCGCCGTCGCCGACATCCGGGACCGCGCCGCAGCAGTGGATTCGCGTCGACCGGGAAGCGCCGATCGTGCAGATCCTGGAGGCGCGACCGGACGAGCATTTCAATCTCAATCGAGATGTGACGATTCGATGGACGGCACAGGACGCCGATCTTCCCGATCGGCCGGTCAGCCTTCACTATCGCAGCGAGCAAACAAAGTCGTACCGACTGATCGCCGAGTTGTTGGAAGCATCGGGCTCCTTTCGTTGGACGGCGCCGGAAGATCTGAGCGCTCCGTTTTCGGTCAAGGCCACGGCGATCGACCGGGCGGGGAATGTCGGGCGTTCGATCGCGAGCGATATCGCTCTACGCAGCGACCGACCCGCCGTTCGGGTACAGAACTCGACTCCCGCGGCATCGACGTCGGGAGAATCGCCGCGTTTGGCGGATGTAACAAGAGGAAACGAAAAACCCAATGCCGTTGATCCACTCCCGGATACACCGGCGTTGATTGGGCCCGGCGAGCCCGTTCGCGGCGATCAATCGCCGGATCGGAAGGTCAATCAGGAAGCGCAGCGGAAATATGACTCGGGCACCTGGCACCGACTCCGCGGCGAGACCGATCTGGCACTGGCCCGTTATCGCGAAGCGCTCGACCTCGATCCCCACCTGGCCGCCGCCCGCCACGACTTGGCCGCATTGCTCTTGCTGTCCGGGCAGCCGGAAGAGGCGGAAAAGGAATTGCGAGCACTGTTAGTGGATGAACCGACCCATCGCGCGGCATTGAAGTCGCTGGCGCTCGTGCAGACCCGGCGGCAAAACTACCGGTCGGCGGGAGAGACGCTCCAGCGCTTGCTGTTGCTGGAGCCTGACGACGCCGAGGCGTGGCTTTACTTCGGGGATGTGGCCATGTTCATGGGCGATCGAGCCGGGGCGCGGGCGTCCTGGGCCAAGGTAGCAGATCTACAAGAAGCGCCGGAGGCCGTGCGGTCCCGTGCGGCCGAGCGCATGAAACTGTACCCAGGACGACCGACGGAGTCGGGACTGGCCAGCGGCGAACCCGAGCCGTAAGATGGCCTCCAAACGCCGGTGGAACCGGTGTCCCATGGCCAAGACTCAAAAAACATCCAACGCATCGCCGGCCCCCGTGTACGCCGTCTTCGGCGCCGACGCTTATCTTCGCGGTCAGGCCGTCGAACGTATAAAGGCGCTGGTCCTCGGCGCGGATCGTGATCGGATGGCGCTCGCGGAGTTTGAAGGCGACAACGCCCGACTCGCCGATGTCCTGGACGAATGCCGGACGGCCTCACTCCTGGCCCCGCTTCGACTGGTTATCGTCAACGACTCAGACGGATTTGTGACCGCGCATCGCGCGGCCCTGGAGTCCTACATCGAAGAACCCTGTCCGACCGGAGTACTGATGTTGGTGTGCCGGTCGTGGCAAAAGAGCTGGCGAATCTACAAGCTCGTTGAAAAGGTTGGTGTCAATATCCCGTGCGAAACGCCCAAGGCAGCAGCCCTTCCAGGCTGGTTGGCCGGCCAGGCGCAGGAGGCGCACGGCGTTCGTCTGGAGCCGCAGGCGGCGCGGCGTTTGGCCGACCTCGTCGGGCCGCAACTGGGTCTGCTCGACATGGAATTGGCGAAGTTGGCGACATACGTGTTGCCGAGGACCGGTATCCGATTGGAAGACGTGGATGCATTGGTCGGGGCCTCGCGCGAAGAAAAGGTCTTTATTCTCACCGACGCCATTTCCGCGGGTGACGCCGGCGGCGCCTTGGCGCTGTGGGACCAGGTCATGGCGATGGATCGCAAGGCGGAATTCAGGGCCGTTGGTGGTCTGCGCTACGCCTTCGCGCGGCTGGCAGAGGCCAAGCGACTGGTCGGACAGGGTTCGTCGCTTTTCGATGCCGCGCGGGCCGCGGGAATCTGGACCGATACGCATCAGCTAAAGCGGCAATTAGACCGGTTTTCCCTGCGCCAATGGCAGCAGATTCTGGTAAAACTCCTCTCCATCGACGTGGCGACCAAGACCGGGCTGGGAACGGTACGGTCGGCCGTTGAAAAGCTGATCGTTGAATTGTGCGCGACCGGGCCCGCCCGCGTCGCGGCGCGTTAGCGAGGGAAGTCATCATGCAAATGCATCGTTTGTGTTCCGTTGGGCGATGGATGATGGTGTCGGTCGTCGTCGCCGTGTGCGGCTGCGCCGAAGGCGAGTGGGATTGGTTCGGGCTCAATCGGCCGGCCTCCAAGGACAAGCCGGTGACCAAGGCGCGGAGGCCGGTGAAGAGCGAGCCGGCGGTCGCGGAAGCCAAGAACCCGCCGGATCCGGCGGCGGACGATCCCAAGAGCAAGGAGGTGGATGAAAAGGTCGAGCGCTACGTTCAGTCGATGGAGCCGAAGTACGATCCGTCGTACCAAAACAACGACGTTACTTCCAAGATTCAGCGCCAAGGTGATCCGGATCGCGCCGCGCGGGTGCGCCAGACCGCGATCCGCAGCCGGACCGAGCCGGAGGGGAACGAACCCGAGAATGTGTCCGTGGAAGCGGCCATTGTCGAGCCGTCAGACGAATCCCAGCACGCGGCTCAATCAGACAGTGGGGCCGACAATGGCGAGGAGACCGAAGGCGATCGTCAGGAAGTTCCCGCGGATCAGGAGCCAGCCACGCCCGCTCAGGGTAAGGCGGAGATGGCGGAGTCGAGCCCGCCGCCAAATTCGGAAGACTCCACCGCTCAAGAGGAAAGCGCGACGGCCGAAACGGCGATGAAGCCGCCGGTGCTTTCGGAGGTCACGGTCGAGCCATCGACGACGCCAAATGAAGCGGGGCCGCAGGACGGCACGTCGGCGAGCCCGCCTGAAAATCATCAATCGGGCGAAATAAATCAGTCTGAGGCGGCCGTGAGCAACGATGGCGCTCTCGCTTCAACGCCGACAGAGCGAAATCCAACCGGTGCGGGCGACGAATCCGCCGAATCATCGCCTGATGGCTCCGAGCACAACGACGCGCCACCGGATCAGTCCAAGACAATAGGTTCGCCTGCGCCTCCATTGGCGGAGCAGCGTTCCGCAATTGTCGAGGACCATAACGCCACCGAGGCGACGTCAAACCAGACGGTACGCGTGGATACTACCGTCGACGAGCCGCGGGTGGAGGTCCCTGAGCCGAAGCCGGAACAGGCTCCGCCGGCCATGGAGACAACGGCACGCGAAGAGCCGGTTGCTTCCGCTCCGATTGCGGTGAATGCGCCCGCGTCACGGGCGGCGGGTGATGCAACGCAAAAGAAGGTGCGGGCACAGGAGGCCATCGCCGCAGCGAATCCCGACAACGTGGAGGAGCAGTTCAAACTGCGCATGTTGTATCTTGTGGAGGGTCAGGACCAAAAGGCCCTGGCGCCGTCGCCGGGCCTGGATGCCGAGACGCAGGAGATCATGTTCGGCCAGCTCCGGGCGGTGCAAGCGGCGGGGATGCCGAATTCCCCAGACCCGGCAATCTGGGCGAATCGACAGCTTGAAGCGCTCGAGAAGCTCCGCGGTCTATTGCGTTCCAAGGCGGATTTGCTGGTTCCGAAAGTGGAGCTTTGCCGTGCGATTGACGGGTTTGGACGGTACGAGCCGTTTGACCCCCTGGAGTTCAAAGCCGGGGGCAAGAATCGGGTGCTGCTCTACATCGAGGTCGATAACTTCAAGAGCGAAACGACCGCCTCCGGCATGTATCGCACGCTGTTGTCCGTCCGCGAGAGTCTCATGAACAAGAACGGCGAGGAGTTGTGGAGTGCCAAGGACGACAACATCGAAGATCTGGCCCGGGGAAAGCGGCGGGACTTTTATTTGACGATCGGTCCCTTGGCGATTCCTAAATCCCTGGCCCCGGGGGAGTACGTGTTCAAGGTCGAAGTCGAAGATGTTCTGGGCGGGAAGATCAACAGCAACGTCGTCCGGTTCAAGATGGTTCCGTGACGTGCACGATCCCGTCGGCTCGACATCCTGGCACAATCGGCACCTCGCGCACTTCAAAAGGCTGGATGAATTGCTCCGCGCGGAAGGGCCCGGGCGGCCGACGATCATGCTCATCGGCCCCGGCGGCGTGACGCGTCTGGCGGGGATGCTCCTCAACGACGCGGCGGCCAACGGCTCGTCGGCGATTCGGAAGTTGATCGGCGATGCGGCGCGGTACAGCGACCAGGTGCTGCGGCGGATTCCCTGGATGCCGCTGGCGTCACTGGAACCGGTGGAGCTGGAATCGGTCATCACCGTGCCGCACGAACTGGTCGTCGTCGACCATTCGCGGCGGATCCTCTCGGCCGTCCGCACGCAACTCCCCCAGGCGAAGTGCCTGCTCACGGATATTTCCTTTCAACGCCCGTCGGTCGAGGCGGACGTGGTGATCGCGTTCAATGTCGTGTGCCGTCTGGAGGATCCGGGGGCGGGAATGGCCAACATCGTCGCGGCGGTTCGGCCGGGAGGGTTGTTGATGATGGACGATCGTTCCGCGGAGGCGCACCTCTGGCCGCTGCATCGCTTCACTAGTATTGCCCCCAAGATCTATCGGCGCGACGCGTGACCATCCTCGCTAAGATGTCAAGCGAAACATGGAAGCAGTAACGCACAATTGGATTGCTACCGCATTGAGGGACCGCTTCGAGTCCGACGCGATCCTCGGTGCGGATGCCCTGTCGATCCGAATCGGCGCAAAGCCCGCGACCGCTCTTCCGCCGTCGGCCCCGCCTCTTGCCCCCGCCCGTCCGCCGGTGAGAGCCGAGGAAGTTCGCGAGCGAACGATCCAACTCGCCGTTATCGACGACAACGAAGTAAAGGGCTGCGTCAAGTGCGGCCTCTCGGCGACGCGGACCAAGACCGTCTTCGGCGTGGGCAGCCCGGCCGCGCGGATCATGTTTATTGGAGAGGCTCCCGGGCATGACGAGGACCTCAGCGGCGAGCCCTTCGTAGGGCGGGCGGGTCAGCTTCTGACGGACATGATTCAAAAGGGCATGGGGTTGCGGCGCGAAGACGTCTATATCTGCAACGTGCTCAAGTGCCGGCCCCCGAACAACCGTACGCCCGCCTCGGACGAAATCGCCGCCTGCAAGGACTATCTGCTGCGGCAGATTCAAATCGTCAATCCCGAGGTGATCATCGCCCTCGGCGCGCCGGCGGCCCAAACCCTGTTGAGCACCCGCGAAGGCATCGGCCGCCTCCGCAGCCGCTGGCATGAGTTCTATCCCAGCGGCACCGCCCTCGTCGGCGCACCCATCCCGGTCATGCCAACCTACCATCCCGCCTATCTCCTTCGCGATCCCGGCGAGAAGAGCAAGGCTTGGGAAGACCTGAAGTTGGTTATGGCGCGATTGGGGCTACCGATACCCGCCAGGAAGTAGGCTCATGTCACGCCGGAGATAGAACACCGGGTTGTTTCAGGACGTATCAATGGCAGCGGCGGCGCGCAGGGCTTTGCCTGGCTCGGCGTTGCCACGGGCGATTCGTACGTTCGAATGGCTCGCACGGCCAACCGAACTTTGTCTAAGCGAAGTCCGCGCGCTGGTCGATATCGGGAAACTCGAATCGTCGATCCGTTGCCGCCGCGGTCGTCCGTCGGCGGTGTCATGCGGCAATCAAGTGAACGGTCTCCGCGAGCCGAGTAATATTTTGGAACAACGTCCTATACCGATGGAACGGTGTTCCCAGAAAAAGCGCGGTTCGAGGCTGAAAAGACGTGGTCTGATAAGGTCACGCGTTTCCAGCGTTGAGACCGAAGTTTTTTTTGGAAAAAGCGGATTTTGCGTTTGGCATGGACCGATAGACAATGGTAGGGTTGTACTAGCAGCAATCGTCGCGCGGCGGCCCGGGAGTCGCCGTTTGAGGCATTCATGGCGGCCAGCAAGTCTCGACACCAGCATCGTCACTACAAGACTCTCATTGCCCTCGTCGTCTCCATGACGGGAGGGACTTTTTTCCTCTTGTGGGTCGGCCGTCTCTCGCCGGTCACACCTCTTCGCGGCCAAGTTCTCTCTTCGCCGCGCTGGAGTGAGATCGCCGTTCGTGCGGAGAGCGATCGCAACCCTCGTGGATTCTTCCACTTACGCATCGACGAATCCGGCCAGCTCTACCAGAGTTCGGCCTGGAAAATCGGCCAACCCGACCCCGATCGTCCTGAGACGATCCACTTGTTGCTGACAACGGCGAGCGGCGAAGGTGTCACGGTGGCCCAGGAGCAAACGCTGTCACGAACGATCGCCGATCTGCGGCGGCAACACGCCATTCCCTCTACCGGCATCGGCGTCATCGCCGATTCGCGCGCCCAAACCGCCAGCACCGGCGACGTCGCCATTCGCTTCTAGTCTCCCTTTTCCTGACAATACTCCCTCAGCCGATTGATCGGCACATTCGCTCCGCGCCCCCGGCGGTGCATGCAATCCTGGGGTAGGCCCATGTCCGCCGTTTCAATTCAAGGGGTCGTCAAGTCCTACGGCGGCCACGTCGTCCTCGACGGCGTGAGCTTGGATCTCCATAAAGGCGAAAAGGTCGGATTGATCGGGGCCAACGGGTCCGGCAAGACGACCCTGTTCAAACTTATCGTCGGCGCGGAGAAGCCGGACCGTGGGGACATTGCCGTCTCGGCGGGAACGACTATCGGGTACCTGCCACAGGAGCCGCAGCTTCCGGAGGATGCGCCGCTGATCGAAGCCGTCGGCGCGGTATTTGAAGAGCATCGCCAATTGGAGGCGGAACTGGCAATCCTCTCTCACGACATCTCCGCGGCTCACGACCGCGCGCAGGGCGGGAACCTGTTCGAAAAGTATGACCGGCTTCGGGCGCGCTTCGAGGCGGGGGGAGGCTATGACTACGAAATCCGCCTGCGGGAGGTCCTCGGCGGGCTGGGCTTCGCGCCGGAGGAGTATCAGCAGAGCGTCTCTCAGCTTTCCGGCGGTCAAAAGTGCCGTGCCGCATTGGCCCGGCTGCTTTTGGAAGAGGCGGACTTTTTGCTTTTAGATGAGCCGACGAATCACTTGGACATTGACGCCACTCGGTGGCTGGAGCGGCACCTGGCGCTCCACCGTGGCGGGGCGGTCATCATCTCGCACGATCGGTACCTGCTCGATCGTGTGGTGACCAAGATCGTCGAGGTCGAGGACAAGCGGGTCAGCGTCTATCCGACGAATTACACGAACTACGCCCAGGCCAAGCGTCTCCGCCTGCTCCAGGCCCAGCGCGACTTCGAAAAGCAGGACGCCTGGTTGGCCCATCAGCGCGATTACATCGATCGGTCGCGGTACGCCAAGGATTCCGCCAAGCAGGCCCGCGGTCGGCAGAAGTACCTCGACCGCATGGAGGCCGACGGGCGGATCTTGAAAAAGCCCAAAGGCGACACCGCGGCGATGAAGCTGCGCCTTAAGAGCGACGAGCGCGGCGGGGACATGGTCATCCGCTGCGAGAAGGCGACCAAGGCGTTCGGCGACGTGGTGCTCATCCGCGATCTGGATTTTGAGATGACCCGCGGGGAGAAGATCGGCATCATCGGGCCCAACGGCGTGGGTAAGACGACGCTGTTGCGGATGCTCCTGGGCCAGACGCCGCCGACAGGCGGGAAGGTGCGGCTGTTCGAGAATCTGCGGGTGGGCTATTACGACCAGGAGCACCGTGATCTGGATGAATCGCTGACCGTGCTGGAGGCGGTGCGGGCGGTGCGACCGGAGATGTCCGAGGGCCAGGCACGGTCCTTCCTCGCACTGTTCCTGTTCCGCGGCGAGGAGGTCTTCAAGCGGGTTGGCAGCCTGTCCGGCGGCGAGCAGTCGCGCGTGCTCCTGGCCCGCCTGGTCTGGCAGAGCCCGCAGATGCTCATCCTCGACGAGCCGACAAACCACCTGGACATTCCCGCCCGCGAAGCGTTGGAAGAGGCCCTGACCCACTACACCGGCAGCATTCTGGCCGTCAGTCACGATCGTTACTTTCTCGATCGAGTCGCCGAGCGGCTATTGGTCCTGGTCGAGCGCGGTCGCCACGAACTCATTGCCGGAAGCTGGTCGGCCTACGCGACGATCCTCGCGCAACGCGAGGAGGCGAGCCGGGCGGAAGAAGCCCGTCGCCGCGAGGAGCTGCGCGAAAAGCAGCGCCACGCCGCCGATTCGGGTCCGAAGAAAAAATCGCGTTCGAAGTACGCGGCGAAAAAAGTCGAGGAGATTGAGGAAAGGATTATGGCCGCCGAATCGCGGATGAAGGAGCTGGAGACCGCGTTCGCCGACCCCGCCCTCATGAAAGACGCCGACCGCGCGAAGGCCCTGCACGCCGAATACGACGCGCTGCGAGCTGAACTCGCGGCTCTCAACGCCGAATGGGAAGCGGCGATTGAGTAACTGGCGTGGCACTGTTCGCGGATCGGAAGCGTCAG
Source organism: Phycisphaerae bacterium (assembly GCA_035275405.1). Taxonomy (NCBI): domain Bacteria; kingdom Pseudomonadati; phylum Planctomycetota; class Phycisphaerae; species Phycisphaerae bacterium. The sequence goes on from DATEMU010000012.1 coordinate 387,069, forward strand.
ATTTACGAATTGAGGGCGCGTCGGAACGATGGCGTTACTCGACGGTGAAGTTTATCACAATATCTGGGCTGTGGACGCCTGCTTCGTTAACGCCCCGAATCATCAACGTCGCATTGGTGGTTGGGTACCAGTTGTAGACGCCCTCGCCCACGAACTCTAGCGCGATCGTCTCCCAGGTGTTCCCTCCGTCGAGGCTTGTTTCATAATGATCGAATCCCCCGGTTTTCGGATTCATGTTGTGGATGAACGTCAGTTGGACCTTATTGACGTCCTGGCGCTCAGCCGTGGCCTGAATGTTGTTAAGTGGGTATGTCAGATTCGTGTCGTCGTCGGCCACGACCGGAACGTTGAGCCAACCCCCGCCACACTCGGCGCTGACATCTTCATAGTCGTCGTACAAGAACGCAGATATAGAATCGCCTTGTGGCGGGAAGTGGTTCCACTTGTTTGCGGCAAAAGTATGATTGTACTCGAAGAGGTCTGTCTCCGCGGGAGGAGTCAGCAGTGTGTTTGACCACCAGGCTAAAGGGATATGCGGGAAGATCGGAGCCGTACAAATGGGATGTGGTTGAAAAACCAACCCCGATCCGTTGGCCGGTATCGCACGGTATCCGCGTCCTACGAAACCGGCCTCGTACGCTACAGTAATCGCATAATTCCCTGCGTCATGGTGAGCACGCATCTGCGCGATGCTCTGCGGGATTCCGTCGGCGCCCTCAATCCAGCGGTTGGCATGCGGGAAGAAAAGGACCCACTTGTTGAACCGGGTTGAGTACACTTCAACCATGACGTCGCCCCCGCAATTCACGTCATTTCCGCCGACACGCCGCGCCGGGATTCCATGTGCGACGCACATGCCGATGACGGCATATGCCAACGATCCGCAACTCCAATGGTGGCTGGCCAATCCCAAGGCGAAGTTCTCGCCGGGGGCAAAGCTTACCCAGGCTAGATTCGTCGGGGGTAAAGGGAAAGGTCCGCTCGGCTGTTCGCCGGTTCCGTTGATTTCGATTGTTGGTGGGTCGACGGAGCGACGGCCAATCGCATATTGGCACGTCGGATTGGACCAGATACGGAACGTGCTGACCGGAAACGTAATCGTCAGGGGAAGTCCCCAGGAGATTACGTTCGAATGCGTGGCCAGCACAGCGTAACTTCGCCGGGCGTCCGCGGCGATCGCCAAGACGTTGTTGGTGATCGGCTGGCCTAGGAACGTCGACGGGACGTTACATTGCCCATCATTGTTGGAACCCCAAGCGACCACCGAACCGTCATCGAGAATCGCGACGCAGTGATCGCTGCCTGCGGCAACCTGAGTGACGTGGGTTTGCCAAGCGCCGTTGAATGGCACAGTTGTCGACATGGAGCCCCACTGCACAACGGTTCCGTCGAACCTAAGGCCGATGCTAAAACTGGCCCCGGCGTCGAGGGCAATAAACCCGCTGTTCGGCGAAGGAACATTGCACTGCCCGACGCTATTGTCGCCCCAAGCCACGATCGATCCGTTAGCACTAAGCGCGAGGTTATGGTTCCCTCCCGCCGCGATTGCAATGAAATCCGCATTGGGCGTGGGTGCTGTGCCTTGGCCAAATTGATTACGCCCCCAGGCGACGATGACGCCCGTGATCCTCAGGGCCAAGCTGTGATGCTGACCGGCCTCTACCGCCATGAAGCCGGAATTCGGAACAATATCGTCGACGCCGCTGACGTTCCCGTAAAGATCATCGTCACCCCACCCGGTGATCGTTCCATCGTCGGCGAGGGTGTCTAGAATCAATTTTGCCCGTGGAGCCAGACTGAATTCGATATCCCGGCCATGCCAATGCAAACGGGACGACACGAACCGAACGATTGCCTGAATCATCTCCCACTCGCGGTCCTTCCAGTCCGCCTGCATGTCAATGCCCGCGAATATGTCGTGCTCGCTCGCAAAATCGCGCAGGTCGGGCAGGTCGCCTTCGTCGTACGCCTCCATCTCGTAGGGATAGGTCGGGTTACAGACGACGACGCCATTCTGAAGGATGGTGACATCCGGCGCATGCGTTCCTTGTAACAGGGCTTGCGAAAAGCCGAGGATGTCTCCGGGGTCGATTCCGCCATCGTCGTCAAAATCGGCGGCGCAAATCTCCGCCAAAGTCGTGAAGGGAGAAAACAAGATTGCTGTAAATCGTGCAATGTCCCGTCCATCACGGACGCCATCACCGGTGACATCGCCCGCAGAAACCGGGGGACATAGCTCACCACAGGTGCCGAATTGCCCCCCGTTGGTGATATCGCCGACCTCGCCGCCCGGGTCGTCAATCTGCGTCCCGACAAATCCCGTGGGCACGTCGGGTAAACGCGCATGCACGACGGTCGCCCCGCATGCGGCGCAAAGTGCGGCAACGAGGGCTGCAAACTGCGGGATTGCCCATCGGCGACTGACGGGTTGGGGATGGTGATTCTGCATACCCCTAACGGCCTCTGATGTTGGAAATCGAGCCTCCCCCTTGAAACGGCCCTCATCGAATTCGATACCCGCCTGGACCATGGCGATGAAGATCGTTTGCGCGTCTCGCGCCGCATAACAGAATGGGAGGCTTCGATCGACGAGCCCTCCGGAGGTCTCCTCCCCAATACTAACACTTTGTTCGCTCCGCCGCAAGCGCCGTTGGAGGATTCCTCCCCCAAAAAAAGCTGGAACCGCCGTTTTTAGAGTTGGTTGTTTCCCGTTATGTACTCTATACTACAAGATGTATCCTATGGTACACACAATATGGAAAGGAAACAACCCATGGCCTCCCAACCCCTTCAAACCGCTCTCGCCCTCGCCTTCCTCATCGTCGGCCTCTCGCACATCGTATGCGGCTGGCGCTGGAAGGCCTTCTTTGAACCGATCTTCAAAAACCCCTCCGGCCCGTTTGTCATCGCCCTCATGACGTTTCCGCTCGGGCTGCTCATCGTCGTCACACACAATCGCTGGGAGTGGGACTTGAGTGTGCTCGTAACGGTCTACGGATGGGCGGCTCTGATCAAAGGGGCGATCTACTTTCTTGTGCCCGGTCTGCCGCTGAAGTTCGTCACCGAGCGGATTCGCTCACCGCGCCACTTCGCCACCGCCGGTTGTATCCTGCTGGTCCTTGGCGCGCTCATGGCCTACGACTGCGTCTACGCGGGCTGAGCGGGCAGTTGGCGGCGCGCGCTCGTTGCCGTCTAATACGCCTCGACATGCCCAACGGCGACGACACACGATTCACCCTCATCGGCGGCGGTCTGGCCGGAGGGCTGTTGGCGACGTACTTGGGCCGCGCGGGCTATGCCGTAGATCTCTACGAGCGGAGGGCCGACCCCGGAGCGGGCAATTTCGTGGGCGGCCGGTCCATCAACCTCGCGGTCTCGACGCGGGGAATCGACGCGCTGGAGCGTGTGGGGTTGGCCGAAGAAGTGCTGAAGACGGCGATCCCCATGCGCGGGCGCATGATCCATGGTCCGCGCGGCGATCTGCACTTTCAGCCCTACGACAAAGACCCGTCGCGATGCATTTATTCGATCGGGCGGGCAACGATCAACAGTGTGACCTTGACCGCCGCGCAGCGTCTGCCGAATGTGCGAGTGCTATTCAATCACCGCTGCACGGACGTAGACCTGGATCGCGGCGTCGCTCACATCCTGGATACGGCAACGAATCGGACGATCGAGACGGAGGACGGCGTCGTCATCGGCGTCGATGGGGCGTTTTCGGCTGTGCGGCGGGCCATGCAGCGGTTGGATCGATTCGATTATTCGCAGGACTACCTTCGCCACGGATATAAGGAACTGACCATCCCGCCGGGGGCGAGCGGTGAGTTTCAAATGGAGAAAAATGCCCTCCACATTTGGCCGCGGCGGAGCTTTATGATGATCGCCCTGCCGAACCCAGATGGTTCGTTTACATGTACCCTCTTCTGGCAGTTTGAAGGGCCGGTGAGCTTCGCGAGAATCCGCGACGGCGACGACGTGCGGCGGTTCTTTGCGCGCGAATTTCCCGACGCGGTGCCCCTGATGCCCACGCTCGTGGAGGACTTCCAGGCCCATCCGACGGGTTCGATGGTGACCGTCCGCTGTCGGCCGTGGCACTACGGTGGCAAAGTAGCGATCGTCGGCGATGCGGCGCACGCAGTCGTCCCATTCTACGGGCAGGGGATGAATGCTGCGTTCGAGGATTGCATCGTGCTGGACGAATGCCTGCGCCGGCACGCACCGAACTGGGAGCGGGCTTTCGGCGAATACGAGGCCGAGCGGAAGCCGAACGTGGACGCGCTGGCCGACCTGGCCGTTGAAAACTTTCGCGAGATGCGCGACAAGACGGCCTCGCGGGCGTTTCGCCTCAAGAAGAAGATCGAGCGGACGCTGCATCGCCTGCTGCCGGGCCGGTATACTCCCTTGTATACGATGGTGTCGTTCACGCGAACGCCCTACGCTGACGCGGTGCGGCGAGCGCGGCGGCAGGATCGCATTGTGTTGGTTGCTGCCTGGATCACGGTTGTTGTCGTGTTGGTCATGCTGGCGCTGGCCGTGAGTTTGTAGGGCGGGCTCTGCCCGCCGCGGACGCGCGCAGAGCCCTGGCGGGCCGAGCCCGACGCACGAGGAGTCGTCCATGTCCCTGACCTATTCGAGTTATCTTCATCTCGACGACCTCCTTGGTTTACAGGAGCCGCGCTCCCGCCCGCCCGAGCACGACGAGATGCTGTTTATCGTCATTCACCAGGTCTATGAGCTGTGGTTCAAGCTACTTCTGCACGAAGTCGAGAAGATCAACCGCGACTTCACGGGCAACGACCTGTACGGCGCGATTCACACGTTCAAGCGGGCCCGGACGGTCATGAAGACGCTGGTGGGGCAGCTCGACATCCTGGAGACGATGACGCCGATGTCGTTTTCGAGTTTTCGGGATCGGCTGGAAACGGCGTCGGGTTTCCAATCGACGCAGTTCCGAGAGCTGGAGTTCGCCCTCGGCTTCAAGCGGCCCGCAACGCTGAAATTCGTCGATCCGCAATCGCCGGCGTTGGCGACCCTTCAACGCCGGCTCGCCGACACCAGCGTGGTGGATCACTTTTACGACTTTCTGGGGCAGCGCGGTGTTACGATTCCGCCGTCATTGCGTGGCGGCGACCGGACACAGCCGACCCAGGCCAACGAACAAGTTCAGGAAGGACTCCTGGCGCTCTATCTAAAGCACCCGGAGTTGGCGATCCTCTTCGAACTCATGACGGATTTTGACGAAGGCCTGCAGGAATGGCGCTACCGCCATGTGAAGCTCGTCGAGCGGACGATCGGCAGCAAACATGGGACGGGCGGTTCGCCGGGCGTACCGTTCTTGAAGGAATCGCTCTTCAAGCCGATCTTCCCCGACCTGTGGGCGATTCGGCACCGGATATAAGTGCAGGTCAGCTTTTCTTGATGACCAGGGTCTGCCCGCTGACGTGCGTGCAAGCGGGGGACAATAGCATCTCCACGAGCGCTGCCACTTCGTCGGGCTGCAGGGTTTGATCGGCGGGGAAGTCGGGAAATGATCCGCGGAGCATGTCGGTCTCAACCGCCCCGGGGGCGACACCATAAACACGGATTCCGAGAGGCTTGCCTTCATCGGCGAGGGCCTTGGTGTAGGCATTCACGAACGCCTTCGTCGCGCCGTAAGCTCCCAGGCCCGGGAAGGGATCGTAAGCCGCGACCGATGAAATGTTGACGATGGCGCCGCTGCCGGTCTTCGCCATGATCGGCCAGACTTCCCGGCAGCAGAGGAATATCGCGCGGGTATTCGTGGCGACGAGGGTGTCGAAGACCGCCGGCTCCATGTTCTCGATAGTGGCGACCGCCGCGAAGCCCGCGCAATTGACGAGAATGTCCACGTCGCCAAAAGCCGACTGCGTCTGGTCGACCAGGCGCGCGACGTCGTCCAATTTGGTGAGATCGGCGACGACGGCCAGGGCCTGGCCCCCGGACCGCGCGATGAGCTGCGTGGTTTCGTTAAGCTGATCGAGGGTGCGCGAGACGACCGCCACGTTCGCCCCCGACGCCGCAAGGCGGGCAGCGATGGCCCGCCCGATACCGCGACCCGCGCCGGTCACGATGGCGGTCCTAGCTTTGATTGGGGGCGTGGGGGGCATGGGATAGGCTCGTAGCATCGAGGTTTGCTCTTTGGTTTGCGCTCAATTGAACGAGTTCGATCCGGCGTCCGAGCCGATCATCGCGAAAGTTTCCTGGACCGCACGCACAGGATCCGCCGCATGCGGAATTGGCGGTTCGTGTGCTGCGCATGAGCCGCCGTACGACGTGTACGAAGGCGGCGAGCACCAGGAGTCCGACGATGCCGTATTCGATCATGACAAGATTGTAATCTCCACTCGGCAATTCGACGAGTCTTCGCTGCAAGCATATGATATTCCGTCTCAAAGCCCCGCGCAGACTTGCCGGGGCTTTACAATTAGATAGGAGCGCCGCGCTACGAACACTCACCTGGGATGGAGCCGAAGTCGTTGGCAATTAGCACCGGCTTTCGCCGTGCTCCTGGGTTGCCTTTTCACTTTCCTTTCCGGATGCGCCGATCCCGGCCCGGAAATGATGCCGACCGCCCCACTCCGCGTGGAGCATTCCACCGGCGCGGAAGAGCGTCTATATGACAGCAACGGCGACGGAGTTGCGGACTACCATGAACGGCTGGGGCCCGACGGCCGCGTCGCTCTCCTGCGTCTTGATCTCAACAATGACGGCCAGATCGACGAGGTAGTTGATCGGACGGTCCGGCGACTGGATACCGAAGCGCCGGCGGATCGACACCTGCTCGTCATTCTTGACAGCGTTCCCTATAAACTGGTGCAGGAGGCGTATGCGCGAGGGCGGTTTCGACTTTTCTATCCTCCGGTACGAACGATCGCTCCTTTTCCGGTGATGACCGACGTGGCGCTGGCCGAGTTTTTCGGCACGTCCCCGTCGTTGGCCAGCGAATCGCAGTACTACGCCGATTCCAAATTGCGCGGTGGATACACGGCGTATGCCGAGGAACGGGTCGCAGGCGGATGGCTGGCCCATGTCGATTACCACATGCGCTTCTGGGTGCACTCCGTCGCTTATTTTTGGCCCTTCACCTGGTACAACCACGAGTTGGGCAATATTCAGCGGCAATTTTACGGTTCGGACGTCAATTTCTTTGTCGGCTACTCGGTCTGTACCTCCGGTCTGGGGGCGCAGTACGGTCGCGACGGCCACCAGGGGGCCCTGGTTCGGCTCGATCGGTTTTGCCAGTCGGTCATGCACCGGCTGCGCGGCCGAGTGCAGATCACGTTGATGTCAGATCATGGGCATTATTTGGGACGAAGTTATCGCATCCCGTTGCCTGACATTCTTGAGAGGATGGGCTATCACGTCACGGAGAAACTCAAGGGCCCTCAAGACGTGGCCGTGCCGGAATTCGGCGTGGTTTCATGTGCAGCGATTTATACGCAAAGCCCGGCGGCCGTGGCCCGCGATTTGATTGGAGTGGACGGGGTGGAACATGCGGCCTACCTCGCGGATAGCGATGAAGTTGTGGTATTGGGCCGTAGCGGGCGGGCCCGAATTACCTCGGGTCCGGACGGCCTGAAGTACGAATGCGAATACGGCGACCCGCTGGAAATGCTGCCGGTCCTTGCGGGTTTGCAATCCAAGGGGGCGGTGGATGCCCAGGGGTTCGCCCGCGATCGCGCGCTCTTCGACGCCACGATGGAACACAAATACCCCGACGCGCTGCATCGCCTCTGGCGGGCATTTCATGGTCTCGTGGAAAGCCAGCCCGACGTGCTGCTTTCGGTGCAGGACGGGCGACATTGCGGCAGCCCGTTCATGTCCAGTGTGGTCGACCTGATGGGCTCACACGGCAATCTGGGTCCGGCCTCGTCGTCCGGGTTTGCCATGACCACGGCGGGAGAATTGCCCTCCGTCCTGCGTTTAGCGAACTTGCGGCCGGAACTAGCGAAAATTGGCGTCCCGATCGACGCGAAGCCGGATCGCTCGAATGACAAGGTGGTTCGGCGCTAACGTGCGTGGCGGCGGTTGGCCTTTTGGCCCCAGCGCTGCGAGACGGCGTAGTCCAGGAAGGTGAAGACCCGTTCTCGAGAAAAGGACGGATAGCGAACCCCGGCAGCCTCGCGCACCGTGCGGGCGTTAGTATCATCGAAGACGGGGTGGTGTCGGATTCGTGGCACCAGCAGGTCGTATTTTTCCCAGAGCAGCGATTCGGCGACGGATTTGTCAGCCAGTTCGCCCCCGCTGTCGGCATCGACGAAATAACCGCCAGTAATGCCGAAATAGGTCTCCATCCACTTCTTGAAATCGTCCCAGCAGGGTGGGGCCGGGTCCGTCAGATGGTAAATCCGGCCGTGGTACTCGGGATTGAGTACGACCTCCGCAATCACCCGCGCGGCGTAATCGACGGGAACGAAGTTCTGAATCGGATCCTCGGGACGACCGGGGATGCGATGGGGAATATTCGAGATCTCGCCGTTGGAGCCATCACTGCATTCGGTCTTCATCAGGCTGATGAGCCGGGCGAACTGGTAGAATCCGCCGAATTGCGTCGTGTAGCCCGTGGTCGAGTCGCCGACGAGGAAGCTGGGGCGGAGGATGGTGAGGATGTTGCCATTCTCGCGTGCCCATTCCGCGAGGGCCGCCTCGGCAATCCATTTGCTCTCTTCGTACTGGGTCTGAAACGACGGCGGCCGCTCCTGGTGGATTTCCTCCATGACCCGCTGCGACTTGGTCCCACAGACGTAGGCGGTGCTGACGGCGTGAAGGCGATGCACGTCATGTCGCCGCGCCCAGTCGATCAGGACGGTGGTGCCTTCGACGTTGGTCCGGAAGGGTTCGCCGTTGCCATTGGAATACAGTTGCAGGCTGGCGGCGCAGGCGACGATGTCGTCGGTCGGGCCCCACTGGCCGTCCGGCAGGTCGTCCGGCAGGGCGCCCTCACGGAGTATGAGCTGGCCTGATTTGACATAATCCTCGACTTCCACGTCGAGCTGACGCAGGAGCCCGGCGAGGCGGTGCCGCGTGTCCTGGAGAGGGGCGCGAAGAAGAGCCACCACCCGTCGTTTGCGGTGGAGGAGATCGCGCAGGATGAATTGGCCAAGGAAGCCGGTCGCCCCGGTCAGTAATGTGGTCGGTCGGTGTTGTTCCATCAGTTATCCGTGTTCGGTCCCGCGAACGAACGCAACATCTTGGGGGGGCAGGCCTTTCAATGCAAGTCTTTTTATCGTAGTCGTCGTAATCCGGCAAACGGCCCCGCGATAAGGCTTTTCCTTATACACGACCGGTAACAACGGCCCTATTACCAGGCTACGGTCGCACAATTGACCGGTCCAGCCCGCCCACCTAACTTACCCAGCTAGGGCTTTTCATCCATGATCCTGGGACAATTCTCTGAGCGGTCATTCCCCTTTGTAGCCACAGATTGGACACGAGCCTCACCTGGTTTTGAGGCCGGGACTCGCTCATGGTTACGGCGATGTCACCAATCCTTGGCTGGGCACCTGCCTCCATCACGCGCGGGGGCGCTTCTCACGGAGGACCTCGTTGATTCGGCGGGCCGACCACGTGATGTCTTCGGCCATTTTGAGATCAAACCGGAGCGGCTAGCGAGCCTGCGAGGCAACTGGGACGGGCTGGCTCACACGGCACAGGCAACCGGGACGGATTCGGCGCCGGGGTTACCGACGCCTCCCTGGCCGGGGTATGAGGATATCTGGATACCCGTTGGCGAGGGTGTCGAGATCTCCGGGCGGTTGGGGCTCGCACTGGGAACAGATGGGTCTGGGGAGCCTAAGGATTGCATCGTGATTCTGCCAGGGCTGCTGGGGGATAACAACGTTCTCCGGACGCGCGACTTGTGCGACGCCCTGAGGGCCTGCGGGTTCCATGCGGTGGCGCTGGAGTTTCGCGGGCATGGACGAACGCTCATCAGGCATCCGGAGCTTTACTACGGGTTCGGTGTGCTTGAAACACTGGATACCTTGGCGGTTTCTCGCTGGCTGGAAGCCCAGCCCTACGTTCACCGGACGGGCTTGATTGGATTCTGCTGGGGGGCCAACCATGCGCTAATCGCAGGATGGTACGACGATTGCCGCCGGGATCATCCCAGCATTAATCCGACGCTGGCCGCCGTGTTGCCGACGGTCCCGGAGTATCGACACTTTTCAGCCGGGGTGATGGCGTTCTCGCCGGTGCTGCGGTTTGAAGAGCTGATTGCGGCGCTGGAAACGCCGTGGTCGAAGTTTAAGCACCCTGTCCTTTCCGGCCTGCAACAGAACATTCGGACGCGGATGGAGTATCGAAAGGCGGGGGACACGAGCGGCAGCCTGCGGCGGTGCATCGAATTCGAATTTGCGCATGCGTCGCTGCGCTATGCGGATGGGTTCCGGGATGCGGTACATTTCCTGCGGCTCCTGCCGTACAGGGACCTGCCGGATCATGAGAAACTGGCGAACGCGCGGATGCCGCTACTTATTGTCTTCGCCGCAAACGACCCACTGTCCAAGGCGCAGGATGTGGCCGATCTGATGGCGACGACCAGCCATCCCAACACCGCGGCCGTCGTCTTGCCGGGCGGCGGGCACATCGGGTTCGCGCCGTACGCGAAGCAATACTACTACAGCCTGATCATGAACTTCTTTGATCCGTCGTGCGGACCGCGCTAAATTGATATCAAAGGCGGCCGACGCTCACTCGACCTTTCCGAGCGGCGCCGGCCGCGAGAGTTCACGGTTGACTTTCGGCTATGCAGATCTCCCGCCTGATCGTCGCCGGCGGGCGAAGGTCCAGCCGATCAGGCCGAACGGTATCATTGTCGCCACGCCTAATCCGCACCACGAGTTCGAGTTCGAACCGGCGGGAGTGGGAGCATCCGCAACAGCGGCAATTGAGGCAAGTTGTGCGCATTGCGACTCCTTATGGCTGCCGGTCGGGTCATGAATTTGGAAATTCCCTCCGTCGCTATAACCGAACACCTCATAAGCGATAGCCGACGCGAACGTGTCGTCGCAGTGGATCTTAATGCGATAGAAGTCCGGACACGTACAGTCGGCCCCCGCTCCAGAGGCGCCGCCGGGCGGACACAGCTCAGGCTCCGGATCGTTGGGCGAACCGGGCTCGCCAAGGTCCTCCATGTGTACCTCGAAGGCATAGAGCGGGCCGTTCGTAAGCGTGCATCCGGGTGGGGACGTTCTGATGTTCTTGATCGTCCCGATGCCCCTGAAGTCAATCTGCTTGAAATGCCCGTTGGCAGCGGCATGGGGACAGACGGGCGGATCGCTGCATTCAATGCAAGTGATCATCGTTCCTTCCGGTGCGCTGGCCGTGCCCGCGTGGAAGGTGAAGATCCCCAGCGGGCCGCTGTGCTGGGTGTGCGTCCACTCCCCCCAGGGTTGTGCAGACGGGCAACAACCCGTGAGCGGGGCCCCGGCCTGGCCGCCGAACGTGTAACGGTTTCCATTGACTTCGTTGTTGCCGCCGCCGGTCACGCGGCAGCCGGAGGGAGGGGGAGGCGGAGGGGGGCAGTTGACCGTCGTCAGTGTGCGGCAGCACGTGCCGGTGCAGCCATTATCGGTGATGACCAGACAGTATTGGCCGGCTGTGCCGATCGTGATACACGCGTCGTCCGCCTGGCCCGCCGGGATGACGCCGCCGCCGCTCGCGGTCCACGAATAAGTGTCCATATTGGCTGGACCGCACCACGTTGTTGTTTCACCCTGGCAAAGGTTTTCGATACCGCCCGTGATCGTGCAATCGAGATCGGAACCGATCTCCAGAACGACCCCTCCCTTGCAGAAACAGCCATCGTCCGTCGTGACAATCACGGCAATCACGACATCTCCGCTGGGCCCCGCAGTATAGGTGACGCAACGTTCGCCCTCTCCGTCGATGATCATGCCGCCCTCGAGCAACCACTCATACGTCGCGCCCAGTCCGGCATCGGGAACGCATGCCGTGTTGCCGGTCGAATTGGGGCAGGGCGGGTCCGCCGTAATCGTGCAATCAGGATTCGGATTGATCACCACGGACGCGTCGTCTTCCGAGGTCACCGTCGTGGTGCCGACGTCGGTCACGAAGTCGCCGCTGGCTTCTGCGGTATTAGTGCGAGTGCCGACCGGCGGCGTGCGGGTCGCCGTGTAGGTCCAAGTTTCATCGGGGTCCAGCAGTCCGACGCCGCTGGTATCGCCGCCGACAAGAACGGGGCTGAAGTCATCATCGCTTTCGGGAGAGTTATCCCCCGGCGTGCCGTTGTCGTCCACGACGACGACGTTTTCAAGAGGCACGTCGCCGGGATTGGTCACGGTGTAAGTATAGGTAATCCCGGTACTTTCGCAGGCAGACGTGGAGTCGGCGTTTTTGACGATGTGAATATCCGGATTCACCTGACCCCAGACCGGCGGCGACACGATCGCGACGATCATTAACGCGAGTCCGACGACGGCTATATGACTCACTCGACTCGATATTCCACTACTTTCCGAGAATAACATCTTGAGTACTCCTGCGCGGTTGGCGCGCTGTCGGCGATTCTCCGAGTAGCCCGCTTGTCGCCGGGCAGACTTCAAAACCGCCAATGGCCTGGTTCTTCGGAATGCAGGATCCCGAGTCTCGACAAGTCTTTTCCCCTGCGAGGGAGCGTGCATTGCCAAAAAAAATGAAAAAACCAACTCTCTGTTTTTCAATGGACTCCCCCTGCCGAAGACAGCCTAACGCTGCGCTGAGCGACCGTCGTCGCACGAAGCTAACACTAGATCTTTAGCGCGGAAACGTAACACCAGAATGAAAAACGCTTAACGCGCAGGCCGCTTCAGTTTGCGCGGAAGCATACCTATCGAATCGCGGATGGGTCCCAGCGGGAAGGCGCGGCCTGACGGAGCTTGTCGGCGATGCTTTCACCGTCCAGGGAATATGTGGCGATCCGATCGCCTTCCCCGAGCAGATCCAGCACAGTGGGGGTCAGGTCGACGAGTCGCGCATTTGGAATCGACGATCCTTTTGGCAATCCGGGACCGGCGAAATACATCGGGATTAGCATGTCTTCCGGAAGGCAGGAACCGTGTTCGCCCCGATCGTGACCTTCAAAGGCCCAATCCCGCGCCGAGAAGACCACGAATTCTCCTGTGCGTGGTGAGTCAAAGGCTTCGACAATTTGAGGAATAAAATCCGGATAATTCGTAGAAGCTAAGGCGGCAAGCCATTCACGGGACGTATGCCAACCGGCGGCGGCGAAGGCGGAGAGAGTTGCGTTGTCCGAAATTTGAAGTGGATCGTTCGGCTCGTTCGGCCAAGGGACAATCCGGTACATCGGCTTTTTCTCTTCCATTTTGCGCTCAATAAGGGCTGCGCCGCGGCGCGAAAAGACGTGAACCGTGCCTGGCGCGGGCGAAGTACAGACGAGTTCCACGCCGGGCAGCTTCCAAAGCGGGGAAGCGTCCTGTTCGGCGCCGCCGGACACGCACCGCGAAACCTCTTCCGCACTGACCGGTCGGCTCCAACCCCTCGATCCCTTCAAATGTACATAGATTCGACGGAAAGAGCCGTCGATGACGATGGCGTCGTAATTCTCAAAATGGTCGAATGCCGTGATGTAGTCCCGGGCGAAATACTCGCCCCGATGGACGTGCAGCCGGCGCTCCTTTCGCAGCCAGCCGACCAGATCCACTGATTTCGTGGCATGGACATCTGGGTGGGAGTGATCGGAAACCAGGATGAGCGTCGTTCGTTCGAGAAGATGCTCGCGTGCCAACGCGTCGGTGACGCGCTGGATTTGACGGTCAATATTCTCCACGGCCGAGGCGTAGGCGGACGAGTCCGAGCCGCTGAGATGGCCGATTTCGTCGATGCCGGGGAAGTAAAAAGTCAGCAGGCTGGGCCAGCGGCCGGCGCGGTTGACATAGTCCCCTATTTCCTCGAGGGAACCGGCGGAGAGTTGATCGATGCTCTGAAACAGTCCGACCGCCCAAGCCAGCCCGGTAGGAACTTCGTTAGTCTCGGCAATGTTCGCGCCGCGGTGCGTATGGCATTGGATGCTGATCGTGAAATGGTCGTTGAGCATTTCGTAAATCGTGGGATCGCGGAAGTCGTGATTGACGGTCTGGTAATGCGAGGGGCGGATGTAGTCCGTGGATGCGAGCGTGCGGCGGTCGAACCATTGGTTGCCGACGATTCCGTGATGTCCGGGAAAACGGCCGGTAAGGAGGCTGACGGTATTGGGATAGGTCATCGCAGGAATGCTGGTCACGGCGTGCTGCACCCCTACGCCGCCGTCGACGAAGAGCCGCTGGATCGTGGGGAGCCGGCCCTGAGCGAGAAACTGATTCAGGTGGCCTCGATCCAGACCGTCCACGAAAAAGAGCACGACGGATTTTTCCGGCCGCTCGACGGTGGGTTCCAGTTGCAGACGGAGGGGATGGCGACCGCACCCCGTCAGGAGGACGAGGACGCCCGCGAGCCTGAGAAATGCTCTACTCGTGCGGTTGGAAGGTTGATCGTTGAGCGTCTTCATTCGTAGCCAATGGCCTGGATGATATCGAGGCGGCGGGCGGCGCGGAGTGGGAGCATTGCCGCGCCGAGGGCGATGAGCAGGGCGGCCAAGCCCGCGTAACCCATTGCATCATAAGGAATGACCACCGGAATATCGTGGCCCGAGGCCTTGATGGTCATGGGCACGACCAGAAACCTTGCGGTGGTCAGGCCGATGACGCCGCCGGCCAAAGCGCCGAGCGCGCCGAGCAAGGCCGCCTCGATGGCTAGGAGTTGCTGGATCTGCCGGGCAGACGCGCCGATGGCGCGGAGCAGACCGATCTGGCGCGATTGCGTAAGCAGCGAGACGAGGAGGGTATTGGCGACCCCGACGCCGCCGACGATGACGGAAAGTACCAGTTGCATATTGGCCAGGGCAAACCACTCGCGGGTGAAACGCCGGGCGAAGTCCATGAGGTCATCGAGGCGGTAGAGGTACAGGCCGTATCGACCGCTGAGCCGCTCGGTCAGCTTCGCCTGGTAGCGCGCGATATCGTCCCCCGTGGGGAGGCCGATGCCGGCAGAGGGGCGAACGCGAATATCGAGGTAGGAAAGGGAGGTGTCGTTCCAGAGCGAGTGATAGACCGCCCGTTCCATGAAAACGCTTCCCCGGAACCAAGTGTAATCCGTCTGGATGCTGTGGATCGCGAAGGACCGAGGACCTTGTGGCGTGTCGAGGGACACTTGATCACCCGGGCGGAGACCATGAATACGCGCGAGATTGGCGGAGACCTCGACTTGGCCGGCCTGCAGCGCGGCGGCGCGGGCGAGGTCGGCGGCCGGATTGGCGGAGCGGCCTCGATCGATGCGGCCCTTTTGAACGGCGGCGGTGTCGTAGGTGATGAGCATGATGTCGTCGCCGCGGAAGGGCACGAGGCGCGAGCGAACCCCGTAGGCTTCGGCGCACTCGGGGTCCCGGCGGATTTCATCGAGAAGGTGCGCAGGAAAGCTGCTGGAGGGGTAGGCCGTGGAGGCCATGTCGTTGGTCTGAAGCGTCATGTCGAAGACGAGCACGTCGTCCATCCAGCGCGAAATTTCCCGGTCCAGGCCGCCGATGATCGAGGCCATGGCGATGATGAGGCTGAGGCTGCCGCCGAGGGCGATGGTGGTGAGGGAGGTTCGTGACGGGTTCAGGATGATGTTGTGCAGCGCGAGAAACGCCGGCACGTTGGAGAATCGACGAGCCAGTCGGCGGATGGGCGGGCTGAACCAGATCAGCAGTTGCGGTCCGGCCAGTGCGATGCCGAAGAGGCCCGCCATGAGCCCGGCGACGGTCGGCTTCCAGTCTGTGCGCGGATGGCGGACGACGACGGCGCAGAAGACCAGCAGGGCAATGCCGATGACGAGCCAGAGTCCAGTGCGCTGGCGCAGCTGCGATTCGACTTCGCCGGGCCTCATGGCGGCGGTCGGCGGGAGCATCGCGGCGGCGCGGGCGGGGGCGTAGGCGCCGAGGATGGCGGCGAGCATGCCGACGATGGGGGCGAGGATCCACGCGTCCAACGGAACGACCAGTTGTGGGGCGGCCAAATCGAGCATGATCGTGAGGGTCCGGGCCGTCTGCTCCAGGGCATAAGAGGCGATCGCGCGGCCTCCGACCGTGCCGAGAACTGAGGCGACGAGTCCAATCAGGGCGGCTTCGCCCGTGACCACGGCGAGGATTTCACCTCGCGTCGCGCCGAGGGCGCGGAGCGTGCCGATTTCCTTGGCACGCTGAACAACGGATAGTGACATCGTGTTGTAGACGATGAAGAGGCCGATGACGGAGGCGAGGAGGCTGAAGCAGACGAGGATGGTTTGGAACTGGCTGGTGATGTAGTCGAAGGTGGGGTTATGCCCGCGGATCGGTTCAACCGACGCGGTGTCGCCCAGCGATTGAGTCAGTGCGTGGAGTCGCTCGGGGGAGTCGAGGGTGAGTTCGATGCGATCAAATCGGCCGGGGCGGCCGAGGAAACGCTGGGCAGCGCCGACTTCCATGAAGATGATGTTGCCGTCCATGGCGAGGGCGGCGCCGTCGGAGAGGAGGATGCCGGCGATGGCGAATTCGCGCGTATCGGCGGGGCCGGTCAGTGAGATCTTTTCACCGAGCCGATAGCTGAAGCGATCGGCCAGGCGGCGGGGGATGACCACGGCATCGGGGTTGAGCAGCAGCGTGGGCAAGTCCAGTTGAACGCTCTGTTCGAGTTGATAACCGCGAAGTTTGGCCTCGCGCAGCGGGCTGATGCCGAACAGCATGACTGTCTGTCGTTCCTGCGCAAGGACCGCGGCGGCTTGCACAACCGGCGCGGCAGTCACGCCGGGGAGATTTTCGATCGCGGCGAGGACGGCTTCATCGACGCCGGCGGGTGCGACGACGCGATACTGCGCTTTACCGGCGAGCGCTTCAAGATTGCCGTGAAATGCATGAACGATGCTCTCTTGCGTGATCCGCATCGAGACAAAGAGCATGACTGCCACGGAAATGGAAAACAGGCTGAGGAGATACCGCAGCGGATGCCGACGCACATGCTGCGGCATGGTCGCGAGGAGTTGCTGCAGCACGGAAGCCAGTGTCACGGAGACTCGACCTCCGCCAGCGACGCCGAAGCGCTTGCCTCGACGCGGCCGTCGCGAATGCGAATCACCCGATCCGCCAATGCAGCGACCTGGGCGTCGTGCGTGACAAGCACGGTGGTTCGTCGCGTGTCGTGGGCGGTCTGGCGGATCATGTTCATGATTTCCGAACTGGTGGCGGAGTCGAGATTACCTGTCGGCTCGTCTGCCAGCAGAAGCGCCGGATCGGTGATCAGCGCCCGGGCGATCGCAACGCGCTGCATCTCTCCGCCGGACAATTCGTCGGGATAGGCGCTGGCCCGGTCGGCGAGCCCGATGCGTTCAATCAACGCATCGACCATTGGGCGGACGGCCCCGAAGCGCCGGCCGTCGAGAAGCAGGGGGATGGCGATGTTGCGATCCAGCGGAAGGTTCGGGAGCAGATTGAAGAACTGAAAGACCAGGCCAATGCGATAGCGGCGCAATTCGGTACGCTGTTCTTCAGACAGGACCGTGGTATCACGGCCTTCGATGAAGACCCGGCCGGTCGTCGGCAGGTCGAGCGCCGCGGCCAGGTGAAGAAAGGTGCTCTTTCCCGAACCGCTGGGACCGACGACGGCGACGAATTCGCCGCGCTGAATATCCAGGGAGAGGCCATCCAGGGCCCGCGTCGGCCTCCCGCGCCGCTCATACACCTTGGCAACATTCTCAAAACGGAGCATATCGGGGAGTGAAAAGTCAAAGGGTTGAAAAGTCAAAAACAGAAGTTCCGTCGCGGGGACGCCCGGCCGGCGCGCAGGGGCGCGCCCTTAACTTCATACGGCGGCTGAGCGATAATGATCGGCGCGAGGCAATATTATGATCGTTGTCATGAAGTCCGGTTGCACACCGCAGGACGTTCAACACGTCGTCCAGCTTTTGCGCGAACGGGGGTTGAAGGACCACGTGATCGTCGGAACCGATCGCACCGTTGTAGCGGCGATCGGCGACAAACGGCAGATCGACATGAGCGCGATCGAAAACGCTCCGATGGTCGATCGGCTGGTGCCGATCCTGTCGCCGTACAAAGTGGCGAGCAAGGAGGTTAAGGGCGAGCCTTCGGTGATTTCGATCGGCCAGGGCGCGACGATCGGGGGGAAGAAGCTCTGCGTGATCGCCGGACCGTGCAGCGTGGAAGATGAAATACAGATCATGGCGTCGGCGCACGCCGTGAAGGCGGCAGGCGCGGTGGGTCTGCGCGGCGGGGCCTTTAAGCCGCGGACAAATCCATACGAGTTTCAGGGACTGGGCGAAGAGGGCCTCAAGCTGCTGCGCAAGGCCGGCGAAGAAACGGGCCTGGCTGTCGTGACCGAAGTGATGAGCATCGATCAGGTAGAGTTGGTGGCCGAGTACGCCGACGTGCTCCAGATCGGGACGCGAAACATGCACAATTTCAATCTGCTCGTCGCCGCGGGACGCACGAAAAAGCCGGTCATGCTAAAGCGCGGCTGGAGTGCGACGCTGAACGAATTCCTTCTGGCCGCCGAGTACGTCATGAATGAAGGCAACACGAGCGTCATCCTCTGCGAGCGCGGGATTCGCACCCACGAGACCTATGTTCGCAACACGCTGGCGCTGGGGATCATCCCGGCGATAAAGCGCGAGTCACACCTGCCGATCGTGATTGATCCCTCGCAAGGGACGGGCCACGCCTACATGGTTCCGGCCATGAGCCGCGCGGCAATCGCGGCCGGGGCGGATGGCCTCCTCATCGAAGTTCATCCCGATCCCGAGCACGCGCTCACCGATGGCGCGCAGTCCATCACGCCCCAGGTCTTCGCCGACCTCATGAAGCAGATCGCGGCGATCGCTCCGGCCATTGAGCGGACCGTCTAGACGCTGACGCGTGGGAGATTCGCGTGGCGCCTACGTCGCGTCAGTAGCGGTCCGACTCGGTCTGATTCTTGGTAGCCCGAGCAGGAGGTCGTCAAGCCCGACGTGGTTTGGATTGGCTGACCAGTCTGGTCTAGCGATCGACCTGACCCACGAAGTGTGTGCGGTAGGTATCGCAACTATATTGCCTTTAGATAGTTATGTGATACAGCGTGCCGCCTTGGATTCGGCTGGGGCCGAAGGAGCCGCGCCGCCAGCAGCGAAGAACTTCCGCCAAGGCTTGGATTAGGCTCTTTTCAGACATGTCAGGAGTAGCTATAATAAGGCTCAGAAGGCAAGCCTCTTGGGAATAAATTCCCGCCACCGCGCGTTTGTTCTTGCGGGTGATCGGGACGGTGGGCTTGTGTCCAGATCGATCGGCTCGGCGCGTGTTGCCGCGAAAGATCGGCAGCGGCATCGGATCTTGTCGGCTTGGATTTCAGGCAAGCGGACTCAAGTTGGAGATCACGCCCTTTTTTGCCACGGATTGGCAGGTACAAGGAGTTGTTATCATGTTATCCCGCAATCGCAAGTCGACGGGTTTCACGCTAATCGAGCTGTTGGTGGTGATATCCATCATCGCGGTGTTGATCAGCATACTTCTCCCCGCGCTCTCCAGCGCATTACTGCAAGCCCGCAAAATCCGCGACCAGGCGAACCTCAAGTCGATGGGTACGCTTGCTCAGACCTATGCCAGCGAGGACCCTAAAGGCATCATCGGTCCGGTCCACCCCGAGTACAACAACTTCTGGTACGAGGGCTACGCCGAATACGGCGGCGGGGCGGGGACCATGAACTTCGTCAATTGGGGCGAGGAATTCGATCCACGTACGCGACCGTTCAATCGACTGATTTACGGCCCGCGGGGCATTGTGGCCAACACGGCGCCGGGGGATCGCGGCGTGTTTCAGGAGTTTCAGTGCCCTGGGAATGAACTGGGCTGGCAGGAATGGCCGGGATTCGGGACCGATCCTCGCGAGACGGAATCGTCTTATTATAAGGCCAATGGCACCGCCTATCGCATGAACAACGTCACATTTGACGACGGAAATGTCTTAGGGACTTACGGCCGGTCGGTGACCCAGATCCCGGACGCATCTGTCACCATCGGATTCATGGAGTCGAGAGTCTTTCAGACGCTCTGGACGAACGAAGTCTGGGGTATCGTCGAACCCGGAGAGTTGACCGGCTATCACGGAAAGCTCGGCTTTTTCAACATCGTCTACACGGACGGGCACGCCGATTTCAAGGATTTTGGAAACGGCACCTATTACCAGCACATCATCTGGGAAAACCACTCCGAGTGGAACGAGTACGATATGCGCGGAAGCTGGGGACGATTCGATTGTCTCCCGAACCCGCCCATCGGAGAACTCTAAGCGTGACGACGGGTATCGCCCGTGCGGAGTGTTCGTTCAGAAACAAAAAAGTAGGGCGGGCGACTTTTTACGTCCGCAGGGACGCAATTAGATGAGCAAGAAGAACATTATTGCTGGCGTGGTGCTCGTCGTCGGCTTGGCCGTCAGCATCTATCTCTGGAGCACGGTCGGAATGGGCGAGGATCCAGGCGACCAAACCGTTGCACAGAAGATGATGGATTTCACCTGCCCGGCATGCAAACAGACCTTTCAATTAAGCGTGGCCGACGCCGGAGCGATGCGTCGGGCCAACAACGGGGAAATCGTCTGTCCGGGTTGCGGGGCAACCGGCGCGCAGAAGGAAGATCTTGAAGTCGTACTCGGTGGCGGTGGCT
Source organism: Phycisphaerae bacterium (assembly GCA_035275405.1). Lineage (NCBI taxonomy): Bacteria > Pseudomonadati > Planctomycetota > Phycisphaerae > Phycisphaerae bacterium. Next base: position 407,803 of record DATEMU010000012.1, read on the forward strand.
TCAAGGACGATTCGGAAGAAAAGCCTGCCGAAGAAGCCGTGGCCGCCGAGCCTGCCAAGCCCAAGCCGGCTCAGGGCGGTCGGAAGAAAATTAACGAATAAGAACCGCTACTCAATGGAATTGGCTTGACCTTGAACGGGACCCGCAGTGGTCCCGTTTTTTTTCGTATCGAAAGCCGTCCGAGACTCCCGGATTTTGGGCCCCCAAACCCCTATGAACTAATCCGCTCACTTGGTAAAATGTTTTAGCACGCTCGTAACTGGGTACTGAAAAGTGCCACAATGACCAATAGCGCATTAGCACGTCGTCGGTGGATCATCGCCCTCAGCGGCGTGATCTGCAATTCAATGTGCCGCGTTTCGGATGCCGAGCCCCTCCGCTTCGGCTTCCTATGGCACATGCACCAGCCGGTTTATTACCCCTACGAGTCCATCACGCAGACGCAGGCCAACGGGCGGTACACCTTCAACGTCATCGACATCCACAACCAGCGGTTTGGGCCGTACTCGACGTGGCCGCGCGACGCCGTCCAAGCCGGCGCCGGTTTGCCTCACCTCGGCGCATCGGTGAGCTTCAGCGGCTCGCTCATCGAGAATCTCAACGCCCTGGCCGCGGCAGGCGTCAACGGCGGGATGTGGACGAACTGGTTCAACGGCTATCGCCAGGGCATTGCGCTGGCGACCACGCTGGGCAACCCGCGGCTGGATTTGGTCGCGTTCGGCTATCACCACCCGCTCCTTTCTCTGCTCGACGTGCAGGACATGCGGATGCAGATCAAGCTGCACAAGCACGTGTATGGACAGGCGTGGGCGGGGGGACCGGCGTACAGTGCAGGCATGTTCCCTCCGGAGACGGCGTTCTCCACGCGGATCATCCCGGCGCTCGTCGCCGAGGGTGTCGAGTGGGTGCTCGTCGACAACATCCATTTCGATCGGGCGTGCGCCGGATACCCGCACACCAACGCGTCATGTATTTACGCGCCGAACGCGGCGGATCAGATCAACCCGGATCCGGCGACGACCGGTGGGGCGTGGGTGCAGCTCAACAACCTCTGGGCGCCCAGCCAGGTCAGCGCGCCGTTCGGCTATCAGCCGCATCTCGCGGAGTATGTCGATCCCTCGACGGGAGAGATCGCGCAGATCATTGCCGTGCCGGCGGCGCGCTACGAGGGCAACGAGGACGGCCGCGGCGGCTACGGGGCGTTTCTCTACGATCAGGTGATGGATGCGTATCTCGCGTACAACAACGACCCGGCCCACCCGATGTTTGTCGTGCTGCACCACGATGGTGACAACTACGGCGGCGGGACGGACGCATATTATCACAGCAATTTTCAGAACATGATCTCGTGGGTGACCAGCGATCCGGACTACGAGGCCACAACGGTGCAGGACTATCTCGATCGCTTCCCGGTCGCGGCGGGCGACGTGATCCACATTGAAAACGGCGCCTGGGCAGGGGCGGATTGCGGCGACCCGGAGTTCAAAAAGTGGCTGGGCGATCCGAACGGGAGCGGCTGGAGCCCGGATCGCAACAGTTGGGCCGTTTTGACCGCGGCGAAGAACCGCGTGTTCATGGCGGAGGCGATCGCGCCGGCGGTGAGCATGCAAAACGTCATGACCGGCGGCGGGACGAATACGGAGAAGGCCTGGCACTATCTGCTTTGCTCCGAAGCGAGCGACTATTGGTACTGGGATAGCAGCGGCGAACCGTGGGACAGCAACGTGACGCGCGGATGCAATCAGGCTGTGTCTTTTGCGGATTCGGTGATCGCCGGGCAGACGGACACGACGCCGCCGACGGTCTTCGTTCCGCAGCGCGAGCCCTACAACCCCGGCGGTATCGAATGGGGTCCGTCGGTGGAGCCTTCGGATTTCGAGGTATGGACCTACGCCGACGACGTGAGCGGTTTGACGAGTGTTACGTTGAAATGGCGAGTCGATGGCGACGGCCTCAATCCGATCGCCTCGATTCAGAACGAAACCTATGCGGGCGGGCCGGAGGTCGGGGTGTGGAATAGCGCGGCCATGAGCGTGACACCGCCGCCGACGGTGCCGGCGAATATTCTTGCCGCCACGTATCGAGCGTCGCGTTACGCGGCGATGATCACGGGGCAGCAGGACGTGCTGATCGATTATTACGTCGAGACGCTGGACGGCGCGGGGAACCTGGCGCGGACCGACATTCAGCATGTTTATGTCGGAACGACGGCGACCGGCGGCGGCGACGTGGTCGAGGTCGCCCCCGATCCGCCACTGGCGGGGCAGAATGTCACGGTGCGTTACGACCCCGCGGGACGGCCGCTCGCCGGGGCCGGGACGGTCAAGATGCATTATGGGTTCAATACCTGGAACCCCGTCATCTCACCGGATCCGACCATGACATGGAATGCGGGGATTTCGCGCTGGGAGATGACCGTTGCCGTGCTGGGCAGTGCGACGCAGCTCGATGTGGTCTTCAACAACGGCGCGGGGACCTGGGACAACAATGGCGGGCAGGATTGGCACTTTGCCGTGCAGGGCGGCGCGCCGGAACTCGGGTGGACGATGGACGGGCAGCGCGATGCCGACGCCAGTCTCGTCGCACAGAACGGCGCGATGTCGCTTTACGCCGGCGTGCGCGGCACGAAGTTGTATGTCGCCGCGCCGGATGCGGGCGAGGGCAACGATCATTTCATCCTCGTCGCGGCCGTGCCGGGCGCACTGCGGGCGGCGCCGTGGGCCAAGGCTGGTCAGGTCGCGGATTGGAGCGCGTTCCTGGCGGACGAGAACAACAACGACTACGAAGGCTGGTTCGATCAGGGCGCGGGTGTGCCGGTGCAAGCCATGACCGGGGCGAACGGAGGCTATCTCGAAGGGACGATCGATCTGGCGGCCGAGTTGGGCGCGATGCCGGATCAGGTGTACCTCGCATTCTTGCCATATACGAACAACGACGGCGGTACGCTCGTGTCGGGGAGCCAGGTACCGGCCTCGATCAACGCCAATGGAACCGTCGAGGCCGGTGAGTACGTCTTGTTTCAGACGTACTTGCGCGGCGACCTCAACGCCGACTGGAGCGTCGATCTGCTTGACGTGTCGGGCTTCGTTGAGGTCTTGCTGGGCAACGACATTGATACGGCACATTTCCGGGCGGCGGACATGGACGGCGGGGGAGAAGCTAACGGCGCGGACATCGCGGCGTTCGCGGCGACTATCATGGCCCCGTAGGGGCCCCGAAGGGCCTGCCAGCGGTCGCAACTTATTCTCTTAACTTGTTATATATTAAATATTTACTGAATATGCGTTAGGTCGTCGTTGCAGTTGCGTATATCTTTATGATATCATTGTGCTAGACAGGCTGGGGGCTGTCTCACTAGAAAGGAAGGTTGGGTCATGGCATCGGAATTTGAGCGCGTCCCACGGAATGGTTGGGCTTTACTGGTCGTGATGCTCGTCCTTTCCATCGGCGTGATCGCCGGACAGATCTGGTCGATCTACGACTGCGTCCAGCAAGTCAAGCAGCATACGCTGACGTCGGGGTTCTGGCTGGGAATGCACATCACCGGCTGGGCGCTGGCGATTCTGATCGTCTTCATCCTATGGTTCGGATTCTTCACGCTCGAGCCGAATACCGCCGCCGTACTTCTGCTCTTCGGCGAGTACAAAGGCACGGCCCACCGGCAGGGGTTTCACTGGGCCAACCCCTTCTACCACCGGATCAAGGTCTCGCTGCGGGCGCGGAACCTGAACAGCGAAAAGCTCAAGGTCAACGACCAGCGCGGCAATCCGATCGAGATCGCGGCGGTCGTCGTGTGGCGGGTGAAGGATACAGCGCGGGCCGTGTTCGACGTGGATGACTACACGCATTACGTCTCCATCCAGAGCGAGTCGGCAGTGCGGCACCTGGCCAGCAGCTATCCCTACGACAGCCACCAGGAAGAGCTGTCGCTGCGCGGGAGCATGGACGAGGTCTCGCGGGCCCTGCAGGCAGAATTGGAAGAGCGCTTGTCCAAGGCCGGCGTGATCGTCGATGAGGCGCGGCTGGCCCACCTGGCCTACGCCCCGGAGATTGCGGGAGCGATGCTGCGGCGGCAGCAGGCCGAGGCGATCGTCGCCGCGCGGACGCGAATCGTCGAAGGCGCGTGCGGCATGGTGCAGATGGCCCTGGCGCACATCGAGAAGGACAAGATCGCCGACCTCGATCCCGAGCGCAAGGCGGCGATGATCAGCAACCTGCTGGTGGTGCTCTGCAGCGAGCAGGCGGCCCAGCCGGTCGTGAACGCGGGGACGCTGTATACGGGTTGATGATCCCACGGGCAGAGACGCCCGTGCCACTGGGGCGTTTTTCATGGCGGACAAGAAGGCCATCCTGCTGCGAATCCCGCAGGACTTGTGGGATCAGTTGAACCGCTGGGCGCGGGCGGACCTGCGGAGCCTTAATGCGCAGATTGAGTTCTTGCTGCGCGATGCTGTGAGGAAGAGATCTGGCCGACCGCCGGAGAACGCAAACGCACCAAAGGAGAGCGGCTCCGAGGCGCCCTAGAACTTTGTCGGAGTGCATAAGTCAAGACTGGGACAACCTTTGCTGTTGTCGCCGTCTTGATCATCCTCGATTGGCAGGACCTTTGGCACGCGAATTGCTGAGAGGATTCGCAACCAGACATGGCGCGGGGAGTTCATCACTCGCGCTCTGCCCTCGTCGGAGGAAAAACGATGTCCACGACAATACACCAACTCAGTATTGATGCCGGGTCGCGTTTTGTCTCAAAGAAGGGGCTAACGCTTTATTTGTTCGAGCCGCAGCGAATGGAAGGGTTATCCACATTCCTGTTTGCCGCGATGACGCTCGCCATAGGCGTACCGTCGTCCATAGCGAGCGCTGATGTGTGGTCTGTGAGCAATCTCCACCCTGCCATCGCAACATTTTCCGAGGCCTACAGTGCGAGCGATGGCATGCAGGTGGGTCAAGCATCTATAGGAGGCCAGTACCACGCCAGCTTGTGGAGCGGCAGCGCCGACTCATGGGTTGACCTCGACCCCGCAGGATCAACGGAGTCGTATGCCAATGGAGTGAGCGGAAGTCAGCAGGTGGGCTATGCCTTGGTGGGCGGACATTATCGCGCTAGTTTGTGGAGCGGGTCCGCCATTTCATGGGTGGATCTTTCCCCTTCCGGGTCGACGGATTCTTCAGCCAACGGAATATTCGGCGGCCACCAAGTCGGAGAAGTCTTGGTGGGCAATCAGTATCACGCTAGCCTTTGGAACGGCACGGCCGCTTCTTGGGTTGATCTCAACCCTGTAGGGTCGGTAGATTCACGTGCCATCGGCGTGGGCGACGGCCAGCAGGTGGGCTACGCCTCCGTGGGCGGCCAGTTTCGTGCCAGTCTGTGGAGCGGTTCCGCTGATTCGTGGGTAGACCTTTCTCCAGTGGGGTCAAACGAGTCCTACGCTTATGGTGTGAGCAGCGGACAACAGGTAGGTCGAGTGGTCGTGGGTGGACAATATCGCGCAGGCCTTTGGAGCAACTCTGCCGCGTCGTGGGTGGACCTCAACCCCGCCGGCTCGCTCTGGTCGATCGCCTTTGGTGTGTGGGGCAAGCAGCAAGTAGGCGAAGCTGCAGTGGGTGGCTATGGTCGCGCCAGTCTATGGAGTGGGAGTGCCGCGTCGTGGTTTGACCTAGGCGCATTGCTTCCTGCAGACTTCACCATTTCAAGTGCTCGAGGCATCTGGAGCGATGCCAATTTCACCTACGTGGTTGGGTACGGCTTCAACACGGTGAGCGGCCGTAATGAAGCTTTGCTGTGGACGCAGGCGATCCCCGAGCCGGGCGCGGTGGCGTTGTTTGGGTTGGGGTACTTGCTCGTCGCGATGAGGCGGCGGAGGGCCCGTCGGTTTGTTTGACCGTCGCCGACGCCATTTCTATGATGAAGCATCTGTAGGCAATTTGCCGATCGAATGGATACCGCCATGGCCGAGATGCCCCATTTACTTCTGAGCTTCATCGAAAGCACCGGCTTTCGGCGCTGGTGGTCGCATGGGCCAGTGTGCCACAAGGGCTCCATCGGCGCATCCGATTTCATGTCCACCGTCTTCAACGAATGACCGATTAGATTCCTGTGAACTTCGTCCTGCACGGGTGCTTCAGGCGTCCGCGCGGGCCGCTCGTTGGAATCTCCGAAATCGTGTCAATCCTGTGCATCTTGTCCAAATGCTCCTGAGGTCTTCCCATGAAGACGGATACGCTTACTCGAAGAAATGAATCAACGCCGATGCCGACGGTCGCGCCGGGCGAGGTCGTGCCGGAACTAAAAAAACACATCCTGGTGGATGGGTTCGAACTGGTCGTCGATGTCGCAAACAGCCAAGGCAGTTACTTTCGTGACGCGGCGACCGGACGGACGCTGATCGATCTGTACAGCTTCTATGCCTCGATGCCGCTGGGTTTCAATCATCCCTATTTCGAGCACCCGGAGGTCCGCGAGGACCTCTTGGACGCCGCGCTGGTGAAGGTCGCCAACTCCGACGTGTACACGCCGCAGTTCGCGCGATTCGTGCAGACCTTCGAGCGCGTGGTCGGCGTGCCGGGGCTGGACCGGTACTTTTTCATCGAAGGCGGGGCGTTGGCGGTGGAGAACGCCCTCAAGGCCGCGATGGACTGGAAGGTCCAGAAGAACATGGCCGCCGGTCGTGGGGAGATCGGCACCGAAATCCTGCACTTCCGCAAGGCCTTCCACGGTCGCAGCGGCTACACGATGTCGCTTACCAACACGGACCCGACCAAGACGAAGTGGTATGCGAAGTTCGACTGGCCGCGGGTGACGAATCCGCACCTCGACTTTTCGATGGCCGAGCCGGCGCGGACAGCGAAAGTCGTGGCCGATGAGAAGGCCGCCGAGGCGGAGATTCTCGCGGCGATCAAGGTTCGACCGCACCGGATCTGCGCGATCATCCTCGAGCCGATTCAGTGCGAGGGCGGGGACAATCACTTCCGCCGGGAATGGTTCCAAACTCTGCGGCGGCTGTGCAACGAGAACGACATGCTGCTGATCTTCGATGAGGTGCAGACAGGGATGTGCATGAGCGGCCGGACGTGGTGCTGGCAGCATTACGACGTCATGCCCGACCTCATGGCCTTCGGCAAGAAAGCCCAGGTCTGCGGGATCATGGCCGGCAAACGGCTGGACGAAGTGCCGACCAACGTCTTCCGCGTCTCCAGCCGGATCAACTCGACATGGGGCGGAAACCTGACGGACATGGTCCGCTCGACGCATTACCTGAACATCATCGAGCGGGAGAATCTGGCGGAGAACGCCAGGGTCATCGGCGAAAAGTTCCTCGCACAGCTTCAGAACCTCGCGGCGGAGGAGCCGATCATCTCGGCGGTCCGCGGTCGCGGGCTCCTGATGGCGTTTGACCTGCCGGATACCGAGACGCGCAATCGATTTTGGAAGGGCTGCTTCGAGGCGGGGCTGCTCGTGCTGCGCTGCGGCGAGCGATCGGTGCGCCTGCGGCCGGCCCTCGATGTAAAGGCGAACATCGTTGGCGAGTCGATCGCGGTGATGCGCGACGTGCTGCGGCGGATGCGGGCCTAGCGGCCGGCCGCCGTGCCGGCCGTAGAGCGCGGCGCACGGTGGGAACGGGCTCATTCATGAAGGTGATGTGGTCGCTGTACTTCGGCTTGTTGCTCGCGATGATCGCGACGTCGTTGGTGACCGGCCGGCGGGCGACGGTCTTGACCGGGGAGCCGCATTATCTCTTGACGCGGACGAGCATCCTTGTGGAACGACACGTCGCACCCAAGAATGCCACCGATGCGGCGCTGGACGCGGTCTTTGAGGAGGCCGGGGAATCGACGGACATGACCGTCGAGGAGCCGATGTTCGTCTTGGGCCTGGCCGATGCGACAGGACCGGTGGTCCTGGGGGGCGGGCTCGTTGTCCTGGTACTTGGGTGGCGGCAGCGGCGTCGGCGGCGACGACCGGGGGGTGGCGCTGGCGGGGGCGCGGGCCCGGAACTATGATGCGCGAAACGGCGAGGACGATCGGGGGATCTAACGCCTCCGCGGGATCGGCCCATGCGGGTTCGGCCTGACGATCGAAACCTCGCGCGACCGGTCGAGCCAATGGAGGTTCATCCCATGAAATGCCAGATTCGCTTGTTTTGTCTGACGGCCGCGGTTCTATCCGGGATTGCCTTCTTGGCACCGGACGCACTCTTCGCCGGCCCGGCGGGACCTGGTCGGAGAAAGGCCCCCAAGCCAGCGTCGCCGGCGGCAACGCCATCCACAACGGGCTTCGAGGTCGGCCCGGACGAGATGGCGAATTATCAGGTCGACCCGAAGTCGTCCATCAACGAGGTGGTGTTCACCTCGACGGCGCCGAAGGAAACGATCAAGGGCAAGACGACGAAGGCGACGGGGCACCTGGACCTGAATCCACGTAAGCTCGACTCGGTCGCCGGAAGCTTCGCGGTTGCGTGGGCCGATGTCGATACCGGGAACAAGACGCGCAACGAACACATGATGGATGCCCCGTGGGTCAACGCGAAGTCGCACCCCAAGATCGAATTCACCGTCACGTCGCTGGAGCTGTCGAAAACGAAGCCGAAGCCGGGCAAGGAAGGCCAGGCCCTGAAGGGCAAGTTGATCGGCACGATGTCGATAAACGGCAAGGACAAGGAGATGAAGATCCCGGTCACGCTGGCGTATGTCCCGGCCGGCAAGGACAAGGACGGAAAGGACGTGACCGAGGGCATCGGCGTGAAGGCGCGGTTCTCGATCGCCCTGGCGGATTTCGACATCAAGGGCAAGGGCGTTGGCCAGGCCGTGGCCAAGTCGCAGAAGGTCAAGGTGTCGCTGTTTCTGGCCAAGTCGGACGGGAAATCGGAAGACAAACCGAGCGGGGACGAAAAGAAGGACGAGAAAAAGGACGGGGAAACAAAAGAGAGCTGATCCTCCCGCCTGCAGGGGCGATTAGGATTGAATGATTCACGTGGCGGGCGAGTCGGCCCGCCACTTTCATATGAACGGTGGGGTGAGTTCGCTACGGGATGAAGTTATGCATGAAGTATTGAAGAGACTGGGGCTGGAGCAGGTGAACGCCGGGGCCTTCTGCGGCAAATGGATGGGCTCGGACGTGAAACTCGATTCGATCTCGCCGATCGATGGAAAGGTCATTGCATCGGTCGCGCAGGCTACGCCGGGCGAATACGAACAGGTGGTGCAGGCCGCGGCGAAGGCGTTTGAATCGTGGCGGCTCGTGCCCGCCCCGCAGCGCGGCGAAGTGATCCGTCAGCTCGGCAATGCCCTCCGCGCGGCCAAGCGCGACCTCGGTGAACTCGTCACGCTGGAGATGGGCAAGATCCGCGCCGAGGGCGAAGGCGAAGTGCAGGAGATGATTGATATTTGCGACTTCGCCGTCGGGCTTTCGCGGCAACTTTACGGGCTGACGATGCACTCGGAGCGACCGGGGCACCGGATGTACGAGCAGTGGCATCCGCTGGGCGTCGTCGGCGTCATCAGCGCGTTCAACTTCCCCGTCGCTGTATGGTCGTGGAATTCGGCGCTCTCGGCGGTCTGCGGCAATGCGACGCTGTGGAAGCCGTCGAGCAAGACGCCGCTCACGGCGGTGGCGGTCACGATGATCGCCGAGCGCGTGTGCCGGGACAACAAGGTCGATCCGGCGATCTTCAGCCTGGTGATCGGCCGCGGGTCGACGGTCGGCGAGTTGCTGATCAATGATCGGCGCATTCCGCTCGTTTCGGCGACGGGTTCGTGCAGGATGGGCTATCGCATCGGCGAGGTGGTGGGCAAGCGGCTGGGCCGGACGATCCTGGAACTCGGAGGAAACAACGGCATCATCATCACCCCGGAGGCCGATCTCGACCTGGCGGTGCGGGCGATCGTCTTCGGCTCGGTCGGAACGGCCGGGCAGCGCTGTACGAGCACGCGGCGGATCATTGTCCACGAGTCCATCCGCAAGACGCTGACCGACCGGCTGGTGGCGGCGTACAAGCAGGTGAAGATCGGGAATCCCTTGAGCGAGGCAACGTTGATGGGCCCGCTGATCGACAAGGCCGCCGTCGAGGAGATGAAGAAGGCGCTGGCGCAGCTTCGGGCGGAGGGCGGGGAGATACTCTGCGGGGGCGAAACGCTCTCGGGTGACGGCTACGCCGGCGGTTGCTACGTCACGCCGGCCATCGCCCTGGCGAAGAACGAATACAAGATCGTCCAGGCAGAGACATTTGCGCCGATTCTCTATGTGATTGACTACAAGACGATGGACGAGGCGATCCGGCTGCATAACGGCGTGCCACAGGGGCTGTCGAGCGCGATCTTCACACGAAACCTGCTGGAGGCCGAGCGGTTCCTGTCCAGCGTCGGCAGCGATTGCGGCATCGCCAACGTGAACATCGGCACGAGCGGCGCGGAGATTGGCGGGGCCTTCGGCGGCGAGAAGGAGACCGGCGGCGGTCGCGAGAGCGGAAGCGACAGCTGGAAGGCGTACATGCGCCGGCAGACCAACACGATCAACTACACGAAGGAGTTGCCGCTGGCGCAGGGGATCAGGTTTGGGGAATGAAGCGCACTGGATAACCGTCGCGCGCGGTTTCGCTGAGCATTGCCCACAATGAAGTGTTTCGTTCACCCTGAGGCGGACGCCGTCGCCGTTTGCACGGTTTGCGGGAAGGCTTGCTGCTCGGCTTGCGCGGCCGATTTGGGGCGCGTCGTGTGCTGCAAGGGCCGGTGCGAAGTTGAGGCACGGAGGATGACGGACCTGCGCGATTTTTCATTCACTCAACCCAGTCTGGCCGAGAGCCGTATTAAATGGGCGGCCGGTGCCCAGGTCCGCGGCGCGTTGTTTAACCTTTTGATTGGCGCTGGGTTTATTGCCTTCAGCATCTTTGATCCGCGATTTCGGATGATCCTCTGGATGGGCGGACTCTTCGTTGCGTTCGGTCTCTTCAATTTGATTCGGTCGCGACTTCCAAAAGAATCGAAGCAGTTTCGCTTGTGCGCTCATTGCGGGTACAACATTACCGGGAATACGACCGGGAAGTGCCCGGAGTGCGGGAAGTTCTTCTAGTTTGCACGAATTATCAACACGGGGATGACCAATGATTCAATCGCGTACGGTGCTGATCGCGGCGTTGATGGCAATGGGACTGTTTGTGGAGGCGTTCGGGGAGGGCGCGCCGCGCGGGGCGGACAGGAATTGGCATGCCTGGCGGGGACCGCTGGCGACCGGGGAGGCCCCCAAGGCCGATCCGGCGGTCGAGTGGGGCGAGAAGAAGAACGTCCGTTGGAAAGTCGAGATTCCCGGTCGCGGACATGCCGCGCCGATCGTCTGGGGCGATCGCGTCTACATTCAGACGGCGGTGGAGACATCAAAGGAAGCGGAGGCGGCGGCGGATGTTGCCGGCGACGTGCCGGTCTTTGCGACGTTGCAGCCGGGCGGCAGTCCGCCGGAAGGTGAGCGGCGCCGCGGGGGCGGGCGAGGCGGGCGCGGGCGCAATCGGCCGCCGGCGCCGAAGAACTTGTACGACTTCAAGGTGCTGGCGCTGGATCGTAAGACCGGCAAGACTGTCTGGTCCAAGACGGTGCGTGAGGAAAAGCCGCACGAGGCGGGTCATTCGGACGCGTCGCAGGCGTCGAATTCGCCGGTCACGGACGGCGAGCATCTCTACGCGTACTTCGGATCGCGCGGGCTCTATGGCCTGACGTTGGATGGGAAGGTGGAGTGGGAGGTTGACCTGGGGGACATGCGGACGCGGAACGAGTTCGGCGAGGGCAGTTCGCCGGTACTGCATGGCGACACACTGATCATCAACTGGGATCACGAGGGAAACGATTTCATCGTCGCCTTCGACAAGAAGACCGGCAAGGAACGCTGGCGGGTGGAGCGCGACGAGCCGACGTCGTGGTCCACGCCGATCGTGGTGGAGGTGGAGGGCAAGCCGCAGGTGGTAGTGACGGCAACGAACCGCGTTGTCGCCTATGACGTGGAGACGGGAAAGGAGATCTGGTCGTGCGGCGGCATGACGGCCAACACGATCCCGTCGCCGATGGCGGCCGACGGTCTGCTCTACGCCATCAGCGGGTTCCGGGGCGCGGCGCTTCTGGCGATCGACTATGCGAAGGCCAAGGGCGACATTACGGAAACGCCGGCGATTGCGTGGACGTACGATCGCGATACGCCCTATGTTCCCTCCGCCACGCTTTACAACGGGCGGCTCTACTTCGTGGACAACAACCGGCCGCTCCTGTCATGCCTGGATGCGAAGACCGGCAAGCCGCACTACGAAAAGGAGCGGCTGGCGGGGATCGATGGCGTGTACGCCTCGCTGGTGGCGGCGAAGGGACGGATCTATGTGGTCGGTCGCGATGGGACGACGCTGGTGATCAAGGATGGACCAAAGTTCGAGGTGCTGGCGACGAACGAACTCGAGGACGGATTCGATGCGTCGCCGGCCATCGCGGGGGACGAGCTGTTCCTGCGGGGAACAAAGCACTTGTACTGTATTGCCGACACGGATTAATTGCGGCCTACGAGTCCATTTTGGACCGCGCAGCAAGGATTGCCTTGATCAACTCTTCCGGGGGATTCTCGTCGGCGTCGGAGCACGCGCATTTGCCGAGTTTGATTGTCTGCTCGTACGACTTGAGATAGGCGACGCATGGGGGGCACATCGCCAGATGGCGCTCGAATTCCGCGCGTTGGGCGGCGGGGAGTTCGCCGGAGAGGTAGTCACCAAGGAAGTCGATCAGCTCGCGGCAGGTGTTCATCTCGTGGTCCCCCGCATATACGGATCGAGAAGCGTGCGCAGCGCCTGGCGGGCGCGGTGCAGGCGCGTCTTGACCGCGTTGATGTTGATGCCTAATAGCCGGGCAGTTTCTTCGGTGTCCAGTTCCTCGATATCCCGTAGTACCAGGACCGTTCGATAGGTCTCCGGCAGCCGATCGATGGATTGGCGGACGACGTCGCGCGTTTCCCGCGAGGCGATGAGGTCCTCGGTCGATCGCTGCCAGGAGACGGCGGGTTCGGATTGGTGACCGTCGGCGAGGAACTTGGGGAGCTGGTCGTCGATGGATCGTTCAGGATTGCGGCGGCGCGCCCGCAGTTTCATGAGCGCGGCGTTGACGACGATCCGGTGCAGCCACGTGGAAAGGCGTGACTGACCGGCGAAGGAGCCGAGAGCCTTAAACGCAGAGAGGAAGGCCTCCTGTACGGCGTCGTCGGCGTCTTCGTCGTTGGCGAGGATACGGCGGGCGACGGCGCGCATGGGGCCGGTGTACTCGTGGACGAAGCGAGCGAAGGCGTCGTCGTCGTCGGCCTGAAGTCCCGCCAGAAGGGCTGACTCGTCCTGGCGCAAGGTGGAATCGTCAATCCCATCCATGAACATCAGAATACCCATGACTCGGATGCCATGGCAAGGTCCGTGCTTGCACAAGGACGGAGTACCGACGACGGCGATCAGCGGGATTCGCCCGATACGAATCGAATCAACCGCGGTCTTCGAGGAGCGTGAATAGCACATTGTCACTGAAAATCGGGTCCTTGGTCATACCGAGGTGGTTCGCTAAGAGGAAAGTAACCTGGGTCCAGCGGATCGGGGAGACGAGTCCGGCCGTCCAGGTCCGGCCGACGCGCTCGTCCATGAGGGCGCTGGTCCGCAGGACGGTTCCGTCGCCCTCCGCCCAAAGGGCGTCGCGGAGTTTTCCGGATTGCGTGTCGACAGATAGGGCGGCGAGAGTGGGTACGGCGTCTCCGGCGTATAGGAGAAGCGACAAGCCGGAAGGCGGCTTGGCGGGTGCGTCAAGCGCCGCGTGAAAGGCGGCAGCGCGGCGAAGGCACTTGGTCTGATGGTCGAGGGCGATGCTGCGGCGTGCGTCGGCGTCGGCGATTTCAGGGAGGAGATTCTCTAAGACGCGGGCTTGTTTGCGGGAGGCGAGGCCCCAACCCATTTTCTCCCAGAGGGCCGGGTCGAACATATCGTAGGTCTTGCTGGAATCGGCGGCGTCGACGAGTGCGCCATGGCGCGAGCGCGGGAGCAATTGATAAACCGAGGGCATCGTGCCGAGGACGGCGGGTTCATAGGTCGGGAGCGTCGGGCCGAAGTGCGCGCCGTCGACGAGTTCCTTGAGGGCCTCGGCGGAGCCGGCGTTGGGGGTGCCGATGATGATGGCGCGACGGACGTACTTCGCGCCAGCCCAGGTAATGAGTGGCGCCGCGCCGTCGGCAGGCAAGTCAGCGTTGCCATATTGAAGGAAGTAGCGGGCGATGAGCCCGCCCATGGAGTGGGCGACGATGTCGAATTTTACTTCGCGGGGCTTGCGACCGTAGCGGCGATTGAGGGCTTCTTCGACGTAGCCGCGGCGCTCACGGATGAAATCGTGCAGGCGGCGGGCGTTCTCGACGTTGTCGCGCCGCCAGTCGTAGTCGAACTGGAAGCAGGTGTAGTGATCCTGACCGTAGTCGATGGCGCCGGCCTTGCCGAGCAATTCATCGCGATAGCCGCCTACGCCGAGGGTGGCGAGGATGTTGACGTAGGCGTTGAGTTCCAGAGGAAGACCGAGGAGGTTGAGCCGGACTCGGTCGAGGACGCCGTTCGGGACCACGTCGTCGCGCAGGTTCGAAAGGTCGTAATCTTTTTGCATCGGGAGGGCGAAGAGGCGAGCGCCGTCGGGAGTGCGCGGGTCGGCGTAACCGCCGGCGAACGCGCCCCAGACGATTCGGTCGGTACCGCCCTGGGTGAGTTTGGAGCCGAGGATGCCGGGGATGACGATGACGGGATGGCGTTCCTCGTCGTGTTCGCGGGCGGCGCGGCGGTAGAGTTCACCGAGGTCGGGCGATTGGATGGGGGCCGCGCAGCCGCTTAAGGAACTAATCAAGACGATGATCGAAAAGACGCGGCGCAGCGGCATGATCGAGGACTCTCTGGACTCTCTTGAGATGCTGCGGCAGAAGGGGTGGTTACTTCGATTCGCTGAGATCGACGACGGGGACGCCGGGAGGGGGCTTGAAGACAAACCGTTCGGGCTTGAGTGGAGGGTCGAGCTTGATGTCGGTCAATTCGGTTAGTTGGATTCGTTTGCCCGTGGCATCGTGTCCGGTGCTACGAATGCGGATGCCGGACTCCTTGGTCAGATAGTAGATCGTTTTGGCCGGTCTACCGGGGGCACGGGTCTTGGGAACGGTTTCGAGGACCCAAACCTCGTGTGATTCGATGTTCGCATCGGGAAGAATCCGGAAGTTAAAATCGCGCTCAAGGCTCGCAAAGAAGGCCTCGTCCGCGAGCACCGTCTGACTGGGCATGGGCTGGGCACGGGTGGCGGAGGGAGGCTGGCCGGCGGTGGTGCTGATCGTGTAGGCGTACTTGCCGTCGGAAACCGTCTGAATGGTCTGGTCGACCACGGCGGTCCTGCCGGCGGCGGTCTGCGTGACAGCGTTCTTCAGATCGACCCGAAACAGGAGTCGTCCTTTGCTGCGGAGGTGTTCGTAGGTTCCGGTGGCGTGGGACCGAATTTGGGCATTGCTTGCGAACAAGTCCGTGGAAATGGTGATATTGGCGGCGAGTGACTTGTGCGCCGCAGCCTGTTGCCGGCAGGTGTTCTTGATTTGTTCGATTGTGGAAGGTGGAGTTGCTTCCTGTGGCGGTTGCGCGGTTGATAAGACGGTCATCACGAAAAAGGCAAGGGCGGACATGAGATCGGATTCTATGAGTGATCTGCCGAATGGGCATGTGCGAGACACCGCCTTTTTGGTGTTTTTATCACATGGAGGGGTGTGCAGAAGCACCCGCGGCTGATAACGGTACAACCAGTCTCGAAGGTCAGGTTTCGGGTCCGAATCGGTCGGCTTAATTCGATCCGAAGGGGTTGGCGGGGATGCCGGCGTGAGGCGCGCCGGGCAAAACGGAGCATATCGGACAGCGCGTAAGTTGTTTATATTTAGTATGTTACTTAACCTTTGAATCGTTGGCAAAGAGGTTAAATGGTCCCGGAAAAATGCTCAAAAAAAAGAGAAATCGTTATCAAGAAGGGTTGACTTGGGGGGCAGGTTCTGGTAACGTACCAGTTGAGTTCGAGGCAGTGCACAGGCACTGGAAAAGAAGCTATCTACGCCCCACGGAAAAGGCGTAACCAGTAACGGAGGAGATGAAATGCGAATCACAGCACTTATTACGGGATTGGTTTTGTTGGCGGTTAGCCCCGCTAACGCGGTTTTCATTGGTTTCGATTCGGAGCCGAATGACACCACTGGAACGGCGGATCCGTTGATCAGCGATGATGGTGATTTCAACACCCCGACCTGTACCCTCAGCGCGGACGTTGGATTCGGCACATTGGCTGCCGGCAACGTCGACTTCTACAGCGTCTTCATCCCGGCGGGATGCATCCTGACCGCGACCACGACTCCGCTGAGCCCGTTCGGCAGCGTTCCTGACACGCTTCTCGCTATGTTTAATCCCGCCCTGATCCCGGGTTCCACCAACGACGATGCCGGGAATCACGTCAATGGTACGGGTTCAAACCGCGGATCGACGATCCGGTTTTTGAGCCTGGTATCGCAGACGTACCAAGTCGGCGTTACGGGTTTTCTCGATTCTGATTTTAACGGCACCGGTCACACTCAAAACGGCGATTATCTTTTGACGGTCAGCATCACCCCTGAGCCGGCGACGATTGGTTTGCTGGTCGGCGGCCTGTTGATCGGCCTGCGACGCCGCGTTCGCTAAGTTCGGTTTACTACACTTTCGCATTTCAAACGCCGCGAGGGTTGTCCTCGCGGCGTTTTTTTTGCGCGCTTTTTTCGCAGGCCGGCGCGATATACTTTGCAGCCCTTGCCGCCGATTGACGGGACGGTAAGGCGGGTGGGTCGATGTCAGGCGGGTAGGTTGTTCATGTCGGAAACCTCGGACGGGAGCGATAGCGGCAGACCCTCGGCCCTGGCCAGGGTACGCAACATCGGGATTGCGGCACATATCGACGCGGGGAAGACGACCACGACCGAACGCATCCTGTTCTATACGGGCCGGACGCATCGGATGGGGGAGGTCGATGACGGGACGACCACCACGGATTTCGACGAGCAGGAGCAGAACCGCGGGATCACGATCTTCAGCGCGGCGGTGACCTGTCCGTGGAAGGACCATCGGATCAATCTGATTGACACGCCGGGGCACGTCGATTTTACGGCGGAGGTCGAGCGGAGCCTGCGCGTACTCGATGGGGCGGTCGTCGTGTTCGACGCGAAGGAGGGCGTGGAGGCGCAGTCGGAGACGGTGTGGCGGCAGGCGCGGAAGTACCACGTTCCCTGTCTTTTCTTCGTCAACAAGATGGACAAGATCGGGGCGGATTTTTTCATGTCCGTGGCGTCGACCGAGAAGCGCCTGGAGGCGCATCCGGTGCCGGTGCAGATTCCGATCGGGGCCGAGTCGACGTTTTCGGGGGTGATCGATCTGCTGACGATGAAGGCGCTGCGCTTCACGGGTCCGCAGGGAACCATTGTCACGGAGGAGGAGATTCCCGAGTCGCTCTCGGAAGAAGTGCGACATTGGCGACATCATCTGGAAGAGAAAGTGTCCGAGACGGACGACGGATTGATGCACAAGTACCTCGAGGAGGAGGCGCTGGGCGAGGCGGAGATCAAGGCGGCGCTGCGGCGGGCGACGATCGCGGGGAAGCTGCACCCGGTCTTCTGCGGATCGGCGCTGAAGAACACCGGCGTCCAACCGCTGCTGGACGGCGTCGTGGACTATCTCCCGTCGCCGGTCGAGCGACCGCCGGTGGATGGGGTGGTGTCGCCGGATGATCCGACGAAGGTTGCAAGGAAGCCGTCGCGGGATGAGCCGTTTGCGGCGATGGTGTTCAAAATCGTGGCGGAGAAGCCGCTGGATTTGTATTACCTGCGGATTTACAGCGGATTTCTCAAGAGTGGCTCGCGGGTGTTCAACGCGAATACGGGTAACAAGGAAAACCTCAGCCGGATGTTCCGCATGTTCGCGAAGCGGCGCGAGCAGATCGACGAGGCGTCGGCGGGCGATATCGTCGCGGGCGTCGGGCTGAAGGAGGCGCTGACGGGGCACACGCTCTGCGACGCGCGGGCGCCGATCGTCCTGGAGCGGATCGAGTTCCCCACGCCGGTCATCAGCGTGTCGGTCGAGCCAAAGAACACGAAGGACAAGGAGGCGATGGGGGAGGTGCTGGCCAAGATGGCCCGGCAGGATCCGACGTTTCGCTATGGGATCGACGCGGAGACGGGGCAGACGATTATCAGCGGGATGGGCGAGCTGCACCTGGAGGTGCTGACCTACCGGCTGGAGCACGATTATCGCGTGCCGGTGAGCGTAGGGCGACCGCTGGTGGCGTATCGGGAGGCGATCACGCACGCCGCGGAGGCGGAGGCACGGTTCATTCGGCAGACCGGCGGGCGTGGGCAGTACGCGGTGGTGACGCTGCGGGTCGAGCCGATCGCGGTGGAAAAGGGACACGACGCGTTTGAGTTTGTGGATGCGACGACCGGGGGGGCGGTGCGGCGGGAGTTCGTGAACGCCGTGGAGCGCGGGGCGCGAGAGGGGATGCAGATGGGGGTGCTGGCGGGGTACGAGGTGCTGAACGTGCGGGCGACGCTGCTGGACGGGAAGGAACACGACGTGGACAGTTCGGAGCTGGCGTTTGAGAACGCGGGGCGGCTGGCGATAGAAGAGGCGATGAAGAAAGCGGGGCCAGTGCTGCTCGAACCGATCATGAAGCTGCAGGTGACGGTGCCGGACGAGTACTTCGGGGCTGTCAGCGGGGACATCAGCGCGCGGCGGGGGCTGATTCAGGATACGGAGATGCGGGGCAGGCAACGCGTGATCCATGCGCAGGCGCCGCTTTCGGAATTGTTTCAGTACGCGACGAAACTGCGGACGCTGTCGCAGGGACGGGCGGGACATTCGATGGAGCCGCTGGCGTATGAGCCGATGCCGCCGGGATTGCAGCAGGAGCTTTTGCGCAAACATGGGTACATCGAATGAGCGATTGGCCATGAGGCGATGGGATTCATGGGAAGAATGGGAAGTATGGGGCGGCGGGGGGCGACAAGTGTTCGCCCTTCGGCGGCGAGAACCTTTTTCCGTCTTCGGCGAGATTCCTAACTTGAGTTGAGGAAGGCGCCGGGATCGAAGTCGGCCAAGATTCGCCGGCGAAGGGCTTCGCGGCGGGGGTCGGGGTCGGGGAGATCGGCGAGATCGAGGCGCGGGGCGAGGGGGTCGGGGAGGGAATGCGGAAGTGGGAATGCGGAATGCGGAATGGGCGAAGGGGAAGCGACCGAAGCGACAGGATTACGATGGACTGGATTTGGGACGGTCGGGGCCGGGGGATTTGAGATATCAGGAAGCGGCTCGGCGGGAGCCTCGCCCTCCCGGAGTTTTTCGGATTCGGCGCGGAGGTCTTTGCGCTGGAGGTGCGCGGCGATCTTGCAGAGGCGCGACAGGTCGTTGTTTTCGCTGCGCGTCTTGGCGGCATCGGCTTTTTGCGAGGCGTTCTCCATTCGGCGGCGGGCGATTTCGACGTTGCTGGCGGCCTGGTAAATTCGAGTGAGGCGGTTGAGGGCGGTGAGACCGGCGTCGTCGTCGAGGCTGGCGTCGAGGAGGCGGAAGGCGAGGACGCGGGGGACGAGTTCGACGGGGTCCTGTTCGGCATCGCAGGAGCGGGCCATTTCGATGAGGGCAGCAGAACGGCGGACGCGGCGGGCCCAGTAATAAAAGGCGGTGAAGCTGATTCCGAGGCGATCCAGTTCGAAGTGCTGGAAACAGTCGTGGTAGGTCCAGGGGTTTTTGCGGATGAGGGCTTCGACCAATTTGGCGCGGAGTTCGGCGTCGGCCTTTTTGAAGAGTGAGGATTTGCTGTCGGACTTTTCGACGGCTTCGCAGAGTTCGGCAATGGTATCGGGCATGGAAATTCAACCTCGCGAGAAATGGCGCTTGAAAACTCCTGAAGTTCCTGAAATTGGGCGCGTCGGCGCGGAATCTCCGGGGCCAGTGATCAGAGGTCAGTGAGGCGAGGGTGGCTGGTTTCTCCCGGCGCGCCGGGATCGACTTGGCGTACCTTTGCCCAGCCGGGCCGCTTCGTCACCCACAGCGGGTAACGCTACGGTGGCCTCCTCTTTTTTCCTGACTACACTCTCTATCCCTGCTCAGCGCTCCCTCTAAAACGGGAGTGGGCTGAGGTAGCCTGGGAATGTCGCAAGATATTGTGGCGACGATGGTTAGGATGGCATCGCCTTCCAGGGCTCCTCTCCCTCTCGGGGGCCAGTGCTTTAAGAGCGGGGGCACCTTGACATCGGCAGCGGGCGTGGTACGCTGTCTGGTCTTGCCTTGCCCGGCGTCGGGCAGCAGGAACTGGCGCTGGCGGACAGGTTTAAGCCGTGGCACTCGATCGAATTCGCATTCGAATGGAAGCCTACGATCATCGCGCGCTGGATGGCTCAGCGCGGGAGATTGTGGAGCACGCGAAGCGCACGAATGCGCGGGTGCGGGGACCGATCCCGCTGCCGACGCGGATCGAGCGGTACACGGTCTTGCGCAGCCCGCACGTCGATAAGAAGTCCCGCGAGCAGTTCGAGATGCGAACGCACAAGCGGGTGATTGATATTTTCGAGCCGACGGCTCGGACGGTGGAAGCCCTCAACCGGCTGGTGGTGCCGGCGGGCGTTTTTGTAAAGATCAGGGCGTAGACCGGACGCGCATCGGTCAGCGGACACTCGAACCGAGTATCGAGTTCGTCGAACCCCTCTTTTAAGACAACCCAGCGCGTGAGACGTATCGCGCGCACGACGGAACAACCGGAATGGTAAGGGATATCCTGCCATCATGAATGCAGCGATTTTAGGCAGAAAAGTCGGCATGACCCGCGTGTTCGCGGAGGACGGCGCTTCCGTGCCCGTGACGGTGGTGGAGGCAGGTCCCTGTCCGGTCCTTCAAGTGAAGACGAAGGAGACGGACGGCTACGAGGCGGTGCAACTCGGGTTCCTGGACGCCAAGGCCAGCCGAAGCACACGACCGCAGATCGGCCATACGCGGAAGGCACAGTCGAAGCCGCAGAAGTTCGTGCGGGAGATTCGGCTGCACGAACCGACGGAGCGCAAGGTCGGGGAAAAGATCAGCGTCGAGGTGTTTTCCGAACAAGAGATCAAGTACGTCGACGTGGTGGGGACGAGCATCGGCAAGGGATTTCAGGGGGTCATGAAGCGGCATCATTTCGGCGGGCAACCGGCCACGCACGGGACCGAGCGCAAGCACCGGTCGGCGGGCGGCATCGGGGCCTCCGGTAATCGCGGTTTCGGCCGATGCATCAAGAAGGGCAAGAAGATGCCGGGGCATATGGGCCATGAGCGAATTACGGTTCG
This sequence comes from Phycisphaerae bacterium, assembly GCA_035275405.1. Classification (NCBI taxonomy): domain Bacteria; kingdom Pseudomonadati; phylum Planctomycetota; class Phycisphaerae; species Phycisphaerae bacterium. Next base: position 429,176 of record DATEMU010000012.1, read on the forward strand.
AAACCAGAAGCTGATCTCGGTGGACAAGGATCGAAATCTGCTGCTCATCGAGGGGGCGATTCCTGGTCCGGACGGCGGTTACGTGGTGGTGTACCAGGCGAAGACGAAGGGCGCCCCGAGTAAGAAGGGCAAGTAGACAATGGTCGCGGGCGTGGAAACGCCGCGGCCTTTTTTGTTGGCTGCGAATGTCATGATTGAGATACCGGTGCTGAACATCAAGGGCGAGAAGGTGGGGAGCGAGAAGCTCGACCCGGCGTCGCTCGGCGGGAAGGTGCGACTGGACCTGCTCAAGCAGGCGGTAGTGACGTACCGCGCCAATCAACGGCAGGGGACAGTGACGACGAAGAGTCGGGGGATGGTCCACGGTTCTTCGAAAAAGCTGTACCGGCAGAAGGGGACGGGCCGGGCGCGAGCGGGCAATCTACGGACGCCGGTTCGCGTGGGCGGCGGTCATGCGTTTGCGAAGGTGAACCGGGATTTTTCGAAGAAGCTGTCGCGAAAGATGCGGCGTGCGGCGCGAGACTCGGCGATTCTGGCGAAGGCGATATCGGGGACGGCGATGATCGTCGATGGACTCAAGTTTGACGCGCCGAAGACGGCGACGATGTCCAAGATGCTGAAGGCGACGAAGGCGGATCGCGGGGCGCTGCTGGCGTACGCGACGGACGACGCCAATATGCTGCTCTCGGGGCGGAACATCCCGAATTTCGACATCAAGCGCGTCGGCGACATCAACGCGTATGAAGTGATGAAGGCCCGGCGGCTGATCTTTACGCCGGAGGCCTTCGCGGCGTTTCGGAAGGAACCGAGCGGGGCGGCCCGTTCGGCGAAGGTTTAGGTGCGACGATGGATATCTACCATGTGATCCGGCGGCCGCTCGTGACCGAGAAAGGCACGCACCAAAGCAAGCAGTCGTTCGGGGCGACGCGGACGCGCGCCGGCCGCGGCGGGGCGTACAGTTTCGAGGTCCACCCCGGGGCGAACAAGATCGAGATTCGGGACGCGATTGAGAAGATTTACAGCGTGAAGGTCGCCAATGTGCGGACGAGCGTCCACGCTGGGAAACGGCGGCGGTATCGTTTCAAGACGGGATTGACTCGCGGCTGGAAGAAGGCCGTGGTGGTATTGGAACCGAATTTTCATATAGACCTGTTTTAGGAAACAGCACCGTCCGCCACAGAGGGCGGATGCTATAAGAAGCGACGGATAAGCCATGGGTATCAAGATCTACAAGAAGACGACCGCGGGACGACGGCAGTCCAGCGTGAACGACTTCGCGGAGTTGACGGATCGCAAGCGGCGGCCGTTCAAGTCGCTGTGTCGGCCGATGGTTTCGACCGGGGGGCGCAACAATCAGGGATTCACGACGTCGCGGTTTCGCGGCGGCGGGCACAAGAAGCTGTATCGGGTGATCGACTTCAAGCGGAACAAGGACGGGGTGACGGCGGCGGTGGAAGCGATCGAGTATGACCCGAACCGGAACTGCTTTATCGCGCTGGTGCGCTACGCGGATGGGGAGCATCGTTACATCCTGGCGCCGAACGGCCTGAAGGCGGGCGACAAGGTGATGAGCGGCTCGGGGGTGGAGCCCAAGCTGGGTTACACGATGCCGCTGGCGGAAGTGCCGGTGGGGATGGACGTACACAATATCGAGATGATCGCCGGGCAGGGTGGAAAGCTCGTTCGATCGGCGGGGGGCGCGGCGAAGCTGGCGGCCCGCGAGGCGTTGTGGGCGACGATCATTCTGCCATCCGGGGAAATGCGGCAAGTTCGCGTGGAGTGCCGGGCGACGATCGGCCAGCTCGGCAACGTGGACTACAAGAATATCAGTTGGGGCAAGGCCGGCCGCAGTCGGTTTCGGGGTCGCCGACCACACGTGCGAGGGACGGCGCAGAACCCGGTGGCGCACCCCCTGGGCGGCGGCGAGGGTCGAAGCGGCGGCGGTCGTCATCCGTGCAGCCCGACGGGCGTGTTAGCCAAGGGCGGGCGGACGCGGAATCCGCGGTTGAATTCGAATCGACGGATTTTGCGGCGGCGGAAGAGCCGGCGGTATGGACAGGTGTCGCTGCCGCGGAAGAAGTAAACAGAATTCACCGGCGGAGCGTCGCCGGATTGATGAGAGAGCGAACATGGGACGCAGCTTAAAGAAGGGACCGTTTGTGGACCCGCGGCTTTTTGAGAAGGTCGAGCGGGCGGTGCGCGACGGGAGCCACGAGGCGATCAAGACGTGGGCGCGGCGGTGCACGATTCCGCCGGAGTTCGTGGGCAAGTCGTTCGACGTTCACAACGGCAAGATTTTCAAGCGGGTGTTCGTGACGGAAGACATGGTCGGGCACAAGCTCGGCGAGTTCAGCCTGACCCGGATTTGGAAGGGTCATGGCAGCGGCAGGAAGACCGAGGAAGCGGCGGCCGGCGGAGCGCCTGCGGGCCCGGCGAAGAAGTAGGGATTGGATTTGCACCGGCTATTAGCCGGCGCCACAAAGGTTGGTCATGGCAGCGTGGACATCGACACATCGATATGCACGAATCAGCCCGCGGAAGGCGCGGTTGGTGACACAGCTCATCGCCGGTCGGCACGTGGACGAGGCGCTGGAGCTTTTGAAGTACACGAAGAAGCGGGCGTGCACGCTGGTGGACAAGGTTCTGCGAACGGCAATGGCCGACGCGGATGAGCAGGAAGGGAACGTCAAGAAGTTGTACGTCCACGAGGCGCGGGTCGATTGCGGCCCGACGATCAAGCGCTTTCAGCCGAAGGACCGCGGCCGGGCGCATTCGATCCTGAAACGAACGAGCCACATCGTGGTGACGGTGGGCGAAGGCCCGAGAAAGTAAAGAAAACGGCGTATGGGACAAAAGGTTCATCCAATCGGTTTTCGCGTCGGAGTCACTGAGGACTGGCGGTCGCGCTGGTACGCGCCAAAGGCGGCGTACGCCGAGTTTCTCATTGAAGATGAGAAGATCCGGAAGCTGATCGACGTGCAACTCAATCGGACGTCGCCGTTCGCGGGATGCGCCGGGGTGGAGATCGAGCGGACGCGAAACGAAGTGAAGGTGGTTCTGGCGACGGCGCGACCGGGCATGGTGATCGGCCCGAAGGGGGCGGAGGTCGACAAGCTGCGGGAGAAGCTGGAGGAGCTGATCGACCGCAAGGTGGCCGTCAATATCAAGGAGATCAAGAACCCGGATCTGAACGCGCAGCTCATCTCCCTGGATATCTGCGAGCAGCTGAAGAAGCGGGCGAGCTTCCGGCGGGTGATGAAGATGCACTGCGAGTCGTCGATGCAGGCGGGTGCGCTGGGGGTCAAGATCATCTGCAAAGGGCGACTGGGCGGGGCGGAGATGTCGCGGCAGGAGACGCAGAAGCTGGGCTCGATTCCGTTGCAGACTCTGCGGGCGAACGTGGACTACGGTTTTGCCCAGGCGTTTACGACGTATGGGGCGATCGGCGTTCGGGTGTGGTTGTACAAGGGGGAATATCGGGATTTGAAGGAAGCGGAGCAGGCGGTGGAGCCGGCGGGCGGCGAAGGCGGCGACGGTCGGCGTCGGCGCGGCGGGGCGGAATAGTCAAGCGAAGCGGGAGCGCATGAGATGGCATTGATGCCGGCACGAGTGAAGTTTCGCAAGCACCATCGAGGGAAGGTGCGCGGGAATGCCACGCGCGGCAACAAGGTGTCGTACGGGGAGTACGGGTTGCAGACGCTGGAGGCGGGCTGGATATCGGGGCGGCAGATCGAGGCGGGGCGGATGTGCGCGTCGCATTATCTGCAGCGGCAGGGGCGTGTGATCATCCGGATATTTCCGCACAAGAGCGTGTCGAGCAAGCCGCTGGAGACGCGCATGGGCAAGGGCAAGGGCGAGCCGGATTACTGGGTCGCCGTGGTCAAGCCTGGGACGGTGCTTTTTGAGATCGGCGGAGTCGAGGAAGACGTGGCGCGGCAGGCGCTTTCGCGGGTGGCGCGGAAGATGCCGCAGCGTTGCCGGTTCGTCCGGCGGCGACACGGGTTGTAGGTTTTCAGGCGACGGTGATTCGAGATGAAGATCGGCGATTTGCGAGAACTGAAGACCGACGAGCTGCACAATGAGCTGGACCGGCTGCGCCGGCACCTGTTCGATCTGCGCAGCCAGCGGGTGACGGAAAAGCTGGAAGACCCGTCGCAGCTTCGCAAGACGCAGACGAATATCGCCCGGATCTTTACGGTCCTTCAGGAGCGCGGCGAAAAAGACGTGGAGCAAAAGCAGTACCACCTGGAATCGGTGGGCACGGCGAGGAAGTCGTAACGGCACCAGACAGGGAATCGAGCGGACGATGACGAGCATTCAAGACACCCAATCAACGTCGACGGCAGCAGACGCCCAGCGGCGCGGGCGGCGCAGCCGGATGGCGATCGTGGAGTCGGATCATCAGGACAAGACGATCAAAGTGCGGATCGACCGGTCGATGAAGCACCCGAAGTACGGAAAGTACATGAAGCGGCGGGGCATGCTGCACGTGCACGATGAGAAAAACGAGGCGAAGGCGGGCGACTGGGTAGAGATCGTGGAGTGCCGGCCGATTTCGAAGCTGAAGTCATGGCGTCTGGCGCGGGTGATACGGAAGGCGTAGGAATACGGTGAGGAGCACCGGCTAAAAGCCGGTGCCACAAGGCTGGCACGATGATTCAAGCCGAGAGCGTAGTGGATATCGCGGACAACACCGGGGCCAAGCAGGCCATGGTGATTCGCGTGTTGGGGGGCTCGACGGGCCGGCAGCGGTTCACGCGGCGGACGGCGAGCGTCGGGGACATTGTGGTGTGTACGGTGAAGAAGGCGTTGCCGAACAGCGACTACCTGGTGGGCAACAACCGCAAAGAGCGGAGCAGCCGGCGAAAAGTCAAGTGCGTGGTCGTGCGGACTCGATCGCCGGTGCGGCGGCCGGACGGCAGCTACGTTCGGTTCGACACCAACGCGGCGGTGATTATCGACGAGGAAAAGAATCCCAAAGGGACGCGCATTTTCGGGGCGGTCGCCCGGGAGCTGCGGGACAAGGGGTTCATGAAGATCGTTTCGTTGGCCACCGAGGTCGTTTAGGGCCTCGGGCGGCGATAGGTGAATGATGGCGGCGAAGGTCAGAAAGAACGATCGAGTTGAAGTGCTCTCCGGCGATCACAAGGGAGAGCAGGGGCGCGTCCTGCGCGTAGATCCGGTGAAGAACCGAGTGTTCATCGAGGGAGTGAACCTGGTTTACCGGCACCTGCGGCCGAGCCGGACGAACCCGCAGGGCGGGCGTATCCGCAAGGAGGCGCCGGTGCATATCTCCAACGTCATGCCGGTTGATCCGAAGACCGGGCGGGGGAGCCGGGTGCACTTCGAGGTTGACCGGGACAAGAGCGGGAAGGTGACGGGGAAGCGACGGGTGAGCAAGGGCGGTACGGCATTGGAAGAAGCGAAGGCGGCGGCGAAGTAAGGACGACGAGGCGCGCGGCGCGAACAGCCGCGGCGGGTAACGAACATGGCTCGGCTACTTGAGAAATACAAGACGCAGGTTCTTCCGGAGCTGCAGAAGGAATTCGGACGGACGAACCGGCTTTCGATACCGAAACTGGAAAAGATCGTGGTGTCGATGGGTGTCGGCAAGGCGGTCGCGGAAAAGAAGCGGATTGACTCGGCCCAGAAAGAGCTTTCGCAGATCACCGGCCAGAAGCCGGTTGTCTGCCGGGCCCGCAAGGCGGTGTCGAATTTCAAGCTGCGCGAGGACATGCCGATCGGCGTGATGGTGACGCTTCGCGGGCAGCGGATGTACGAATTTCTGGACCGGGTGATCAGCATCGCGATCCCGCGTATTCGCGACTTTCGGGGGTTGAACCCGAACAGCTTCGACGGTCGCGGGAACTACAACATGGGCCTGACGGAACAGACGGTGTTTCCGGAAGTGGACGCGGACAAGGTGGAGTTTCAGCAGGGGATGAACATCACCCTGGTGACGAGCGCGCGGAACGACGCGGAGAGCCGGCGGCTGTTGATGCTGATGGGCATGCCGTTCCGGCGGGATGAGAAGGAATCGTAGGTTTATCCTGTAAGAGGATTTGCACCGGCTATTAGCCGGTGCCACACGCGAGGTCGTTGATGGCGAGAAAGTGCTGGAGGATCAAGGCCGCGGCGAAGCCGAAATTCGCGGTGCGCGGCTATACGCGATGCCTGGTGTGCGGGCGGTCGCGCGCGGTTTACAAGAAGTTCAAGTTGTGCCGGTTGTGTTTCCGGTCCCTGGCGCTGGAAGGGAAGATCCCCGGCGTACGGAAGGCGAGCTGGTAAGCGAGGTAGAGAACGAGCATGTGGAGTGACCCGATCGCCGATTTATTGACCCAGCTTCGGAACGGCCTGCGCAATCATGCGAAGCAGGTGACGCTGCCGTACAGCCGCGTGAAGATCGCCATCTGCAACGTGTTCAAGGAGGAGGGGTACGTTTCGGAGGTTGAAAAGATTCCGGGCACGGCCGGCCGGGACCTGCTGCGCGTGACGCTTAAGTATGGGCCGCGCGGCGAGCAGGTGTGGACGCACGTTCGGCGGGAGAGCAAGGTCGGATGCCGCAAGTACGTGGGCGCGAACGAGATTCCGCGGGTGCTCAACGGGATGGGCATCTCGGTGTTGTCTACGAGCCACGGCGTCATGAGCGATCGGAAGTGCCGGGAGAAGAAGATCGGCGGCGAGTTGATTTGCACGGCGTATTAGTCACCGGCGATTAGCCGGTACCAGACAGGGTAGCGACGATGTCACGTGTTGGAAAAAAACCGATTGCCTTGCCGACCGGGGTCAAGGTGGACGTCAAGGGCAGCGCCGTCAGCGTGACGGGCCCGAAGGGGACGCTGTCGTGGTCTCATGCGGCCGGGGTCAGCGTATCGCAGGCAGGCGGGTCGAGTTCGATCCAGGTGACGCGGGCGTCGGACAGCTCCAAGCATCGTGCCCTGCACGGGACGACGCGGGCGTTGATTCAAAACATGATCGTCGGCGTGTCGCAGGGCTACGAAGAGAAGATGGAGATTTACGGGACCGGTTACGGCTGCTCCGTGTCGGGTCAGACGCTGAATTTGACGGTGGGTTACTCGCACCCGATCGCGCTGCAGATCCCGGCGGGGGTCAAGGTGTCGATTGATGTGCCGGCGACGAAAGGCGATGAGACGCCGGCGAAGCTGACGGTCACGGGGATCGACAAGCAGGTGGTGGGTCAGTTCGCGCGTTCGATCAAGGACGCTCGGCACCCCGAGCCGTACAAGGGCAAGGGCGTTCGTTATGCGGGTGAGCAGATCAAGCGGAAGGCGGGCAAGGCCTTCGCCGGCGCAGGCGGCGGGGCGGGCGGCTGATCGCCCAAGGTGAGATTGTGAACGCAAGAGCATTGAAAAAGACGAGATTGCAGCGGCGCAAGCGACACGTTCGCCATCGGATCTTCGGGACGCCGGAGCGGCCGCGACTGTCCGTGAGCCGGAGTCTGCGGCACATCAGCGCGCAGCTGGTGGACGATACGACCGGACGAACGCTTTGCGCGGCGGGGACGAACACGAAGTCGCTGTCTGGGCAGGTGACGAACGGGGCGAATTGCAAGGCGGCGGCGCTGGTGGGGCAGGTCCTGGCGGAACAGGCGGTGATGCACGGGATCAAGCAGGTGGCGTTCGACCGGAATGGGCGGCGGTATCACGGGCGGATCAAGGCGCTGGCGGACGCGGCTCGCAAGACGGGATTGGTATTTTAGGCGGATGCCTAAAGGGTAAAGCAATGCACCGGCAATTAGCCGGTGCCACACAAGGCCGGGTGATTGATGGCGAAAATGGGTAGAGGCCGGCAGCAGCAAAGCGGGGAAGCGCAAGAAGGCCCGTCGTACGACGACAACGTGGTCAAGGTTTATCGCTGCGCGAAAGTGGTCAAGGGCGGCCGACGGTTCAGCTTTGCGGCGCTGGTGGTGGTGGGGGATCGGAACGGCCGCGTAGGGTACGGCTACGGCAAGGCCAACGAAGTGCCCTCGGCGGTCGAAAAGGGCCGCAAACAGGCGACGCGGTCTATGCGACCGGTGCGTCTGAGCGGGTCGACGATTCCGCATACGGTGATGGGGCGGTTCGGATCGAGCAAGGTGCGGCTCCTGCCGGCGAGCGAGGGAACGGGCGTGATCGCGGGGACGAGCGTTCGGGCGGTGTTGGAGCTGGCGGGCGTCCATGATTGCCTGACGAAGGTGTACGGATCGACGAGCCCCAAGAACCTGGTTAAGGCGACGTTTGACGCGCTGGAGACGTTGCGGGATCGATCGATGATTGAGCAGTTGCGGGGCGTGAGCATAGCGGGTTAGTGACATCGGCAGGTCTCGAAGGCTCGACCTGCCGCACCGGCTATAAGCCGGTGCCACACAAGAGGACGCGATGAACATCACAGAAGTGACAACCCAGGTCGGCGCCCATCGGAAGCGTCGGCGCGTCGGGCGCGGCGAGGGGAGCGGCTGGGGCAAGACGTCGGGCCGCGGCCACAAGGGTCAGGGCGCGCGGAGCGGCGGGACCCAGGGCGGCCGGTTGATTGGCGAGGGCGGCGTGTTTCCGCTGTTTCGGCGATTGCCGAAGGTGGGGTTCAACAACAAGAACTTCCGGACGGAATATCAGATTGTCAACCTGGCGGACCTGGAGTCGCGGTTTGAGAGCGGCGGTCACGTGACGGCGGCGGCGCTTGCGGAGATTGGCCTGATTCGGGACGCGAAGGGGCCGGTGAAAGTGCTCGGCGACGGCGAGATCAAGAAGAAGCTGGTCGTGGAGGCGGAACGTTTCAGCGCGCAAGCGGCGGCGAAGATCGAGGCGTGCGGCGGGACCCTGAAGCGGCTCGGCCCGCAGCCGAAGAAGAAGTTCATCAAGCGGCCGAAGCCGGCGCCGGTCAAGACGGAAGGCAAGGCCGAGGGTGGGGCGAAAGACGCCGGCGCCAAGGATGAGACCGAGGCGCCCAAGAAGGCGAAGGCGAAAAAGAAGCCGGAGGCCGAGGGTCAGGCGGGCGGCGGCAAGGAAAAGAAAAAGGAAAAGAAACCAGACTAGGCCGGCCGGTCTGCGGGAGTCGCAGCCGCCGAGCGGGATGATCGATCGACGTGTTTAAGGCGTTTCTGAACATCTTCAAGGTGAAGGACCTGCGGAACAAGATCCTGTTCACGCTGGGGCTGCTGTGCGTCTATCGAATCGGATTTTACATTCCGCTGCCCGGTGTGGATCAGGATCAGTTGACGCAACACTTCGCCGGCCTGGGCGGCGGGGCGGGGGGAGCGGGCATCCAGCAGCTCACCGAAGCGTTCGCGATGTTCACGGGCGGCAACCTGCAACAGAGCACGATCTTCGGACTGGGAATCATGCCGTATATCTCGGCGTCGATTATTTTCCAGCTCCTGGGAACGGTGATTCCGTCGCTGGAAAAGCTGAAGCAGGAGGGCGAGGCGGGCCGCAAGAAGATTCAGGAATATACCCGTTATGCCACAGTCGGCATCTGCGTGATACAGGGGGCGTTCTGGCTGAAGTACATTCAGGGGAACCAACTCGTGTACAGCGATTACACGAGCTTCTCGGCGAGCTTCGGGCCGACGCTTTCGTTCTGGCTGATCGGCCTGACGGGGATGACGGCAGGCACGGTGTTCTTGATGTGGCTCGGCGAGCAGATCGACGAGTACGGGATCGGCAACGGTGTGAGCCTGATCATCATGGCGGGCATCGTAGCGCGGATTCCCAATGCCGTGTTCTGGGTGATTGACAACGCTTCGATGGACGTGGGCGGCGAGGCGCAGATGGGGCCCGCCAAGATCGTGTTCCTGATGGTGGCATTCGTCGGCGTCGTCGCGGGGTCGATCCTGATTACGCAAGGTCAGCGACGGATCCCCATTCAACAGGCCAAACAGATGCGCGGCCGACGGGTGTTGGGCGGTCAGCGGCATTACCTGCCACTTCGGGTCAATCACGGCGGCGTCATGCCGATTATCTTTGCCAGCAGCCTTTTGATCTTTCCGGGGCTGGTCTTCGACTGGCTCGCCCGGTTGTTTGAGTCGACCGGGTTTTTGCAGATGCTGGCATCAGAATTCAACCGGACGAGCTTCCTGTACTCCATCAGCTACATCGGCCTGGTGTTTTTCTTCGCGTACTTCTGGACGACGGTGCAGTTCCAGCCGAAGGAGATGGCCAACCAGCTTCGGGACTACGGGAGCTTCATTCCCGGGCTTCGTCCGGGCAAGCGGACGGCGGACTATCTTGAGACGGTCATGACGCGGATCACGTACGTCGGGGCGGGCTTCCTGGCGGCGATCGCGATCATTCCGCAGATCATGGCGTCGGCAATGGACATTCCCATGGCCGTTTCGTCGTTTTTGGGCGGGACGGGCCTCCTGATTGTCGTGAGCGTCGGGTTGGACCTGGTGCAGCGGATCGAGGCGAACCTGGTGATGCGGAATTACGGCGGATTCCTGGATCCTGACGGGGGCGGCGGCGGCCCCCGTATTAAGGGAGCTTACGCGTGAATGTGGTGCTCCTCGGCCCGCCGGGCGCCGGCAAGGGAACGCAGGCGGTGGGAATCGCGCAGGCTTTCAGCCTGGTGCATCTGTCGAGCGGCGACATTCTCCGGGCGGAGCGCAAGGCGAAGACGCCGCTCGGCCAGAAGGCGCAGGACTATATGGATCGCGGCGTCCTGGTGCCCGACGACTTGATCCTGGCGATGATGTCGGAGCACATCGGCCGGATCCCCGCAGGCGGCGGGTTTTTGTTGGACGGGTTTCCGCGGACGGTGGCGCAGGCGGAGGGCCTGGATGAGCGCCTTGCGGCGAAGGATCGGCGGATCGACGTGGTGGTGAACATGGAGATCGCGGATGAAGAAGTGACGCGGCGCCTGACAGGCCGCTGGTCCTGCCCGCAGGATGGCCGGATCTATCATGAGGAATTTTCCCCGCCGGCGTCGGCGGGTCGGTGTGACGATTGCGGAACGGCGCTGACGCGTCGCAAGGATGACGAGCCGGAGGTGGTTTCGCAAAGGCTGCGGACGTACCACGCGGAAACGAAGCCGCTGGTGGACTATTATCAAGATCGCGGCGTGCTACGCTCGGTGGATGCGAGCGGGGCCGTTTCGGCCGTGACCGCCGCCATCCAAAAGGTCTGTCAGGGCAGATGAGAGAAACGGCAGCGTATGCCACGCGGAGGTCTTCTGACGAGGGCAGGCAGGTCATGCCGGTCCTGAAAAGCGCGCGCGAGATCGGACTGATCCGCGATGCCGGCCGGGTGGTGTACCGGGTCTTGCAGGCGATGCGTGAGTTGACGCGGCCGGGCGTGACGACCGGCGAACTGGGCCGCGTGGCGGACGAGATGATCACGGCGGCGGGCGGCGAGGCGCTCTTCAAGGGCGTCCAGACGAACGCGACGAAGTTTCCGTTTCCGGCGGCGATTTGCGCGAGCGTGAATGAACAGGTGGTGCACGGGATTCCCGGCGATCGCGTGCTCAAGCCGGGCGATGTGATCAGTATCGACTGCGGCGTCCGACTGCGAGGGTATTGCGGCGACTCGGCGACGACGATTCCTGTGGGACGGGTATCGGCGGAGACGCAGCGGCTGTTGGATACGACGGCGTATTCGCTGGACATGGCGCTGTCGGAGATGCGGCCCGGGCGGATGTGGAGCGAGATTGCCGGACAGGTGCAGTCGTATGTGGAGTCGCACGGTTTTTCGGTGGTGCGAGAGTTCGTCGGCCACGGGATCGGGCAGCAGATGCACGAGGAGCCGAAGGTCCCGAACTACACGGACCGGAAGCAGCGAAAGCAAGACTTCCGGCTGGTGCCGGGCCTGGTGATCGCGGTGGAGCCGATGGTGACGATGGGCACGGCGCAGGTGAAGAACGGCGACTGGACGGGCTGGCCGCAGGTGACGAAGGATGGGCGCTGGGCGGCGCATTTTGAGCATACGGTGGCGATCACGGAGACGGGGATCGACATCCTGACGGACGGCAATTAGCGGCGCGATGAGCGTCGGGAGCGACGGCGATGAAAGTACGAAGCAGCGTGAAGCGGATATGCGAGAATTGCAAGGTGATCAAGCGTCGAGGCGTGGTGCGCGTGATTTGTTCGTCGAATCCGCGGCACAAGCAGCGGCAGAGTTAGTCGGGGTTTTGCGACGGGAGTAACGGCAGATGCCACGTATCGCAGGCGTTGATATTCCGAATGAGAAGCGCGTGTTGATCGCGCTGCAGTACATTTACGGCATCGGGCCGCACCACAGCCAGGCCATCCTCAAAGAGGCGGGGATCGGTCACGACGTGCGGGCGAAGAATCTGACGGAAGATGAGATCAGCCGCGTGGCGGGCATCATCGACCGCAATTACGTGGTGGAGGGTCAGCTTCGCCGGCAGACGACGCAGAATATTTCGCGGCTCAAGGACATTCAGTGCTACCGGGGAACCCGGCATCGGCGCGGGTTGCCCGTGCGCGGGCAGCGGACGCGGACGAATGCGCGGACGCGGAAAGGCCCGAAGAAGACGGTGGCCGGGAAGAAGGGCGTGAAGGAATTGCGGAGTTAACCGGGACAGCGGCCCCTGAGGAGACGAGACGACGTGGCAAAGACAGAAGAGAAAAAAGCGAAGCGCAAGACGCGGCGAAACGTGGCGAAGGGGATCGCGCACGTCAAGGCGACGTTTAACAACACGATGATCACCATCACCGATCTCAACGGCGAGACGCTGTGCTGGCAATCCGCCGGGACGGCGGGGTTCAAGGGGACGCGGAAGAGCACGCCGTTCGCGGCGCAGCGCGCCGGGGAGTCGGCGGCGAACGCGGCGCGGAAATTCGGCGTGACGGAGATCGAGGTTCGGGTGATGGGGCCGGGCAGCGGCCGGGAATCGGCGGTATCGGGATTGCAGTCGGGCGGGTTGCGGATTCAGTCCATTGAGGACGTGACGCCGCTGCCGCACAACGGCTGCCGTCCGGCGCGAAAACGAAGAGTTTAACGGGAAGATAGTGCAGGAAACGATATGGGAAGAGATTTAGGTCCATCTTGTCGAAAATGTCGCCGCGAGGGCATCAAGCTGATGCTCAAGGGTTCGCGGTGCGAAACCGCCAAGTGCCCGATGGAAAAGCCGTCGCGAAACATGCCACCGGGGCAGTCGCGGGCGTTTCGGCGGGGACAGGCGAGCGAATACGGCAAGCGGCTGCGCGAGACACAGAAGGTCAAGCGGTACTACGGTCTGTGGGACAAACAGTTTCGGCGGTATTTTGAGCGTGCGCAGCACTCGACGGAGAACACGGGGCGGGCCCTGATGGGGCTGTTGGAACGGCGGTTGGACAACGTGCTGGTGAAGCTCGGGTTTTCGCCGTCGCGGAAGGCGGCGCGGATTGCGCTGGCGCACAAGCACTTCACGGTCAACGGGGAGTGCGTGAACAAGCCCGGTCTTCTGGTGAAGGTCGGCGATCGGATCAGCGTTCGTCGCAAGGAAGCGAGCCAGAAGATGGTGCGGGCATGCATGGATGTGGACCCCAACCGATCGGTGCAACCGTGGTTGAAGCTGGATCCGGCGAATCTGGAGGGGAGCGTGATGGCGCTGCCCAGCCGGGACGATGTGCAGATCCCGGTGGAAGAGCAGTTAATCGTGGAGTTTTGCAGCCGATGATGATCGCGGAGCCCGTCAATCTGGAGTTCCGCCCGTCGGTAGTGATGGACGAAATGCGGCGGCCGATTCCGGCCGGACGCTCTACGCGTGGATGCGGCGCGCATCCCCGGGAGGTAAGTGCGATGCGAATTCGGTGGCGAGGATTGGAATTGCCCACTCGTGTGTTGCGGGATGAGTCTGCCTCTACGCCCACGTATGGACGGTTCATTATCGAGCCCTTCGAGCGGGGCTTCGGCACGACGATCGGCAATAGTCTGCGCCGGATTCTCCTGTCGAGCCTGGAAGGGGCCGCCGTCACACACGTCAAGATCAAGAACGCCGAGCACGAGTTCACGACGCTGACCGGCGTGGTGGAGGACGTGACGGTCATTATCTTGAACATCAAGGCGTTGATCGTGAGACTCACGTCGGAGACGCCGAAGACGATGCGGCTGGCGGTGCGGGGTCAGGCGGGCAAGACGGTCGAGGTCCGCGCGGCGCAGATTGAATGCGATCCAGCGATCGAGATCATCAACAGGGACCAGCTCATCGCCACACTGACGGACAGCGTGGATTTCGAGGTGGAGATGACGGTGGGTCACGGCCGGAGTTATGCGACGGCAGACGACCACAAGCCGCAGGATCAGGACCAGATCATCGGGGTGATTCCGGTGGACTCGGTGTATTCGCCGGTGACGCGGGTGCGGTATCGCGTCGAGGATACGCGCGTCGGCCAGCGGACGAACTACGACCGGCTGGTGCTGGAAGTGTGGACGAACGGGACGATCCTTCCGGAGATGGCGTTGGTCGAGGCGGGCAAGATTCTACGGAAGCACCTGAACCCGATCGTGCAGTATTTCGAACTGGGGAGCGGACTGGCGGTGACGCCGAGCGATGCGGGCGGGGGCATGGTGGGCGGCATGGGGGGTATGGACGCGGCCAAGCTGGCGCGGCCGATTTCGGACCTGGATTTGTCGGTTCGGGCGAGCAACTGCCTGACTTCGGCGAATATGTCGACTATCGGTGATCTCGTGCAATGCGACGAGGCGGCGCTGCTGCGGCTGCGGAGCTTCGGGAAGACTTCGCTGCGGGAAGTGAAGCGGAAGCTGGCGGATCATGGATTGTCGCTGCGGGTCGATCCGAACGCCGTTCCGGTGGACATGGAAGGCGAAGAGGCCGCGGAGGACGAGGGGCTGGACGGCGCCGGGGCGGAGGAGTTTGGGAACGCGTCGATGGGGACGAACCCTTTCGGCACGGTAACGCCGCCGCCCTTTGCGACGCCACCGCCTTCACAGACTGCGCATCATCCGAGTTAACCGCGAGAGATAATCGAGGGTTGAGATTCCATGAGACATCGAAACGCAGGACGGCACCTGGCGCGGACGAGCGCCCATCGGATGGCGATGCGGCGCAACATGGCGCAGAGTCTGTTTCAATACGGGCAGATCACGACGACACTGATCAAGGCGAAGGAGGTCCGCCCGTTCGTGGAGCGAATCATTACTCTAGCGCGGGAGGGCACGCTGCGCAGCCGGCAGCGGGTGGTCGCTCTCCTGGGTGACCGGGCGGCGCTGTCGAAGGAGGAGCAGGAGCAGTACGATCCGATGAGCTACGCGCAGCGGCACCGCGTGCTGGTTTCGCGATCGGGGCGACATCATCGCACCGGCAAGGTCCCCGCGAGTTACAACAAGAAGGAGTATCCTTTCGTGGCCCGGTCGGTGGTGAACCGGTTGTTCGAGGACATCGCGCCGAAGTTCAAGGACCGTCCCGGCGGTTATACGCGGATCATTCGCCTGGCGGACCGGCGGATCGGCGATGCAGGGGATCTGGCGATGCTGCAACTGGTCGGCAATGAAACCGCGCCGGCGGAGAGTTCCAAGAAGAGTTCCATTCGGCGGCGGCAGAAGACCGGCGATCGCATTCGCTATCTGGAAGGCAAGGAGTCGAAAAAGAAGTCCCGGCCTTCCGGCAAGAAAGCTGCCGAATCGAAAGCCGCCGCACCGAGCGATGAGGCCGCCGATTCGGGAACCGCTACGACCAAAGATTAGGGGCGCGCGATCATGCAGGCGGGGTCGTGCATTTTTTGTAAGATCGCCGCGGGGGAGATTCCAGCGCTGCGCGTGCTGGAGGCGAAGGACGCGGTCGCGTTTCTGGATATCGGGCCCCTCGCGCCCGGCCATCTGCTACTTATACCCAAGGCCCATTACACCAGCATTCTCGATGTACCTCCGCCCGCCCTCAGCGAGCTGGTCTCGCATTTGCCGGGCCTGGCGCGGGCCGTGCTGCAAGTGACCGGCGCCAGCGGGCTGAATATCCTTCAGAACACGGGGGAGTCGAGCGGTCAGGCGGTGTTTCATTTGCACTTCCATCTGATTCCGCGGACGGCTGGCGATCGATTGGGCTATCGGTGGAACGCGGGGAGCTATTCGGCGGGGCAGGGCGAAGCGCTGCAAGGGCGGATCGTCGAGACACTGAAGAGCCGCGTGTGATAGACTTCTGGGTAGAGCGCCCGGTGAATCCGGGCGGCGCACCCCGGAGCGTATCATGAAGCGAAGCATCCTTTTGTTAAGTTTCATCGCCGTCATCGGCATTCTTACAACGGAGTGGTCGGCCGCCGCGCCTGACACTCCGGCGACGCTGCCGACTGCGCCCGCGCCCAGCGTTTCCGCCGAGGGCCTGTTTGCCTATCACTTCGAGAAGGCGGGGATGCGGTACGTGGATTTGCTGACGCTGCGGGACGGCTCCAAGCGCCTGGGGAAGGTGATGGAGTGGGCCGATCAGGTGCTGGTCTATGACGCCCAGGGGCGGAGGCGTGCGTATGGGGTGGAGGACGTACGGCAGATTGAGTTTCGGCGATTTCGTCGGCATCGCGCGCTGCCGGGCCAGCCAGATCTGACGGTCTCGTATGTCGAGCGGCTGCCACGCGATCCGAGCTGGCATGGGCGCGTGGCGGTGGAGGGGGGCACGGCGCTGGTGGAGATTGACCGGGCCAAGACGGCGTGGCGTCCCGATGAGGGCGCGACGGTCACGTTCAAGGTCCACGTGCTTAATAGCGGCCAGGCGGAATCGCAGGCGGGTCCGTGCAAGATCTCGGTGGACGGGGCGGAGATTGCCGCGCCGAGCGTGCCGGTTCTGAAGGCCGGAGAGGAGCACGTCGTGGAGGCGACGTGGAAGTGGAAATCGGGCGATCACACGCTACGCGTGGAAGTGCTACCGGACGGGCAGATTCCCGAGGTCGTGCGCTGGAACAACGAGTTTGAGGAGCCGGTGCAGGGGCTGGGCGTGGCGGTGGTGGTGGCGCGGGACCGGTATGGGGCGTTCGCCCGCGTGGCGAACATGGGGGATTCGTACGGATTCGCGGATTGGGTGCAGTATCAGCTTCGCGTGTTGAACGCGCTATTGGCGGCGTCGGTGTACCCGACGAGTCCCGGAGGCATTCTCGAGCGGGTGCGGTGCGATCGGATTATCGTAGTTGATGATCCATACGATGCGGACGACCGCGAGGTGTGGGAGGCGGCGCTGCGGCGCGGCGGGGCGGCGGACGGGCTCGCGGAGTATGCCGCGCTGATGGTGTTTGGACGTCTCGGGGAGGATGAAGATCCGCTGCACGATGCGTTGAAGGTCGATTGGCCGAGGCTCAAACAAATCGGAATCGATCTGGGTCTGGTCGATCTTCTGCAGCTCGATACGGAGCCGTGGCAGTGCCTCGCGGTGGATCCGCATGGCCGCTACGTGGAGCGCGGTCATGTCTTTCCGTGGCAGAAGACCATGATGTATGCGCCGGGCCCGTTTCCATTCAGCGAGACCGAGGCGGCGTTTCTCAATCAGGTGCGGGGGCAGCCGCGCGGATCGCAGGGCGATTATCTCCTGCAATTGCCGGCGAAGGTCATCGTCGAGGTTCGCTCGACGACCGGACGGCCGCTGCCGAACGTGCAGGTGGATGCGTATCAGCTTCAGGGATTTGGGGAGTATGCGGGATATATTGCCGGTGCGGGGGGTGGAGAACCGATCTACTCCGCGACGACCGATGAATCCGGGCGGCTGGCGCTGATCGACCAGGAAGCGCCGACGCAAACTTCGCCACTGGGGTACGAGGTGCGGCCGAATCCGTTCGGCGCGATCGCCCCGGACGGTTCGAATGCGCTGCTGCTACTGGCGATTCGCGACGGAGCGTCGGCGGAGTATCACTTTTTGCGGCTGAATGACTGCAACCTGGCCTACCTTCACGGGCAGAAAAAGGAGTACGTCCGGGAGATCGCGACGAGGCTGGGCGACGGGCAATCGCTGGTGCCGCCGGCGACGGCAGCGGTGATCGTAGAGGAGCGCAAGGAGGCCCAGCCGCCGATGTACATCAGTTGGACCGCCCCGCCGACCGTTCCGATCGGACTGGTGGAGGAGTTTCGGGTTTACAAGAAGACGAGCTTTGCGGGGGAAGATGAGCGGCCGTGGAATCTGGTTGCGGCGCTGAAGAAGGGACCGATGCGCTGGGCGATGCGGTACGACGGCGAGTATTTTGACGAGCCGGCGCCAGAGGCGGGCTTTTCGCGAGATACATTTTATGCGGTGTCGTCCGTGGATTACGAGGGGCGGGAAAGCGGTTTGTCGGGACCGGGGTATCTCGCGTACGGGAAGGAGGCGCTGAAGTTCGCCATCGACCGGGACGCGGGGTACATCACGCTGGCGGGAGTGGGTCCGGGTCGCCATGGCGACTCTTCGACGCGGATCCTTCGTTGGGACGGGCAATTCGGGACGCAGCCGTTCGGCGTACGGAGCGTGCGGTTTCCGGAGTATCGGCCGGGATTCGGCGGGATTGCGATCAGCGCGGATCATCGGCTCGTGATTGCGGATCCGGTGAACCATGTCCTGGCGTATTACGACGAGCAGGGGAACCTCGACGCGACGCTGCCGGAGCGGACGATGTGGCCCGGCTTCGCGAGCGACGAGCCGGGAGAATTCAATGTGCCGTTTGACGTCGCGGTCGATACGGGCGGCCAATATTACGTCGCGGATTTCGGGAATAACCGCGTGCAAATCCTCGATTCAACGGGGCAGTTTGTGGGGCTGGTGGATGAGGAGTTTCGCTTTGTCGGCCCTCACGCGGTCGCGATTGCCAACGGGCATTTGTGCGTGACAGATTCGGCGGGGACGCGGTGCCGCGTGTATGACTTGCGCGGCGAGCGGGTGAAGTTCGTTTGCGAGCTGCCGCCGTTAATTGACGCGGACCGGGGGCTGGTGAGCCGGACAGGGAAGGTGTACATCACCGGTCGGGCGACGAAGGCGACGGATCCGGGGCTCCTGGTTTATACGCCGACCATGGATCGCGCGTTGTACGATCGCGCGATTTACGACATGGAGATGGGGAAGGTCTATTCTCCGCGGGGGATGTATCTGTACATCAACGCGCTGGATGAAGATTACGGGTATTGCGTGAATAAGTTTCCGTTTGATATGCGAAGGTGCAGGTTGGAATGAGAATGTGGAATTAAGAACGTTAACTACAGAGGCACAGAGACACAGAGACGACGAATTTGTGAGTATAGATTGGAATCTGTCCTGCCTTTTTCGATTTCGTTGTTTCTCTGAGTCTCTGTGTCTCTGTGGTGAACCCTCCAGCGGTCATTCCTTGATGAGCCAGCCGTCTTTCATTTCTTTGGGCCAGGCGTCGCTGATCGGGCGGGATTGACCGGCTTTCCAGAGCATGATTTGGGCGGGGCCCTTGGGGTCGTTTTCGGGGTTGGGGAAAACTGCCGTGATTTCGGAATTATTCCGCCAGCTTGGAAGGGCGCGGGTTTCGCCTTTGGCATCGTCTTTGGCGACGATGGGGGTCTCCTCGCCGGAGGCGAATTCGTAGAGGCTGACGCGTCCTTTCTGGCCGGGCAGAAGGACTTTGGACTCGTCCGGGCTGAGTTCGAAGAGGGGCAGGGCCATGTCGCGAGGCTGTCCGAGGTCGCGGGCCAGGACGCGCGTGACGCTTGCGGGCATGCGCGGGTCGAGGACGAAGAGCGACCACTGCTGGGGCATGTCGCGCGGGGTGGCGGGCAGCGTGACTTCGACGGAGGAGAAGATCAGGCGACCGTCGCGAAGCCAACGAACGCCGAGGACGTCGTTGAAGAGGAGACCGACGCGATCCTGGCGTTGGGTCCATTCCTTGAGGAGCGCGCCGCTTTCGTCGGCAATATTGACGGTCGTCAGGGAACCTAACTGGATCATCCCTTTTTCATCGCCGCGCGGCGAGGGGCAATGGATGTAGGCGAGGTTGCGGCTGTCGGGGCTCCAGGAGTAGTCGATGGCGACGCGGTCGGCGACGATGCGCGAGGGGCCGCCGACGGCGGAGACGACATGGAGCGAGACGGTGTCCACGGGGAAATCCGCCGGACTCATGATGAAGGCGATGTTCTTGGCGTCGGGGGCGACGCGGGGTTGGCGGATTTCGTCGAGCGAGCGGATGATCACCGCTCCCGGGGCGAGGGCGTCGGCGCTTATCGTAAAGAATTGCAGCATCCAGATGGTAGCGTCGAGTTCGCGCAATTCCACCCATTTGTCGCCGAGTTTCTCCGCCACGCCCTCGGCGTGTTCGTCGCGCATGCAGAGGAGGGTGGCTAACTGCATGCCGGAGGAGTATTGGTCGTGCGCATCGAGCTTGAAATCGAGCTTGAAGTCGTCCCACGCGCCGTCGTGGGCGAGAAGCTGGGTGCGGGCCCCTTTGGCGAGTTTGGTCAGCGTCTCGATTTGCTGGGGTGTAAATAGACCCTTGATTTCGTTCCAACCCTTCGCTTTCTGGGTGTGGACGACGGCCAGTTGCTTCCCGTCAGGGAACCAGTCGCAGCGCGCGGGGGTATTGGGGAGCTTGGGCGGCAGGACTTTTCCGTCGGCATCAATGAAGTAGAGTCCCTGGGGCGTGGCGACGGCGGCGCGCCGACCGTCGGGCGACCAGACGATGCGCTTTTCCGGCAGGCAGCCGGCCAGAAACGAGACGGTCAGGCAGAGTGACGCAGTGGTGGCCAACGATTTCATAATTTTTCTCCAGA
The DNA here is from genome assembly GCA_035275405.1 of Phycisphaerae bacterium. Classification (NCBI taxonomy): domain Bacteria; kingdom Pseudomonadati; phylum Planctomycetota; class Phycisphaerae; species Phycisphaerae bacterium. The sequence continues at coordinate 449,797 of DATEMU010000012.1, forward strand.
TTGAGGCCAAACAAGGGGGGACGTCCATTCGATGCGGGTCTGGTCCGCCCCGACCGATTGACGATCGGCAGATTGAGGTCGCGCGCGATTCGCGGCGTATCTTGCGACGGACCAAAACTCGGCGTCGACGAGGCTTGGGGCTTGAGGCTTGAGGCTTGAGGAAGATAAAGCATCGGCGATCTGGATTTTGCGGTCCATCGGCGCGTCCGGCTGTTGCACCCATCGAGTTCCGAGGAGGAATGCGAGGACTATGGACGCGGCGAGGGCGAGCGGGCGGGCCCGGGAGGCTTGAGGCTTGAGGCTCGCCGCGTCGAGTCTTCGACTTGAGGCTTGAGGAGCGGAAAGAGAAAGTGGCGGCAATTCCTCCGGCGTCGGCGGCGGTTCAGCGCGCAGGGCCTGGGAGGCGACATCGATGACCGCGTGGATTTCTTCCGATGTGCCGGCGTCGGCGGGCGAGAGCTGCATGTAGGCTTCGAGGAGGCGTTGCGTGTCGGGAGGGAGTTCGCCGAGTTGTCGGTCGATGAGGAGTCGTTCCAGAGTTTCGTGGTCCATGGGCAAATCTCCGATTCAACGGTCCTCACTATCCACGGCCGGCTCGCCTCGGCGGGTCTTCGACACGGGCGCCGGCCGCTACGGTTGGTGCGCCAGACGAAATAAGTGCGGTGCGGAGCGCGGCGATGGCGTGGTGCAGGCGCGAGCGGACTGTGCCAATCGGGATGGCGAGGGCCTCGGCGATTTCCGCGTAGCTCAGGTCATCCGCGAGGCGGATTTCGAGGACTTCGCGCTGTGCGATCGGCAGACCGCGGATCGCGGAGCGCATGGCATCGAGACGGTCGTCGGTCTCGATTGCCGCCGCGGCGGGATCGCCGTCGAGCGAGGCCATGTCGCGGTAGGCCCGCCGTCGCAGATTTTGGCGGGCGAGGTTGCGAGCGATTCCGAAGAGCCAGGCCCGCGGCGAGTCCGCGGCGACCAGGGCGTCGGGTTGACGGGCGGCGATCACGAACGTCTCCTGCAAGAGTTCCTCGGCATCGCCGCGTCCGACGTGACGGCGGAGATATGCGAGCAGTACGGGGCCGACGCGGCGGTAGAGTTCTTCGAGGCGATCCATGGGGCTTTTCCGCGTCCCATGGTACTAGTGGGTTGAGGAGGGGGGAAAGTTCATGCGAATCGGGAATATTTTTTTGGAGGAGTGGATCTGCACCCACACGGGATAACGTCGGGCAGTCGGCGAGCGAATTGGGTAGGCGAAGAGGCTCGGCAGGAGCCTCGCCCTCCCGGGGAGCCTCGGCTTCTCTATTCGCCGTTGGGTCGCGAGGAGGTTGGGTAGGGTGATTTGGCGTTTTCGATGCGGGCCTGGATTTCCGAATCGTCGCGGAGGTCCTGGGCGGCGTCGTAAGCTTTGAGGGCTTTCTGGCGATCTCCGCGCTTGAGCGCCACGTCGCCTTCCTTGATGAGGCGGGCGCGCTGGACTTCGACAATCTTCTGTTTGGCCCCGGCGTCGGCGGGGGCGGGGAGTTTGGGGATGGCCTCGTTGTAGAGTCGGACGGCCTCGTCGAAGTCCTCGCGTTCGAGGGCCTGGTCGCCGCGGCGCACGATGCGGGCGGCGTCGAAGTCGCCGGACATGCCGTCGAGCATTGACTTGGCTTCGGAGGTGTAGGCGTTCCAGATCGAACTCTTGAGCTTCTGCTCGGCGAGGAGCAGTTCGCCCTCTTTGACCGCCTGGCGGGCTTCCTGGATGAGGATATAGGAGCGGGCCGCCCGGCTTCTCTGTTCAATGTCGGGGGAGGCGAGGATCTGGTTGGCCTGTACAAAGGCGGCCTCGGCGGCGGCGAAGTCGCGGTCCACCATGGCCTGGTCGCCGCGGGTCACCAGATCCTTGCGCTGCCGAAGATCGATGATTCGTTTGCGCAATTCACGGGTCGCGGTCGTGATGCGGATGGCCTCCGCCTCCCCGCAAGAGGCCAGCGCGCCGTTGAAGTCTTCCTTCCGCAGGGCGGCGAAGGCGAGCTTCATGGACTGTTCGTACTTCTGGTCCTTCTTGGTCTGGTCGACGCTGTCCTGGAGCTGCTTCGGGTCCATCCCGGCTTCGATGGCCTTTTTCTCGTACTCCTCGAGATTGGCTTCGACGATGGGGACATTCCCCGCTGAGAGTTCCTGCATCCCGATCGCGGCCAACCGTGCAGCGTCCTGCTTGCTCCAGGCCAACTGTTGGAGCACCTCGACGCGAGCCGGATTGATTCCGCGGCGCTCGGCCTTGGTCAGGAGGCGCTGGACTTCTTCGTATTGATCCAGGGAGAGGGCTTTCTGGGCGGCGATCATCTCCAGCCAGAAATCGGCCTTGTTCTGCAAAGCCTGGAGGCTCTGGTCGCCGTCGGAGAGATCTTTCACGGTGAAGAACTTGGACTTGGCGGATTCCAACTGGCCGGCATCGTAGGCGGCGACGGCTTCAAAGAGGAGTTTCTCCGTGGCGTTCGGTCCGATCCAACGATCGGAATAGAGCCAGGCGAGGACGCCGGCGCCGATGACTGCCAGGACGAGGACGAAGCTGAAGCTCCACGTGACGGCGCGCGGCGTGTGCTTTTTGAACGTCTCGACGGCGGGCGGAAGCAGGGGAATGGCGGCGAGCTGCGCCGGGCGCGGCGGCACATGGCCCATCGTCCGGCGGCGACGGCGACTGGAAAACCGTCGGGACTCCGGTGAGAACCGGCCGGATGCGTAACCGGCGTCTTCGGCTTCGCGAGGCGGTTTCCATTCCCAGCGATCCGATTCGATGGGGCTGCGGCCGGGCATTTCGACGGGTTGGGTGCGGGTGAGGCGCTGATTCCAAGGCGAGGATGGCGCGGCCCCGGGCGCGGCGGCGGCGGGCCGACCGGGGTCAAAAGCCGCCGCTGGGGGCGCGGGCAACAAATGATCAGATTTCCAACTGGGCGGCGTGACATCCGGGAGGCGGATGGGGCTGTGCAGCGCATCCCGCGAGGATTCGATCGATGGCGTGAAGTATCGACCGACGGCGTCGAGGACCTGATCGATGGAGGTGTAGCGTTCGTCCAGGTTTTTCGCGGTCATCTGGCGGAGGATGGCGGCGAGCGGGGCAGGGACGAAGGGGTTGAGTTCGGTGGCGTCGGGCAGCCGGGCGTCGAAGTTGGTGTGCCAGTCGATCCATCCGGCGACCGCCGCGATCCCCTCGCCGATGAAGTTGGCGAAGTAGCGATCCATGGCCTGGCGACCGACGCAGACTTCGTAGAGGGAAAAGCCGAGTCCGTAGATGTCGATGCGGTCGTCGTATTTTTTTTCCAGGAGCAGTTCCGGGGCAGCGTACTTGGGGGTGATGACGGGCGGGGCGCTGAGTTCGCCTTCGTGCGAGGCGGAGGCGAGGTTGGCGATCTTGGCCGCGCCGTTCTTGGTGACCATGATGTTGCCGGGCTGGATATCGCGGTGGACGATCGTGTGCGAATGAAGAGTCTTGAGCCCCCAGGCGGCGGTTTTGAGGAGCTTGAACGCGTTGCGGTGGTCGATCTGTCGTTTGAAGATCAGAGATTCGAGCCAGTGGCCGACGACGAATTCCTCGACGATGAAGAGGCCGATTTCGTCCTCGATGAGTTCGTGGATGTTGATGATGTTGCGGGCATCCTTGGGGATGCGGGCGAGGAGCTGAGCTTCGCGCTTGAAATTGCCGCATGCGATGGGATTGTCAATCAAGTCCGGGGACATCTGCTTGACGGCCACGAGGCGATCGAGCATGGCATCGCGGGCCTTGTAGACGACGGCGTTGTGGTAGGTGCGGATGCGTTCGAGGATGCGGTATTTGCCGAGACCCGTTCCGCTGGGCAGACCCGGGTAGAGCGGCTTGGCCCGTTCGGTGGAGTCCGCCGCGACGGGATCGGCCAGATGCTGCGCCGAGACCGGGCCTGGGGTTGGTGATTCCTCTTGTGACTCAGGCATGGACAATTCCACCGGCATGAGGGTTGGGGGAGTATCCAACCCGTTGAACAAGTATATGCAGGCATGTCAATGAAATGGGTGCTCAAATTGGCGAAAAAAGCCTGCATTTTGGGGTGTTGTGGGTGGGCCCAAAAATTGCCGTATCCGCCGATAACCACTAATATTATCTAATGAAACCGCTTCCAAATCGGCAGGGGTCGCCACGGCGACCGTTTTTTTGGCGGTCGGCCAGCCGGCTGGGTGCCTCCGCGTCCGTGGTGCCGTTGCTGATGATGGCGGCTCGGTCGTCCGGGCAGATGCCGCCGACGCAGGTGGAGGTGGCGGAGGTGGTCCGCCGCGAGGTCGCGCCGACGCTGCGGCTGGTGGGGACGGTTCGACCGCGGCTAAGGACGATTGTGGCGGCGGAGGTGGCGGGGCAGGTCGCGGAGATGCCGATTGACGACGGGGATGCGGTGGAGCAGGGACAGGTCTTGTGCAAGCTGAGGGCTGAACCGCGGCGATTGGCGCGGGATGAGGCAGTGGCGCGGTTGGCGCAGCTGGAGAGCGTGAAGGCGGAGCGGCAGGCGGAGTTGAGCAAGACGGAATTTGAGAGCCGGCGGATGTCGGCGTTATGGGAAGGCCAGCGGTGCTCGGAGAAGGAATATCGCGATGCGCTGGCGGATCATCAGGCGGCGCAGGGGCGGGCGAAGCAGGCGGAGCACGCGGTGGTTTCGCAGAAGGCGGTGTGCGACAAGCTGGCGGACGATCTGGCGCGGACGGAGATTCGGGCGCCATGCGCGGGATTCATTACGATGCGGCGGACGCAGATCGGATCGTGGGTGGAACTCGGCGGACCGATCGTGGAGATGGTGGATTTGTCGGTGGCGCGGGTGCGGGTGTCCGTGCCGGAAGGGATCATCGGGTTTTGTGCGGTGGGTGAGCCGGGGCAGGTGACGGTGGAGGCGATTGGAAAGACGTATGCCGGAAAGATCGCGCGATTGATTCCGGACGCCGACGAGCGGGCGCGGACGTTTCCGGTGGATATTGACGTGAAGAATCCTAACGGCGAGCTTCGGGCGGGCATGTTCGTGCGGGCGGAGGTGCCGGCGGGTCCGAAGGGGGCGCGGCTGGTGGTGCCGAAGGACGCCGTGTTGTTACGGGGTAATGAGCGAACCGCGTATGTCGTGCGCGAAGGAGCGGCGGGTGCGCAGGCGGAAGTGGTGACGGTCGAGGTGTTGGCGGAGTTGGCGGATGAAGTGGCGGTCGCGGCGGAGGGGCTGACCGCGGGCGACAAGGTCGTGGTCCGGGGGAATGAGAACATGTTTGGCCCGAGTCCGGTCGTGGTGACGAAGGTGCATTCCCGCGCGGTGGAACCGATGACACCCGACCCTGCCACTACGCAGCCCGCAACGAGCGGATGAGCACGATTCCATGCGTTTAGTCGATGCGTTCATCGAGAATCCCGTCAAGGTCGCGGTCTGCGTGATCCTGCTGGTGCTGTTCGGACTGCTGACGATCACGCCGCCGTCGATCGCGCCGTCGCCGATCCGACTGCCGGTGCAACTCACGCCCAACCTGGACGAGCCGATCGTCTCGGTCTCGACGACGTGGGAGGGGGCGAGCCCGGAGGAGATTGAGCGCGAGATCGTCGATCCACAGGAGGATGTGCTGAAGAGCATTACCAACCTGCGGAAGATGACGAGCAGTTCCGATCACAGCAGCGCGACGATCACGCTGGAATTTCTGGTGGGGACGGACCAGGACGTCGCGAAGCAGGACGTTTCCGATGCACTTCGCCGGGTCAAGTACCAGATCCCGCTGAATGAGTTTGACAACCCGACGGTAAAGTCGGGATTGCCGTGGGGCGAAGAGGCGATCGCGTGGATGATCCTCAAGAGCGATCGGCCGGAGGTGAAGACGCCGGAGTTGTTCACGTTCGTAGACGAGCACGTCAAGCCGATGCTGGAGCGGGTGGACGGGGTGTCGTCGATCATGATTTTCGGCGGGCGGGAGCGGGAGATTCAGGTGGTCGTCGATGCGCTCAAGCTGGCGCAGGCAGGTATTACCTTTACCGAGCTTCAAACGGCGTTGCAATCGCAGAACACCAACGTCTCGGCGGGGAACTTGGCGCAGGGGAAGCGCGACGTCGTGATTCGCACGATGGGGCAGTTCACGTCGCTGGAAGACGTTCGCAAGACGGTGATCAAGACGGGGCCCGGGGGACCGATCCGCGTCGAGGCCGTGGCCGAGGTCAAGGACGGGTTCAAGAAGCAGTATGAGTTCGTGCGGAGCGAGGGGCAGGAAGTCATCGCGGCGGCGGCGTTTCGCGAGACGGGCAGCAATGTGATCGAGGTCATGGAGGGGCTGCGCGAGGCGATCGGGCGGGTGAATCGGGAGGTGCTGTCGCATCGGAACATGAAGCTGGAGCTGACGCAGGTCTACGACGAGACGTATTACGTTTCGGCGGCCATCGACCTGGTGCGGAGCAATATCTGGTACGGCGGGGCACTGGCGATCGCCGTACTGCTCTTGTTCCTGCGGAGCATCAGCGGGACGGCGGTGGTGGCGATATCCATCCCGATCTGCGTGATCGGCACGTTTCTGGTGATTCCGCTGGCGGGGCGGAACATCAACGTGGTGATGCTGGCCGGACTGGCGTTCGCGGTCGGGATGGTGGTGGATAACGCCATCGTCGTGCTGGAGAACATTTTCCGGCATCGGGAGATGGGCAAGTCGAAGCGGCAGGCGGCGGCGGACGGAGCGTCGGAGGTGTGGGGGGCGGTCTTCGCCAACACGCTGACGACGATGATCGTGTTCATCCCCATCATTTTTGTGAAGGAGGAGGCGGGGCAGCTTTTTCGGGACATTGCCATCGCCATCAGCGGGGCGGTCGGGCTGTCCATGATCGTGTCTATTACCGTAGTGCCGGCACTGGCATCGCGGATTCTCGGCGAGCCGAAGGTGAAGGAGGCGGAGGGCGGCGGGCGGTTCGCGGAGCTGGTTTCGCGGCTGGTCGGGCTGATCAATCGGAAGGTGTGGCGGCGCCTCGTACTGGTCGTGGGGATGACGGGCCTGTCGGTCCTGCTGAGCGTGAAATTAGCGCCGGAGCCGAGCTATCTGCCGTCAGGTAATCAGAATCTGATTTTCGGGTTCTTGCTCACGCCGCCGGGGTACAACGTTCATGAGTTTCGCCAGATCGGGGAACGCCTGGAGCGCGGTGATCCGGCGAAGGGGCAGGTAGGGATTCAACCCTTCTGGGAGGCGGAGGCCGGTACGCCGCAATACGAGAAGTTGATGAAGGACTGGTCGGCGTTCGTGGAGCGAGTGGTTGTGCCGATGAAGCAGGCGCAGATCGCGGCAGAGGAGAAATCGGCCGCGGACCCGGAATCGACGCGGTCGCATCGAAAAAAAGCCAAGAAGCGAGTGCGCGAACTGGAGCGGGAGATCGCGCAATGGCGGGTGCCGCCGCCGCCCATCGATAATTTCTTTTACGTGGCGTTCGGCGGCGGCGTTTTCATGGGCTGTTCGAGCAAGGACCCGGAGGTGGTCAAACCGCTGGAGAACGTGCTCAATTCGACGGGATTCTCCGTGCCCGACGCCTTTGCCATTTTCTTTCAGTCGTCGATCTTCCGGCTGGGGTCTACCAACACGCTGGACGTGGAGATTCGCGGGGACAATCTCGACGAGGTCGTCGATGCCGCGAACAAGATCAAGAACGCGTGCATCGCACGGTTCGGGGCGCGGCCCGAATCGAATCCCCGAAACTTCGACATGGAGCGGCGCGAGGACCGGCTGGTGCCCGATCGGGTGAAGGCGGGGGACTTGGGGCTGAATGTCGCGGACATCGGCTCGATCGTTCGGGCCTGCGGCGATGGGCGAATTGTCGGAAAGTACCGGGAATCCGGGCGAAGCATCGATCTGGCGCTCAAGTTCGCGGGGACGCAGGATGAGACGTCGGTGGGCAACATGACGGAACAGATCGCGCAGACGCCGGTGTACACTCCGGCGGGGCAAGTCGTGCCGCAGGGGGGGGTCTATACCGCGGCGGGTCAGATCGTGCCGCTGGGGGCGGTGTGCCGGTTGGAGCATACAACGTCTCCGCAGCAGATCAGCCACATCGAGACGCAGCGGGCGGTGAAGCTGACGTTGCGACCGCCGGAGTCGATTGCGCTGCCGGAGGTCATCAACATTGTGCAGGACGAGATCGTGGGGGAGATGCGCGGGGCGGGATACGGCCCGGGCAAGGCGAAGATTTCGCCAAACGTGATCGTCGGGATGGCGGGGAACGCGGACAAGCTGAAGAGCACGTGGGATGCGCTGAAGTGGCTGCTCGCGTTGTCGTTATTGATCTGCTATCTGTTAATGGCTGGGTTGTTTGAGTCTTTTGCGTATCCGTTTGTGATTATCTTCACCGTGCCGTTCGCGGTGGTCGGGGGGTTCATTGGCCTGTGGATGATCCACGAGTGGACGTGGCTTGATCCGACGACGGCCATTCAGCAGATGGATATTCTGACGATCCTGGGGTTCGTGATTCTTTTGGGGATCGTCGTGAACAACGGTATTTTGATCGTCCATCAGTCGTTGAACTTCATGAGCTATGGAATGCCGTCGGGTCCGGCCATCGTGGAGTCGGTGCGGACGCGGATGCGGCCGATCATGATGACGGTGTTGACGACACTGGTGGGATTGATTCCTCTCGTCGTGCGACCGGGTTCGGGAGCGGAGATGTATCGCGGGCTGGGGGCGGTCGTGCTCGGGGGGTTGGCGGTTTCGACGGTGTTTTCGCTGATTGTGGTTCCGGCCGTGTTTTCTCTCTTTGTGAGTTCGCGGGCGCGGCTGAGCCGGCTCCTTTTCAAGACGGGCGGATCGGTGTATTGCCCACCGCTTCCGGAGGAGTTGGCGTTGCCGGCGACGGCGCGTACGGCGGAGGCGGTGGAAGTGGCGGCATCGTCCGGGGTGAATTGAATGCGGATCGTCCGCTATGTGAATGAGGCGGGGGCGGCGCAGTGGGGGGAGGCCGTCGATAAGGGTCACGCGCGGCCGATCCCGGGGGATGTATTCGGTGCGCGGGACGTCGGCGGTGCGCCGGAGCAGGTTATTCGGCGACTTGCGCCGGTTGAGCCGCCCAATATCATCGCCATCGGACGCAATTACGCCGAACATGCCAAAGAGATGAAGTCGGAGTCGCGGACGTCCGAACCGCTCGTTTTCTTGAAGGCCACGACCACGGTGATCGGTCCGGAGGAGCCGATTGTCCTGCCGAACTCGGCGCCTCGGGAAGTGGATTTCGAGGCGGAGTTGGCGATCGTCATCGGGTGTCGGGCCAAAGAGATTTCCGAGCAGGATGCGCTGGCTTATGTTTTAGGGTTTACGTGCGCGAACGATGTCTCCGCCCGCGACTGTCAGAAGGGCGACAAACAGTGGGCGCGGGGCAAGAGCTTTGACACGTTTTGTCCGCTGGGGCCGGAGGTCGTGACGGCGGATGCGTTGGATGCGAGCGGGTTGGCGATTCGCTCGACCTTGAATGGCGAAGTGATGCAATCGGGCAACACAGGGGACATGATCTTTTCGGTCCCGCGCCTGGTTAGTTATCTGTCATTTCAATTCACGCTTCTGCCAGGGACGGTGATTCTTACGGGGACGCCGCCGGGCGTCGGGGCCGCGCGGACGCCGCCGGTCTTTCTCAAGGACGGCGACACGATCACCATAGAGATCGAAGGTATCGGACGGCTGACCAATCGGGTACAGGCCGCCCGATAAGCGATCGCGCCCCGGCGCGGCGGGGGTCACACATCTGAATCGCAAAGACGCGATGACCGATATCGAGGTGCATGAACTCGGATGCGATCAACGCAGCGTCCCGGCTCTTCGTCCGCCATGAGGCGCGGTACGAGGCGGCGGTGGAGGTGCATTCCGATCACGCGGAGCAATTTCGGCTGAGTTTTCCGGACACGCAGTCGAACATGGCGGTGATCGACGTGAGCAAGGGGGGGCTGGGGCTGTGCAGTCCGATTTTCATGCCCAAGAACCTGCGCGTCACCCTGACGATTGCGAATTTCGGCGCGGCGGAAGGGAAGCACGGTCTGGACCTCAAGATTCGGGCGATCGTCCGCCGGTGCATCATGCTCGATCACAAGCCCACCTATCAACTGGGATTGCAATTCGTTGATCCGGCCGGGCGCGATGAACAGCTCCTGGTGGTCGCCGCGGCGCAAGCCAAGGCAGCGAAGTCCGCGGCCGGGGCGGGGGGCGTCCAACGTGGCACTTAGCACCTGCGACGAACTTCGCGGCCAGCTCCTGGCCGGAAAGATCCTGCCGCCCGCCCAAATCGAGCAACTCGAGCAGGTGGCGCGGGATGGCGGGTTCGATCTGGAGACGGCGATTCGTAAGAACCGCGTCCTGACCGAGACGAACCTGCAGGCGCTGCGGGCGATGCGTCTAGAGGCGACCTATTGCAACGTCTCGGAGTTCCTGCCGCGTCTAAGCAATTCCGAACTGATCCCGGAGGAGCTGGCGCGGCGGCACCTGATGTTCCCCATGTTCGTCCTTGACGGGGTTATCACGCTGGCGATGGAAAACCCGGGGGATCTGGCGGGGATCGACCAGGTACGGCGGCAGACGCGGCAGGAAGTGGAGGTTTGCGCGGGCAGCCGTAGCGAGATTCTGGGGCTGATCGAGCGGGCGTATGGGGCGAGCAAGTATCTGGAACAATCGTCGGTGGCCGACTCGCTGCTGGAGGCGGCGGAGGCGGTGGGCGGCGACGAGACGCAGCCGGTCATCCGGCTGGTGGATGAACTGATTAACGAGGCGGTTCGTCAGGGTGCGTCGGACATTCATATCGAGCCGGGGGAGCGGGAATTGCGGATTCGGATTCGGGTGGACGGCGTCTTGCGTGAAGTGGCGGCGCCGCCGCTGGGCTTGCACAAGGCGCTCGTATCGCGAGTCAAGGTCATCTCGAAGCTGGATATTTCGAAGACGCGGTCGCCGCAGGACGGGGCGTATCATCATCGCAACGGCGAGACGGAGGTGATGCTGCGGATTTCGGTATTGCCGTCGGTGTTCGGCGAGGCGCTGGTGATGCGAATTTTGCGCAACGCTTCGGAGTCGATCACGTTGTCAGAGCTGGGAATGCGCGAGGCGATGCTGCAGCGGTTCCACGCGGTCATTACGAACGCACACGGCATGATTCTGGTCTCCGGGCCGACGGGATCGGGGAAGTCCACGACGTTGTACGCGGCCATCAAGTGCATCGTCTCGCCGCAGAAAAACATCATTGCCATTGAGGACCCCGTGGAATATCGCACGAGCGCGATCCGGCAGGTGCAGGTGAACACCGAGGCCAATCTGACGTTCGCGGGCGGGTTGCGGTCCATCCTGCGACAGGACCCGGACGTCATCATGGTGGGCGAGATTCGCGACAAGGAGACGGCGCAGATCGCGGTGCAGGCGGCGTTGACGGGACACTTGCTGCTTTCCACGGTGCATACCAACGATTCGATCGGGGCCATTGCGCGGATGCGCGATCTGGGGGTGGCCGAGTATCTGATTTCATCTTCATTGTTGGCGGTTCTGGCGCAGCGCTTGTGCCGGAAGATCTGCCCGGACTGCCAGGAGCCGGATGCGCCGCCGGAATTCCTGCTGCGGGCGGTAGGGCTGGAGCCGGGCAAACTGGACTTTCAACCGATGCGCGGGAAGGGATGCCGGCGATGCGTCGGAGCGGGCTATGTGGGGCGCGTGGGGCTGTTCGAGCTGTTCGAGCTGACGGAGCAATTCGGCGCGATGATTGTGAAGATGGAGCCGATGGAGGTGATCCGGGCGGCGGCGCGCGAGGCGGGGATGAAGTTTCTCGTCAATGATGGGGTCGAGAAGATTCGGGCGGGGTTGACGACGGTGGAGGAAGTGGCGCGCGTGGCGGGTCGGGCGTAGACCCTCGGGGGGCCGGCGCATTCGAGATTCGCACCGGCTAAGAGCCGGTGCCACATAGTTCAGGAGCGGTACTCGTGCCAAAGTTCGTTGTTCAATATGCCGGGCCCAGTGGGAAGCTGGGGACGATGACCATGGAGGCAGCTTCGCAACGGGCCGCGGCGGTGCAGATGGAGGCGTCGGGGAAAATCCCCGTCAGCATTAAGGCCGCGGGCGGCGGGGAAGCGAAGGGCGGAGTCGGCGAGCGGTCGCGGTTACGGCGGACCAAAGGTGGGCGGGGGCTTCGACGGGCGGTGCTGGATTTTACGCATCAGATGGCGGCGGTGTCGGAAAGCGGGATTCCGATTATCGCCGGTCTCAAGGCGGTGGGCGATCAGACGCGGCATCCCTTGTTGCGGTCGGCGATCGCACGAATCGTGGGGCGGATCGAGGGCGGGCGAAGTCTGGCGGATGCGCTGGATGCCGAGCCCGAGATTTTTGCACCGCTTTTCGTGAAGACGATTGCGGCGGGAGAGGCGGCGGGCAAGGTCTCGGAAGTCCTGCAGGCGCTGGCGCGCTATCAGGAGCAGGAGGCGGAGACGCGCGGTCAGATCAAGTCGGCGCTGACCTACCCGGCGCTGGTGGTGGTGGTGCTGATCATCGCTACGATTTTTCTCCTGACGTTCGTGGTGCCGCAATTTGTGGTCATGTTTGAAAAATTCGAGGGGAGCCTGCCGCTGCCGACGCGGATCATCATGGGGGCGAGCGCGGCGATCACGCAGCACTATTTGTGGGTGATCGGGGCAATGCTCGCGGTGTTTTACACGTGCCGTCGGGTATTCAGTTATCGAAGACCACGGGCGTGGCTGGATGAGAAGGTGCTCCGACTGCCGGTGTTCGGGGAGCTGTTGCTCGGGGTGTACATGGTGCGGTTCATCGAGTTATTGGATCTGCTCATGGACGCGGCACTTCCGATCACGCAATCGCTGCGCGTGACGGCGGATAGCATGACCAATAGTGCGTTGCGGCAGGACGTTCGCGGGATGTTGCGGTCGGTGGAGGGGGGGCGGTCGCTGACGGAGGCGTTCAATGAAACGCGGTGGCTAACGCCGCTGGTGAAGCGGATGCTGGCGATCGGCGAGTATGCGGGGCGGACGGACCAGATCTTTGTCTACCTCCGAAAATATTATGCGATTCAGACGCAACGGAGCGTGAAGCTATTATCGACCCTGATTGAGCCGGTAATGGTGACCAGCCTGGCGGCGGTCGTTCTTTTCTTTGCGCTGGCCATCTTTTTACCGATGTGGAAGCTGCTGAAACTCGTCGGCACCGCGTGACGGCATTTGCCTTGACGCGAAAACGTATCGTAGGGTTGTTGTCTTGCGGAATGGTTCCCGCGAACTTGGAGGAACTGAAACAATGAATTGGAAGTACATGAATCGGAATCGGGCTGGCTTTACGCTGATCGAACTGGTTACGGTCATCGTGATCCTGGGCATTCTGTCGGCGGTCGCACTGCCGGTCTATCTGGATTATCGCACCGACGCGAAGATCGCGGCCACGAAGGGCGCGCTGGGCGGCGTTCGGGCGGCCATTGCCAACTATTACGCGAAGTCCGCGACCGACAGCGGCGGCGGGATCCTCACGTATCCGGCCCTGACCGACCTGACAACGGTCGGCAGCGTCATGCTCGACACGTTTCCGGACAATCCTTTCGACACGGATGCGACAAAGAATAACGTCGCGGCATCGGCGGCGGCCAAGGGCACCGTGAGCGGCGGCGCCGGCGGCTGGCTGTACAACGCGGCCAACGGGCAGTTCTGGGCCAATACCAATACCAGCGGCGTCGGCGAGAACGGGTTCTAAGCCATGCGGCAAGTATGGGCGAGATGACTTGCCTGTGCGCGAACTTCAAAGCCCCGGCCGCGCCAACGGCCGGGGCTTTCGCGCTTTAGGAGTGATGGAATGTCGGCGTCAGACGCCATGACAATCAGGTATTCGCACCGGCCAGGAGCCGGCGCCCCACGGGCCGGGTTCACCCTGGTGGAGATGGTGACCGTCATGGTGATTCTCGGCGTCGTGGCCGCGGCGGTGGGGACGCCGACGCTGGCGTATATGGGGTTGGTTCGTTCGCGAGCCGCGTCGGCGCGGATCACGACGGACGTACGGTTCATGCAGCGGCTGGCGCTGTCGTCGGGGTTGCGGACGTGGGTGGTTCTGAGCACCACGACGAATGACTATCGGTTGTACGTGGAGGACCCGGCGAACCCGGGAAAAGCCGGGCGTCAGGCGGTGATGCATCCGTTCGATCAAACGACGGCGCCGATTCAATTCGGTTCCGGGGCATATCAGAATGTGTCGATCTCGGCGGTAAACATCAACTCGACGAGCGAGATTGAGTTTGACAACTTTGGGGTTCCGTACGATGGGTCCGGGGTCGCGCTGACGGCGATTGGGACGATCAGTCTTTCCAATGGAGTGACGATCACGCTGTACCCGGAGACGGGGTTCGTGGAGCGCGCGGGATGAACAGCCACCTTGAAGCTACACCGGCTATTCGCCGGTGCCGCACACGAAACGGCGTGACGATCATTGAGGTCGTTATGGCGCTGGTGATTCTCTCGGTTGCGCTGCCGCCGATGGTGGCGTCGTTCGCGGATGCGTCGAGGCAGTCCATTCGTCCGTCCAATTCGACGGTGGCATCGTTGCTGGCGATTGACCGGATGGAAGCGGTTGTCGCGCGGCGGTACCAGGGGACGGATGGGTACGACCAACTGGGCTCGATGGCCGGGACGGAGCCGGCGGTAACGGGATTTCCACTTTTCTCGCGGACGACGGTCGTGGAGACGGTGGCGGTGGATTATGGAACGGGCGCGATCACGACTTCCGGGAGTGATGTGGGTTACAAGCGCGTGCGGGTGAGCGTGGGCTGGAACGGCGGGGCGGAGCGGATGGTGGTCGAGCATTTGTTCGCGGATTTCCAGTTATGAAGAAAAGAACAGGACCCATGGGACGAATAGGACCTATGACGGGTCGCGGGTTTACGCTAATCGAACTCGTTGTATGCATCGTGGTCGGCTCGATCATCAGCGGAACGGCGGGGATGCTGCTGTGGACGGCTTCGTCGCAGCGTGGGGACGTCGCGGCGCGCGGGGAGCTGGCTGATGAGGGCGCCATGGCGATGGAAGTCATGGCGCGGTACGTGCGGGAAATCGAACAAGGCGATGATTGCCCCGCTAATCCTACTCCGTGTCTCAATGGGAATGCGCAGATCAGCACGGCGTCCGCGAGTCAGATCAGCTTCGGAAACACCGGGTTTCGTTACGTTTCCGGGGGCGGGATGGTGGAGATGACGACGGACAACGGGACGACATGGCGCCCGTTGGTGAAGGATGTGTCGGGGTTCGGCCTGGCCTATTACGAGCGCACCGGTTTGGCCATGATGCCGCTGCCGCTGGGGGCGGTGGATCGAGAGGATGTCCGGCGCGTTCAGATTACCCTGGATCTCGCGCGAGGCACGCAGCGCGTCAAACTGAGAACTTCCCTTTATTTGCGGAGTTTCATGGATGAGGTCACGACCGATCCCTAGCAGAACCCAAAGCGTTCATTCGCCGTCTCGCCGTGGGGTGGCAATTGTTGCGTTTGTGGCCGCGCTGTTGATTATCGGAACGATGTCTCTCTGGCTGTTCCAACTAACGGCCGTCACGAACAGCGCCAGCCTGAGTTACTTCTACAGCACGGGCGCATTTTATGCCGCGGAGAGCGGGGTGGAGATGACGCTGGCGGAATTGAACGGCGTCGGCACGGGCTCGCCGGGTGATTACGACAGTGACCTCGCTATTGGGACGATATCGAATAACGGTAATGGGACCGACGACCCGACGATGGCGACGGGAATCGTTTTCGTCGAAAAGACCGGCTCGAATCCGGACACTTATAAGGCGTGGGGCCGGCCGGTGCAGACGACGCTTCCGTGGAGCACCTATCGGCGGGTGATCCAGTTCGAGTTGCAGTAGGAAATAGGACCTATTGGTGGACCCATAGGACCTATGTTGATCGGAGACAAGGATGTCAACGAGCCGCGAGATACTAGTTCTGCAAGTCTTTGCGGATGAACTCCGGCTGGTCCCGGCGACGATCCTGCCCGACCTCGTCGAAATCGGCACACCTTGCTCGTTCAAATCCAACCAAAAGAACGCCGACCAGACCGCACTGTCGGATCAGTTGACCGTCGACGCCCTCGCCGCGCACGTCAGGGAGCAGCAATGGGAGGGACGGGAGCTGGTTTGCGTCGTTAGCGGCTCATTGACGGCGTGTCAGTATTTTGACCTGCCGCAGATGGCCAAGGCGGCGATGCGGCAGGCGGTGATGCTCAAGCTCGGCCAGCAGCTTCACTTTCCGATCGCCGAGGCGATTGTGGCCATGCGGACCGTGGGGTATTCCGTCGAGGGGGACACAAAGAACCTGCGAATTCAGTCGACGGCGGTTCACCGGGACCTGGCCATGGCGGCGACACGGGCGGCCGAAATGTGCGGACTCCGTCTGGCGGCCGTGTGTGCCGGGCCGGATGTCCTGGCGTCGTGCACGGAGCGGCTGCGTCGCGGCGATCCGGCGATCCAGGCGGTTCTACACATCGATGAGCGAATCGGAACGCTGGTGATTCACGGGAGCCACTCGGTGAGCGTGGCGACGGAGCTGCCGGTCGCGGCGGGGGATCTGACGTCGGCCTTGATGCGGCCGATCATCTCTGGCGAAGAGGTGATTCAACTGGACGAGGCCCGGGCCCTACGGCTGCGGGCGGAGATCGGGATTCCCGGGGCGGACGAAACGATCGCCTCACTGAATGTAACGGGAGACCGGCTGCTGCCGCTTTTGGAGCCGCCGCTGCAGAAGATCGTCAAGCAACTGACGCAGTGGATCACCTTTTCGACGACGTGCGCGGGGAGCGGCGCCGTGCAGTCGATCCGGCTGGTGGGTCCGGGGGCGTCCATCAAGGGGCTGGCGGAGGCGATTGCCGCGAGGATCAGCATTCCGGTCCAACGGGAGCAGGGCGCTCGTGCGTTCATTGCCCTGTCCGATGGGGGAACGACCGATGAGCCGGATTCGTTCGCCATCAGCGCGGTCGCGGCGCTGGATTGGGCGGGGCTTCCGAACGCGATTCCTCCGGAGATTCTTCGTGAGCGAACGGTCCATCGCGTGCGGCGATCGATGGCGATCTGCGGGCCGGCGGTGGCGGCGGCGATCCTGGTCATGGCGTTTCTCTTCAGCCGGGTGGATCGAAACATGCAGACGCGCGTTGCAGCGCAGCAAACGGCGCTGGCGGACATGCAGAAGCTGGTCGGGGATCGCCAGAAATGGACGGCCCTTCAGGCATCGGAGCAGACTTTGCAGCGCGGGATCGATGAGTTCGCGATGGCCACACCGCATTGGGTGGGGATTTTCAAGGAATTATCGTTACTGCTGCCCCGCGAGGTGCAGGCGACCGAGTACGTCGCACGAAGCGAGGGAGAGGGGTTGGCCCTGACGGTCCATGCGAAAGTGTATGTTGGAAGCGGGGGCCGGTCGTTTGACGAAGTGGCGACGCAGACTCTATTGATGCTCCAACGCAGCAGTTTCTTTGAGCGCGTGGAGATGATGTCGGCCAACCAGTCGCATCGTTCGGAAGATCCACAGGCGATCGGGACGATTTCGGTCCGGCTGGACCTGGCCTATCCGCAGGAGAAGCCGAGGGCTTAAGCCATGCCGCAAGCATTCAAGCATTTCAGAGCGTGGTTGCCGCCCCTGGCGGGATTGTGCGTTGTTTTTGTCAGCGCCGGGTATGCCTGGTCGCTGAAGACGAGCGCCGCGCAAGAGATCCACCAGCTTCACGAACTGGGAACGACTCTGGACTCGGCCATCCAAAGCGCGCAAGGGGTGATGTTGTCGCCGGAAGATTGTCGCAAGCTTGAAGAGCGAGAAAGCCACCTGCGACAGAGGATGGAGGATGTTCGGAAGCCGGCCCTGGTGCAGGCGGAATTAATGGCGTCGGCGCGCAAGGCGCAGCTCAATGTCCGTGAAATTCAACCGATTGCCGCCGCCAGGACACCTGGCGCGGCGGAACCATCCTGCGCGAATTACCGCGTCTCCGTCGTTGGCTCCTATCGCCAGATCGCTGAGTACCTGCACTTGTGCAGGAGCCAGCGGCTGCCGGTGCGCGTCGTGGGGCTGCGCATGGGGCGGGCCGCGGATCAAAACGGTCAACCCATCGATACTTTGTCCGCCGACATTACGGTGGAAGCGTTTGAGCCGCCGGTGGCGAAAAAAGAGGGTGCCTGATGGACGCACGCAAGAAAAAAGTCGTGACCGTCCTGTGTGCGGCGAGCGTCATCCTCGTGTGGCGTGTGTATGTGGTAGTGACGACGTACCTGCCGTCGGCGGCGAAGGCTGAAACGCCCGTGGCCGAGGCGGGGCCACTGCCCACCGAAGTGGCGGCCGCGACGGTGGCAAAGGCGCGGGAGCGTGAATCGGCGGCGCTGAGGACGGCGCAAGATCAGGCCGCGCGCCAACCGTGGGGCCGCGACCCGTTTGCGAGCCTGATGGTCGAGATGAAGGGCAGCGCGCCGGCGGCGTCCGAGAATTCGCCTCCTCCCGAGGCGCCGACGGCACCGCGGCTCAGTTTCACGGGAGTGGCGAGGGTCGATGAGGAATGGCGGGCCATTGTCTCCGGACAGTTCGTGGGGATCGGCGACTTTGTGGAAACGGACTTTAGGGTAAGTCAGATCACGAAACGCTCGATAACGTTTCAGTCGAGGGGATGGTCGCTGCGCTACGAGCTGGGCCAGGACGTGCCAGTCGTGCAACCGATAACGGAGAACCCATGATCAGGGGAGATGTGACATTGCTAGGGATGGCGGTGTTTTTCGCGGGGAGTTCGATCCCGGCGAATGGACAGGCGACCACACCGGCGCCCGCACTGCCGGACAGACAGATTACGATGCAGACCGCCAAGAGCGAGATCTCCGACGTGCTTCGCCTGGTCGCGGAGCAGGGGGGCCTGAACCTTGTGGTGGGACCGGAGGTCAAGGGCCAGGTGTCCGTGTACCTCGAAAAGGTGCCGGTTCAGGTGGCGCTGAAGTCGATCGCGCTGAACAACGGATTTGATTACACGGTCGAAGAAGATGTTATTACCGTTTCCCGGCCGCCGGAGGCGACGGGAGAAGCGATTGTTCCGCCGCTGGAAACACGGGTCTTCGAGCTTCGTTCACAGGATGCCGAGCGGGTGAAGGACGCGCTTGAATTCGCCCTGTCGCGGTTCGGGAAGATGAAGGTTCTGAACGAGAACAGCAGCGGGAACTATGGAGTTCAGCGGCTTTCCAATCTCTCCGGTGACTTCACCGATTCGGGCTCGAACAACGGCGCCACGACGCCCGGCCAGGCCGGCGCGGGCGCGAACGGCGGCTCGACGACCGGTCCGATGCGCGGGCAGCCCGGTATGGAACAGCCGCGAAACTCCCGCAAGCTCGTGGTCACGGATCTGGCGGAAAATATCGATTCGATCTCCGAATTGATCGCCGATCTGGACAAACTCCCGCCGCAGGTTCTGATCGAGGCTCGGATCGTGGAGATGAGCACGGATTTGCAGCGGCAACTGGGCATTGACTGGAATATTAATGTCCTGGCGAACGGGCCGATCCTTAATCACGAGTGGCCGCTCAATAACCGCGCGGGGTTCGCGTCGGGCGATCAGATTCGACGGACGCACCTGGGCAATCCGATTCAATCCGCCGGTATCGCCATGGGGGCGATTGACTTCTCCCAATTCACGGCGCTGCTGCAGGCCAATCAGTCGGATAATGCGATCCGGCTTCTGGCCAATCCGCGAATGCTGGTCTACAACAACCACAGTGCGAGCATCCTCGTTGGAGAACGATATCCGATCCTCCAGGCCAGCATCTCCAACTTCGGCACGGTGACGGAGGCGTTCAGCACGTACATTCCCGTGGGCGTCCAACTTGAAGTGACTCCGACGATCATGGCGGATGGGACGGTGAGCATGTTGATCCATCCCGCGACCAGCACGCTGGGAGACGACGTTGTCGGCACAACGGGGCTGCGCATCGCGAGGATTCGAACCAGGGAACTGGACACCCGCGTGATTCTGCGCGACGGACAGACGATTGTCCTGGGCGGGCTGATCAGCGACCGGAAGGCGCACCAGGCGAACAAGGTTCCGGGTCTTGGGGATGTCCCGATCCTGGATATCTTTTTCCGGCAGGAGAATCCGGGGTCGGAACGGGTTGATCTCCTGATCTTTCTGACGGCGCATATCGAGTGCGCGTCGGAGATCAGCGAGCGCGACCAGCGGGTGTTCGAGATGTACAAACCGCACTTCAAGCAGGTGGAGCGGTTGCAGGACGTGCCGCTGCATTTTGAGATTCCGACCGAATACGAGCCGCCCAAGCCCATGTTCAGCGACCCGCCGGAGGAGACGGAGTATGATGAGCCCCTGCCGCAGGAACCGGCGGCGTGCCCGGAATTGCCCAGTCCGACGACGGCGCCGAAGACGATGAAGTCGGTGCGATCGCCGGGTCCCGCGCCCAATGAGCCGCGCACTCTGGAGATGGAGGGCGAGACGGTGATCGATACGCGTCCCCCAGAAGCGAATCCGATGGGACCTCCTGCCGACGAGGAAGCGGTACCCAAGCCGAAACCCGCAAGAAAAGCGGCGTCGAAGGGCACGATCTGCGATTCAGGGACGAATACTGATGTTGCTCCTTAAACCAACCTGGTTCGCCATGATGACGATCGCCGGCGCGGTCGTCTTCGCGCCTGCGGGGTGCGGGTCGAGATACAAGACACCGCCCGTGGCGTCGCGCGTCGAGATTCAGGACGAGAGCCCCAAGGCACTGACACCGGCGGAGAAAGACCAGCGTTTCAAATCGCTTTTCGATCAGGGAATAGCGCACATTCGCGGAGAACAGTACGGGCCGGCGCTGGCGTCGTTCGAGGAGGCCGTTCGGTTGAAGCCGGAGGACCCCGATGCGCTGTTCAACCTCGGCGCTTGTCATGAGGCGGTCGGCGATCCCCTGGCGGCGATCAACCTCTATCGCGACGTGCTCACCATCCGGCCCGACGATGCGGACTGCTACGCCAATCTCGGGACGAGCTTCATCAAGATGTACCATCGGGAAAAGCGGGCGGCGTGGAAGAGGATGGCAACGGCGGCGTGGGAGCGGTCGCTGGCGCTCAATCCCCAGCAACCTCGCGTGCAGGGCTACCTCGCGAGCTGTCGTGCGCCTTAGGCGAACTTCGGCCCACCCAGGCGGGTCTTGGACATGCCGACGCCGGACCAGATTCTGAGGACGATTCGTGAAAACCCCCGGGTACCGGCCCCGTCGCAGGCCGTGGCCAAGATCTTGTCGCTCAGCAAGGATCCGAACTGCGACACGCGAAAAATCGCGGAGTCGATCAGCCGGGACGGCGCACTGACGCTTCAGCTACTGCGCGAAGTGAACAGCGCCCTATACGCCGGGACGCGGACGACGTCGTCTGTTCAGGAGGCGTGCGTGCGGCTGGGGCTCAAGCGCGTGCGCGCCGCGGTGATCAATCAGCAAGTGGTGAGCGGTCTGGGGAAGGCGTGCCCGCCGGGATTTCATCCGCATCGGTATTGGCAATCGGCGCTGGCGATCAGCGTCGCGGCGCACGACCTTTGCAAGCAACTGCTGCCGGCGTCGGCCGAGGATGCGGGCACGGCGGGGCTGCTTTGCGACATCGGGATCGGACTCTTGGCGTATGGGATCACCGATACGTATCGACCGTTATTGAAGGAGTGGTATGCGGCCCCGCAGGCGGATCTTGAGCGAATCGAGCACCGCGCGCTGGGCATTACGCACGCGCAGGTCGGAGCGGCGATCCTGACGGACTGGAAGCTGGATCCGCATCTAATTTCGGCAGTCGAGCATCATCATGACGAGCCGCCGGTGGCCGCGCCGGGCGCGGAGGACCGGTTTGAGCGCATTGTTGCCGCGGCCGTCACCATCTCGCGGATCGCGCTGAACGGGTCGGATATGGAGTATGTCGGACGGCTGTATGGGCAAATGGAGGTGTTGACGCCGAACGCCGATGGGGTCATCAACAAGCTTCTCGACACACTCGTCGGGCACATTCAGGCGAGCGCGGAGTCGCTGGCCGTGGAGATCGGGGGGACGGAGGAGATGGCGTCCAACTTCGAGGAGATGGGGGAAAGGATGCCCAATCTCGCACATTGTTTTTCTCACAAGCCCATGTCGCGGCAGGACCTCGATTGAGGTGGGGGGCCGAACGATCGAATCCTTGCAATCCGAAGCAATTATCGGGTAATATGGACCTCTGAGGTCCATCGGACTTTATGCAATATCGATGCGGAGTTCCCGCTGCGCGCGGGCCACCGCGCGAACGGTAGGGGAGCCCGGAACCGTCCTCGCATCCGGGCGATTATTGAAGGGAGATCTCTGTGCGTTATCCATCGCGTTCGACGGCGGTGTTGTTCTGCGCTGTCAGTTTCCAACTGGTTGTTTCCACGACGGCTTTCGCTCAAGAATCGAGAACCCAGACACCACGGACACCGGTCGTATTGGAACGGCCTGGCGATCCCTACGCCCCGCGCGGGACAGTAGCTCCCGTGGGCGTCAGCGTGATTCCGCGGGCGCCGGCGGGCAGCGTGCAAGTCAATGTGGATGGGGCCGGGATGAACATCCCCGGCGATGCGGCCAATGAGCCCTCTATCGCGGTTGATCCGAGCGACCCCAGCCGCATGGCGATCGGCTGGCGGCAATTTGACACCATTGCGTCGAATTTTCGGCAGGCGGGCAACGCGTACACGGCGGACGGCGGCACGACGTGGACGTTTCCCGGCGTGCTGAACCCCGGCGTTTTTCGGAGTGATCCGGTTCTGCGTGCGGACGGGTTCGGACGGATTTTCTATTGCAGCCTGCAAGGCACCTTCTGCATGGACTCGTATCGTTCGCTGGACGGTGGGGTGACCTATCCGCTGAGCACGAACATGCTCGGTGGGGACAAGGCGTGGATGGAGGTGGATCGTCGCACGAGCGGGATGGGTGCGGGGAATATCTATTCCGCGTGGAGCTTCGGGGCCCCGTGCGTGGCGGAGGTGGGCCTGTTCACGCGCTCGACGGACGCCGGGCTGACCTGGATGACGCCGATCGATACCCCGGTGCCTTCGGTGTTCGGGACGCTGGCGGTGGGCCCGGACGGCGAAGTGTACATCGCGGGTGTCGATTTTCCGTCGTTCAGTAATTCGACATTTGTGGTGGTGCGGTCCTCGGATGCGCGCAACCCGAACGTCACGCCGACGTGGGACGCGTTGGCGGTGGGTAATCTGCTCGGCGGGTCTTTGCAGGGCGCGGGCGCGCCGAATCCGGGGGGATTGCTGGGGCAGGTGTGGGTCGGTGTCAACCATGCCGCCGGGCCCAATCGCGGCCATGTATACCTGCTCAGTTCGGTCGACCCGCCGGGGGCCGATCCGCTGGATGTGATGTTTTCTCGAAGCATCGATGGGGGTCAGACGTGGAGCGCGCCCGTTCGGGTGAACGACGACCCGACGAATAATGGCGCATGGCAATGGTTTGCGACGATGGGAGTGGCTCCGAACGGACGGATCGACGTGATCTGGAACGATACGCGGGACAACCCGGGTGGGAGCAATCTATCGAGTGTGTACTATTCCTATTCGATCGACGAGGGCACGACGTGGACGGCCAACGTCGCCAAGACGCCGCAGTTCGATTCCTTGATCGGCTGGCCGAACCAGAACAAGATCGGCGACTATTACGACGTGTATTCGGATCTCGGCGGGACGCACGTCACTTATTCCGCGACCTTCAACGGCGAGCAGGATGTCTATTACATGCATATAGACATTGACGACTGCGATACGGATGGCATCTCGGACGCGGATGAGATTGCCGGCGGGTCGGACGACTGCAACTCGAACGACATTCCTGACGAATGCGAGCCGGATTGCAACGGCAACGATATTGCCGATGAATGCGAAGTGCCGCCGCTCGGCGCGGGGGTGGACTGCAACTCCAATCTTGTGCCCGATGAGTGCGAGCCGGACTGCAACAATAACGACGTGCCGGACGTCTGCGACGTTCCGCCGATCGGTCCGGGTCCGGACTGCGATTCCAACGGTATCCCCGATGCCTGCGATCCGCAGGACGACTGCAATACCAACGGCATCCTGGATATCTGCGATCTGGCGAGCGGATCGAGTCCGGATTGCAACAACAATGGCATTCCGGATGAGTGTGAGGTTCCACCGCTGGGTGCGGGCGCAGATTGCAACACCAACCTGATTCCAGACGAATGCGAGTCGCAGGCGGATTGCAACACCAATTCGGTCCTCGACATCTGCGATGTGGCGACGGGGACCAGCGACGACTGCGATTCGAACGGTGTGCCGGACGAGTGCCAATTTGACGGCGTGTTCGCGCTGGTTTCGGCAGACTTTGAGGGCGGGATGCCGGTAGGATGGAGCGCGACCGGCCTGTGGCACGCGACGTCGGCCTGTCCGCGTTCCAATACGTGCGACCCCACACAATGGGCGTATTACGGCATTGACGCGCAGTGCAACTTCAATACCGGGGCGCTTACCCTGGGTTCGATGACGGCGCCGCCGGTGGCGGTCCATCCGGATACCGCTTCGCTGACACTGACCTATTGCTCGGCGTATTCGGGGCAACAGGGTAATTCGAATGTCAGCGGCCGCGACTGGGCCTGGGTAACCGTGAACGGCGTTGAGGTGGACGACATCAGCCTGGGCGGCAACCAGTCGACGTGGGAGACGCGGACGGTCAACCTCGTGGGTTATGCCGGCCAGACGATCACGCTCGCCTGGAAGTTCGATTCCCGCGATGCCGTTTCCAATACGACGTTCGGTTGCCAGATTGACCAAATCGTTCTGACGGCCGTGGTGACGAATTCGGACGACTGCAATCTGAACGAGACACTGGACGAATGCGAGATCGCGGCCGGTACGGCGGGCGACTGCAACAACAACGGCACCCTTGATGAATGTGAGCCGTCGCCGGTCGTTTGTCCGTGTCCCAGCGTACTCGGAAACGTCGACGCGATCGTTCCCGTGGACGGCCAGGATATCGACGATTTCGTCGGCTGTTTCCTCGCCGGGCCGGGCGTGCTGCCGCCTTGCGGATGCGCGGACATGGACCAGAACGGCGTGATCAACCAGGCGGACGTGGACCTGTTTGCCGACTGTCTGGTCGGCGCGGGATGTCCGTAAGCGCCTGCCCGAGCGACTTGTTGCACGGGTGGGGGGGTCCTATGATGGGCCTGTCGTGTCGGATGCCGTAGACATTCTCTTTACCGCTCCCCACCCGGACGACCTGGAGATCGGCTGCGGTGGGACGATCGCCCTGCTCGTCAAGCAGGGCTATCGCGTCGCGATGGTCCACCTGACCAACGGCGAGCCGACACCGCTGGGGGACCCCGAGACGCGGGTGAAGGAGATGCGGGCCGCGGCGGATATTCTCGGCGCGCAGGTCGTCGAGATCGTCGGACTCACCAATCGCGTGCTCATGGACGGTCCCGAGGCGCGGTACGCGCTGGCCAGCGTCGTACGGAAGCACCGACCGCGGGTGCTGGTCGGGATCGCCGGACGCACGGTCGCGGCATCGCCGGACCATTACCAGGCGCAGCTCATCACCGAGGCGACGCGGTTCTATTCTCAGCTTACGAAATGGGACGATCGGTTCGGCGGAACGCCGCCGCACCGGGTCGATCACCTCGTTTACCGGGCCATTCCGCGATCGGCGGAGATTCCGCACTTCCATGCACAGTTTGTCGTGGACATCAGCAGCACGATCGAGCAGAAGATTGCCGCGGTGGAGTGCTACCGGTCGCAGTTCCCATCGAAGCGGTTCGCCAACCTGAAGCACTACATGCTTTCCACGGCCGGCTATGAGGGTGCGGGCGGGGGTTACGATTACGGCGAGTTGTATTGCATGCCGCGACCGCTGGGGGTGACGGACATGATGTCGCTGTTTGGGAAGTGGCCGTTGCCATCGCCGATTGACCCGCCGAAGGTTTAGCATGTCGTCCGAAGCGATTGTTCAGGGTTACTATTTCGCGCGTACGGAGGCACCGGTTGGCGCTATCGTCATTGCGGCGGTCGTGCTGGTGCCGGTCGTGTGGTTCATCGCCACGCTCAATCGGTTCATTCGCCTGGGGAATCTGATCAAAGAGAGCTGGTCGAACGTCGATGTCGTGCTCAAGCGGCGGTATGACCTGATTCCGAATCTGGTCGAGACGGTGCGAGGGTATGCGAAGCACGAGCGGGAAGTGCTGGCGGAGGTGATCGCGGCGCGGGATCGGGCGGCGGCGTCGAATGGGCGCGCGGCGGAGCAGGCCGCCGATGAGAACCGGCTGGTGCATTCGGTCAATACGCTTCTGGCGCGGGCGGAGGCGTATCCGGAGTTGAAGGCGAATCAGAATTTCCTGGCGCTTCAGCAGGAGCTGGTGAATACGGAAGACCGGATTGCGGCGGCGCGGCGGTTCTACAACGCGAACGTGCGGGAGCACAACACGCTGGTGGATCAGTTTCCGTCGATGTTCGTGGCGCGGATGATGGGGCGGCAGAAGGTCGATTTCTTCGAGGTGGAGGACCTGGCGATTCGGATGGCGCCGAAGGTGGCGCTGGGTGTTTAAGGCAGCGAGCTTGGTTATCGTTTCATACGGGGGCACGCTCGACTATTTCAAGTAACTGGGACGGCGTTACGATCTCGGCATGGGCAAACCTCTTCAACGGCAAGAGGTGTCGGCGGTCGCCGGTCACAATATGCGTCGCTTCGCCGACGAGCGAACATTCGAGAACTTTGTCGTCCCCCCGGTGCGCCTGTGGGCCCATGAAATCGCCGGAGATTCTCACAACTTCAAAAATGGAAAGGAGCGCAGCCAGGACCGTATCGATTTCGGAATCCGAGTATTGGAGCTTCGCAGTGAGATTAGTCGCCAATTCGTCGAGGATTTCAGGGCAGGTGATGCCTCGGATGCGACCAGCTTTCACGAATTCGACGCATCGGCCCGGTGTCCCACCCCAGCCGACGGCCGAAAACAGAACATTCGTGTCGAAGACGACGCGATGACTCACCGCAGGTCACCATCGACTAATTCCTCGATGAAGTCCTGGCGTTGATCGTCGTTCAAGCGGTCCCAATCCAGCCCTTTTTCGCGAGCAAGTTCTCGTAGTCGGGATTCGCCCTTGGCCTGGTACTGTTTCCACCCATTAGAGTCGGCCTGAGCCATTTCAAAGAGCACTGCACGTCGGCGGCCGGGATCAAGCTGGCGGAAAAGTTCAACGACCTGTTTTTCTTGTTGCGTAAACGAAATCATATTCGAAGTTTCCTACATCCCTACGCCTGGCGAAGACTCATAGGTTATTATACGCGTCACTAAGGCCGGTGCCATTCATCACATTTCGAACAGAGCGGGGCGCTGTCGAAGCAATTTCCGCGAATAGCGTTGATTTTGGCCGAGTGCCATAACTCCGACAGCGGCGATTCGTCGAGGCGGCCGATGGTCTGGCGGGCGGCGAAGTCTTGGTCGCAGGTGGTGAGGCGGCCGTCGGCGAGGATCATCGCGCGGGAGAGCGTTCGGCGGCAGACGGTGCGTTTGGGCGGGGCCATCAAGCTGAGGGCGCGGGGCTGGCGCTGACCGGCGTAGTGCGAGTGCCCGGTGACGAGGCAGGCGCCGAGGCGGCGTTGCCAGTGGTCGTAGAAGGCCTCCATTTCGTGGATGTTGTCTTCGGATTTGACGAATGATGGCACGATGAAGGGCGCGACCGAGCCCGAGGATTGGCGCCGGGCGAGCCAGCTTTCCACACGGCCCGTGGCAGATTCGAACGCGTCGAGGCCGTGGACCTTTTGGTAGGTCTCGGCGGTCATGGCATCGAGGGTGACTTCGATGACGTCGACGGGCGCTTGGAAGAGCGCGTTCTCGATGGCGGCATCGTCGCAGAGGGCGGGGGTGCGGACGGCGATGGTGGCGGCGGTGGACTCGCGAAGGACGCGGCATATCGCTGCGAATTGAGGGTGCAGGAGCGGGTCGCCGAAACCGGCGAGGACTATTCGCACGTCGTCGTGGTCCGCGATGGATTCGGCGATGGAGCGGATGGTGTCCAGCTTGAGCGGGCCGCGCTTGCCCACGGTTGCACCGCGCGGGCGAAGCAGCGACGCTTCGGGGAGGCGGTCGTCCGTGGTCAGTTCGATTTCGATTTCCTGGGGGACCGGCTCGAGATGACGCTCGGCGCGATCCAGCAGCCAGCGGCCGATGCGCGCGGCGTCCCAAGCGTCCGCGCCGGCCTCGATTAATTCGCGTAGTCGGCGGAGGCTGCGCTCGGTGTCGGCGATCAGTCGGCCGCGGGCCTCGATCACCTCGGAGGGAGGCCGATAGCACGGCTCCTTGCCGGACAGGTCGGCGAAGGCGCGGTCGGGGTGGTAGAGCAGGAGCATTCCGGGGGGTTGGTTGGCGGTCGCAAGTTCGTCGACGAGTTCGCGGTGCAGGATGACGCCGGACAGGCCGGGCGGGGTTTGGGCGAAAGTCATGCGGAAGCCGGCCGCGATGTTTTCGAAGTGATCGATCATGGCGTCGATCATGGAGGGCTCGATCAGGCACGCGGAAGCGGGGATGGAGATGATTGCGCTGGCGAGGGCGCGCTGTGCGGTTTCCGCCACGGCGGCGGCGTTGTAGTCCTCGTCGAAGCAGCAGAGGCCGCCGATCCCGCCACGCCAGCCGTCGAGGCCCCATAGGCGACCGGCGCGGACGAGGGGGGAATATGAAGGCGTTTGATCAACGGTCTGAATTTTGATGCGCGAGAGTGCGTCGTCCGCATTGGTTGGAAGCGGCAGGCCGGCCAGGAGCGTAGCGACCGCCGGTTTTTGGTCGGTGGGTGTTAGCAAGTAGATTTCGTCAACGTGTTTGGCAATCAAGACGCGCTCGACGGTGCGGCGGAGGACCGGTTTACCGCAGAGGTTTTCGGCGAGGCGGGAGCGCATGCCCAGGGGCGATCGGGCGAGGTCTACGGCGATCGTGGCGATGGTTTTCATTTGGTGGCCTCGATGGCGGCGTCGAAGCGATGCAGGGAATGGTCGAGGATGCCGCCGAGTTCTTTGCAGCCTTCGAGCATGGCGTCGATGAACTGGATGTCGCGTTGGATTTGGCGCTGGGCGCGGGCCTGGTCTCCGCCCTCAGGGGCGTGGAGCTTTCGATCGGCGGCTAATCTTTGCAACTCGCCGAGCTGGGAGACGTCGCGGACCATGGCGAAGATCGTTTCGTGGTCCTGCACGAGGGTGCGCAGTTCATCGACGCGGGCGATGCGGCGGTTGAAGGCGGAGGAGTCTCCGACGAGGTCGGTTAGTTCATTAAGGATGTCGCGGGTTTCGCGGCAGAGGGATTCAAACTTGTCCAGTTCCTTGCGGCGGGCAGCGAGGGCGTCGCGAGCGGGATGCAATTGACCGGCATCGCCCCACGGGTGGCGCAGGTAATCGAACTTGGCGGCGTCGATCGTTGAGCGGCAAAATTGGCCGGCGGCGTCCGCGAGCTTCATGATCGTGGTGCCCGCCTTTCGGGCGCCGCCTTCGGTGGCGTCGATGACGCGGGCGGCGGATTTGGCGAAGTCGCGCTCGAATTGTTCCAGATAGGTGAACATCTGGTCGTCGGTGTAGATGTCTCGACCATTGATGTCCTTCACCTTGCGGAGGATCGCGCGGTGGCGGGCGATGCGCTCCCATTCCTTCATTTCCAGCGTGGTGAAGCGGCCGAGTTCGGGGGCCCAGGCGCGGTGCATGGCGACGCCGGGCGTGTAATAGCAGTGACCGCCGAACGCGAGGTCCTGGCCGACGAAGATGATCGGGTCGCAGCCGAGCCACTGAGCGAGATAGAAGGCGAGGTGCATGACGGTCGCGCCTGCCTCAAGCGGAGAGCGCTGGGCAAGACCGTCGCCGACGCAGCGGCGGGCGAAGGCGTTGTCGAGGAGGATGAGGCGGCGGTTTTTTCGGAGGGAATGAGGGATTGAGGGATTAAGGGATTGAGGGTCTTGTTTCACGGTCCCTGGTACGTCGGCGCGAAAAGCGTCGATGACGTGCCAGGAGGCCTTGGGTTCGGCGACGAGGACGAGGTCGCCGGGGATTTCGAGGTTTTCGAAGAATTGGCGCGAGAGGTCGCTGAAGTCGAGCGAGGTGACGAAATGGGGGCGAATGCCGCGCTCGAGGAGCGGACGAAGGGTCGTCTGGGCGGCGATAATGATGGCCTTGTCCTGCAAGGCGACGAGTTGATCGATGTTGCGGGCAAGCGACGGACCGGCCGCGACGAGAATGGCGGGGCAGCCGGCGAACCGGTTGCGCAAGATGTCAATCGGGGGCGTCGAGACGTACGTCGGCAGATTGGCGGCGATGTTGCGGCAGGTGATCGAGGCGTTGCGGACGAGCGTGACGAGCGACATCTTTGCGAAGGCGGCGAAGTCGAGCAGGGCGGTGCGGCAGGCGGCGTGGAATTCAGACTGATGATCCCTTGCGACCGGCGGGACGGCGAAGAGCGTGCCGAGCATGAGGATCGTGCTGAAGTGCATGATACGCTCGTGGAGAAATCCCTTGTCGAGCCGGTTGATGAAGGCGATGCGACCGGCGGCGAGGGGGGCGGAGAGGTCGGTCTGCTCCAGGGCGGTCTTGATGGTGACGAGGTCGGGCTCGCTGATGAGATAGACAACGTCGGGACCGAAGGCGTCGAAGAGGGCCTGCAGGTGATAGCCGAGGCCGAGACCGCAGAGGATGACGCAGGCGGCATCGGTTTTTTCCAGGGTATCGCAGAATTCGCGGGCCTCGCGGTGCGGGTCATAGCGGCTGTGCAGATAGAGGGTGCGACCGTCGGCGGTGGAGACGCGGGCGGTCGGCGGACCGGCTTTGGAGGGCTGAAGGTCGAGGGCCGCATCGAGGGGGAGTTCATCGATCTGCTGGGCGAGGCGGGCATCGAGCCGCCAGAGCTGCGCCATGTTGCGCAGGAAGACCGGATTGGGTTCAAGGTGGGCGGTCACGGCGGGCATAGTAACGTATCGGCGGCGATTACTTTCCGCTCGAAATGCCAATACAATGCGCCATTGCCAGAAGGGGTAGAAACTCAGGCGATTGGCGGGAGGGCGGTCGCCGCAAATTTGGAGCGAACCATGCACGGTTTCAAGATGAGCATCTGGGCGATCTTGGTGGCGGCGGCCATGGCATCGCCCGCGGCGGGACAGATCCTCCCCAAGGATGCGGGCATTCCGGTCGTCGATTGGAAGGATGCACCCAAGCATGTTGATCATGAGATCATTGTGCAGGGGCGGATCGTTCAGGCGCGGAACATTGGGAAGATCACATTTTTGAATTTCGATACGGCCCGCAGCTTCACGGCGGTGGTGCATCAGCCGAATTACAAGAATTTTCCCACACCGCCGCACACCCTGTATGCGCACAAGCTGGTGCGGATTCGGGGCGAGGTTACGACCTATCAGGGCAAGCCGCAGATAGAGGTGACGAAGCCCGACCAGGTGACGATATTGGAAGAGGAGTTGCCGATTCCGCCGAAGGCCGAACCCAAGGCGCGGGCGTTTGACGGGACGGTCACGATCGGCACGTTCAATATCCTGAATTTCTTTGACGAACACGATTGTCCGTACCATTCGGACGAAGGGACGCCGGCCAAGCCGAAGGAGCAGTTGGAAAAGGTAGCGGAGCGGATTCGCGCCGCGGATGCGGACGTCCTGGCGCTGGAAGAAGTGGAGAGCCGGTTTTACCTGCAGCAGTTCGTTGCGGCGATGCTACCGGACATGGGCTATCAGCACGTTGTGTGTTTTGAGGGCAACGATAAGCGGGGGATCGACGTGGCCCTGCTCTCGCGTTTACCGGTCGGGCCGGTCACGTCGCACATGTATGAGCGGTTCAGCGATGGGTCGGGCAGCGAGACGTGGTTCCAGCGCGACCTTTTGCAGGTGCGGATCGATCCGCCCGATGCCCCGTCGTTCCAAGTCTTCGTGGTGCATTTCAAGAGCAAGCGGGGCGGCGGGGATACGGAAAAAACCCGGCTCGCGGAGTGCCGGCAGGCGAGGAAGGTCCTCGATCAGGAGCTGACGAAGGACAAAGACGGACTGTTCGTCATTTGCGGGGATTTCAACGACACTTTCGAGAGCAATCCGCTCAAGGCGATCCGCGGGACTGGGCCGACGGCGCTGGTCGATTTCATGAAGGACTTTGCCAAGGATGCGGTGACGTACAACAAGGCCCCCCATCGCAGCAGCATCGATTACATCCTGGCGTCGCCGGCCATGGGCGGACGCTACGTTGACAAGTCGTATCGCGTGATCGAAGGGTCGATTGAGACGGGGGGTTCGGACCACAACCCGGTCGTGGCGACGTTCAAATTGAAATAGGGCGGGCTCGGACCGCGGCGAGGCCAACCATGGATTTCAACCAACTGCTCAAGTTCGCGGTGGATAACAACGCCTCCGACCTGCACGTTCAGGCGGGCTCGCCGCCAATGATGCGGATTGCCGGTCAGACGCGGTTTGTGAACTCGCCCGCCTTGTCAAACGAGGACGCCCGGAACTTCGTGATGTCCGTGCTGCCCGAGAGCCGCAAGGCGGAAGCGGACCGGGCGATCATCGCGGGGATTGATTTTTCGTATCAGCACCCGAACTCCGCTCGGTTTCGGTGCAGCGCGTATTCGCAAGTCGGGCGCTATGGCATCGTGATGCGGGTCATCAAGGGAAAGCTGCCGTCGATTGCGGACCTGAAGCTGCCGCAGGTGATCCACGAGATCGCCCTGTCGCAGCGCGGGTTGACGCTGGTGACCGGTACGACGGGGAGCGGGAAGAGCACGACGCTGGCGACGATGATCGACCTGATCAACGAGACGTACCGGACGAAGATCATCACGATCGAGGACCCGATCGAGTTCATGCACGTGAACAAGAAGGCGCTGGTCTCGCAGCTCGAGGTGGGGACGGACACGCCGTCGTTCGAGCAGGCCCTGCGACAGGCGCTGCGACAGGACCCGGACGTGATTCTCGTCGGAGAGATGCGCGACGTGGAGACACTGCGGATGGCGCTCCGCGCGGCGGATACGGGGCACCAGGTCTTTTCGACGCTGCACTCGTCCAACGCCCCGCAGGCGATCGAGCGGATCGTGGCCATGTTCCCGCCGGGCGAGTACGACACGCTCCTGTCGCAGCTTTCGGCGTCGATCGAGGCGATTATCTCGCAGCGGCTGGTCGTCGCGACGGGCGGCACGCGGCGACCAGCGGTCGAGGTGCTGCGGGGCACGCCGGTGACGGAGAAGTTCATCCGCGAGAAGCGGCTGGGCGAACTCTTGACGTACATCGAGACGGGGGAGTCGGGGATGCAGAGCTTCGATCAGCATCTCTTGAAGATGTATCAGGAGCAGGCAATCAGCGGGACGGAGGCGATGCGCTGGGCGACGAACCCGGAGGCGCTGGGGATGGGGCTAAGGGGGATACGACGGATTGGGGGCGGGGCGAAGGCGTAACACCTCGCTTGCGCTTTGGGCTGGCAGTTCACCATTCACAGATTAGCGAGCCTCGTGCGCATCATTCGTAAGGCCTGGCCACGATGGCTGAGGCGGTTTTTTTCTTCGGCGGGGAGTTCGGCGACGGTCCGGCCGAGTTCCGGCACGAGAAAATAGGGGTCGTAGCCGAAGCCGCCTGCGCCGCGGGGGGTGTCGATGATGCGGCCTTCGAAGACACCGTCGGCGGTGGCGAGGATGCGGTCGGCGTCGGCGAGGACGAGGATGCAGTGGTAGCGGGCGGTGCGTTTTTCCGGCGGGATGGTGGTTAACTCGGCGATGAGTTTCGCGTTGTTGGCGCGGTCGCGGGCTTCGCGGGGCAGATGGGCCGCGGCGTGGTCAAAGTACGCGGAGTGGACGCCGGGTTTGCCGCCGAGGGCGTCGACCTCCAGACCGGAGTCGTCGGCGAGGGCCCACATGCCGGCGGCCTTGGAGTAATACGTGGCCTTCAGCGTGGCGTTGCCGAGAAAGGTTGATTGATCTTCGTGCGGTTCGGGGATGGGTTGGGGAAGGTCGGCGAGAGAGAGCCAGCGGATTGCGCCGAGTGAAGAATCCCGTCGCTGGCGCTCGGGGCTCGGATCAGAGTTCTCCGTCAGGAGGGCGACAATCTCGCGGAATTTTCCGGGGTTGTTGGTGGCGATGAGGATGTCGCGGGGAGTGGGCATCGGGTAAGTGTCGCTCCTC
This sequence comes from Phycisphaerae bacterium, assembly GCA_035275405.1. Classification (NCBI taxonomy): domain Bacteria; kingdom Pseudomonadati; phylum Planctomycetota; class Phycisphaerae; species Phycisphaerae bacterium. The sequence goes on from DATEMU010000012.1 coordinate 483,907, forward strand.
CGCCCCTCTGGGGCGGCAGGAAATAAACTCGTCCTCTATCCACGGGTTCCGGTCGCCAAGGGCGACCTCCACCCGTGGCTACGGTCATTTGCCCTTCCGGGGCATATGAGTCAGTTCATCGCGCTTGTTTAAGGAGGGCAAATATACTGTTCCTTGAGAGCAGTGGCACAATCGATCAGCCGCCGGAGCCGGTGGGGATCGTTTGCAGGTCGCTTGACTCGCCGGTGCGCGGAATTCTTACGAGGAACGACCAGTTGGGGATACGGCCCTTTTGACCGGCTTCATTGACGGCGCTGCGGTAGATGATGTGGCCGTTTTCGAGGTTGTACTTGAACTCCTCCTTATTGCGCAGCTCGATGACGGCGGGGCTCATTCGCTTCTTGCCTTGACCGTCGTCGACGAGGGCGTCTTCGCCGAAGGTGCCGACGCAGATGCTGCTGAGGGGGCGGTCGGGGTCGTGGTAGTAGTAGGCGTCGTAGCCGCGGTTGCGGAGGTCGCGGACCCATTCGACGGCCGCTTCTTTGTAGTTGTGGAGCGTTTCGGTGTTGTACGTGACGCCGATGTTGAGCGTGTATACGCCGCGGGCGCTCTGCAGGTCCCATTCCGGCGGGCCGACGTGCTCGGTGGGCATGACGGTCGGCCGGGCGCTGAAGAAGGGGTATTTGTCGCCGAGGGCGAGCTTGCGGATGAAATCGAGGTCACGTCGGATTTCTTCGTTCAATTCGATGATCACGTCGCCCTGGGCATGGTCGTCGGTGTCGGTCCTGGCCTCCACGTATTTGAGAGGGTACTGGCCGTAGAAGATGCGGCTGCGGTCGGCTTCGTTCTGCACCCAGACGTCGTCGGCGCGAAGTTCGCGGCGTTTTTTCAGGAGCCGCGCCATGTTGTCGGCCATCTGCTCGCGTTCCTCGCGGCTGGCGCTGCGGTAATCGTTGCACTCGATGGTCCAGATTTCCGCGTCACCGACCTGCTTGCCGAAAAGGGGGCGGTTCGAGTCCACCTTCCAGAACTCGTCCCACTTTTTTTGATCTTGTTGTTGACAGGCGGCGAGGAGGAGGAAGGGGACCGAGTAACACGTCGTCCGGCAGAAGCGGCGGGCAGAACCCGCCCTACGAAATTGCGATCCGAATGTCATAGGTCACGCTCGGCGTTTTCCCAGCGTCTTCTGTTGAATCGTACGTAGCTGGCGGATGCCTTTCTCGGCGAGGGAGATGATCCGCGAAAGCTGGCCCCGGCTGAAGGCCCCGCCCTCGGCGGTGCCCTGGACCTCGATAAACCGGCCTCGACCGGTCTGCACGACATTGAAATCGACCTCGGCGTCCTTGTCCTCGACGTAGTTGAGGTCGAGGAGGGGCCGACCAGCGACCAGGCCGACGCTGATGGCGGCGACGGAGTCGATGATGGGACTGGCCGTCAGGAGTTTGCTCCGCCGGAGGCCCGAGACCGCGTCGATGAGGGCGATGTAAGCCCCCGTAATGCTGGCCGTTCGCGTTCCGCCGTCAGCCTGGAGGACGTCGCAGTCGATCCAGATGGACCGCTGGCCGAGCTTTTTCATATCGACAATGGCGCGGAGCGAGCGGCCAACGAGGCGCTGGATTTCCTGGGCGCGGCCATCGACGCCTTTGCCGCGGCTGCGCGGGCGGCGCTCGCCGGTGCTGGCGGGGAGCATGTCGTATTCGGCGGTGACCCAGCCGAGACCCGAGTCCTTTCGCCATGGAGGCACGGATTCTTCGACCGAAGCGGTGCAGAGGACGTGCGTCTCGCCGAATTTAATGAGGACCGAACCCGCGGCGGACCTGGTGAAGCCGCGGATGATTCGGATCGGTCGGAGTTCGTCGGGTCGGCGACCGTCGGTTCGGGGGCTGCGGGAGGGGCGTTTGGGCATGGGGTTACGTTACCGCAGGCGCGCGCGGTTGGCCAGCCGTGCAGCGAGGTCGGCAGAAGTAGTGCGCAGGGTCAGTCGGCGTTCGTTGTCGCTGACGACGGAGAGTTCGATCCAAAGGGCTGCGGCAGGGATCGCGCCGGTGACGCGGTCGGCCCATTCAACGAGGACGACGGTATTGCCGGCGCACATTTCGTCAAAGCCAAGGGCTTCCAATTCAGAGGCGCTCGTGAGTCGGTAGGCGTCAAGGTGGTGGATGGGAAATCGTCCGGCGTATTCGTTGACGAGGACGAAGGTGGGGCTGTTGACGAGCCGCGAATCGGGCACGCCCAGGCCGAGGGCGATGCCTTTGACGAGTTGGGTCTTGCCCGCGCCGAGAGGACCGACGAGGGCGACGACGTCGCCGGGGGAGAGGCAGGCGGCGAGGTCGCGGCCGATGCGGAGGGTGTCGTCGGGCGACGACGAGCGCAGTTCAAGGTTCGTCGGGGGCGCAGTCATTTAAAGTGTTGCCATCCGCGGGGTTCGATGACGGATATTGTCGCGTTCGATCGTTTGAGTCGAACGCCAGGCTCTTTCTCTGCGATTCCGATTGTTCGATAGCGAGGTGTTACTTTCTGGTCGAGCAGCCACTGGCCCTCGGAAGATTCTCCAAGTCGAATCCACGCTGCAGGTTCCACCGCAAATAACAGCTCAAAATCCTCTCCATCGTTTAGCACATGGTCGAGAACGGTTCGACCATCGTCCTTTGACGTCTTGATCGCAGCCTTCGACGCGAGCAATTCAATCGAGAATTCGCCAAATTCAATTCCACGGTTCGACGCCTTCGCCAGTCGGTGGGCGTCTGTGGACAGACCGTCGGACAGGTCGATCATTGCGTGCAGGTCGGAGCCTAATTTCTCCGCTAACCACTTTGCCTCGCGGACGCGGGGTTCGAAGTCGATGTGATGACCTGCGAGGCTGCCACCCAACTCGCCGGTGACGATTATCAGGTCGTGAGCCTTCATGCCGCTGCGTTGCACCGGCTTGACTCCCGGCCAGGGTTCAGCGACGAGCGTCACATCGACGGCGAGGGGCTGGTTCCAGCTATTGGTGTCGCCGCCGATGATGGCGACCTCGTAGCGCTGGGCAAACGACTCTATTCCATCATAGAGCCGTTGGGCCTGTTCCATTGTCCAGGTGTTGGGCAAGGCGACGCTGACCAGCGCCCAGCGCGGACGGACGGCCATCGCGGCGCAATCAGACAAGCTGACCGCCAAGGCTTTGCGACCGATCTGTTCGGGGGTGTGTTTGGAGGTGTCGAAGTCGACGCCGTCCATGAGCATGTCGCAGGTGAGGAGGACTTCGCCGACAGGCGTGCGGATCATGGCCATGTCGTCGCCGATGCCGATGGGGATGTCGGAGGTGCCGGGTTGGGAGCGAGTTCGCTCAGAGATCCAGGCGATCAAGTTGTCTTCGCTTTTTTCCATTGCGCGAATGAAAAAAGAATCAGGAACCAGCTCGCCGCCTTGTACGGCGTGACTATCCTTATTGTAATAGGACGTAGCGGAGGTGCTGTATGGGCAAGATGAGCGCGATCGTGGTCGCTGCGGGGAGCGGTGAGCGGTTTGGCGGGGGGGAGAACAAGGTCTTCGCCGTGCTGGATGGCCAGCCGATCTTTCTGCGGGCCCTCCAGCTCTTCGTCAATCGCGAGGATGTTGCCCAGACCATCCTCGTCGTGGCTCCGGCGGATATGGAGCAGATGAAGAACAAATTCGGGGCCAACCTTGGGTTCATGGGGGTCAAGTTGGTTGAAGGCGGGGCCGAACGGCATGACTCCGTGGCCAATGCCCTGGCGGCCGTCAGCGAGGATGCGGAGTTTGTCGCCGTTCATGACGCGGTGCGGGTTTGCGTCGCGGTTGAGTGGATCGATCAAGTCTTCGAGGCGGCGGTCAACACCGGGGCGGCCGCGCCCATCTGTCCCGTAACCTCGACCCTTAAGCGCGTGGATAAGGACGGGATCATCACCGAGACCGTCAGCCGCGAGGGGCTACACATGGCCCAGACGCCGCAGGTTTTTCGCAAGGATTGGCTGGTCGGGGCCTATGACGATTTCAAGTCGGGGGCGATCGGGATTCCCGAGGGCGTACCGCTGACGGACGACGCGCAATTGGTGGCCGCCGCCGGTCATCCGGTCGCAGGCGTTCGGGGCGATCCGCGCAACATCAAGATCACGACGAAGGGGGACCTGGTGCTGGCCTCGGCGGTACTGAAAGCCCTGCCTCAAAAACCCGTCGCCCGTCGCGGTGCGTTTGAGGAGGCGAAGTGGTAGTTGGCAACCGCCAGATTCGAAGCCGCCAACAAATCACAGCCCCAAAGCGTACTTTCAACGTCGCATATTACGAACTTTCGCTTGACCAGCGGGCCGAGGACTGGTGCAATAGCGAAGACCTGTCTCAACGGACGAGAAGGCAGGGAGGGTTCCGCGGACCTGCCGCGGCACGATCCAAGGGATTGGTTCAATGGATTCCACACGCATTCACCGATCGGTCGCCACGTTTCTCATCGCCGCATGTCTCATCGCCGTCTACGGATGTGAAGGGTTGGACCGCAAACACGACTATACCGTAGTCGATGTGAAGCCGCCGCCCGAGGACGCGGAGATTGTCAAGGCACGTTCCGGCGACATCGCCAACTTTGCGGACAAGGTTGAGGCGTTGATGGAGACTCGCGAGCACTACCTGGGCCAGCTCCGGGAACTAGAGAAGCTCTATTTGCAGGCGGGCGACAGTACGAAGGCGGATTGGGCGCGTCGGCAGCGCGCGCTGACCGAGGCGGTCGAAGTTTATCCTTATCTGACGGCCGCGACGACGGAACATCGCGCCGAAGTCTCTCCGCAGGAGTCGATTCCCGAGGCGGATGCAATTTTCAACAAGGCCCTGGCCATCCACAACCAGGTCAAATTGATCCCGCTGGCCGGGGCGCTGCCGAACAACAAGAAGAAGGCGCGGGATGCCTTGGGGATGTTCAAGAAAGTGCTCAAGGAATACCCGACGTCGGACAAGGTGGACGATTGCGCGTTCTACTGCGGAGAAATCTACAAAGAGTATCTGCGCGAGGACGATCCGAACGACGAGCTTTCGATTCGCTACTATCAATGGGCGGCGGCACTGGATCCGAAGACGCCGCACGCTGCGCGGTTCCAATGCGCGGTGGTGTACGACTTTCGCCGGCACGATCGGGCGCGGGCCATCGAACTTTACAATCAGGTGCTCGACACCGAGGAGAACGGCAACCAATCGAACCTGCGTTTTTCGGCGTCCCGGATTGAACAGCTTACCGATGAGCAGTACAGCCATCTGAAACCGAATGCTCCCAAGAGCTCGGTGGCCGGTGAACCGCGCGGCGAGCCAGGAGCCGGCGACGCTGAAATCCAGCCCGCGGCGGATCGAGAGCCGACCGGCGAATAAGCGTTCAATTCGGCGGCTTCCCTATAATTTCAAAGCGGCCAGCCTGCCCTGGCCTTCGCTACAATTCCGTGCGCCCGCGGCGTCGATACTGCCATGCCCAATCCACCGGAGATTCAACAGCAATACCGCGCGGCGATGACCGCCGGCGGGGTTTATGCACGCGCGGATCGAGGATTGATCGAGGTTCGCGGCAAGGATCGGGCAACCTGGCTGAATAATCTCGTCACCAACGTGGTCAAGACGCTCCAGCCGGGCGAGGGGAACTACGCCTTCGCCACCAGCGTCAAGGGTCGGGCCGTCTTCGATATGAACATCCTGATTCTGGACGATCGCTTGTGGTTAGATGTGGACCGCCGCCAGATCGAAACGGCAACCAAGCATCTGGAACGGTACGTGATCACCGAGGATGTTCAGCTTGCCGACGTCTCCTCGACCGTCGAGCGTCACGCGGTCATGGGGCCGCGAGCGGGCGACGCGGGGGGCCGGCTGGGCCTGGGCAATTTTTCGCCGATGAGCCAGTTGCAGCACGTCGCGGGGCGAATCGGTGCATCGGAGGCCCGTTTTGTCCGCCATGATTTCGCGGGTGTTCCGGCGTTCGAGATCATCGTGTGCGGCGAAGACCGTGCCGCGGCGCGAGCGGCGCTTGACGCACTGGCCGGCGAACTCCACCTGGCCACCTTGTCCGCGGCGACGGTTCAGATCCTGCGAATGGAAGCGGGGATCCCGGCATCGGTGGATGACATTGATGAAGAGGTCGTTCCACCGGAGACGGGCCAGGTCGAACGCGGGATCAGCTATCACAAGGGCTGCTATCTTGGACAGGAGGTGATCGAGCGGATGCGCTCGCACGGTATCCTCGCCCGCAAGCTGGCGGGACTTCGTGTGAGCGGCGAGGCGATCATCGAGAGAGGGGCGGAGATATTGTCGAATTCGACCGTAGTGGGGCGAGTGACCAGTAGCTGCTTCAGCGAGGCGATGGGCGCCGTGCTTTGTCTGGGATATGTGAAGTCGGCTCTGGCCAAGGTGGGTACGCCCGTCCGCGTTGTCGTCAGCGGCGACGAGTTTTCGGGCGAAGTCGTTCCACTTCCGGTGAATGCGTAGGACGAGAGGGGCAGGTCCCGAGGCTCGGCGGCCGTGCCGGCGTTGTCAGAGACAGGAAATCAGGCTAAAGTCGAGGTCTCCAGGGAGCGTAGCTCAGTCGGTAGAGCAACGGCCTTTTAAGCCGTGGGTCCTGGGTTCGAGTCCCAGCGCTCCCATCTCCATTTTATTGCCGGTGCTCCTTTTTTCGGTTCTTTCGTGCCGCGCGGGATTGGGCACACGACTACCGTGCAGAGAAAGCCCTATCGCCACGCCGAGCAAAATCGTTCATTCTCACGCTTAAGTTATTTCCCAGCCTGTACCTTATAAGCCCCATTCGAGGGCCATGGCGGCTGGAGAGGACCTAATGACCTGTGTGTTTGGCATCACATAGACAGGGTATTTTCACCCCAATCAAGGTACCTGTCGGTCACGGATTGCCGTTGAAGCGAGCGGTAATATTGCGGTCCGAAGTCGCGAAAACCGCCTTAAATGACAGGGGTTTGCAACCGATACCCCTTGACTCGGGAGCGCCATTTTTGGTAGCATCGTGTGTTATTGGGTGAAAGTGGATCACGGGCGGGGTACTTCTCTATCCGCCCTAGGACGTGGGAGCGAAAAATCAGCCCGCCTTAATCGAGGCAGGAAAGCAGCGTCCAAGTAGAAAACGTCTTCCTTCGCGTTCCTTCACGCGAGGAAGGATTATCGTCCTTGTTTCGACCTTTTTTGCAAAGGGTAAGGAGTAGGATCGATGGGTAAGCGAACCACAGTAGCACTGGGTTTGACGGTGTCGGCGTGCATGTGTTGGGCGATCGCGACCGCGACGGCGGGCGAAGGCGCTCAACCGGCCGGTAAGAAAGTCGTGGATCCGCGATCGCGATTCACGGTAACGCCCAATAAGATTCAGTTGAGTGAAGAGCAGTTGCGGATCAACGAAAGCGCGGTCGACACGCGCGATCGGAGCTATCTGATCCAGAGCCGCCCACGCGATATTTCGGACGTCCTTCCGACGTGGCCGGCGGTCGCGCCGTTGGGCACGCGGGAACAGCAGTTGCTGGGTGGTCCCCGGAACGTCGGCACCCTGCACTGCCAGTTTGAGCCCTGTACGAATCAGATTTACGAGAACACCGGCGGCAACTCGATCGGTTCCTTCGGCGACCCCGACAACATTCCCCTTTGCGACGACGTGAACTTCCTGCCCTCGTCGACGGACCGGTTTGTCTGCCGCATCAACGTTTCGGTCGGTGGCATCACCGGCGGCGGCGCGACCGATTCCTTTACCATGTCCATGCGGTCCGGAAACTTTCTGCCGATTTGCCCGGACGATCCGGCCTCTCTGGTGTTGTTCTGCGAGACGCGCAACTTCCAATTGGTCAACCCGCCCGTCATCGTGACGTTTGACATGGATCCGCCGATCCTGATCGATTCCAATTTTGTGTGGATTTGCATGCAATCGGAGAACGGCGACGCGGCGTGGAGCATTTCCACGACCGCCGAGCAGGGCTTTACCGAGGACGACATTGTCATTCCCAATACGGTGAGAGTGTGGCCGGATTGCGAGCCCGGCAACGGCGGTACCGGATTCTGCGAGGATTTGGGCGCGGGCCAGACGGACGACTACTTCTTCTACGGCGGGCCTCCTACGATCGCCGGTATGTACATTGAAATTTTTGCGAACCCCGGCCCATTGGGAGCTTGCTGCAATCGTGACAATGAGCCCGCGACCTGCGCGGACAGTGTCACGCGAGCGGCGTGTATCGCGTTGAGCAGTACGGCCAAGTGGAAAGAAGGGGTTTGTGCCGATTTCGATGACACGACGCCCCTCTGTACGACTTGTTTGACGGAAGCTGATTGTCTGACGGCCGATCCGGGCGGGTCCGCTGAGCCGAATTGCGGCCCTGGCTACGTCGATGTCACCAACCAAGGTTGCGAGGCGGCTCCGAACGCATTTGAGGCGCTGGCCTGCGGTGAGTCCGTGTGCGGCACGGCGGGGACTTTCCAGTCCTTCTGCACCGCCGACACCGATTGCAATCAGGGTGTCACCTGCGTGAGCAGCGTCTGTCAGGGCTCTGATGACGCGCGGGACAGCGATTGGTATCAGATCGTCCTGACGCAGGATACCGCCGTCACCGTAACGATCGAAGCCCGCTTCGACGTTGAAGCCATCCTGGTTCAGAACGGCGGCGACCCGCAGAACTGTGTCGCCGACCCGACCTTTTTGAACTTTGCCACGGGCAAGGCCTGCGATGTGGTAACGATTAATCGCTGTCTGCCTGCCGGCACGTGGTGGGTCCGTGTCCGACCGGATGCGTTCTCGGGCGTGGCGTGCAGCACTCGGTACTTGATCACATTATCCTGCGGCAGTTGTTCGTTGCCGACCGGTGCGTGTTGCGAAGAGAGCGAGGCGGGCTGCGCGCAACTCGCTCAGATCGCCTGCGAAGGCCGCGGCGGCCAATACCTGGGCGACAACACGACGTGCGGCGTCGAAGGCGCGGACTGCCCCGGTATCCCTTCGAACGATGCTTGCGAAGACAAGATTTCGTTGACGGCGCTGGCCGTATCCCTGACGTTTGATACGTCTTTTGCCAATGATACGGATCTGCCTCCCGCCGGACAGGACGTTCCCGCGGCATGTGAATTCGGAAACAACACGGCCCCGTTGCCTGCGATTCGTCAGGACGTTTTCTACAACTACCGAATCCCGACGGTGTACAACGGCGTTGCGGTTCAGTCGGGCGTCCTTGTTATCAGTACGTTTGGGTTTGAGGCCGAAAACGAGGGCGGCGGCGGTCTGGATACCTTCGTCGTGGTCTATGGCGACGCGGTGGCGCAGGGCGGAGGCCAGGCGTGCGGAGCGACGCTTTGCGAAGAGGCTCAGATCGCGTGCAGCGACGACCGACTCAATGACGGGACGGAGTTCAAGCGGAACAGCCTTTCCCACCTGGAACTCCCCGTCGAAATCAACAGCAACCAGTTTTTCGATCCGGGCGATTGCATCAAGATTCGCGTGGGACGCGGCCGCGCAGGCGTGGTCCCCAGCCGGCCATTGGGCGGCCCCGGGTTCTTGAACATTGACTTTATCCCGACGAGTCCCGCGCCGTTCGTACAGGGCGCCGGCGGTACGGGTCGGTGCTGCTTCTATGACTCCGGCACCGAAGCCGTTGCCTGTCAGATCTCCAATGTCGATACGGATTGTAACAATGCCGGCGGTTTCTACCGCCAGTTCACCGACTTCAACCAGGGCGATCCGCTTGGACTTGAAGATTACGCAGGTTGCAAGTCCGATCCGTGTCCGGAGACGGGCGATGCCTGCTATACCGCCATCAACCTGAACGCGGAGTTCGGCGGCGGATCGGGTGTATTGACCCGCGATACGCACGGAATTTTGTGGTGCAAGTACACGGTTCCGGTGGGCGTGACGGGCGTCCTCTTCGAAAGCTGCGGCAGCGACGGGTTCTTTAACCCGTTTGTCGGCGTCTTCACGGCGTCGGCGTTCAATGCCTCGACGGGTGACTGTGTTATTCCCGCGAGTACGCAAACCTGGCCGGACAATCCGACGGCGCTGGCCTTGCAAGACGACTGCACCGCGGACCAGGCGGACTCTTCCATACAGTCGTCCTGCATCGGCCCCATCAACTTTACGGGCAACTTCTGTGCCTGTATCCCGGTTGGCGCCGCCGATCCCACCGGTGAAGCCGGCGAGGGAGACACGATTTATATCGCGTGTGGAAATTCGAACGTGGCCGGCGGGCAATTTGAATTCACGGGTTCGCCCCGGCCGGTCATCGTACCGGCGACGGACCCGTTGGATGAACCCTTGCATTATGTGCTGACGGTGACTTCGTTCACCACAGGTTGCATCAGCTGTCCGGCGACTTGTCCCGGCGGTTCAAACGCTGAAGGCGAGGCCATTTGCGAGGATTCCAACGATCCTGGAACGGTGGACGCCCTGGGTCCCCAGGATACTTTTAACGGCGGCTGCTTCGCGGTTCCCCCGACCTTTAACTACCCGTTGATTACGTGCAGCACGACGCCGTACGTCATTTGCGGCAAGGCCGGAAACTTCCGAAATCCGTTCCCGTGCGACGCACCGGCGGATTGTCCAAATACCGAGCCTTGTGCCGGTGGTGCGTGCGAAGACGCTTCGTTCATTAATCGCGATACCGACTGGTATAAAGTGGAGGTGTTGACGGCAGCGACCATCCGCTGGCGCGCCGTGTCCATGGAATTTGCGCCGGAAATGGCGATCATCGGTGACCCGTCGGGCGATTGCCAGAACGCGGTGACCCTGGCCTTCGACTCTATTACGTTCCCCTGTGAGCCGCCGACCGGCACCGCGAACACGCTGGAAGTGACGGCCGCGGTGTGCGCCGGGACGTACTACGTGTACGTCGCTCCGAACGTGTTCGGAGGCGTCGGCGAGGCGCCGTGCAGCGCGGACTACACCGTGGAATTGTCGTGCGAGCCGTTCGTGCAACTTGCCGAATGCTGTCCGGGCGACATGAATAACGACGGTAAGGTCAACGGTCGCGATATTTCCAAGTGGATCGACACGTTGTTCTTCCCGCCGACGATCTTTGACGAATTCCAGGGATGTTTCGCGGCGAACTTCTGCCGCGGAGACCTTTCGAACGATGGTCAGATCACGCTGGCCGGCGATCTCAACCCGTTCGTGAACCTGCTGGTTCAATTGAGCAAGCCGGTTTGTACTCCGGTCGGGGCGGATTGCTTCGATCCAGCCTCGGGCCAGCCTCCGGGTCCGCTGGAGACCGGCGAGGTCGGCGCGGTGCAAAGCGACATTGATACGAGCAATGACCGCCGCGCGGCCGATTGCTTCTGTCCAACTGAGAATGGCGTCATCACCAATATTTGTTGGTGGGGCACCTATCTGAACGTGGCGGGTGATGAGTGCGGACCTGAACCGGATTGCTTCAAGGTGACGTTCCGCAACAACAATAACGGCGCGGGCCGCTGCCCTGGCACGGTTCTCGCTCCCGGCGCCCTCGCTCCGGATGGGTGGCAATTCCTCGACTCCGGCACCGGCGCGGTGACGCGGACGGCGACCGGTGGGACGATCGCTCCGACCGGCACGACCGAGGGCGGTACCGTTACGGAATATGCCTACACGGCAACGCTGGCGGTTCCGATTGCGGTAACAGCCGGCCAATGCCTGTGGATTGAAATCGTCAACGATACTCCGGTCAGCGATTGCAAGTGGTATTGGGAGACGTCGCCGCTGGGCGATTCCCTCCACGCGGAAATCGATGTCGACACGGCCCCGCCGGAAGGCGATCCGCCGTCGGGAACCCTGCCGACCGATTACAGCGCGTGCAGCAGCGTAAATGTCGTCGCCTTGGATATGGCGTTCAGCCTCGGCGTCCGCATCGACAAGGAAGGCTGCGGGCCGCCCCCGGGCCGGTGCTGCTACGACATCGCGCCGCTCGGCACGCTCGATTGTCTCGTTACTACGAAGGATCGCTGCGAGGCGATTTACTTCGGCGAGTGGGTCGAAGGCGGAAGCTGTCCGCCGAGTCCGGCGTGCACCGTGGGCCGGTGCTGTTATATCAATCCGGCGAATCCGACGCAGACCCTCTGCGCGAATACCATGAAGTCCACATGCGACAATCTCGACCAAACATCGCCGCAGCTTTCGCCGCGACCGGGCCTCTGGACGGCCGCCACGACCTGTGCGACGGCGTGCCCGACCGGTCACTGCTGCTCGGGTGATCCGGCGGCGTGCACGATCGAGACCGAGATTCGCTGTCTGGACCTGGGCGGGACCGCCTGGTCCGCCGGGACGAACTGCACCGGCTTCACCTGCCCGACGGCGATTTGCGACGACGGCGCTCGATGCCAGACGCCGCACGTTCTCAGCAACGTGCAGCAGGGCGGCTACGTGAGCGACGCCGACAATTCAACGTTGACGGCGGATGATTTCCGGCCCAATGCCAATGGGACCATCAGTCAGATTTGCTGGCGCGGGTTCCATTCGTCCAACGGCTGCGACGGCGGCGTCGGCGGTGCGGAAACCTTCCGCGTCAGGTTCTTCCGAACGACCGGCAGCCTCCCCGATATCACTCAACAACTCGGCGGGGATTACAACGTGACTCCGGCCAAGACGATTCCGATCCCGAACGAGGCGTCGGGCGGTACGCTCAACAGCCAGCAGTACAAATACGATGCGTTCCTCAATCCACCGATCAGCGTGAGCGCCGGCCAGTGTTACTGGGTAGAGATCCAGAACACGACGGTCGCTGCTTCGTGCGTCTGGTTGTGGGCCACATCGACCGAGGGCAATAACCGCGCGGCCATCCGCAACACGGGCGGAGGCGCGTTTAACTATCAGCTCCTCGATCGCGACCTGGCGTTCTGCCTTGGATTGGTGAGCGTGAACGCGGCGAGTTGTGCATACACCCCGGCGGTCCCGACGAACAACGCTTGTGCGTCGGCGATCCTCATTAGCACCAACGTGACGGTGGTCGGTACGACCATTGGCGCGACGCGTGACGGAACGGCACAGTGTGGAAATTCCAACACGACTGCCGGCGACGTCTGGTATCGAGTCAATTCCGGCCCCGATATCGGAATTAGCCCGAATAGAACGATGACCATCGCGCTATGCGGCATCGGAACGACGTATGACTCGGTGATCTCGGCCCACCAAACCGTTCCGGCGGTCCCGGTGGAATGTCCGGGAACCACGGGTACATCGACGCTTCCGACGACGCAACATTGCGACGATGAGGGCTGCACGACGGGCTTGGGAACCAACCAGCTCTTCTTCCCGAACCGCCAGGCCCGCAAAGTCCTGCCCGATGCGTCCATCAACCCGAACACGGATTACCTTATTCGTGTCGCGGGCAAGGAAGCTACCGGGAACCAAGGGCCGGCGAAGGGTGTCTTCAGGCTCATTGTGACCCGACCGTAATAGCGGTCCGAACAGTTAAGTTTTCACCGGCCTCCGAAGTGACATGCTTCGGAGGCCGGTTTTTTTGGCGAAAATCGCGCGGCAGGAGATTGGTCGGGGGCGGAAACGAGAATTCGGCTCAGCGTGTTCGCCCGGCGACCACGTCGAATTGCCAGAGCGCTTTGACGTCGCGGAGTCGATCGAGCGACCACATCTGGTCCAGGAGCCGGTCCTGGGCTCGGGCGGACACAACGCCTTCGGCAAGAGTGCGGAACTTTCGCTCGACCTCGTCGTCGGACATGGGGTTGCCGGCGTGGCCGCGCGGGTATTTGACGGTTTTTTCGTAGACCCTGCCGTCCGCCATGCGGACCTTGAGCCGGTTGGGGATGCCGTCGGGGTAACCGCGATTGAGGTCGGCGGCTTCAACAATGGTCGTGTGGTCGAGGAGCTTGAGGTACTTCTTGTCGGTGAACTTTTTCGGCGAGAAGGTCTCCCGCGTGACGTCGCCGTCGATCAGGGCGGCGACGGTCATGTAGCCCATGCTATGGTCGGCCGTCTCGCGGCTGGTAGGGCGCCATTTTTCAGGCTCGCTACCGATGATGGAGACGGCGGCCTCGAAAGACTCCATTTCCAGCTTGCGGATGTCCTTCCAGGTGTAGCCGTCGTCGAGAAAGCGGCGGCGGATCTGGAGGGCCGCGTCGATCGAACTTTGGGCGTGGTATTCCGCGGGCCAAAACTTGATGTAGGTCTTGTTGATCATGTAGCCGGTCGATTTGGAGCCGAGCTTCACGTCGAATTTGCGGCCGGTGAGCATCTTGAACACGCCCTTGGGGCCTTCGAAGATCTCGTGCGGGCCGGTGAAGCCCTGGCGGGCGAGGTTGGCGGCGAAGACGGCGTTGCGAGCGGCGTTGGAGAAGGCGCAGGCCTTCCACATGGAGATCTGGCCGGTGCGGGTCTGGCGGGTGGCGATATTGCAGACGCCGGCGAGCCCCTGGGCGTGGACCATCTGCTCTGTGGAGAGGCCCCAGAGTTTTGCGGCCCCCAGGGTCGAACTAAACGCCCCGTATGTGACGTGGTCCCAGCCGTTGGCCCGGAGCGAAGCTGCGTCGCACAGGCGACACTGGATTTCATAGGCGATGACCGTGGCGAGGATAAGGTCGCGACCGGACCTCCCGGCGGTTTGAGCGACCGCCAAGGTGGCTGCAATGTTATCGGACGGGTGGGCTGGTTCCTTGGAGAGGTAGGTGTCGTTGTAATCCAGGTAGCGAATGTGGGCACCGTTGGCGAAGGCCGCAAGGTCCGGCGTCGTGCGGTGCTTCGTTCCAACGACCACTGAACCCCCTCTTGCGGCCGGCACGCCGAGGGCTGTCTGACGGGCGATTGTCGCAGGCTTGGATCGATAGGCCCCCAACGCGGTCCCCAGCGAGTCGATGAAGCGGCGTTTCACCTCGTGGATCGCCGCGGGTGTCAGGTCGGTATGTTTGAGCCGGTGGGTCCAGTGGGCCAGTTTCTCTGCAAGCAACATCAAAAGACTCCTTGGTGGCCGCTTCCTTGGTGCGGGGGCGAGATTAGACAATAGAATGCTCTCCGGCTCAACAGGACTCAACAGGTGACGATGACCACCGCTCGACGAGGACCAATAGCCACTCCGCCGCGTGCCACCGTCGGCGACCTGATCGTGACCATACTCGACGGGGGTCATCTGTGGCTCGACGGCGGGGCCATGTTCGGCATTATTCCCAAGCCGCTGTGGTCGAAGGTGGTGGAGGTCGACGAGGCCAACCGCATCCCGCTGGCGACGAGTTGCTTTCTGGTGGAGACGGGCGGACAGCGAATTCTTGTGGAGTCCGGAACCGGCCCCAAGATCAAGTACAGCGAGAAGGAGCAGGGGTTCTTCAGTTTCAGCGACCACTGGATCGTCGATTCGCTTGCAGCGGCGGGGGTCGAACGGGAATCCATCAACCTTGTGCTTCTGACCCACCTCCACTTCGACCATGCCGGGGGCGCGACGATGCCGGACGGGCGCGGCGGGTATGTTCCTACTTTTCCGCGGGCCAAGTACGTTGTGCAGCGCGGAGAGTGGCAGGATGCCGTTGAAGGACATGCCGTGATGACCGGGACGTATCGAAAAGAAAATTTGGAGCCGTTGGAGCGGGCCGGGGTGCTTGCTTTCGCGGATGGCGAGGCAGAGATCGCGCCGTGCGTCTCGGTGCGCGTGCTTCCCGGCCACACTCGGCATCAGCAGGGAGTAGTGTTTTCCAGCGGCGGGCGGCAGGCGGTATTGCCGGCGGACCTGATGCCGACGTCGGCCCATGTCGGCCTGCGGCATAACATGGCGTACGACCTGATGCCGTTCGAGAATATGCAAAATAAGGCACGGCTCCTGTCGGAGGCATCGACCGGCGGCTGGACGCTCCTTCTCGGACAGGATCCGGTTAACGCCGTTTGGGCCGTCTCCACGGACGAGCGAGGCCGGTCTTCGCTTCAGGCCACTTGATGGCGTCCGACGGGCGGCTTTGACGCTGCGCCGCTGTCGCATAGAATGGGGGTTTCTGACGGAATCCCCTTGGTTGTTATTGAGGGCTGACGAAACGTGGAATTCAATCTTCCGGAAGAATTAGTCGCCTTTCGCGATCTGACGCGGAGCTTTGCGGCCGAACGGATCGCTCCATTTGCCCGCGAGTGGGATGCGAAGAAGTGGCTGCCCGATGAAGTGGTCGCGGAAATGGGCAAGATCGGCCTGTTGGGCGTGACCGTCCCTGAGGAATATGGCGGCGCGGGCCAGGGCCTGCTGGCGATGACGGTCGTGGTGGAAGAGATCGCGCGCTGGTGTGGCGGAACGGCGCTGTTTGTCGCGGCGCACAGCGGGCTGTGCACGACGCATATCCGGCTGGCGGGCAATGATGCACAGAAGAAAAAGTGGCTGCCCAGGCTGGCGACGGGGGAGGTTATTGGTTCGTGGTGTCTGAGCGAGCCGGACTGCGGTTCGGATGCCGAGGCGCTGACCACGCGTGCGGAGAAGACGAAGAACGGCTGGGTGCTCAACGGGCGAAAGTTCTGGATTACGAACGGCAAGCGCGCCGGCGTCTTCGTGGTGACGGCGCGGACGAAGCCGGAGCGCGGACCGCGGACGATTTCCGCGTTTATCGTGGAGGGGGATCGCCCGGGACTGATTATCGGGGAACCCGAGGACAAGATGGGGATGCGGGCCAGCGATACGGTCCCCGTGACGCTCGAAAATTGCGAAATCCCCGAGGAGAACCTGTGCGGCGAACTGCACGCCGGGTATGTTGACGCGCTGCGGGTCCTGGACCGGGGGCGGTGCACGATCGGGTCTCTGTCGGTCGGGCTGGCCCGCGGCTGTCTGGAAGAGGCGGTCAAGTATGCGGCCGAGCGGCACACCTTTGGTGTTCCGTTGCACTCGCATCAAGCTATCCAGTTCAAGCTGGCAGACATGGAGACGCAGGTGGAAGCGGCCCGGCTTCTGGTTCGCCAAGCGGCCTGCACGCATGATGCCGGCCGGCCGGACAAGGAACTGTGCTCGATTGCCAAGCTCTTCGCATCCGAAATGGCCAGCCGAGTTGGATGGGAATCGATCCAGATTCACGGGGGCGCAGGATATACGAAGGACGTTTGCGTCGAACGGCTCTTGCGCGACAACAAACTCTGCGAGATCGGCGAGGGATCCAGCGAAGTGCAGCGAATGCTCATTTCGCGGGCGGAATTCAAGCGACGGACGGCGGCGGCCTAGAGTGGGGTGACAGGATGAGTGATGCGGCGACGATGGCAGGCGAGGTGATCCCGTTCGGCTATGAGCTGGATGAGGACCACGTGATGCTGCGCGACAGCATCCGCGAGTTCGCGCGCAACGTCGTCGCGCCGGGGGCGATGGAGCGGGACATCAAGGGGGAGTTTCCGGCGGAGGTCATCAAGCAGCTCGGCGAGATGGGCTATCAGGGAATCTGCATACCCGAGGAATATGGCGGGGCGGGGTTGGATGCGCTGGCGTCGGCGATCGTGGTCGAGGAATTGTCTTACGCGGATGCCTCGGTCGGCGTGATCAACAGCGTTCAGAATTCGCTGGTGATCGACCCCATTCTCAAATTCGGCACGGACGATCAAAAGAAAAAGTGGCTCCCGAAGATGGCCAGCGGCGAGTGGCTCAACTGCTTCTCGCTGTCCGAGGCCGGCTCGGGCAGCGACGCCGGGGCCATGAAATGCCGTGCCCATCTCAAGGGCGGCGAGTGGGTGATCAATGGCACCAAGATGTGGGTGACGAACGGCGCG
This sequence comes from Phycisphaerae bacterium, assembly GCA_035275405.1. Lineage (NCBI taxonomy): Bacteria > Pseudomonadati > Planctomycetota > Phycisphaerae > Phycisphaerae bacterium. Next base: position 501,506 of record DATEMU010000012.1, read on the forward strand.
GAGGCGGACATCATCCTGCTCTTTTGCCGGACAGAGGATACGGAGCGGCGGAACGCCAGCTGCTTCATCGTCCCCAAGGACACTCCCGGCATCACCGTCGGCAAGCACGAGGACAAGCTCGGCATTCGCGGCAGCAGCACGACGGAGATTATCTTCGAGAATTGCAAAGTGCCCGCGGAGAACATGCTCGGCGAGCGCGGCAACGGCCTGAAGATCGCGTTGACGGCAATCGATGGCGGGCGGCTGGGGATTGCCGCGCAGGCACTAGGGATCGCCGAGGCGGCGCTGGATCGGTCGGTCGATTATGCAATGCAGCGCAAGCAGTTCGGCAAGTCGCTGTCGGAGTTTCAGGCGATCCAGTGGAAGATCGCGGACATGGCGACGCGGATCGCCGCATCGCGAGCGCTGCTCTACAAGGGCTGCTGGATGAAGGAACAAGAAGGGCATTCGCTGCACATTCCCGCCATGGCCAAGGTGTTCGCCGCCGAGACGGCGTCGTTTTGCGCCAACCAGGCCATTCAGATCTTCGGCGGCATGGGCTATTGCCGCGAAGGCGAAGTCGAGCGTTATCTCCGCGACGCGAAGATCACCGAGATCTATGAGGGCACCAGCGAGATGCAGCGCATGACGATCGGAGAGTCGCTGGTTCGGCATCCCGAACGACTTACGGAAATCTAGTCCACTCCATCCACCCCACACATCTTAAATTCCACGCTTACTGTCGGAAGCAGGGATAGCGTTGGCATCCTTTCCACCATCCTGCTTGCCGGGTCCGGTTTCATCTCGTCGTGGGGAAATAACGTGGTCGGTTAGCCTGAATTCAGTCTCTATTTAAAGGTGGGCGCTAACCTTTTTTTGACGCAGCACATAGGGTGCTTCGAACAGAATCAGGAGATACCACCGATGCCGAACCGTAGAAAAAACATGCAGAACAAACGCCAACGACCTGGCAACGGCCGTGGACGCAATGGGAATCTCGGCGGCCGGAGTGTCCGCGGAGGGGCCGCAGCCCCCTCGCGCAAACGGGCGAACATCGAGCAGGAGGAACGGAACCAAGAGTGAGACGCCGCGGTGGCGCCTCTTAAGATGTTGCATTTCGCGCTTGTGCGCGAAGCAGAGAAGAAAGACGAGGATGACACTATGGCGACGAAACCTACACAACAGAGTGGTGGCCGATCGCAAGAAGATTTGGATCGCGACCGTCGAAGCGGCCAGGGTCAAGGCCAGGGCCAAGGCCAAGGCCAGGGCCAGCAAGGCCAAAGGCAGAATCAGGGCCAGGGCCAGTCGGATCAGGAGCGCCAACGGCAGGGCAATCCTGGATCGCGAGCCCAGTCGACGGGACAGGGCCGGGAAAACGAGAGCCGGCGGGAAGCTGAGGACATGGAACGCGACGAGTCATCCCGCGAAGATCAGGAACGGCAGACGCCGTAGTCGCTGATCTGACAGTTGAAATGTCGAAAAGAGAGGCTTGGCGGAAAATCGCTGAGCCTCTTTTTGTTTCCTTTTTGGGCACTTCGCTGAAATCCCCTCTTGCCCGGCGGCTCCTTATAATACGAGTGAGCGGGACCGCGCGTAGCGGTCGTGGTAAAGCGTAGCGGGAGCAACTGGTTATGCCTCGAAGTGTAATTGTCGGAGCCAAGCGAAGCCCCATGGGGAAGTTCCTGGGGACCCTTTCACCCCTCACCGCGCCGGAGATAGGCGCTCACGTGGCCAGGACGTTGTTGAAGGAAGTCGGCTGTCCGCCCGAGATGGTGGACTGGGCCCTCATTGGCGAAGTGCTGCAGGCCGGCGTCGGGCAGAACCCCGCGCGGCAGGTAGCGTTGAAGGCCGGACTGCCAGTGACCATCACCGCAGTGACGGTGAACCAGGTGTGCGGCAGCGGCCTCCGTGCCGCGATGAACGCCGACAATAACATCCGGCTCGATCAGGCGAAGATCATTCTGACCGGGGGGATGGAGAGCATGTCCAACGCGCCCTACTACGTCCGCGGGACGCGGACTGGCGCGACCAAGTTCGGCGATATCAAGCTGGAGGATGGAATGATCGCCGACGGGCTGACCTGCCCCTTCGAAGGTTGGCACATGGGGTTCGCGGCCGAGTACACGGCAAAGAAATACAACGTGACGCGCGGGGACCAGGACGCCTTCGCTGTGGAGAGCCATCGTCGGGCGTCCGAAGCGCAGAAGTCCGGGAAGTTCAAGAATTCCATCGCCCCGATCGAGATCGTGAATAAGAAGGAGACCGTCGTATTCTCCGAGGATGAGTCGATCCGCCACGGCGTCACGATGGCGGACCTGGCCAAGCTTAAGCCGGCGTTCGATCCCGCGGGGACGGTGACGGCGGGCAACTCGTCGCAGCTCACGGACGGCGCGGCGATGGCGCTTTTGGCGTCGGAAGATGTCGCCAAACAGCGCGGCTGGCCGATTCGGGCGCGGATCGTGGCGCATACGACCTACGGCGTCGAGCCAAAAGAACTGTTCATGGCGCCGGTCGGTGCGGTGCGGCAGCTCGTCGATAAGGCGGGGCTCAAGCTCTCCGACATCGATCTGTTCGAGATCAACGAGGCGTTTGCGGCACAGATGGTGGCGTGCATGCGCGGGCTGGAGATTTCCCACGAGCGCGTGAACGTCTTCGGCGGGGCGATCGCGCTGGGACATCCGATTGGGTGCAGCGGGGCGCGGGTGCTGGCGACGCTGATCAACGCGCTGGAGGAGCGGAACCTTAAGCGCGGCATCGCGACGTTGTGTCTGGGCGGGGGGAACGCGGTGGCGATGCTCATTGAGCGTCCGTAAGCCCCGGGATTTCCGCAGGATACAGGTCCTTTTTCCCGCCGGTTTCGATTGGCTCGCCAATTTGGTTCCGTTATAATGGGCCATTCTGACGCTGCCTTCGCAGCATGGACTTGGAATGGGAATCGAATCGGCTGTCATCATCGGTACCGGTACCATGGGCCGGGGGATCGCGCAGGTCTCCGCGACTGCCGGGCTTACGACGTACCTCTACGATGTCAGCCCCGAACAGGTGAAGAAGGCCCTGGCGGAGATCGACAAGAGCCTGGGCAAACTTGTCGAGAAGGGCAAGCTCCCCGCCGACAAGGCCGGCGGCGCGAAGTCCAATTTGAAATCGTGCTCCTCGCTCGACGAGATCGCGTGGCCCAAGGTGGGCATCGTGATCGAGGCGATCTTTGAGAACTTTGAGGCCAAGGTCGCGCTGTACAAGCAGGTTCAACCGCGCCTGTCGACTGCGGCGATCCTGGCGAGCAACACGAGCAGCATCAGCATCACCAAGCTGGCGGCGGCGACGGATCGGCCTACGAAGTTCATCGGGATGCACTTTTTCAATCCCGTGCCGTTGATGACGCTGGTTGAGGTGATTCGCGGCCTGCAAACGGATGCCGCAACGATCGAGGCGGTCGAAGCGCTGGCGAAGCAGATGGGCAAGAACCCGCTGCGGTGCAACGACATGCCGGGATTTGTGAGCAATCGCGTGTTGATGCCGATGATCAACGAGGCGGCGTTCGCGCTGATGGAGAACGTGGCGGACGCGGAGACCATCGACGAGATCATGAAACAGGGCTGCAACTTCCCGATGGGCCCGCTGACGCTGGCGGATTTCATCGGGGTGGATGTTTGCTTGAATATCCTGGACGTGCTGTACCGCGATCTGGGCGATCCGAAATTCCGCCCGTGTCCCTTGCTGAAAAAGATGGTGGACGCGGGCTGGCTGGGCCGAAAGTCGGGACGTGGGTTCCACGTGTATTCGGCGTAAGTGGGGCGGCGCATGGCCGCACGTTCGTGCGGCGCGTTCATTCGCATTCTGCGAGCCGCAACCTGGGAAGAGGCGATTTCGAAAGGGCTGTCGAAATGAGTCACACAGACGTTCTCTTTGAGGCGAATGGACAGGTCGCGCGCATCACGTTTCGCGGGGACGACGGAATCAACCTGCTTTCCGTGCCGGTAATGGCGGCGGTCGAGGCGCGGCTGGATGAAATCGCGCAGCAGCCGGACATTCGCGTCCTGATATTCACGGGCGAGGGCCGGACGTTTATTGCGGGCGCGGACATTGACGAGTTGGCCAACGCTCCGGGAGATGCCGGAAAAGAGGTCGCCCGCCGCGGACAGCGGTTCATGAATCGCGTCGCCAACTTCGATCACGCTGTGACGATCGCGGCGATCAACGGGGCGGCATTGGGCGGCGGGTGCGAACTCGCGCTGGCCTGCGATCTTCGCGTGATGGCGGACACGGCGACCATCGGGTTTCCGGAAGTGCGTCTTGGACTTATCCCCGGCTGGGGCGGAACACCGAGGGCGTTTTCGCTGGTCGGTCCGGCGCGCGTGCGGCGGATGCTGCTGACCGGCGAACCGCTGACCGGGGAGGTTGCGGCGGCGGCCGGTCTGGTGGACGAATGCGTGCCGGCGGGTGAACTGGCGGCGACGACGGATCGGCTGGCCAAGGGGATTCTCTCCAACGGGCCGTCGGCGGTGCGGTTAGCCAAGCATGTGCTCTGCGCTCACGAGGCGTCGTGGCTGGAGAAGGGCTTCGCCGGGGAGGCGGAATGCTTCGGCAAGGCCTTCCGCGGGGAGGAATCGCGCGAGGGGTTGAAGGCGTTTCTCGAAAAGCGGCAACCGAGCTGGGCGGGGGCGCTGTAAGGGAAGACCTCGTGATTCCGGTTGGGATTCTCCCTTCGGCGCCTTCCCGCTAAAATGCCTCGTAGCGAGGACAACGCATGATTCAGCAAAAAGAGACGCACCATCCCGGCGAAATCAACAAGCACAGCACCATCTCCGGACGACCGGTTCAGACGGTCTACCGGCCCGAGGACATCGCGGAGGTGGACTACGAGACGCACCTCGGTGATCCCGGCGAGTACCCGTTCACGCGCGGGGTGCATCGCGATCTGTATCGGAAAAAGCTTTGGACGATGCGACAGTTCGCCGGTTTCGGGTCGGCCCGGCAGACCAATGAGCGGTTCAAGTTTCTCATGGCGAGGGGACAGACCGGCCTGTCCACGGCGTTTGATTTGCCCACGCTGATGGGACGAGATGCGGACGATCCGCTGTCGGTCGGTGAGGTCGGGCGCTGCGGCGTGGCGATCAGTTCGCTGGCGGATTATGAGGTGTTGTTCGATGGGATCAATCTCGGCGACGTCTCTGTTTCCATGACGATCAACGCCCCGGCGGCGATTTTGATCGCGTTTTACATCGCCACCGCAGACAAGGAGGGCGTGGCCCGAAAGGACCTTCGCGGTACCTGCCAGAACGATATCCTCAAGGAGTTTCATGCTCAGAACGAGTTCGTCTTTCCCCCAGCCGAGAGCGTCCGTCTCGTCGCCGATACGATCGAGTTTTGTGCGAAGGAATTACCGCAGTACAACGCCGTGTCGGTCAGCGGTTATCACATCCGCGAGGCCGGCTCGACGGCCGGTCAGGAGTTGGCGTTTACCCTGGGCGACGGTCTTGCCTATGCTCAATCGTGCGTCGATCGCGGCATGGATATCGATTCGTTCGCCCCGCGGCTGTCGTTTTTCTTTAACAGCCACAACGATTTCTTCGAGGAGATCGCCAAGTTCCGCGCCGCCCGGCGGCTGTGGGCGTGGTACATGAAAGAACGGTTCGGGGCGAAGAACGAGCGGTCGATGTGGCTCCGCTTCCACGCCCAGACGGCCGGTTGCAGCCTCTATTCCAAACAGCCGCACGTGAATCTCATGCGCGTCGCCTATCAGGCGATGGCCGGGGTCCTCGGTGGTTGCCAAAGCCTGCACACTAACAGCATGGACGAGACGGTCTGCCTGCCGACGGAGCACGCTGTGACGCTGGCGTTGCGGACGCAGCAGGTGCTGGCCTATGAGACCGGGGTGACGAATACGGTCGATCCGCTCGGCGGGAGTTATTTTGTCGAGTCGCTGACGAACCAGTTGGAGGCGGAGGCCCGCGAATACATCGAGGAAATCGACGAGATGGGCGGAATGATCGCGGCCATCGAGAACGGTTACGTTCGCCGCGAGATCGCCGACGCGGCTTACAAATACAACCAGGCCGTGGAACGCGGCGACAAGAAGCTCGTCGGCGTGACGGATTACACGGACGACGACGGCCCGCAGATCGATGTCCTCAAGATCGGTAATGAAGTTGAAGCGGAGGTGGTGGGCAACATCAAGCGGATGAAGGCCACTCGCGACATCGCGAAGGTGAAATCCTCGCTCTCCCGCATTACGGCTGACGCGAATGCCGGTACGAACGTGATGCCAGCGCTCATCGAAGGAGCGAAGGCGTACGCGACCGTCGGTGAGATGATGGGGGCGCTGGAGCTGGCGCTGGGGCGGTTTGATACCGGACAGATTTGGTAGCGCAAGGTGATGATTGAAGCCAAGTCAGTTCATCGAATCTACATTCTAGCCTATGCGAGCTATTTGGCGCTTTCAAGTCAGCTTGCCAGCGTTCATGCTGATGAAATACACATATTCAGGGATCCCGAAGAAAGGTTCTCTATTGGATATACTTCAAATTGGCGAGCGATTGAAAGTTCAGACAGCAGAACTGTACTAAAACTCGAATTCGTTGATGAAGATACTTGGGCGGACTTCGGTATAGTCGTACATTTTGTTTCTGGGCTTGCCTCGATGCATCCCCAGGAGTTTGCACGGAATGGAGTTGACCCAAAAGGCGTTTTAGCAGACTTGAAGAAGGCAGGTTTAAGAGCAAAAATTCTTGATTCGGGCCAGACGACACTCTGCAGCCAGGCGGCGGTTTTCTACGAGAGTTCCGTCGAACATACGAGCCTCAACTTAAAGATTCCAATACAACAGCTTCAAGTGATTACAATTCGACAGGGTTTTGTTTTTACTCTAACTTTTCGTACCGTTCCTCACGAGTGGCAGAGGTTTCGCGAGGAATTCGAGATTCTAGCCGGGGGCTTTCGGTTTACTGGTCCGTTGGTACACAATCAAGTAGCTGGCTTGGATTCCGGCAATGAGCACATTGCTTCCCGGCCAAACGCATCGTCCGATGAGGCAGAGAAATTAAGGATGGCGACACCTGTAGTTCTAATGTGCGTTGTCCTCGGCGCCATTATTGTGCTCGCCCTCGTTTCAAGCGGGCGCTCGAAAACCAGTACCGCAGCCGACATTGCGATCCTGAGAAATAGGAAAAAGAAGGGTCGAGTTGCTGTTCAAATCTTGATGAGTCTCATGGTGCTCAACGGTCTTTACCTTAATGGCTTGCCCCATGGCGACCTCATGACGGCAATTATTCCAGAGTTTTTCGGAATGTTCGCAGGTGCGTTCGTCATATCCTATCTAATCGTCTGGGTCTGTTATCCTCCCATGAGAATGCGCATTCCAAGAGTCGCGTCAGGAGAAGTTTCGAAGCCAGATGTATAATTTGACTCCGTGATACTCTTCCTCAGAATAGAATACTCAAAGCAAGCTTGCTAACGCACCCCTATTCGCTCCAGTTTCGTAGGCGCTATTCTGGAGCTCGACCAACGTGAACTGATCCCGAAGTTCCCGGAGGGCACCCCGCCATTTCAACTTGGCCGGCAACGATTTTGGCTCATTTCTCTTGTGGAGCAGCGATCGAACGAATTCATAGACTTCCTGATGGAGTCCAGGCGAGAGTTGCTGAAGAAGTTGTTCGAGTCTGGTTATGGTTTCGGCCATGGCATCGAGATCCGCTAGGGTGATCACTCATGAATGGGATTGCGAAGCTCGGCCGCGTTTTTTGTTATTAGTTTGGTCACGCGAGGCGGGCGAGGCCGACGCGGTAGGCTTGCGCCCAACTGTTTTTCGAATTCATCGCCCGCCTGACGATAGAACTCGATAAGCTGCTCGCGCGTCATTCCGCGAGTTTCCTCCTCGGCGGCCTTCTTCCAATCCCAGACTTCTTGAAGGCTCGGCGGCACAAAGTCATTCATCGAAGACCTCCGGAGGGCTCAGAATCTCAATGGGCGGATAGCCCAAGATCGCGTTGACGCCATTGAAGGCTTCACGCCGACGCCGGTTGACGAGATGTCGGTAATTCCAGCTTACCAGGATGCCAACCTTCGACACCGTCGCGATAGCAACATGCCTCGCATCCAGAAGGTGGCCCATTCGCAGGACACCGTGCTGGATGTACGCATCCGCAAGCGACCCAGCTTCGTCATCCAATTCTAGGCGGGCGGGCTGAATCTCGCCGATTAGGCTGACGAGCTTGGTTTTTCGGTCCTGCGGCGCTTTCGCCATCTCCTGAAAAACGACATCGGAGACATGGGCGACGACCTCCGGCTCCTTCTTAATTCTTTCAAAGAATGCGCGAGTGTGCGCTTGGATGTCTGGGACGTGATCGTCGAAGTAGGCATTCCAAACCGAAGAGTCGAGATAAAGCAGGAGTTTGGCCATATCGCCATTTTACCCGGGCGTGCCTATTTGGGTAATCCGAACAGCTTGATAGAAGTGCCTGTCGTTACGAATGTTGAGCTGATCGCGGGTTACTGGCACGCGAATTGCTAGTCCTAATCTCGGTGTAGCTCCCGTGCAGCTTGTGACGTGGATTGGAGGGTTGCGCAACGCCGCCGGGTAGGACAAGAAACGAGACGCGAAGGGAGGTGAGGTCCAAGCATTCTGTTGCTTCCGGTGGGGGGACGAACAGGCGAGTCGCGTAGACAGATCGAAACTCCATCTTTGAGGTGACTACCATGAGAGTACAAATCAAGGCGGGCATTATCTTTCTTGTTGCGTTGTGTCTGGTGCTGGTTGTTTCGATGGGCATGCAGCCGAACTGGAACGAGCCATCGGTTCCCGGCAAAGTGACAACTCTGGAACCCAACTGCGGGACCCTCCCGATGCGTTCCCTGACCTTGGTCCCCGAAGGAGCGGAAAGCGCCGCGGGCTGCATGGCGCCGACGCACATCGAGCTCGTCTTCGAACCGGCGTTGATGTCCATCATCGAAGGGCTGCCGCAGGACACGCTCGCACCCGGGATGTACCTGGAATGGGAAACGCCTGGGGGTTTCCAAATGGTGGATAAGGACGGCATGGGTGGTGACATCGGATATCTGACGCACGACGACATTGTTTATCTCGACACGATTCGATTGGACATGTCGCCGTGGAACAAGACAGTATTTCGGTTGTTGGCCGACCAAATGTTGCCCCACCAGAAGGTCTTTCTCTATTGGCATTTGGAACCGGGCCTGGCCCAGGTGCTCCCCAGGCCCTAAATAAATAACCTGCCTTGAGTGAAGCTGGTTTGGATCGGTGCCGCGACGAATGACCGCCGCGGCGCGGCCGAACTTGGGGACCAGTGGAATCTGCGTTGTGCGGCCGAGTCAGCGAGTTTCGCAAAGCAAACCGGACCCAGGGCTGTCTTGGCGCAGGGGAGATTCTGTGCCATGATGCCGGTTTGCATCCAGTCTTTTCGCCGATGGCGGCGGAATGGAGCGGATATAAACACATTCCAAGAAAAGGGTTAGATGAACGAATCCCCGGTCAGAATTCTCCTCGCCAAGGTCGGCCTCGATGGCCATGACCGCGGGGTCAAGGTGTTGGCGCGGGGGCTGCGCGATGCGGGGCTGGAGGTGATTTACACGGGGCTGTGGCAGACGCCGGCGGCGGCGGCAAAGGCGGCGATTGAGGAAGACGTCGATGTCATCGGCGTCAGCTTCCATAGTGCCGCGCATCTGACACTCGTCCCGCTCATCATGGATGAACTGACGCGGCTCGGGCGGCGCGATATTCCCGTGGTGCTCGGCGGAATCATCCCCAAGCCCGACGTGCCGGAGATGGAGAAGGCCGGGGCCGCGGCGATCCTCGAGACCGAGGCGCCGATGGAGGAGATTGTCCGCGTCGTTAAAGAGCAGGCTGCGAAGACAAAAACTGCTCGGCAGTCCGCACATCAAAATGGTACGCTCGAACGGTGGATCGACGCGTCGGGGAGAGGTGACCGCATCGCGCTCGGTCAGGTGCTGACCTGGATCGAGACTGCCCCGTCGCAGGAGCAGATCGCCAAGCGTCTACCGGCCCAAGGCGGCGGGGCGATCGTGGTTGGCGTCACCGGCGCGCCGGGCGTGGGAAAGAGCACGCTCATCGGCCGGTTGCTCAAGGAACTGCGCTCGCGCGAGAAGCAAGTGGCCGTGGTCGCGGTCGATCCCGCCAGCCCGTTGACGGGAGGCGCGCTGCTCGGTGATCGCGCGCGAATGACCCAGGCGGCAGGCGATCCGGGCGTGTTCCTGCGATCCTCCGCCAGCCGAGGCGAGTTGGGGGGTCTGGCCCCGACGACGGGTACGATGGTCCGGGCCATTGCACAGTCAAAGGTCGACGTGCTCCTGATCGAGACGGTGGGGGCTGGTCAGAACGATGTGACGGTGCGGCATTGGGCTTCGCCGCTCGTTCTGGTGATGATGCCGGGGGCCGGCGACGAGTTGCAGCTGGAGAAGGCAGGGATTACCGAGGTCGCGGACATTTTCGTCATCAACAAGGCGGACTTGCCCGGGGCGGATCGACTGGAGGCACAGATCAAAGAAACCCTCGGCGCAAAGAGGCCGGTGGTCAAGACGGTGGCGTCGCACGGCGAGGGGATTGGGCAGTTGGTGGATGTGATATTGGCGCACAAGAAGTAGAAAATCGATGAAGATTCTCGCACTGGCAAAACACGTTCCCGAATCAACGACCGCAATCAAGGTCAAGGCGGATGGCTCGGGGATTGAGACGACGGGCGTGAAGTTTGTGATGAACCCGTTCTGCGAGTTCGCCGTGGAGGCGGCTTTACAGATTAAGGAGAAGAATCCCGGCGCGGCCGCGCAGATCACGACGCTGACGGTCGGGCCGGCGGCTGCCGTGGAGGTCATTCGCACGGCCTATGCGATGGGCGTCGATCATGGCGTCCATCTTTGCGACGAACTTTTCAATGGGATTGATGAGCTGGCTACGGCGCGCGTCATTGCCGCGGCGGTCAAGGACGGCGGCTACGACATTGTACTGGCCGGTAAGCACGCCATCGACTACGACAGCGGGCAAGTCGGGCCGGCACTCGCCGAATGTCTTGGCTGGCCGCACGTGGGGGCGGTCACGGCGATCGAATGGGGTGGCGATTTCAAGTCCGCGACGATCCGCCGCCGCGTCGAAGGGGCGGAGGAGGTTGTCGACATCAAATTGCCGTGCTTGCTGACCATCGACAAGGGATTGTGCGAAGCGCGCTACCCGTCCTTGCCGGGTTTGATGAAGGCCAAAAAGCGACCCGTCGAGACGAAGAACGCCGCCGCGCTTGGTCTGTCGGCCGCCGACCTTGGTAAGGAGGCCGTCGGCACCTGGATGGGAGAGTTCGCGCCACCGCCGCCGCGGCCGCCGGGACGGATGCTGACGGGGGAACCGGCGGACATGGCCAAGGAACTCGTGCAGATTCTTCGTGACGTGGAAAAGGTCATCTAGCACGTCGCCCCCTTCAACGACAACGGGCAGCCGATCCTCCGATCGACTGCCCGCCTGAGTTCTCGCGAAAAACTGTGCCCGGTTCTTACGAGCGCGGGTGGCTGTTGTCGTAGTCCTTCTTGAGTTGCGTCGTCGTCACGTGCGTGTAGACCTGCGTCGTGCTGATGGACTGATGTCCGAGCAGCTCCTGGACGCTGCGGAGATCGGCGCCGTTGTTGAGCATGTGCGTGGCGAAGGTGTGCCGCAGGGTGTGCGGGCTGATCGACGGATCGAGGCCGCACATGATCAGGTACTTGTCGAGCTTGCGGCGGACGCTTCGGGTGCTGAGCCGCTGACCGTGCTTGTTCACGTAGAGCGGCTGATGGTCGAAGGTCGCGCTGCGCGGGTCGTTGGCCCGCATTTCCATATACCGGCGGATCGCCACCAGGGCGGTGGGGCCGATCGGCGTGACGCGTTCCTTGCGCCCCTTGCCGCGGATCCGCAGGCATTCGCCGGGGATGTCGACATCGGCAATGTTCAGGGCGACGAGTTCGCTCACGCGCACGCCCGTCGAGTAGAGCGTCTCGAGCATGGCCCGGTCGCGGGCGCCGAGGAGCGTCGTGTCGTCAGGCGTGGTCAGGAGCTTCTGAATCTGCTCGACTTCGAGGAACTTCGGCAGGCGTTTTTCCTGCTTGGGCGTTCGAATCGAAGCGACGGGGTTCGTCGAGATATAGCCCCGGCGCAGGCAGAACTTGTAGAAGCTGCGCAGCGTGGCGAGCTTTCGAGCGGCCGTCGCCTTGGAGTATTCGCGCTCCGTAAGGAACGTGAGGAACGAGCGGATCTGATTGGCGTCGGCGGCCAGGAGCTTCTGCCGAACCTGCTCAGTGTCACCGGTCGCGACCGCGGCCGGAGCCGTGGCAACGGCAGTCCCGCCGCCTCCGCCGAAGGAGGTCGGGGCGGGGCGCTTGATCGGCAAGCTGGCCTGCGCGGCGGCGGTCGGGCCACCGACCAGGAACTGGCTGAACTGGTACAGGTCCGCCGCATAGCACTTGCCGGTGTGGGGCGAGAAGTGCCGCTCAAAGCGGAGGTAGTTAAGGAAGTCTGTGACGAGCGGATGTTCTTGACTCATGTCGCGGAACTCTTTTGGGCGATTGTCTTTCCGTATCGTATTCAACCTGGCTCAGCCGCACTCCTGGCCTTGCCCACCCCCATCGAACACTCTCGCGCCGGGTCTAGGGGCGCTGTCGAGTTCCAGGGCCGATACCCCGGACGCTTCACCTATCGGTCTTACCCTGACCGGGCTTCATCTAACTCTAATTCTATTCTGCGTCCCATCTGATAACTCAGGACGGCCGCGTCAAACCAGTCAAAATCGCTTTCGGCGTCGCTGGCGAGGCCGGCGAAGGCGGCAATGACGTCCGCCTCGTTGCCGGGCTGGTAGCGGAACAAAAACCGGTGTTTTCCCTTAACCAGCGATAATTGCCGGACCGTCTCAGTCATGTCGGACTCTCCGTGGTGGTCGCCTCTGCCGCTGCTATCCGCGGACATCGATGCTGGGCCATTAGTCGGCTGAGGGCGTCGTGCCAGCAGAATCGGATAAAGAGCGTTTGGACTTTGAGATACTGCCGCCAGCCGAGGTTTTGATCGCCTTCGCTGCGTAGTGCGGCATATTTCCGCACGGCGTCGGTCACATGGGCGTGGGCGGCGTTGTAGACCACCTGTACCTGGCCGATCGGCATCTCGGCCTGGGCCATTTGCGAGACGGCAAAGGGCTCCGCCTGGCGGGCAGCCTGCACGGCGTCGAGATGTTCGGTGGCTGCATTCTGAAGTTCGTAGATCTGGACGGCCACGCCGACGATGGGCGTGTAGGCGTCGTATTCCGTAATTCCGGCGACGATGATCGCGTCGGCACCGACGGCTTCCGTAACGGCGAGGGCGTGTGCCGGAGATTCGATCTGCTGCTTGCCCTGCGCCGCGAGAACGGCGATGACGCGGTTGACCGGCAGGACCGTGACGCCTTCGACGAAGGAGAGTTCGGAGGCGAGGAGGTCGGCGGTCTTGATGGGATCGAGATTGAAATCACCGCTGAAGTTGAGGATAGGTGCGACGGCCAGGGTCATCGGCGTGGGGAAGGCGTTATTGACGCGGACCTCGGCTTCACTGTGCGAGCAGCCGCCCGTCACGAGGGCGATGAGCGCGAACGCCGCAGCGAGCGACGCGCAGGTTCGGGATCTTCGGGCGGTCAAAGGGCCCATGCGGGTCGTTCCTCGTTACGGTTCGTCCGTCGAATTCACACGCGCGGCACGGTGGTCAATGGCGCGCCACGCCGGCTCAGCGGCGATGGCCGCGTCCAGCGGCTGCAGGCTCCAGATGTTTTCCGCATTGTCGGTTCGCGACGTAAAGTAGATGCGGCCGTCGATCGCCCAATGGGGAGAGTAGTTTTCGCCTTCGCCGTTGGTCAGCAGCATGAGCCCCCCGCCGTCCGCATCGACGACGCCGATTTCGCTTCTTTTGGGGGCCGAAGATGGCGTGTTTTTCGACGAATTGTCCGAGTTCGTATCGAATTGAATCGCGACAAAGGCGATTTGGCGACCGTCGGCGGACCATGCCGGGGCGATGAACGCTTTGTCGGGATCCGCCGCAATCTCGGTGGGAAAGAGCGCGTTGTTGCTCTCCAGTTTGAGGGTCCAGATGCTGAACCAGCGGCTCCCGCGCAATCGGGCGCGCTGGTAGGCGATCTTGTCACCCGTGGGGGACCACGAGGGGAAAAGCCCCTCGCCAACGAAGCGTTTTTCGCCGGGATTTTCCAGCGGGCAGGTCCAGAGTTCGCCGCGCCCCTCGCGGGGGTTGACGCGGCAATACACGAGGCGCTTGCCATCCGGCGACCAACTGGGGTGCAGTTCCGGCCATGGGGTCGAGGTGAGTTGTTGCGGGTTGCGTCCATCGGACTGGGCGACCCAGATGTCCCATTGACCGCCGCGATCGCTGGCAAAGGCGATTCGCTTGCCGTCGGGTGAGAACACCGGTTGGGCATCGTTGGCGGATTCGTCGGTGATCTGCGTACAGGCGGAACCGTCGACGGCCTTGATGTAAAGATGACTGAAGCGTGAGTGGCGCGTCGAGGCAAAGATCATGATCCTGCCGGAGCGGTCCAGGCTGGGGTCCAAATCCGCGCCTTCACTGCGCGGGGTATGTTGGGTGAGGTTGGAGGCGGGCTGTCCTTCAAAGATGATCTCCTGCTGGAACACATCCTGGCTGAACTGGTTGGGCGCGGCGGGTGTGCGGGAGGTCGGCGCATCGCCACCGGCAGGGTCCGCGACAACCGGTTGCGCGGCCTGCTGCGGCTGAATCGCGCAAGCCGTATTGATCAATGCGGCGTTAAGGAGGAACAGGAAGGTGCGGCGTAGGGGTCGTTTAGTCATCTGAATCGAGCCTCACGCCGGACCGTTCGTGAGAAGGGGCTGCGGGCGTCGTGCTCAGCCTTGCTCTTCTCGCAGTGGACTTATCGGCTGTGAAAATCAGGCGAATCAGGATTCGCCAATGCTGACCGTACAGCGATTGTCCGATAAGCCGACGTGAGATTATCGACGCTGGGGAGGGGGAGTCTTGAGAACGGCGAGTCGCCGTAAATTATTGTCTCTAATATGTTTGTGGATTATCGTAAAGCTGAAAAGATCGGCATTTCTCGCGCAAAATCGCGCAATAATTGCCGGCCTGCGGCCAGGAGTTCGGGGGCGAAGATCGTGGCCGGCATTGGCCGTTAGGGAGCCTTGTCAGGCGTCATACGCGCTTGAATATCCTGGCGGAACTTGAGGGCGGCGGCATTCTGCGGGTCTTCTTTGAGGACTTCGTTAATGTGGTCGATGGCGTCCTGAATACCGCCGAGATCCAGTTCGATTTGTGCGAGGAAGATGCGCCAGCTGTGCTGCTTGGGGTCTTTACTCAAAGCTCTGAGGGCGAGCTCGCGGGCTTCGAGGAGATTAATCCTTCGCTCCGCGTCGGCCAGGGCCATCGTCGCCTCGGCCATGACAAAGTAGGGCGGGGCGTCGTCGGGCTTGGCAGCCGACTGCGACTGGGCGGCCTTGATTTTGAGCAGATTGCAATCTTTGAGGCGGGCCAGTTCGGCTTTCTTGAACGGATCGGAACGAAGCTGGCCCATGGTCAACTCAATCGCCCGGTTCGCGTAACGGAGCGCGGCGTCGTTTTCCTGCGACTCGTGTGAGGCTTCCCCGAGGTGCAATTGAACGCCGGCGTCGTTGGGGGCCAGATTCTCCGCTTCTTTGAGCGCGGCAATGGCCTGCTTGGTTTTCTTGCGCTTTTGCAGCACCGTCGCGTATTCAATGGTGATCTCAGCGGAGACCGGTTTGCCGTTTACTTCGGCCGGGGCAAGCCTCTTGGCGATTTCCAGGGGTCGCTCGGCCGAGGGATAGGCGTAGGACCTTCGATAGATCGAACCCACGGCCCAGTAGCCGCGAAAATCCTTGCTGCCGACGGGCGTGTTGTTGTACTTGTTCAAGTAATCCAGCGCGTCGGCGGATCGTCGGCTTTCGATAAGGAGGAGGGCTTGAATCAGCAGGATTCGGGGATGGTCCGGCTTCATGCGGCGAACGCGCTCCGTGACTGTCGCCGCCTCCTGGAGGTCGCCGGAATCGAAGAGCTTCAGGGCGTGGTCGAGCATTTCATCGGGGGTGGTGACGGGCGTGCCACCAGTGGGTTGCGGGGCCGGTGTCTGGCCGGTGGGAGCCTGGCCTTCCTGGGCGACCGCACGATGGGCGAGGAGCGCCAGCACGAGGGCCAGCGCGTAGGTGATGGAGGTTATGCGATGCATGAGGTCTTTCTCCGGATCGAACGGGAGCAGGCCATTCAGAGATATCTACGTCTTCGCGGGCCCGGCCGTTCGCGCGGGGGAGTCCGCGGGGCACGCGAGAAGGGCATTATCGGCCCGATTAGGGTATCCGCCAAGCGCGGATCGAGCCGGCCGGGCGGCTCCGCGCCGAGGGTAGAAGTTAGCCCTGGAGGCATAGGGTTTCTTGCGGCTGGGCGGTCGGATGGACCGGCCGGGCCCGGGGCGTAGGGGCGCCGGCGGTGAGCGATTTTTCGACGAGGAGCCTCCAGGTCTCGCGCTGGAAATCGAGGATCTCCAGGGCTTCGTCGATGGCCGCCACATCGCGGCGGAGGTTGGCGTCGACCAGCCGCCAGTAGATGAAGTTGTAGAGACCGGTCATGTGTTCGCAAAGCTGCGGCTGGACCTCGGGGCGGAGACCGGCCTTCATCTCGGTGATGATCTTCTGGGCGCGGAGGAGCTTCTCGCAGCTTGTATCGTAGTCCTTCTGGCGGAGGGCCTCGGCGGCCTGGCGGGCGAAGCGGATGGCGCCGTCGTAGAGCATCAGGTGGAGTTGCTCGGGGGTGGCGGTCAGGACCGCATTGCGGAGGTATTCGTCGGATGCGATGGGCGTCATGTGGTTGCGCGGGTCGTGCTCTCTGATACGTCGTGTCGCGGTCGTAACGCTTCCCCCCTTCTGTAGGATCGGAGCAGCGCTTGAGAGGGGTGAGTAGAAAGGGACGGGGGTTTCGCGCGGAATTGGCGCGGTCCGATATGACGCAAATGCGGAATTCGGAAGTCGGAGTGCGCAAAGGAGAAGTGACGGGAAGAGAAGAGGGGCGGTGCGGCGGCTCGGCGGGAATCTCGCCCTCGAAGCAGAGGGTTTACAGGGAGAAGCCGGAAGACAGACCGGACAGACCGGAGAGGGCGGTTTGCTGGGATTGGAGGCGGGCGATGGCGGATTCGGTGGCGGCGAACTGGGCGAGGAGGCGCTGGCGGCGGCGCTCGACGAGCGTCTCCAACTGGGTGATTCGATTGTTGAGCAGGTCCTCGGAGGATTGCAGCGATTGATCCTGAAGCGCGATCGCGCCGGTCTCAGTGTCTGTCAGTTGCTTGATCGTCTGTTCGATGACGGGGCCGAAGCCGGTCTCGGCGGTGGTGAAGAGATATTCCACGCCGGCGGGGTCGCGCTCGTAGGCGGCGCGGAACTTTTCTTCGTTGAGGCTGATCGATGCGCCACCGGTCAACGAGATACCGATCTGGCTGAGGCGATTGAGCGTCGGGGCGAGACCGGCGACGGAGCGGCTGGTGAGACCGATGAGTCGATCGCGGATGCGACGGGCGGTGGGGTCGGCGAAGAGGATGCCGCGGGCCTGGGTTTCGGAGTCAAAGCTGCTGAGTCGGTCGATCGAGGAGATGACTTCGTTGACGGCGGAGACAAATCCGGACACGTCTTCGAAGAGGCTGTCGATGTCCTGGGATACGGTAACGGTGACGGGGGTTGTGCTGGTGCCGGTGAGATCGAGGCGGAGACCGCCGACGGCGTCGGTGAGGGTGTTGGTGGCGCTACTGAGGACCAAGGGCGATGCGGCGTCGGGAGGGCCGAAGAGGACGGTGGCGTCGCGGGCCTGGGAGAGGGTGTCGAAGGAGAGGCTCGTCGTGCCGGCGTCGATGGCGAGTTCGCCGATGCGGCCGGATTGGGTGGACGTAAGGCTGAGGCGATACGAACGGGCGCCGGAGTTGTCATTGATGATCGCGGCGCTGACCGGGGCGCGTGTGGATTTGATCTTGGCGAGGAGCGTGTCGAGCGTGTCGGCGGCGGTGACGGTGATGCGCGTTTCGAGGGAGCCGTCGAAATAGTTCTGGCCTTCGGCGGCGGTGCCGAGGATGCCGAGGGATTGGGCGGTCGTGCCGCCGCTTTCGCCAATGGTGAGTTTGCCGGGGCCGCCGGCGGTGTCTTCGAGGAGCAGGCCGTCGCCGGTGTCGTTAATGCGGGCGGTGACGCTGATGCCGCGGGAGTTGATCTCGTCGATGACGTCCTGAAGCGATTGCTCGTTGCCCTGGGTGAGATCGACGACGGCGCTGGCGCCATTGCTGTTGGTGATGCGGAAGGAACCGCGGGCGATGCCGCGACCGTTGTTGAGGTCGGCGAGGAGCGTGGCGGAGGAGAGATATTGGCGCTGGAGATTGCCGCTGGCGATTTTGGTCGTCGCAGAGTTCGCGGCGATGTGCAGGTCGGCGGCGGATGTGCCAGTCAGGTCGGAGACGGCGAGATTGCCGGCGCCGCCGCTGGTGTCGGTCAGCTCGATGCCCAGACCGCTCGAAGAGAATGCGGTGGTGATGGCGGTGGGGGCGGCGTTGATTGCGTCGAGCACGTCCTGAAGCGATTGGGCGGAGGAGAGGTCGATGGTGGCCGTCGTGCCCGCGCGGTCGGTGAGTTGGACCTGACCGAGCTGGACGCCGCTGCCGCCGTTAAGCGAGCGAAGCAGGACGGTGTTGAGACCGGCGAGGAGGCGGCGGGATTGGATTGTGTTTCCGGTGGGGGTTGTGGTCAGGCCGAGGTCGTCGAGGGCGTGCGAGCCATTGAGTGCGGTCAGTTGGAACGGGTTCACGCCGGTGGTGTTGTCGGTGAAGACAAGCCCCAGGCCATTCGGCGCGAGGGAGGCGGTGAGTTTGCCATCGTTGCCAGTGCGGGTGTTGATGATGCGGACGAGGTCGCCGAGGGTGTCGACGAAGTAGATATCCTTGCCGGTGATCGTACCGGTGGTGGACGTGCCGAGCAGTCCGAGGTTTGCGGCGGTTGTGCCGGTGCCGATTTCTTCGATCTTTGTTGTGCCCGTGGCGGCGGAGGAATCGACAAGGGTGAGTTGCGAGCCGGTGAGGTTGACGGTGACGCCGGTGGCGGCGGATTCGATTGCAGTTTTGACATCGCCGATCGTTTGGGCCGCGGAGAGATCGACGTCGACTTGTTGACCGGCGCGCGTGGTAAGGCGGAGCGAGCCGTTGGTCGCGCCGCCGCCGCGATTGAGGACGGCGAGGGGGGTGTCGAGGGCGAGACGGTCGGAGAGGTCGAAGGAGAGCGTCGTGCCGTCCGCGAGGGCGGCGGAGAAGTCGGACTGACCGCGGAGGCGACGGACTCCGTTGCCATCGTTGAGGAGGGACAGGCGCGTGGATTCGGAGAGCGAAACCAAATCACTGCCGGTGATCTCGCCCGTCGCGCTCGCGCCGAGGATGCCCAGTTCGGATGCCGCACGGCCGCCATTGACTTCGGCAACGGCGAGTGTGCCGGCGGCGAGGCCGGTCTGGTCGGTGAGGACGAGGTGATCGCCTTCGATTCGGGCGACGATCTGGACGGCGTCGTCGGCATTGATGAGAGTGACCGCGTCGTTGATGGTGGAGGCGGTGGCGAGGTCGATGACGGCGGATGCGCCGGAGCGATCGGTGATGCGGATCTTCCCGCGGTGGACGCCTTCTTCGCCATTGAGTTGGGAGAGGGGCGTGGAGCGGTTGAGGAGCCCCTGGGCCCCTTCGATGGTGAGGGTGCCCGCGCCGAGGGGCGTGGCATTGGATGAGGCGAAGCCGGAGGAGAGCAGTTGGTGCGCGGCGGCGAGGCTGCGGACGGTGAAGGTGTATTGGCCGGGCGTTGCCGTTGAGCCGGCGGAAGCGAGGAGGACGGATTCGTTGGAACTGGCGGCCTGGGTGCGGCGGAAGAAGTCGGCCTTGGTCAGGCGGGACGCGGTGTTCTGAACGGAGAGGAGCTGCGCGGAGAGTTGGAGCAGGGCGGCGCGGCGGGTGCCGATCGTTTGAAGCCGAGTCTGAAGTTGCGTAATGGGGCGGCGCTGGAGCGCGATCAGCGAATCGACCAGGTCGTTAATGGGGAGGCCGGAGACGAGACCGGTGCCGAGGGAGATGCTGGACATTCATGGGCCTCAATCCGCGCGGGGTACGATGGTTAGAGTCCGAGGGCACCGGCACGGCCGGAGTGTCCGTCGGACGAGCGAGGGGCCGAAATCGGGTCGATCTTCAAGGTGACGGGGGGCCTGGCGAAGGCCTGCGCGCGGAAGCGTTTTTTTCCGTTGACGTAACAGGTGAGGATGAAGCCATGTTTGCGGCAGGTGTCGTGTTCGAGAGTTCGATGAGGCATTTGCGCTTCTCCGCGTGCGGCGATCCGGGGTCTGCCCTGACGGGGCGGACGTAAGTCTTATCGGTTGATTGCGGAGGCGAGTTGGATACGAGTGTGTGCGCGGCGCTCGGTAGAAATTGCGCGATAGCGGCCGGCATGGGCGCCGGCCGCTACCACGTTTCCTATTGCATCACTCTTACCGCAGCAGGGCGAGGACGTTTTGCGGAATCTGGTTGGCGACGCCGAGGATTTGCGTCGTGGCCTGTACCAGAATCTGCGCCCGCGTGAGGTTGGCCACTTCGGTGGCGTAGTCGGTGTCGCGGATGGCGGACTCGGAGGCGGTGACGTTTTCGAGGGCGACACGCTGGCTGTTGAGATTGGTCTCGATCTGGTTGGCCTGGAAGCCACCCAAGCGACCGCTAAGGACCGCCACCTGCGTGATCGCGGCGGCGACGATATCCGCGGCCTTGGGATGATTGTCGGGATTGGTGATCGAATAGTTTCCACCGGAGGCGATCATGTTCAAGAATCCGGCGGCGGTGCTTCCGAGATTGGAGCTGTGCAACGACGGGATTCCGATGCTCACGAGGCCGTCGGAGCCGACGGTTGAACCGATCTGGAAATTCGCTCCGCCTCCGGTGATGCCGAAGACGGACGAACCCAGCGTGGTGCCGAAGGCCGTGCTCAGGTCGACCACCATATCGAGACCACTGCTGCGGACGCGGGCGACGAGGCCCTTCACGGAAGCGGCCTGTCCGTTGACGAGGACGGTGGCATCGCGGCCGCGGTCCTCGGTATCGCCCTGGTCACCAGGTGTGACGTTGAAGGTGCCGGTGATTTCGCGGACGGAGACGAATTCGTCGCTGCCGTAAGAGATGCTGTTGAAGCTGATGCCGGTGGCGCCGGCGCTGGCGGTGATGAGCGAGGCGGAGACACCGGTGAGGTTCTTGAAGCTGGCCACGGTCGTGGCGATCGAGCTGACGGTGGTGCCGCCGGTAAAGGTGAAAGTTTCGGTGCCGAGGCGGCCGCGGACTTCGATCGTGACATTGTTCGTGGCGGAGAGGGAGGCCGAACCACCGGCGGCGGAGAGGCCGCTGGTTCCGCCGGCCGAGATGGTGAGTTGGGCCGTCAGGGCGGACTGTGTGACCTGGACGGTGACGGGGAGGGTGCCGCCGGCGGGCACGCGGGCGCCGAAGATCTGGAGGCGGGGCAGATCGGCCTGGTTCTGGGCGCTGACCGTGTAGCCGAGCTGGCCGTTGAGAAGCTTCTTGGTGTTAAACGTCGTCGAATTGGCGACGCGGTTGATGCTTTCCAGGAGGGAGTCGATCTGCAACTGGTTGGCCTGGATTTCCTCGTCGGAGATGGCGCCGCTGTTGGTCGAGGAGCTGACCAGCTGCTTGACTTCGAGCAGGAGCTTGGAGACCTCGGCGAGGGCGGCATCGGCCGTCGAGATGACGTTGATGGCGCGGGTCGAATTGTCGATGGCCGCGTTGATGCCGCGGATCTCGGAGCGCAGCGCCTCGGAGGCAATCAGGCCCGCGGGGTCGTCGGCGCCGCGGTTGATCTGAAAGCCGGAACTTAGTCGTTCCAGGCGGGTGGCCAGGTCATCCTGGTTCCCGATGAGCTGCCGAATGGTGGTGAGCGCCGAGATGTTCGTGTTAATGCGACTCATGGATTCCTCCCTGAACGCCAGGCCGCGGGATACGTTCACCCCGCGACGGGAGTCACAACCGTGTGCTCCCTGATCTGGCTCTACCCCGTCGGCGTTCGCCGTCGGGACTTTGTTGTATTGACCGTGGTTTCGGTCCCGCCGCCTCTAACATCGAGGTGGTTCGAGCCTTCGGTCAACCGACGAGGCTATCGGGCCGCCATTCGTCCGACTTTCATTAACTGGTGCGAGAATATTTGTACGAGGCGGCGAGTGACGCGCAGCGGCAGCGGTTTGAGCAGGGGCAATGGCGGGAGGTCTCTTTTATCGGCCGATCGGAGGAGATTGGGCCGCGGCGAGGAGGTGGCCGCGGGTCAATTGGCTCGTGGCCAAGACGAGATCGAGATCGGCAGTGGCTTGCTCTGCGGCGGCACGATTCTCGGCAGCGATGCGGCCGGCGGCGTCGGAGATGACGGCGGGGCGCTTGATGAACGTCTCGAACCGCCGGCGCTCCAGGGCCACCTGGTCGGCGGCCTGGGAGACGATCTTGCGGACGTCCGCAAGAGCGAGATGAACCAGTTCGCAGCATCCTCCGGATCGTATGTCACTCAGGCGCGCTCTTGCCCGACCGCCAATGGCATCGGGGGCGACCGAGGAGAGCAGGAACGAGGGCGAGGAGCGTTCGGCGTTCAGAAAGATGCGTCCATGGCCTGAAAGGAGCGAACGTCCGCTGACGCGAGTTGATTCCACGATGTCCGTGATGGCGGAAATGACGTGGTCGAGGCGTCCCTGAAGGGCGGCGATCTGGGCGGGCGAAATGCGGCGGGGGGGCTGCAACGCGCCGAGCGTTTCGTCGAGTTCGCTCAAGAGGCCGTGAATGCCGGAGAGGGCCAGGGCGACGGCGTCGATGTCCTCGGGAGTCGTGGCGGCGGTTTTCGCCCCGTGTGCGTGGTTTTCGGTCGTCAGCCGAAGCGTCGATTGGGCAGTCGCGCGTTGCGACGGCGTCGTGGCACGAGGTGCGCGGCGGACCTGCGCGGCGAGGAGCGGCGAGATGGTTGTGGCGTTCGGGTTCAGAGAGACGGCCTCCTTGCCTGGACCGCGCGGGACTGCGCGGACGTGCGCGAAGGATCGACCAGAGCGGATTCATCGATAAGCAAAAATGCAGACCGGACTTGCCGGGGGCGGACCGGCCAGGAGTTCATTGTGAAGCGCGACCTTGGGAAACCGGACATTCTTGGCAGCGCGGTCGTCGACAACATTGGCGCAAATGGTATTCGGGCCGGCGAGGTCAGGCAATCGCATTGCCGGTTTCATAATGACAAAGAGCGACATATTTTGCGCGATGGTTATCGGCCCCGATGGGAATTGTGCTCATTTCGCATCGAACGCTGCGCACGATTCGCGCCAATCGCTTGCGCGACTGATGATCATTCCGTGCGCAGGACCAATCGGGTCGTTTGAATGATGCCGCAGGCGAGCAGCGTGGCGAGCAATACGAGAAGGACCCAACCAATGGACAGCGCGAGTAGGGGCCAGGCGCTGAGGATAAGCTGCGGCATCGTTTCCCAGACGGAACCGGCCAATGCGGCGATCACGCCAAGGATCACGACTGCGCCGACATGGCCGCGGACGTTTCCGGGCGACGGGGCCATGCGAATCGTGAGGCAGATCATCAAGTAGACAAAAAGAGCAACCTGCCACGCGGCGATGTCCGCGCCGCGGACGGCATTGAGCGTGTTCTCGGAGAGTGTGATCAGCCGGCGGAGCTGCTCCCAAAAAGCGGTGAGCGAAAGCGGCATGGACGGTGGTATCTGATCGGCGGGCAATTGGGAAATGATCGCCGGGCCCAGGTAGACCATCACGAGATACAGCATGGAACTGATGGCGGCCATGGGAATCAGAGCGACGAGCACGGGGCCGATGACCGGCAGTTTGGGCTGCCAATCGGGGCGATCGCCGTCTTCGCCTTTAGGCGCGCCCGGTGCGACGGTCGCGCCGGTGATGAGCAGACCGATGATGCGGCCGACCTGGGCGACCAATGTACCCGGGAAGAGAACCGCGTTAAGCGTTTTGGGTTTGGCCTGGGATCGCCAAAGGTGGTCCACGCCCCACGCCATGAGGACGAAAACGAGCAGCCAGAATGACGCTGCGGCATAGATCATGTGACGGGCCTTGCGCAAAATCTGCGCGGTCTGCCGGACAGGCGTCGGCAGCCTAGACATCGGCAATCCGGAATGCGGCGTATGAGCCATCGGGGAGCATGAGCGTCTGACGCCTGCCGGGAGAATCTGAATCAGCCTTCGCACGGGCTGGAGGCCCATGCTCACCGCACTTGTCGGAATGACCGGGTTGACTGAGAATATGCGAGAAGACCTTCTCGGGATCACAAATGGGCCTGTCGGTTCAATGCGCATGCGGGAACGCCCTGGAGGGCGAGAACCTGGACCTGGTGGTGACGCTGAGTTGCCCCCATTGCCGACGTGAACTTACGCTTGAACTGGATGACGTGACGGGCACGTCGAAGCGGCCAGTGCTAACGGTGGTACAAGGGCCGTACTGGGTAGGGACGCAGTTTGTCGTGCCGGTGGGGGTCGATTTGAGCATCGGTCGCGGGGCGGCGAACTGGATCGTCCTGGACGATGCGAGCATATCCGACGTGCACTGCCGGATCCGGCTGTTGCCGGACAGCGGGCTCATTCTTGAAGATCAAAAAAGCGCGACCGGGACGTGGGTGGGTCCCAAGCGCGTGGCGCGCGGGAAGCTCATTACGTCGCAGCCTTTTCGCCTCGGCAATTTCAGTTTTCGATTGGACCTCCTTCCGATCGACACGACCGGCGGGCCGCCGCCGGCACCGATCGATTTGCGGGAGGAGGGGCCGTCGGTGCGGATGGATGTCACGAGACAGGAGCCGGCGGCGTTCCGCTGGGTCATCCGCAATCGATTTCAAATCAGCCGCCTGTTCATCTTCACCAGCGCGTGGATGATGGGCGTCTATCATGCGGTGGCGTGGTTTCCAGGGTCGAAGGGCTGGGGTCATTGGTCGCGACTGGTGCTGGGGGCGGCGGCGATTACGGGGGCGATGCTGGCGTCGGGAAGCCGGGTTTCACTGGCCCATCGCCAATTCAAATATGCCTCGCTGGCCGTGCTTTTGGTCGTGGCGATCCTCGACATGGTCCTTCTGTTTCAGGGAAGTGCGATCGCGGCGCTGTGCCTGGCGGCGTGTTTGACGATTCTGGTCATGCGCATTCCGACGGGTTTTTTGGCGATGTTTTCGGTCGCGGTTGGCGCGGCAGGAGTGCTCGTTCTTTTGGGAGCGACGATCCAGCGGTTCATCGGGCTCTTTACGGGCCATGGGGATAACTAACTGCCGGGGGATCTCGATTATCGGAGGATGTCCGCGCGGTTGGATTGAATGTGGGGGGTGTTTAGCGGTAAACTAGTCATTGATCGAACTGTCGCGCGGCGGCCTGTGGGGGCTATCTCCGAAAGAGCGGTTCTCGCTCGGCGATGGTGCGAAGGAGCCGGCCCCAGTCGGGAGTACAGCGTCATGCCGGATACCGCGGTAAAGGTTTGCCAAGGCTGCCAGTCGGAGATCACGAACGAGCAGATCATGCAGCGCCAAGCGGGCCTGGTGCATGGCGTGTTGCTTTGTCCGCAATGCATCGAACAAAAAAAGCGGGAGGCGATGGAGGCCCAGCAGCGGGCCGCCGCGGCGGCCGCAGCTGCTGCGACGACCGCGCCAACGGCGCCGCCCAAGGACATCACGGAAGAAAAGATCTCGCTTGACGCCGATTTCGAAGCGGCGCCAACAGGCCCGTCCAAGATTCGCAGCTTTGCAGCCGGAAGCACCCTCGGCGGCGCGCACCACGACACGACCCTCCATCGGCCGATCACCGCGGCGTCGGATCCCCCGACGCGCGTTCGGACGTTTCACAGCAAATTGACGCCCGGGGCCCTCGCGCACATGGATGACTTGATCAATGAATGGATCGACTCCAACCCCGGCATCTTCATCAAGCACGTCAACACAACCGTCGGCCCGTTCGAAGCCAAGCATGTCGAGCAACACCTGATCGTCACGATTTTCTATTGAGGCTCCTGGCCATCGGCGCCGATCGCCAGCCACAACAGCGTCTTCGCATTGAACACGGCGTGCAAGAGGATCACCAGCGTCAGGCTGCGCGTCTTGGCGTAGAGATAGCCGAGAAACACCCCAAAGACGGCCAACGCCGGGATTGTGTGGATCAAGGGATAATGAAACAAGCCGAACGCGGTCCCGGCGATCAGGATGGCGGCCCAGGGCCGGTTCGTCCAGCGGATCAGCGCGGGTTGCAAAAGGCCGCGGAAGAAGAATTCCTCAAGGGTCGGCGCGAGGACGGAAGTGCTGATGATGGTGACGATGATGACCCAAGGGGGGGATGCGGCGGAGAGAAGGGTGAGGATCGCCGAGTGTTCCGGGGGAGCGAAATCGGGGACGGTCCATTGGAGAATAAGGACGGTCAGGTGGAGGAGCGCCAGGCAGATCGACCATGCGGCGAGGTAGCCGATGATGGCTTGCCCGACGCGCTGGCCGAAATGCGTCGTGGTCAGGCCCCAGCCGGAGAGTCCGCCGTGGAAGCGTTGGCGGGCGATGAGAGCAATGAGCGCGGCGGCGAGCGTTTGGCCCAGGGCCAGGGCGAGGACCTCTCGCGGATCGGCGGCATCCGGCTGGCTCGTAACCGGCTCGTCGGCGACGGGCGCGGCGCCGATGGACAATAATTTGAAGATCACGGAGGACAGCATCAGAATAGCCGCGAGTCCGATCAAGAGGTCGGCGGGTTCGAGGACATTAGACGACGGAGGCGGAATGTTGATGAGTTCGCGCCAGGCGCGGCGGCGCGAGACGATTATCGCGCCGGCGAGGATGATGATGAGCCCGGCGGCGACGACGGCGAGTTCGGCGATGTCCAGGCGTGTGAGCGGGGTCGGCATCCGGGGACTCGCGTGACAATCGGGATGGTCGAACGATGAGCGGGACTATATTGGAAAAGATCGTGGAGACCAAACGCGGCGAAGTCGCCGAAGCGAAGCGAGCGCGGCCGTTGGCGGCGATACAGGCGGCCATTGAGTCCGCACAACCGGCGCGGGACCTCTTAAGAGCGGTGACGGGTGGCGGCGATCGGGTCTGTTTGATCGCGGAGATCAAGAAGCGATCGCCTTCGGCAGGATTAATTCGGGCGGACTTTGATCCGGTCGCGTTGGCTCGCCTTTATGAGGGCGCGGGAGCGGCGGCGCTCTCGGTGCTGACGGATGCGGAGTATTTTTCGGGGGAGTTGGCGTTCATCGCGCAAATCAAGCGGGCCGTTGGGCTGCCGGTGCTGCGCAAGGACTTTATTATTGATGAGTATCAGGTCTATGAAAGCCGGGCGGCGGGGGCGGATGCTGTTCTATTGATCGCCGAGATTCTCACGGCGGAGCAGATTGGCGTCTTCGGGACGTTGGCGGAGCGCATGGGCATGTCGGCATTGGTAGAAGTGCATGACGCGAAACAGCTTGCGGCGGTTCGTGGAGTGCTCGCGAGTAGCCGCCGCATGATCCTCGGCATCAACAACCGGGACTTGAAGTTGCAGCGCGTCGATCTGGAGACCACGAGGCGCCTAGCCGGATTGCTTCCGCGCGGAACTCCATTTGTCGCGGAGAGCGGGATAGCGCGGCGGGCCGATGTGGAGGCCATGCGCGAGGCGGGGGCTTCGGCGGTACTCGTGGGGGAAGCTTTGCTGCGAGAGCAGGATATTCCCGGGAAGATTCGCGAGATGTTTGCGTGACGGGTTGAGGGCCAAAAAGAACGGCCCGTCGATCGCGTGGATCGACGGGCCGCGGATTGAGGTCGTCCGTATTGGAGGCTCGGTGAGAGCCTCGCCCTCCCTAGGGGTTGAGGTGGGGTTGCACAGACGAATAGTAGGACGCGAACGCGCCGTCCACCGTGGCGTTGGAGCTGCTATCGCACGGATCACCGGGATTGAAGCCGCAAGCGCCGCTCAACTGGCCGACGACTTGATCCGCGCTGTTCACCACGGGGCTGCCGCTGCTTCCGCCGTCGGTCGCGCCAAAAGTATCGCGGCTATAGATGCGCGGGCCGCGCGCCCAGCCCTGGCAGGTCGGGGCGCTCGTATCCACCGTGTGCGTGGAATAGACCTGCGGACCAAAGTTGGGATTGCTGACACGGTGCAGGGCCACGCCGTTCGAATTCGCCACTGCGGTCGTTGTCCAGCCCAGGAACACCGAGCCCGAAGGGGGGTTGGAATTGAGTTGCAACAACGTAAAGTCCGCAGTCTTCCCGGTGGTCTTTAGCGTGGAGCCAGTGGTCTTGTACGGCCAGCCGGAGTTGCTCGGGCAGCTACCGTTGCAAGATGAGGTGCGGAAACGCCAATAGAACTGCACGTTCCTGGCGATATTGTTCTTGCTGAGGCAGTGGTTGGCGGTCAGGAAGAAGTTGTTTTGCGACGGGTTGTTGTCGTTGAGGAGACCGCCCGTACACGTGTAAATGAAGGCTCCGGCGATCCACTCCATTTTCGCGTAGGCGTCCCGGATGCTGTTGCCGCCGGAGCTACAGGAGACGTCCACGATGCAGGGAACATTTCCGCAGAAACCGCCGCGCGGCGCGCCGTCCAGCATCATGCCTCCCGCGAATTCCGGGAGGACGTTTCCGACTTCCGTGACGCTGAAGCTGATTTGCTTGAGCAGGGCCTCATTGGCAGGGCCGGAGATGCGGAGCTGCAAGACGCCCTCCTGGCCGAAAACGGACTCGGTCCAAATGTCGCCGGTACCGTCGGGACCTTTGCCGGTCCAGGGGCCGAAGGCCTCGCCTTCGAGGCTGTAGAAATACAGGGACACTCCGGCGGGCAGGTCGAGGTTCTCAATGTGGACTCGGATAGAGCCCGCGTCGGCGGAGTTGATGGCCAGGGCCCAGACGTAGCCGCCGTCGGCCGCCGGGGAGAGCACGCCCTGGGTGGCGGCGTTCTGCACTTTTGAGGAGGACAAACCAACGATGTCCACGCGGGGTTCGAGTTCCGTGACCGCTCCGATTCGGAGGGGCGTCGGCGGGGCCTGAGCAATAGCGTCCAATTGCTCCTGGGTCAGGCTGACGCGAAGGGGCGCCGCGAAGGCGGCAATGGGCATCTCGGCCGTCAAGGCCGCGTTGAGCTGCTCCTGGCGGGCGAGGTATTCGCCGTGGGTCATGCCCTCCGTAGAGATTTGCATCTGCATCTCGGCGAGCGGCTGCGCCGTCGCGGCAGCGGGCGGGTCCTTGGCGAAGGCGGTCGTTGCGACAAGGAGAAGCGAGGCGACAGCCGTCGCGACGCGGTTGGAGGACAACAGGTTCGACATGGGGTGTGCTCCTTTTAAAAGCGGGAATGAAGAATGAGAGGACCTACGGCTCGCGAAACGCTCGCGAGGCGGGTATTCAAGAAAGGACTAACGGGGCGAGTCGGGCAGGCGGAGTATTCGAGGCCATGGGTGCGTTGGGGCCGCGCGCGAGGACATGTCATGGGGTTGATCGCGGCAAGGTGTAACTGCATAGACCGGCTCGCCGACCCGCGGAGAACTCCGCGGATACACTCGCAAGCCTATCTTAACGTCATCGAGTGGCGAATTGCAATAGTTTTCCCGGATGTTACCGAAGTAACAACGAATCATCGCGCTGCTTCAAGGAAAACGCTTTAGCCCTTGGGAGACGGGCCGGTTCTGGGCTAGTCCGCGACAGTGGCCACGTCGCCCCAACGTCACCAACAACAGGCTGGCCGCCATGCCCGGCAGGACGCCTTGGGCGCACGTTCCACAGGCGGAGTCGGAGTGCGGTGGGGGCGGTGGCGCCGCCGGCGGCTCGCAGGCATCGCCGATGCCGTTGTCATCCGTATCGGTCTGGTCGGCATTGAAAATACTCGGGCAGTTTTCGCAGGCGTCGCCCTTGCCGTCCCCGTCGGCATCCGCTTGGTCGGCGTTTGCAAGCGTTGGGCAGTTGTCGCAGACGTCTCCCCGGCCATCGCCATCGAAGTCCGCCTGGTCGTTGTTGGCAAACGACGGACAATTGTCGCAGGCATCACCGAGCGCGTCGCCGTCGATGTTGTTTTGGGTGGGGTCCGCGACCGTCGGGCAGTTGTCGCAGATGTCGCCCACTCCGTCGACGTCAGGGTCTTCTTGACCGGCGTTTGAAGCGGCAGGGCAGTTGTCACATGGATTGAGCACGCCGTCGGCGTCGTCATCGGGGGCGGCAAAAGTGCATGTCGTGATGTGCAATGTCCAGTTTGCCAGGTTGCCCCCGCATCCATTCATATCATCGGAGATCGTCAGCACCCACGTGCCATTCGGGTCTTCACCTATGAAGGCCGCCATCGCTTCCTCCGGGACCAAGGGCGTTTCCGTAACGTCGATGACAAAGTCGGCATCCGATACGGGGCCGGGCGGATTGACATCGCCCGCGCCGTCACTCCACACGGTGCCGTTGAAGACATTGTCGGCGCTGAGACCATTGTCGGTCGTAAGAGTCACGATGGTCCCCGACGGGGAAGAAAGCGTGATGTCCAGGTCTCCGGGACACGTATGAGTAATGTCCGTGGTGAGATTCAATCCGCACAAATAGGAGCCGGTGCCGCTCACCATATTGGTTGAGGACACTACCGGCGTCCCGGTTTGGGAAATGCTATGAGGGACGTCCGAGCTGAAATAATTTTCCGAGACCGTCGCGGCCGCAAAGGGGAACCCTGATAGGCGAAGCGACCAGCCCCCCAGGTTACCTGTTACATCGGCGGGGAGGACTTCAGAGATTGTAAGAGTCCATGTTCCATTGGGGTTCTCGCCGATGAAGGCCCCCAGGGCTTCCTCCGGCACCAACGGCGTGGCGACTACTTCGTCGCCCTCCAAACGATCTGTCGCCAATAACTGATTGTTGGTGTAAGGAACCTGACCGCCCGGGTCGGCGTCGTCGTCCCAGAGCGTTCCGTTAAACGCGTTGTCGTTCACTCCGCCATTGTTGGTCGATAGGGTGACCGTCTTTCCGGACGGCGAAGTGAGTGTGATATGGAGGGCGGCGGGCCAAGTGTGCGTAACGAATGTCTGGACGTCCACATCCCAAAGAGGATCGACCCCGCTCACGTTGATCGCAGACGTCACGGTGGCGTTGTTGGGAATCGGCGTCGCAGTGTTGTTCGTGAAAATTTTCTGCGGAATCGGGCATCCGGGGATCGGCGGCGCGGACGCGTGGGCCGGATCGGTCAGTCCGTAATAGAGAGCGAGCGCGGCCACCAGCGCGACGCGCCCACGATGGCGGCTCAGAACGGGGATAAGTGTGTCAATGCACATGGCGGATAGGCTCCGTTTTTCCTCGATTGCGGTCCTCCTAGAGGTCATGCGCGAGCAAGGAGGCCCGGACACCAAAATAAATTGGCCAATGGCTACCTGGATCACCCGCCGACGAACATCGTTCAATTAAGAGCGGCGAGGCCAAATCCGCCGGCGACTCCCATAAATAAGCGGCAATGTGAACATCGTCGCGGGGATCACGCCGGGCGCGCAGGTGCCACAGGCCGCGTCCGGCGGTGGGGGCGTCGGACAGGCGTCGCCAACGCCGTCGGCGTCCGAATCCGCCTGATCCGGGTTGAACACATCAGGGCAGTTGTCGCAGGCGTCGCCCTGGCCGTCTCCATCGGAATCAGTCTGGTCAGCGTTGAAGACGGTCGAGCAGTTATCCACGTCGCCGCATTTGCCGTCGCCGTCGGCGTCGTTGGCGGGGTCGTTGGGGCACGTGTCACAGGCATCGCCCAGGTTGTCGCCGTCGGTATTGGCTTGGTCGGCATTGACTACCGTGGGGCAGTTGTCGATACCGTCGCCGAGACCATCGGCGTCGGCGTCCTGCCTGACGAATTCAATGAAGCGGGTGCGCCTGCCGGAAACCTTCGTGTCTACAAGGCTGCCGGAACGGTTGATCTCAAACACTCCGCCACGGCTGAAGCTCACTGACGAGATCAGCAGGTTGTCGTTGGGCAGCTCAAAGACGCCGTCCACCGCATTGATGCCCACGGGTGAATGGTGTCCTACCAGGCTGCCGGCAGCGTCGAATTCCACCACGCCGCGCTGGTCGCCGCTGCCATTGGCCACCAGCAGGTTGCCGTTGGCAGCAGTGTGCATTTGCGAAGCCAAGTCGGTCACCGTTGCGAAGTCGGCGATGTAGGCCCCGGTGGCGAGATCGTATCGATGGATGGCGTCGCTGCCGAATCCACTGACCAGTAGCTCTGTTCCCCTTACGAGCGCTGCGCGGGGATTGCTGAGACCCCCGGCCCCCGGCGCGACCAGATTGCCGACGAAGTTACCGGCCGTGTCAAAGCGGGCCACCGAGTCGCCGTTAACGCCGAGAATGCTGCACACCAGAATCGACCCGTCGGGATGTAAGGCAATGCCCAGGGGGTCATCCAGGATCGCAGTGTTCACTCCACCGGCCGGAGCGAACGCGCCGAGGAAGTTTCCATCCAAGTCGTAGGATTGAACGAGATTGTCGAACTGGGTGGAGACGAGAAATCGACTGCCGTCGGGATGGAGGATCGCATCGATGGGACTAAAAAGGTTTGTCTGATCGTCGATCACCGCCGGATCGACCAGGTCGCCGTCCGCGGGGTCGAAGGCCATGACGCGATCATTCGAGTCGTCGGGAATGAGCAACACGCCCACTCCTGAGAGCATGGATCGGAATGGATCCGCCAGATCGCAGTCGATGACGCCGTCGCCGTCGAAGTCCACGTCTGGCTGACTGCAACCGCAGACGCCGGGGGCCTGCTTGATGACGTCCGCCGGGCAGCTGTCGCAGGCGTCGCCAAAGCCGTCGTCGTCCGAGTCGGTTTGAGCGGCGTTGGCCACGGTGGGGCAGTTGTCCAGATTGTCCGCGATGTCGTCATCGTCGGCATCGACGTAAGCCACGCCATTCACCAGCACGACGAAGCGATAATCGGTACCTGCCGCCGCTCCGCCATCGGCGATGGAGACGAAGTGGATGCCGGTCTGGGTCGCGGTTCCAGCGGCGGCGTTGCCGTTGCCGGCGACCCCGTTGTCCCCAGTGGCCAGGACGGTAACGCCGTCGATACTGAGGATCTCTAAATCCGTGTCGGTGAGCGGTCCCGCATCGTCAGGGTCGTCGTCGACGATGACGACGATTCGATCACCGTTGTCGGCACGGAACTTGAAGAAGTCTTCGTCCGCCCCGTCCACGCTGCCGGTGATCATCCGGGCCGTAATGCGGTTGGCGATCACCGCCGTGTTGTTGCTTTCCGATTCCGCCACGCTGTCGGCCGGCTTCACGATCGCATGGTGAATCTGGTAGAAGCTGAATGAGGCATCGTCCCCCGATTCATTGACGCGATAGAACACGTTCCCGCTCTGCGGCACAATGGCCCCGGCTACCACCGGGGCCAAAGCCGGTCCATCCTGGTCGTCCGTCTCGATCAGTGTCGCCGGGTTGTTGGCCAGGACCTGGAGAATCGAATCCTCCGCCGGGCCCGCGGGCTCCATGTCCACAAGTACAAAGATCAAATCGTTCACCGCCACATTGGGGGCTCGCCAGAAGTCGATGTCGCCGTCCGGGTCGATCTCGCCCTCGACCAGGTCCTGCTGGCGGAAAAGATTGGCCGCGGCCGCGTCGTCGTTGAATTCGTTCTCGAAGTCGGTAACCTGCGCCCGCGCCGACGGCGGAACCATAAATAGCATACACACCACTGTTAATGTGAGTCCACGTCTTGACATTTCCTCCACCTTTCGCTTCTGTTCAGCCACATGACTCCCGCGAGCAGGCCGTATTGAAGAATATCAGAACATCAGCCGGCGTGACGGCAATGGCCTGCTCGGGCTTGACCGTACCCTGCGAAATGAATGCACTCGCAATCAGCGCAGCCGCCACGGAATTAATCGTTGTCATTAGGTTGCTCCCCGGTACTTGGCGAGATGCTCGGCGGAATCCATGATGACTTGTGCGGAGTCTCGTCGAGACATGCGCGCCCTCTTACCGGTCGGCGACCGGAAGCTCTTACGTGGAAAACCCGAACGTGCGCGAACGAGATTAAGAGGCGCGAGGCGGCCTAATTGTAACAAATAAAATGCTGCGCAGTCAATTTAGCGGTGCGGGTCAGGACGTAGGCGGAGCGGGGAAGAGTACCTATTTCGTCGCGCCGGTGAGGGCGGCCTGGAAATCCTTTTTTGCGGTGAGTCCGACGAACTTTTGCACGACCTGGCCCTCCTTGAAGAGGAGGATTGTCGGGATGGCCTGGACGTTGTACTTGACCGGCGTTTCCTGATTGCTTTCTGTGTTGAGCTTGCCAATCTTAACGCGGCCGGAGTATTCGGTGGCGAGTTCGTCGATGGTGGGGCCCAGGGCCCGGCAAGGCATGCACCACTCTGCCCAAAAATCGACAAGGACGGGGACGGAGGACTTCAGGACCTCCTGTTCGAAGTTGTTGTCGGTGAATTCGAGGGTGTCGGTGCCTGCCATCGGTGAGAACTCCTTTGTCGTGTGGCCGCTGCCGCATCGCAACGGAATCGCATTTTAGAACGGCCGGCGACGCAAGTCAACGCGGGCGGTACAGGGCGCGGCGATGCCCGATTGACGTTGACATCGCCCCCCACTTAAGATGCATGACGTTGGCATCAAGTTACAATCCATGAATGACCGGAGGACCAAAAATGGCCAGAACCTGTACGCTCAAGGGTAACCCGCTCAACCTTGAAGGACCGGAATTAAAGGTGGGGGACACCGCGCCGGACGCGACGCTCAAAAAATCGCTGGTGGATGATTTCAAGCTGAGCGAGGCGAAGGGCAAGCCGCGGATTTACAGCGTGGTGCCGTCGCTCGACACGCCGGTCTGCGCGGAGATGACTCGGCGGTTCAACAAGGAGGTGTCGAACCTGCCGAACGTGCAGTTCTTCACGATCAGTTGCGATTTGCCGATGGCCATGGGCCGGTTCTGTGGGTCCGAGGGTATCAACACGGAGCGAATGAAGACGCTGAGCGACCACAAGCTGACGGATTTTGGCAAAAAGTACGGTACGCTGATCGCCGACCTGCGGATTGAATCGCGGGCTGTGTTCGTGGTCGATGCGAGCGACAAGCTGCGGTACGTGGAGTACGTGCCGGAAGTGGCGAATCATCCGAACTACGACGCGATTCTGGCCTGCGCGAAGGGGCTGTAGCCGCCGAGGCGAATAAGATCGACTTTTCAGCGCGAAGGCTTATGGGGACGTCTCGGATAGCTCCGAGGCGTCCTTTCTTTTTTCCATGAAGCGGCCGACGATCAAGCCGGCTTCGAAAAGTAGAAGCATGGGGACGGCGAGAAGCAGCATCGTCGTGACGTCGGGGGTGGGGGTGATGACGGCGGCGAGGACGAGGACGGCGATGATGACGTAGCGGCGGGCACCGGCCATGGATTGGGCAGGGACGATGCCGAGGGTGATGAGAAATATCACGAGAATGGGGATTTGGAAGCCCAGGCCGAAGGCGAGGGCCAGGTTGACCACGAACTGCAAGTACTCCGAGATGCTGAAGAACGGCTGGACGAACTGTTGGTTGCCGGCGGGTTGCAGCGGCGCGTAATAGGACTGGCCATCATAGTAGGCGTTGATGCGGCGCTCCGTCCGATTGATCCAGATCTGGCCCTCCAGAGGTGATGTTGGATTTTCGGAAACAACGGGCACGTTCATCGGGGGTACCGTTGGCTGGGTCGCCGCGATGACCAGCGCGGGGGATTCCGGCATGAGCCAGCGATAGAGGAAATTGTCCGGCCCCGGAAGCGGGAACCACGTCGAGATATTGATCAGGAAGAGCATCAAACCGGACAGGACCATCGTCACCATGAAGGTGGCCCCGGTCATGAACAGGATGATCGACGAAGGGGCGAAATATTTGACCAGCTTTCGTTCCGAGGGATAGAGACCGGTGGCGACGAAGAGCCAGACTTGATAGATGATCCAGGGGGCGGCAAGGACGAGGCCGAATTCGATGGAGATCTTGAAATACTCCATGAAGGATTCGATCGGATTGAGCTGGACCATACGGGGGTCATTGCCCAGTTTTTGCATCGCAACGCTGTAGGGGGCGGTAAGCGTTTCAATGATGGCGCCGCCGAAGTTGAAGCAGATGATGATGGCGATGACCAGACCGAAGAGGGCCCAGATCAGGCGGCGGCGAAGTTCTTCGAGGTGATCGCCGAAGGACATGCGGGTGTCGTCGGGGTCGAGGGGCCGGCGATGGCGTCGAAAGAGAGGCATTCGGTTGGATCCGCCGGTGGAGAAGAAGAGGACTCACCACAGAGGCACAGAGAAACGGATTGAAGGGTCCTTTCTGGTGCTCCGATTTCGTACCACTTCGTCTGTTTACACTCAGATAATCGTCGTCTCTGCGCCTCAGTGGCTCTATGTTTTCTGGTGCTTTTCGATGCCGAATTTCTTGACGCGATAGCGCAGGTTGTCGCGGCTGATGCCGAGGGCGCGGGCGGCCTTGGACTGGTTCCAGCCGTTCTCGCGCAGCGCCTTAACGATCAGGGCCTTTTCATAGCCCCAGAGCGACGATTCGGACTTGTCGCCGGATTCGCTGAGCGGTTCGTCGCCGACGATTTCGCGCGGCAGATGTATGGGCGAGAGCGTCATTCCATCGGCCATGAGGACGGCACGATCGATGACGTTCTGAAGTTCGCGGATGTTTCCGGGCCAATGATAACTCGCGAGGAGGGCCATCGCGTCGTCCCCCACGGGGGGTTTTTGGCAGCCCAATTCGGTGGCGGAGATGTTGATGAAGTGGTCGACGAGCAGCGGTATGTCCTCGCGGCGCTGGCGAAGCGGCGGCAGGTTGATGGGGAAGACATTCAGGCGGTAATAGAGGTCTTCGCGGAAGGCCCCTTTCTCCATCGCCTCGCGCAAGTCGCGATTGGTCGCGGCGATGATGCGGACGTCGGTCGAGATGGTCTTGGTGCCGCCAACCCGCACGAATTCCTTTTCCTGGAGGACGCGGAGCAGCTTGACCTGGATACTCATGGAGATGTCGCCGATCTCGTCGAGGAAGATCGTACCGCCGTCGGCCATCTCGAAGCGGCCCATCTTGTCGGCGTGGGCCCCGGTAAAGGCGCCTTTTTCGTGGCCAAAGAGTTCGCTTTCCAGGAGCGTCTCCGGCAGGGCGGCGCAGTTGATGGCGATAAACGGTTTTTCGCTCCGCGGGCTGACGCTATGGATCTGCCGGGCGGTCACTTCCTTGCCGGTACCCGTCTCGCCGAGCAGGAGCACGGTGGCGTTGCTGCCGGCGACGC
Organism: Phycisphaerae bacterium; assembly: GCA_035275405.1. Taxonomy (NCBI): domain Bacteria; kingdom Pseudomonadati; phylum Planctomycetota; class Phycisphaerae; species Phycisphaerae bacterium. Next base: position 538,790 of record DATEMU010000012.1, read on the forward strand.
GGTTGACCATGTCGTTGACCTGCCGGAGCGAGACGGAGTTGCCAATAATGGGAACCGAGACGCGGAGCGTCTCACGGAGACCGCGGTTTTCCCGGATGACGCTCTGGTGCTGGGCGGCGTTGTAGGCGCCGCTGGCGGCCAGGTTGGCGAAAATCTGCAGAAGCGCCAGATCGTCGTCGTCGTAATTCCCTCCGCCCAGCTTGTTGAGGACTTCCACGACGCCGATGACGTCGCCTTTCCAGATCAGCGGAGCCGCGATCAAGCCGCGCGTCTGAAAGCTGCTCTTGGCATCGATGCCGCGGAAGAAATCCTTGTCATCGCGGACGTTGGGCACGATGACCGGCTTGGCCGAGGCGGCCACCTTGCCGGCGATGCCCAGGTCGGCGTCGAACTCCTCGCCGATCAGGGCGGGTCCGCGATCGCCGACGGCGGCCATAAAGACCAGGCGATTACGCCGCCGATCGAGCATGAGGACGCTGGAGGCCTCGGACCGCAGGACGACGGCGGCCTTTTGGGCGATGGCTTGGAGCACGTCGCTGAGTTGGAGGGTGGCATTGATCGCGGAAGAAGCCTCGACAAGGGCCGAGGTCATTCGGGGGGTGAGGGTACGATAGGTAGGGGTCTCTGACACGATAAGCTGGTTATGAGTCGAATAAGCTTCGTCCGGGGCCGGGCATCGATATTGTGAATAAGTAGGTTTCCGAGGGCAATATCACCCATTGGCACGCCTCGGCGTGCTCATAAACCTTGGTAGGACAATAGTTTTGACGAGTGGGTATGTCAAGGGTAAATTTCCCCAGTACAGGCGGTATACAGATTCCGGGGCCGTGGGTCCCCGGTGAACAACGCTCGGGCGTCCAACGTAACAACGGTAGGCGACAGGTGAATCGACCAGAAGAAGAGGCCGGGGGCGCTTCGGACGAGCGGCTCCTGGCCGAGTTTCTCGCCGGTGACGAGGTCGCCTTTCGGAGGTTGGTGGAGAAGCACAGCGAGGAGTTGTACCGCTTCGTGGCGCGATTTGTGCGGAGCACAGCCGTCGCGGAAGACGTGGTGCAGGAGACCTTTGTCCAGGTCTTTCAGTCGGCGGGTTCATTCGATTCCGCCAAGCGGTTTCGCCCCTGGCTGTTCACTATCGCTGCGAACAAAGCGCGGGACCATCTGCGATCGAGGGTTCGGAGGCGGGAGGTCCCGCTGACGTCGACCTCGCCTGGCGGCGAGGAGAGCGAGGTGAGTTACCTCGACTTTCTGGCGGATGATCTGGCCGAGCCCGGCTCGGCGATGGAAGATGAAGAGAGCCGACAGCGCGTGCGTGATATCGTCACGCGGATGCCGGAGAATCTGCGGGAGGTGCTGGTGCTGGGATATTACCAGCGGTTTGCGTACAAGGAAATCGCGGAAATGCTGTCGATTCCGCTGGGGACCGTAAAGAGCCGGCTGCACGCGGCGGTTTCGTATTTCGCGGAGATGTACCGACGGGACGAACGGCGACGGCAGGCCCACGAGGGCCACGAAGCAAAGAAGATGCACGAACGATGAGCGAGCCACTCTCAAAACAAGAATTGTCCGCCGAGCTGATCGGTTATCAGCTCGGGCTTTGCGACGAGGGCGACCGACGCCGTGTAGAGGCGACGCTAAGAGATCGCCGCGCGCTGGCGTCGGCCTGCGCGAGGGTGGAACGACTGCTTACGCCGCTCGAAGGGGATGAATCTCCAGCGCCTCCGGCCGATCTGGTTGCCTCGATCCTCGATCGCGTTCAAGAATCTCGAAACACACTCCCGTTCACTCAACGTGCCGCCGCCCTCCTGCCCACCCCGGTCGAGTCCGGCGGGCGCGGACCGATGTTCAATCTTCGCGAGCTGGTAGGTCTGGCAGCGGCGATCGCGCTGTTCCTGGGCATTCTCGTTCCGGGCTATCGAACGGCGCGCCAATCCGCGCAGCAGGCCATGTGCGCCAACAACATGCGGCTGATCGGGGAGGGCTATGCGAGCTATGCGGCCACGTACGGGAATCCAATGCCCTATGTTCGGCGCATGCGCTCCGGGGACACGTGGCTTCCGACGGGCGACGGCACGACGCGATTCAAGAATTCGCCGAATGCGTGGGTGTTGGTAAGTACCCGTCTCGTGCAAGGCAAGGCTTTTAATTGCCCGGAGCGTTCCCAGGATATCCCGCTGGAAACGGACCCCCCGGAGGGGCTGAACGATTTTCCGGATCCCCGAAATAACAGCATGGCGACGATGGCGATCACGGAGAATTGGACGCTGCGAAACTTCGATCCGGAGATGCCGGTGGCGGCGGACATGAATCCGCTGATCGATGACGCGGAGGCGTCGACCGGCGCGGGCCGGTCGTCAGAGAATTCACGAAGCCATGGGGGCCGGGGTCAAAATGTACTGCGCGGCGAACTCTCCGTTCGATGGGCCCGGACGCCGCGCGTGGGAGTGGATAACGACGATATTTACCGATTGATCGGAATACAAGAATATACGGGTCAGGAGTGGCCTCGGCTGCGAAGCGACGCCTTCCTGATCCCGTAAGGGAACCTCCTGTGACCGGACCCGTCGCCCGGACGTCGCCATGGAACCGGATCCATCTCCTCCGGGGCGACATCACGAAGGTGGAATGCGACGCCATTGTCAACGCCGCCAATACGAGCCTCCTGGGCGGCGGGGGCGTGGATGGCGCGATTCACCGGGCGGCGGGTCCGAGTCTTTTGGCAGAATGCCGGGGGTTGGGCGGCTGTCCGACTGGCGAAGCGCGGATTACGAAGGGCTATCGGCTTCCCGCAACACACATCATTCATACGGTCGGGCCAGTCTATCGGGACGGGCGGCAGGGCGAGCCGGAGAAACTGCGCTCGTGTTACGCAAGCTCATTGCAGTTGGCGATTCAATATCGGCTTCGGTCGGTGGCGTTTCCGGCCATCAGTTGCGGCGCGTACGGATATCCGATGAAGGCCGCGGCCGAGATCGCGTTGCGCACGTCGGCCGGCCTGCTGGCGCTGCACGAACAAATCCAACAGGTGTTGTTCGTCCTCTACGGCGACGGTGATGTGGCGGTCTATTCCGACGTGGCCCGACGACTGGCTGCGAGTCCGGTGATTTCGTGATGGGCCTTTCGCAGCCGATCGGTCAATTCGCGCTCGCCCCTGTGTTCGGCCTCCTCGACGGCTCTCCTTAAGAGGGTCCCGGCTTCGTCGGGGCGCCTGGTCCGTCCGCACAGGCGGGCCAGTCGTTCGAGGGCTTCAAGGTGGTGCGGGTCAAGTTCGAGGGCGCGGCGGAGGCGGGGTTCGGCCTCCGCGAGATATCCATGTTTCATGAATAGTCTCGCCAATGCGACGTGGGCGTCGGCGTAGCGGGCATCGATGCGCGCTGCTTCGCGATAGTGCACGACGGCCTTTTCGTCGTCGCCGATTCGCTCGTAGGTGATGGCCAGGTAATAGTGGCTCTCCAGGCGATCGGGATTGTCGGCGAGATCCGCGAGATAAGCGGCGATGGCCTCGTCATTTCGATAAAGGCGATTGTAGACGCCGGCGAGGTTTCGCTGGACGTTGGGGTGGTGCGGCCGGAGTTTCAGGGCCTTCTTGTAGGCCTGGATCGCCTCTTCATGGCGGCCCCGACTTTCGTAGGCCTGTCCAACGTTGGCGCAGGCTATACCGTTCGCGGGATCCAGGCGCAAGGCGTGTTCCCATAGTGCTACGGAATCGGCCCAGTAACGTTGCTGGCGCAGGGTTCCGTAAATCATGGCGGCGAGCACGGCGAGGGCCGCGATTGCCGTCATGCGCTTTTGCCGGGACCCGCCGAGCGCGAGCAGACCGGCGGCCAACACCGCCCACGGCAGGCACGACAGGTACGAATAACGGTCCGCCGTCATCTGGGGCCCACGTTGCGTCAGTCCGACGACGGGAGAGATCAGGATCACATAACCGACGGCCGCCGCGGCCAGTGCGGGAAATCTCTTGCGAAGGAGCCAACAGGTGATTGACGAGATCATCAATGCAGCAAGACTCAGCCAGACGGCCGGATGCCTCCATCCAAACTGAAGCGGATATTCGTAGAACGGGGAGAGGGCCGTCGGCGCCACCGTCTTGAAAGGATAGAACATCAGGGAGACGGGGGCCTGTGCGAGCCTTTGCGCAAATGGATGTGTGGCGAAGCCGGCGAGCCCCTCTCCCGCGGCGAAGAACGCATTGATCGTGGCGATAAGCGCGATGGCGAAGAAAGGGACTTTCTCCAGCAGAATTGCCCGCGCGTTCGGGAGACCCCAGCCCGCCGGATTCGCAGGAAGGCGTCCGAGCGGATAGACATCGAGCAAAACCAGGATAGCCGGGAGCGTCACGGCCATTTCTTTGGACAATACCGCGCAGATGAAGAAAAAGAGCACGGCCATCATGGGACCCGTGGAAAGCGGGCGGGTGGGCGAGGCGTGTGCGGCCTTCAGATAACAAAGCAACGCGGCCAAATAGAACGCGGTGGCGAGGATATCCGCGCGGGCGCTGAGCCAAACGACGGACTCGACGCGGAGCGGGTGCAATGCAAAAAGCAAGGCAGCGACCGCAGCAGAAAAGGTTAGATGGCGGCGCGACCGTGTACTTGTGGAGATCCCCAAGAGGCGCTTTGACAGGGCAAAAAAGAGGACTGCGGCAATACCGTGCAAGATGGCCTGCGAGAGGTGGAATCGCCCTGGACGGAGTCCGAAGGCGGCAAAGTCGATGGCATAGCTCAACCAATTGAGCGGCTGATAGTGCCCCATGTGGGTGGTCGTGAAGCACCAGGCAATGTTCTCCCACGAGAGCCCGCGAAAGGAGTCGTTATCGATGAAGTAGGCGTCGTCGTCCCAATTGACGAATCCGAAGCGCGCGGCCGGTAGGAAGAGGCCGATGGCCATCCCCGCGACGACGAGGCCCATAATGAAGGAAGAAACGCGGCGACGCAGAGTGGCGGACAATTGGGCCCTCGTAAGACTCTTAGGAGGGTAGGTCCTGCAGCCATTTTTTTTCTTCGGCGTTGAGGGCCTTGGCGGCGCGGAGCTTTTCAAGGACGCCGCGAAGTTCGGCGGTCATGTCGCCTCGCTCCTTCGCGTCGATGCCGGCGTCGGCGGCGTGGTCGAGGAGTTGATGGAGAGCGGTGGCCAGGCCGGCAAGGCGGTGGGGTTTGCCGTCCTTGGCCATTTCTCGCGCCAATTGGATGGCTTTGCGGAATAACGAAAGGGCCTGGTCCTTGTCTCCCAGCCCGAGGTTGCAGGCGGCCAGTTCGCAAAGAATGTCGATCTCGATGAGGGGGTCTTTCCGGGGCGTTCGCTCGAAATTTTCGCGGGCTTCCTCCAGGGCAAACTTGGCGAGGTCGCGGTTCCCCTGGCGCAGACGAATTCGACCTAACAGGTAATTGGGGTAAACGGCGGTGGGCGAATCCCGGTTCATCCTGGATTCGATGATGCGCAGGACCTGATCGCAGGTCTTGGCCGCCTCGTCGAGATCTCCAAGATTTTCCTGCGACACGGCCAACGCAATCATCGGGCCGATGGTCTCGGGTTCGCCTTCGCCGAAGAGGAGCTTGGCTTCTCCCACGGCTTTGGCAGTGATTTCCCTGGCTTCCCGGGCGCATCCAAGGTCGACCAGGAGGTTCGCGAGCTGGGAATTTCGCAGGATGGTATCGGCGGTCGCGAGGGCGAGTTGAGCCTCGTCCCATTTGCGAATCTGTTCACGAATCAACAGCGAATCTTCGAGCCGGCGATGGTACTCGTAGGCCACGGCCACGCGGAGCAGCTCGGTGATCGCGGCCGAACGCTCGCCGCTTTCGTAAAGGGCGATTCCTTTTTCGAGCGCGCGCTTCAGGGTCCGCTCGCCGTCGGCGTGTCGTCCGGCGGCGAGGTAGACGGAGCCGAGCATCATGAGGCGATTCACGGCGCCGGGCTCCATCGGTCCGGTCCTGCGATCGTCACGGGCGATCTGTTGTTCGTAGAGTTCCGCGGCTTCGCTATAGCGCTGGGCGGCGAAGTAGGCCTGGGCGAGATTGCCCAATTCGACGATGGAGTCGTGATGATCCAATCCCAGGGCTTTGTGAAAGATGGCCAGCGCGCGTTTGCGAAGGGGAATGACCTCATCGGGCTTTCCGATGCGGGCATACAGCCAGGCGAGATTGGAGAGCGAAATGCCCGTGTCTTTGGCCTCCGGTCCCAACAAGGCCTCGCGGATGACGAGAGATCGAAGCTTGACGCTCAAGGCCTCATCGAATTCACCGAGATAGGCCAGGGCGGTGCCAAGATTGTCGAGAGATTCGGCGGTATCGGCGGATTCGCCCAGCGTCATTCTCAGGATCCATGCCGCGCGGCGAAGTTGATTTGCGGCCGGCTCGTGTTTTCCCTGATAGATCCGTAGCCACCCGACGCGATCGAGGATCAGCGCCGTCTTTGGGTGATTCTTACCGCACGTCGCTTCGATGATCTCGAACGCGCGGATAAGGGATTGCTGGGCCTCCTCAAGCGACAAGAGCTCGATCTGCGAATTGCCCAGAAGCCGGAGTGCATCGGCTACAAAGGCATGGGATTTGCCGAGGATTCGTTCGCGGATCTCCAACGACTTTCGAGCCGCGGCCCGCGCGGCGAAATAGTCGCCGCTTTTGGTCGCGGCGTCGGCGGCGTCCTGCGAGCGGTCCGCCTCGGCAAGGTCCTGCCGTTCGGCGGGAGAGAGGCTGGCGAATTGCTCCATCGCAGTGGTTTCGACAAGGGCGGTCGTTGTAAGAAAATTGGCCGCTCCAAAGATTCTCTGGTACAGATCCATCGCTTCGCGGGCGGCGACAGCGGCGGCCCGGAAATCCGCGTTGCGCCGGGAGGCCGCCGCAGCGGCCATCAGGTCGTCGGCCTTCTTCACGTCGCCTTGTTCGGCATCGGTGAGGGGCTTTCCGAGTGCGGTCCTGTATTCCACTTTGATCAGCGGCCGAACGGCGGCTTCCCGGAGCATGGCATCGTGGCTCATCGTCAGGTATTTGCGGGTGGGCCGACTGGTAGGCTGAGAAGAAGGGGTGGTGGAAGGCGCGGTCGTCTGCCCCGGGGCCGTAGCGGTCAGCGCAAACAAGTTGAGCAGCATGACCCCCGTTCGGGCAGGGCCGGGGTGTACTCGGAGCGACATGAACACGCGGGCAACCCTCCATGCGGCGGCCCCGAAGCCAAACCAGCGGGTCAAGGCTGGTCGCACTAGAATGGGCCGCGAGCGGCGAGATCGTACCCAAGACCGGGCAAATTCACAACTCAGGCGGGCCTCGAAGTCGGCTTGTTTTCAGACCGCACGCCGCCAGCGTCGCCCGAGCTGCCGGTATGATGCTGGTCGGTATGGCGAATCGAGATTTGGCGAGCGACGAGCCCAAAATGTGGTCTTCGCGCCATGTAATTGGCGCCGCGGCGCTGGTCGTTGTGGCGCTGTTGGTGGCGTATGCGCCAGCGATTCGCGGGGGTTTCATTTGGGATGACGACGCGCACGTGACCAAGCCGGAATTGCGTTCGACGGCAGGGTTATATCGCATCTGGTTCGAGATAGGGGCGACCCAGCAATACTACCCGCTGTTGCACACCGCGTTTTGGATACAACACAAGCTTTGGGGCGATTGGCCAGTGGGGTATCACCTGGTGAATCTCACGTGGCACGCGATCGCGGCGATGCTGGTGCTGGTGATCGTGCGCCGGCTGCTTCGTGGGAAACGTGTTGCAGGGGCGGACTCGGGGGCGGTTCTCACGGCAGCGGTTTTCGCGTTGCACCCGGTCCAGGTGGAATCGGTGGCGTGGATCACGGAGCAGAAGAATACGCTATCGGCGGTGTTTTATCTGGCGGCGATGCTGTCGTATCTGCGATTCGACGAGACGCGGCAGCGCAGCCTGTATGGATTGGCGACCGGGATGTTCGTGCTGGGACTCCTGACCAAGACGGTGACGGCGACGCTTCCGGCAGCGATGTTAGTGATCCTGTGGTGGCAGCGCGGGCGGCTGTCGTGGAAGCGGGACGTGGGACTCCTGCTGCCGTGGTTTGTACTGGGGGCGTTCGGGGGGTTGATGACCGCGTGGGTGGAACGCGATCTGATCGGGGCGAAGGGCGCGGCGTTCGAGCTATCGTTCGTGGAGCGTTTTCTCCTGGCGGGCCGGGTGGTGTGGTTCTATTTGTACAAACTGTTCTGGCCGGGAGAGTTGATCTTTATCTACCCGCGGTGGAGCGTGGATGCCGGCGCCGTGTGGCAATGGTTGTATCCGATGGGGCTGCTGTCCGTCTTCGTCGGGATGGTCTTTTATGCCCGTCGAAATCGGGCTCCCTTGGCGGCACTACTGTTCTTTGTCGGATCGCTGTTTCCCGTGCTAGGATTCTTCAACGTCTATCCATTTATTTTTTCGTTCGTCGCCGACCATTTTCAGTATCTGCCGAGTCTCGGCGTGATCGCACTTGTCTGCGGCGGGGCGGCGCTGAGTGTGGCAAAGCTCTCATCGCCGGCGGCGAGAGTGTTGGGGCTGGCGATTTTGCCAGTCGTTCTGGGCGTGCTCACGCATCGGCAGTGCCGGATGTATGCGGATGTACAATCGCTTTATGAAGCGACGATCCGGAAGAACCCCGGCTGCTGGATGGCCTACAACAACCTGGGCACCGTCCTTGACGATCGCGGCCGTCTTCATGAAGCGATCGAACACTATCGCCGAGCGCTGCAACTTCGACCTGATTACGCCGACGCGCACAACAATCTTGGGGCGGCGCTGGAAACGCTGGGCCGGCATGGGGAAGCCGCCGTCGCGCATCAGGAGGCGCTGCGATTGCGCCCCCGCTTTCCCGAGGCGCGTTTCAACCTGGGGGTCGCGTACACCGGACTGGGCGATTCGGCGAGGGCCATCGAACAGTATCGACTGGCGATTCAACTTCGTCCGAATTACCCGGAGGCGCACAACCAACTGGGCATGACCCTTAACGCCACGGGCCGGCACGATGAGGCCATCGCCGCTTACGAATCGGCGTTGCAACTGCGCCCACAATACACCGAGGCCTACGGAAACCTCGTCGCCGCCCTGATCGACGCAAAGCTCGTGCTGGACGCCATCGATCGCGCTCGCGACGCCGTGCGGCGTTTTCCGGCGAATGCGCCACTTCGGGTCAATCTGGGAATCGCCCTGACGATGGCGGGTCGGCCGCGGATGGCGTTGTCGGAATTCGAGGAGGCGGCGCGGCTGCGCCCCGACCTCTTCGAGGCGCAGGCCAACCTGGCCGCCAGCTATGAATCGGCGGGGCGTCTTGGCGAGGCCCTGGCCGCCGGCGAGCGGGCCCTGGCGATCGCACAATCCACGGGAGATGAGGTTCGCGGCGCACAGATTCAGGCCTGGTTGGCGGCGTGTCGGGCGCGCGCCGGCGGTTCTCCTCCCCGGTTGCCATCGCCATGAAGTCGTCGCGCCTGCACCTTACACCTGGTTCGCCCAGCAGGGCGATCGGATCGTGGCCACGGCAGTGGTTCGCGGGGGCCGCCGGGCTGATCGTGGCGGCAACCGTCGTGGCCTATCTGCCGGCGATGCGCGGGGGATTCTTGTGGGACGACGATGCGCATGTGACCAAGCCGGAGCTGCGCTCGGCGCAAGGGTTGTATCGGATCTGGTTCGAGGTGGGAGCGACGCAGCAATATTACCCGCTGCTGCACACCGCGTTTTGGATACAGCACAAACTGTGGGGCGACCGTCCGATGGGGTACCACCTCGTCAATCTCGCGTGGCACGCGGTGGCGTCGATACTGGTGCTCGTGATCGTGCGGCGATTGCTGTGGGCCCAAGGCGTTGGGTGGGCCGATCCGGGCGCAGTATTGACGGCGGCGGTGTTCGCGCTGCATCCGGTGCATGTGGAGTCAGTGGCGTGGATCACGGAACAGAAGAACACGCTGTCGGCCGTTTTTTACCTGTCGGCGATGCTGGCGTATCTGCGGTTCGATGAGACGCGGCTGCGTAGTTTGTACGTGCTGGCCACGGCGCTGTTTTTGCTGGGCCTGCTCACCAAGACGGTAACGGCGACGTTGCCGGCGGCGCTGCTGGTGATCCTCTGGTGGAAGCGGGGCCGGTTATCGTGGAAGCGGGAGGTGGCGCCATTGTTGCCGTGGCTTCTGCTGGGCGGCGTCAGCGGGCTGTTCACGGCGTGGGTGGAACATGATCTGATCGGAGCCAAGGGGGCGGCGTTCGAATTTGCGGCGGTGGAGCGGCTTCTGCTGGCGGGCCGGGTGGTGTCGTTCTATCTGTACAAGTTGTGCTGGCCGGCGGAATTGATCTTTATTTATCCGCGCTGGAATGTCGACCCCGCGGCGTGGCGGCAGTGGTTGTTCCCGCTGGGGCTGATCGCCGTCCTCGGCGTACTGCTGTTTTACGCGCGGCGCAATCGGGCACCTCTGGCGGCGACGCTCCTTTTTGTCGGATCGTTATTCCCTGTGCTGGGCTTCTTCAATGTCTTTCCGTTTCTCTATTCCTTCGTCGCTGATCACTTTCAATACCTTCCCAGCCTGAGCGTCATCGCCCTGATCTGCGGAAGCATCGTCGCCGCGCTGTGGCGGATACGAAGTCCGGCCGTTCGCGCCCTCCCGATGTTGGCTTTGCCGGTGGTCCTGGGGATTCTCACCTTTCGACAATGCCGGATGTACGCCGATGTCCAGACTCTCTATGAAACGACGATTCGGAAGAACCCCGCCTGCTGGATGGCCTACAACAACCTGGGAATCCTCTTCAAGGACAGGGGGCAATATGCTGAAGCGATCGGACACTATCGCCGGACTTTGGAACTCCGTCCCCAATATTCTCAGGCGCACAACAATCTCGGCGTGGCGTTGACCGCGACGGGGCGGTATGACGAGGCGATCGCGGCTTTTGCCGAGGCGCTCCGGCTCCGGCCGGCCAATCCTGAGGCGCTCGGCAATCTCGCCGCTGCGTTGACCAAGGCTGGCCGCTTTCAGGAGGCGATTAGCCGTCTTCAAGAAGCGCTGCGATTGGATCCCGACGACGCGGGCCTGCACAGCAATTTGGGCGTCACGCTGCAGGCGGCCGGGCGGCCGGGAGAGGCGGCGGCTGAATTTCGCCGAGCGCTGGAACTCGCCCCGGATCTGCCGGGCATTCGGGCGCAACTGGAACTTGGTCTTGCGGCCATGCAACCGCCGGAGAGCGCCATCCGCACCATTGAACAACTGGTCCGCGCCGATCCCAACAACGCACAGGCCCACTTCAGTCTTGCTGTCGCTCTGGCGCAAACCGGGCGTCTGCCGGATGCCATTGAGCATTACCAGGCCGTCGTACGGATGAACCCCGACCACATCGAGGCCCACAACAATCTCGCCGCCCTGCTCGCCCGCACGGGACGGCTCCAGGAAGCGATTCCTCATTTCGAGCAGGCGGTTCGGCTCAAGCCCGATCACGTCGAGATGCACATGAATCTGGCGGTTGCGTATTCGTCGGCGGGCCGGTATCCCGACGCCCTCGCCACCGCCCAGCGCGCCCGTGAACTGGCCCACCACTCCGGTCAGATGGATCTAGTTCAGAGAATCGATACCTGGATAGAATCATGCCGCGCCCGCGCCGGCACAGACGCCCGTACTCGGCCTCCGATATAACGCTATGGGCAGCCGATCACCCACCTCGCCGGTTCAAGACTTCGCCTTCGTGCCCTCCGCGGGGTGGTCGCATTCGTATCTCAAGGCGGCTGCAGGTCTGATCATCGCCGCGACGGTGATTGCTTATCTGCCCACGTTGCGGGGAGGGTTTATCTGGGATGATGCCGCGCATGTGACGAGACCGGGGCTGCGTTCGGCGCATGGGTTGTATCGCATCTGGTTCGAGGTGGGTGCGACGCAGCAATACTACCCGCTGCTGCACTCGGCATTCTGGTTTGAACACAAGCTCTGGGGCGATTGGCCGATGGGGTATCACCTCGTCAATATCGCCCTGCACGCCTGCGCTGCCGTGATGGTCATGCGGATTCTGCGGCGGCTGCTCATGGATAAAGGGATTGCCTGGGCTGACGAAGCCGCGTTCCTGACGGCAGCGGTCTTCGCCCTGCATCCGGTCCACGTCGAATCGGTGGCCTGGATCACGGAGCAAAAGAACACGCTGTCGGGGGTCCTCTACCTGGGGTCCATGGCGATGTACCTGCGGTTCGACCGAACGCGCGATCGACGTCCCTATCGCCTGGCCACCGCGATCTTCGTCTTGAGCCTGCTGGCGAAACCGGTCACGGTCACTCTTCCCGCAGCACTATTGGTGATCTTCTGGTGGCAGCGGGGCCGCTTGTCGATGAGGGGGGACGTCCTTCCGCTCGTGCCCTGGTTTCTGCTCAGTCTCGTTTCCGGGCTTTTCACGGCCTGGGTGGAGCATGACGTTATTGGCGCGAAGGAGGCGGGGTCCAACCTCCTGGCGGTGGAGCGGATTCTACTGCCCGCCCGCGTCGTCTGGTTCTATTTGTCCAAGCTTTTTTGGCCGGCGGAGCTGATCTTCGTCTATCCGCGCTGGGTCGTGGATCCCTCCGTTTGGTGGCAGTGGTTATTTCCGATGGCGCTGATTGTCCTGTTTATCGTGCTATTTCCCGTTTCGCGCAAGAATCGGGCGCCACTGGCGGCGACGCTGTTCTTCGTCGGGTCCCTGTTCCCGGTCCTGGGCTTCTTTAATGTGTACTTGTATCTCTATACGTTCGTCGCCGACCATTTTCAGTATCTACCGAGCCTGGGCATCATCGCCCTGGCTTGTGGGTGTGCCGTGGCGGTCTTGTTCCGCGCACCCCGGCCGCGTTTTCGCGCGGTCGCGCTGCTGGTCTTGCCCGCCGTCCTCGGTGTTTTGACGTTTCGTCAATGCCGGATGTACTCCGACATTGAGATGCTTTACGCGACGACGATTCGGAAGTACCCCGAATGTTGGATGGCCCACAATAACCTGGGCGTCGTGCTCAAGGATAAGGGCCAATACCGCGAGGCGATGGCGCATTACCAAACGGCCTTGAGACTGCGCCCCGAATATCCCGAGGCGTATAACAACCTGGGCGTCGTTTACAACGCAATGGGGAGATATGACGAGGCGATTGCATCGTATGAGGAAGCGCTGCGATTGCGGCCCCACTACCCCGACGCCCTGGGCAACCTAATCGTTCCGCTGACCGACGGCGGCCGATTGGACCAGGCCCTCGCGCGGTCGGAAGAGGCCGTGCAGGCGGCCCCGGACGACGTTCGCATTCGCATCAATTACGGCATCGCCCTGTTGAAGGCGAAGCGGCCGTGGGATGCCATCGAACAGTTCACGACGGCGGTCGGGTTGCGGCCGGACCTGCTGGAAACGCATTGGAACCTGGCGGTCGGCTATGAGGCGGTGGGTCTTGTGGCTGAGGCGGTCGACTCGGCAGGACGTGCCCAAGAGCTGGCATCATCCTCAGGGCAGGTCGGGCGGGCCACTAAAATCGCGGCGTGGATTGAAATCTGCCGAGCCCGCGCAGCGGGGATGGTCCCCGGTCTTTAGATCTCGAATCGGCGCGGAAGGAACGGTCTAGTGATCGCGCAAGCAAAGGGCCGCGGGCGGTGTCGCTCGCGGCCCTTGAGATTCACAAAGTGCCAAAGGTCAGTTTAGCGTCGGCGGCGAATCATGCCCAAGGCGCCCAAACCCAAAAGGGCGAGCGTGGTAGGCTCGGGAACCTCGGTCGCGTTAACCTGGACGGTGTCCACGCGATCGGTGCCGGTGCCAGCGACCGTGCTGCCATTGGCGCTGACGGTTGAGTTATTCACGAGCCGGATGCAGATTGACGCCGCGTTGTTCAGCGCTGCTACACTGCTCAAGTCGACCGAGTAGTGGGTGGCTGCAACGTAGGGGCCGCCGCTGGCCCAGTTATTCGGAGCCGCATTCGCAAGCACGACGTACGTGCTGCCGAATGTGGTATAACCTCCGCCATTGACGTTGTATTGCAATTCAAAATCTCTGGGACCCGTGTTGCTGCTGACCTGGTCCCAGGAAAAAATGATGTCTTCATAGCCCAGCCCCGTGTTCGTGGCGGTGCAGAACTGCCAATAGTCGCCCACCGCCCAGTTTGTTGAGCTGAATGACTCGACTGTGGCATTGCCGACCGGATTGCTGTACGCCGTTGCTCCCGACGCGTGCAAGCCGCTTGCCGGCGAACCACCGCCCGCATTTAACCCGCCTTCAGCGGCGTGGGGGCCGGCCGTCGTGGGGATGCTGGTTTCAAACGTCCACTCAGCGAGCAGGGTCGCACGTGCGGACGACGCGATGCAAAACAAGGCTGCGACGGCGACAACAATAATACTCTTGCGAATCATCCTGTGACCTCCTGGCTCTTTCCTCTTCACGCCTCAATGACGGTGCGAGACTGGCCGCACCGCACAAGGGCCAACGATTGTTCGAACGTGGGAAACTTCTTCCCAGATTCCCTCTACCGGCTTCATCCTATCAGAAATGGGGGTCGAAAATCAACCTTTTTGGGCCTTGCTTATGTTAATCCTTGGTTGGGCCCTCTCCAAGGGCTGCTGACAGACGAAAAACACATAACTAACTGTTATTAAAAGAGTTAAGTTAGAAACCAGGTAAAATCCAGCGGCCCCGCTCGGGCTTCGGCACGCTTTTTGCATCCCACAATAACGGAAATCTGGTCTTTTTCAGAGAGGTGCACCATGAAGATTCTCGTAGCGGACAAGTTTGAACTTAGCGGAATCGAACAACTCAAGATGCTTGGTTACGAGGTCGTCTATCGTCCTGGCACGACCGGCCCGGCTTTGGCCACGGCGCTTTGCCAGGAGGGCTTCGAGGCGTTGGTGGTGCGATCTACGAAAGTGCCGCGCGAAACGATCGAGGCCTCGCAGGGTTTGAAGCTGATCGTTCGCGCCGGGGCGGGGACGGACACGATCGACGTGGGCAGCGCGACGAAGCGGGGGATACGCGTGTGCAACTGTCCGGGGATGAACTCGACCGCCGTGGCGGAACTCACGATCGGGATGATGATCGCGCTGGACCGTCGGATCGTGGATGAAACGGATGATCTGCGCCATCGCGTGTGGAATAAGAAAGAATACAGCAAGGCCCGGGGCCTCAAGGGACGGACGCTGGGAATCCTGGGACTGGGGCGAATCGGTTATGAAGTGGCAAAGCGGGCGAAGGCGTTCGACATGCGCGTCCTGTATGCGGACGTGATTGCGCGACCAGAGGCCGAGGACGAGCTGGGCGTTTTTCGCGTCAGCATGAACGAGCTGTTTGCCGAGTCTGATTTCCTCACGCTGCATGTGCCGGGGGGCGAGGAGACGACGCATGTCGTCAACGAAGAGACGTTGGCGCGGATGAAGCCGTCGGCGTTCATCATCAATTGCAGCCGGGGTGGCGTGGTGGATGAGCAGGCCCTCGGCGTGGCGATCAACGAAGGGCGGATCGCCGGGGCGGCGCTGGATGTGTACGAGATTGAACCATCGGCGGATGACCGGGAATTCAAGGACCCGATTCTGGATGTCCGCCGCGTGTACGGCACGCACCACATCGGGGCGTCGACGGAGCAGGCCCAGACTGCCGTGGCCGAAGAGACCGTGCGGATCGTGAAAGGCTTTGTGGAGCGGGGCGAGTTTCTCAACTGCATGAACGAACCGACGGGCGAGATGGTGGACGCGGCCTAACGGCTTAACGCTTTGAGGGTTCGCAGCAGCCGATGGTGAGCGCGTGAGGCGCACCCGCGCCGGAATCTGTTCGGCCCGCGCCGACCAGGGGGCTGTCCGGCAGCGGCCGGTAGGCGTCGAAGAGCTTTTCGCGAAGTGCTGCGATAGTGAGCTTGCCGGATTGCATATCAGCGTCGTAGTCGGGGATGCGGTCCGGGAGCGCGCTGAGTCGCAGGTCAGTGATTTGGTCGCGACGGAGGTCGTGCGCAGCCCAGCCGTCCTGGCCTTCCTTGAAGTTGGCGACCGAGACCTGGTCGAAGGCGCGGCGCGGCGTCGGGGCGGCGGCGTTGTAGTCCGCATAGGCGAGCGATGGTCCTTTGCGGGATTCGTCATAGACCAATTTACTTATACGGAGAAAGACACTGTTCTCGATTCGCAGGGTGATCGGCGGAAGTCCGGCGGGGTTGATGTGTATCGCCCGGTTCGCGCCCATCAGACCGTCGAACGTGTTGTTGCGGATGAGCGTGGGGTCGGTCGGCGCGTAGCCTTTTTTGGAGGTCAGGGCCTGGGGGACGACCATCGAATAAGCCGGGCCGATGAGGAGATTTCGTTCAAAGAGTGCCCCGGCGGGCAGGGCGGCGACGAGTTGATGAGTTTGGGCGCGGCGCACCGCGGGGCTGGCCAATTCAGGCTCAGCGATCAGGATGTTCCCCTTGAAACGGCGCGACCCGGAGACAACGCAGGCGGTACCGCCGCGCAAGATGTTGCTTTCGATGGCGGCGTCAGGATTCTCGCAGTTGAGGCAGTAGTGACCGTCATCCTGTTTGGTGGTGTTGTGGACATAGTTACCGGTAATCCGGACATCCTGCGCCGGCGAATCATCGGCGACGATGCATGCGTCGGGCCCGATCAGGATGTTGCCGTCGATGAGCGCGGGGCCGGCGCGGAGCCGAATGGCCGCGGCTGCGCGGTTTTCAGTGATGCGCAGGGCGTCGGAACGGCGAGATTCGGGGTCGGCGGCCATGTCAATTGCCGTGCGGCCTTTGGGCGAAGTGAAATGGTTGGTCCTGATGGCAATCGTGGCGACGGCCCGGGCCTCGATCGTGAGGCTGGATGACTTATCAAAAGTGCATTCCGTGATCGTTAACGAGGTCTCCGGCTCCAGGATGTGGAACAAGACGGCCGGTTCCAGGCGGGAGACCTGGCCCATCATCGCGGGGGCGGACGTTGTGAAGCCGAGGTCTTCGAACCGAATGAAACGCCACGATTGGACGTCGGCTAATGGCGCCGGTGATTCCCCTGATAGCGTGGGCGCTGATGTCGGGGGACGCCGGCCCCGCAGGTACACGATGATCCGACCGGCGTTCGTTCCGGTGCGGGTGCGGATGGTGATGGGCTGGCTCGAGGTGGCGAGGAGTTCGAGCCGGCCGCCTCTGTGTACGGGCGAACCCACGGTGAGCGTCGGGTAGATGTCGGTCTCAGCGACGGCGAATTCGATGGTGGTACCCGCGGCAACGCTGACCGTCGCGCCGTCGATCATCGTCTCTCCGGTGATCAGGACGTGGCCGGCCCAGGATTGATCGGCGTCGATGACGCCGCGGACGCGGAGGGGATCCTCGGCGCGGGCCGGTCCGGAATGGGCGACGGTGAGGAGACCGAGGGCCAGGATGGCAACCCGAAACCGAGGGCTCATGACCGGATTATCATCGGAGTTCGAAGCCGCAGGAAGTGAGAAACCTGCGGAAGGCGTCCTGAAACTCGCGAATCTCCGGTTCGGAGAGGGTGCGGTCGTCGTGGCCGATGCGGCCGCGGAGGGTGAGGCTGCGCTTGCCGGCGGGGATGGAGCCGCCTTCGTAGGCGCCGATGTATTCGAGTCGGGCGAGCAAGGGATGTTTGAAGGCCGCGACCTGGTCGGCCAATTTGCGGTAGCGGCTCTCGGTATCCACGAGGATGCTGAAATCGAGCTCGACCTGCGGGTGTATCGGAAGTGGGGGCAGTTTTGCGTGACGTCCCATGAGTGTGGCGGCGACCGTCAGGTTCAATTCGGCCAGGGCGATCGACCATGACCGGAGGCGTTCATCGATTTTCAGTTTGCAGGGGAGCGGAAGCAGCGTCATACGGCCGAAGGCGCGGCCCGCGATAGCAACTTCCGCAGTGCGGTCGGCGTCTTCCCAGGGGAGTGCGGAGATGGCTTCGGTGCATTCGATACCGCGCTCCAATACTTGAGAGGCCCAGCCATCGATGGCGGTACGCAGGCGGTTCCAGACTTCCTGCTCGGCCTTGGCGCCCGATTGCGCGACAAGCAACCCGAGGCTGCGGTGCTGCGATTTTTCGATGTCTTTGACGCCGATCGCGAAGGCACTGCCGACTTCAGCAAGTTGAAATCGGGGGAAATGATGGCGGTTGCGCTCGGCGATGGCGAGGAGGCCCGGCATAAGGCTCTTCCGGAGACGCGAACAATTGTCGGCGGCGGGGTTTTTGAGCGTGATGCACTCGCCCGGCTCATAACCGATCGTCTTCAGCCAGTCGTCGTCGTACCAGATGTAATCGTGGACTTCGATGAAATCACCGCCGAGGCACAGGTAATCCAGCGTCCGCGACTCGATCGCCAGATCGGCGGAGGGTTCGAAAAATCGCGAGGCGATGCTGGGCAACGTCGGCTCGATGTTGTTGTAGCCGATGAAACGGGCGACCTCTTCAATCACATCGGCCTCGATCTCGATATCCTTGGTCGAACGATAGGTCGGCGGCGTAACAGACAACTTCGTGCCGCTTCGGCTGCACGTGAACTCCAACTTGGTCAGAATCCGCGTGATTTCCTCGGGCGAGACGGGCTTGCCGATGAAACGCGAAGCGAAGTCGCAATCGACCATGATCGGTTGCGGCTTCTTCGGAGCGGGGTAACAGTCGGAGAGCGTGCTGGCAATGGCAAGATCGGGCAACTCGGCCTTGGCGAGATTGTGAAAACGGGCGATGCCGAGGATGGTGTTCGCCGGGTCGAGCGATTTCTCGAACCGGGCGCTGGCCTCGGTGCGATGGCCCATCGAGGTCGCAGCGCGGCGGATCGTGGCGGCGTCGAAGTTGGCCGATTCAAGCAGGACGGTATCGGTTCCGGCGCTGACTTCCGTCGCTGCGCCGCCCATGATGCCGGCGATGGCGACGCTCTTGCGATCGCATTGGATCATCAGCGTGCCGGGCGGCATCGTCCGCGCGACGCCGTCGAGGGTGGTGAACTTCTCCCGGCTTTCGGCGGTCGCGACCTGGATATTCGTGAGCTTCGCCGCGTCGAAGGCGTGCATCGGCTGGCCGAGTTCGAGCATGATGTAGTTGGTCAGATCGACCAGCAAGTCGATCGGTCGCTGGCCGCACATCGCCAGGCGAACCTGCAACCAAAGCGGCGCGGGCTGTGAACGGAGGCCCTTTATGAGCAAGGCCGTGTATCGCGGGCAGCTCTTAGGGTCGTCGATCTCAATGGGGATCGCCGGCAGCTTATCACTCGTCAATTGTTTGAGGTCAGTCACATCGTAAGCTCTGAGCGGCACGTCGAGCATCGCGGCGATTTCGCGGGCGATGCCATAATGACCCCAACAGTCTGGACGATGGGTGATGGACTTGTTGTCGATTTCGATAACCCAGTCACTAAAAGTAGCGGGAGCGATTGGACTGCCCGTCTCCGTGCCCGGCGGCAGAAAGATCGCATTGGCCCCGATATCCGTGAACCCGAGCGAACCCCACGCGACGATCATGCCTTCGGCGGGCCGGCCACTGCTGTCGGTCGTGCCGATTTTGTGACCACCGACATTGGAGCCGGGAGGCGCGAAGACGACGAGATCGCCGACCGAGAGATTCGGGGCGGTCGTCAGGGATTGGAAGGTCTTCCCTGCGGCGATGGTGACTTTTCGGAGATTGCCCTCGGCGGCGGCGCGGTCGAGCGCCTCGATCCGCCCGGCGATGAGACCGCTAAAGTTGGCCTTGTGCTCTTCGACGCCATCGACCTCGGCGGTCGTGGTGGTAAAAAGCAGGGCGAGTTCGCGCGGATCGGTCCCTTTCGGGAGGTTTACGAAGTCTTTGAGCCAGTTAAGGGAGATGAGCATAATGACAATTAGATTGTGTCAGTCCGTAGTAATGAGAGCCCCGCTCAGCCGCGCCGGATTCACAATCCCTCGCAAATCCCCGCTGTTCAGCACGCGGATATCGCTCACGCCGTATTTCATCATCGCCAGCCGCGTCAGGCCAAGGCCAAATGCGAAGCCGGTGTATTCGTGCGGGTCGATTTTGCCATGGCGGAGGACGTTGGGGTGGACCATGCCGCAGGGCATGATCTCCACCCAACCGCTGCGCTTGCAGGTCGGGCAGCCGCGACCGTCGCAGATCGCGCATTGGATGTCCAACTCGAAGCCGGGCTCGACGAAGGGGAAGAAACCGGGGCGGAGGCGAATCGTCACGTCGCCCTGTAGCACTTCACGGAGGGCCAGTTTCATGAATGCGATCAGGTGGGCGATGGAGATGCCTTTGTCGATCATCAGGCCCTCAACCTGGAAAAACGTGTTCTCATGCGAGGCGTCGATGGCTTCATAGCGGAAGCAGCGTCCGGGGGCGATGACGCGGAGCGGCGGGCCGAAGCGCTCCATGGCGCGGACCTGGCAGGGGCTGGTGTGCGTGCGGAGCAGCCAGCCGTTGGTGAGCCAGAAGGTGTCCTGCGTGTCGCGGGCGGGATGGTCGGCGGGGATGTTAAGGGCCTCGAAGTTGTAGTACTCCGTCTCCATCTCCGGCCCGCCGACGACGGCGAAGCCAAGACTGGTGAAGACGCGCTCGACCTCGCGCTGGACGATGGTGACGGGGTGCAGCGAGCCGCGCTGGGTGGCGGGCGGCGGGAGTGTCGGGTCGAAGGTGGCGGCGGACTTGCGCTCGCCCATCACGGCGGCCTGGCGGAGTTTTTCCTGCGCGGCGGCGAACTTGGCCCTCACAGCCTCCTTGACCTTGTTGATGGCCTGACCGGCGGGCCCGCGCTTGGCTGGTGAAAAAGTCTTGATGGCGCCAAGCGCTTCGGCCAGCGGTCCCTTGGTGATCTTAGATTCGGCGGCGCGCAGAGCGTCGACGCTATTCGCCGCAGAGATGGCCGCGTCCGCGTCGGCGTCGATGCCCGAAAGCAGTTGTTGTAGTTCATTCAAATCCACGTGCAGCAATTCTCCAGCATCTGGTTCACTAGTTGTACGGTTGGTGGGGGTGCACGGCAAGTACGAGAAGAAGATCGAGATTCCGGCGACGCCGATTCCCGGAATGCGGCCGTACACCTAAACTACGGAAATGAACCGCGCGACCGTCGTCTACTTTTCCATGATCGGAATCTGCGCGGTCGGTCTGTGGGTCGTCTTGGAGATTGGCGCCGACCGGCGGGCTCCGATTGATCTCAACGGTGAATGGGTTTTGGAGTGGGAAGAGTCGGCAGGAAACGCGCCTGCGGTGCGTCTTGCAATCGAGCAATCCGGGCTATTCCTGCGGTTGTCGTTCGACGAAGGGGCCCCCGAAGATTACCGGCTCATCCGGGCACAGGACGATAATGCGGCGGTTGAACTGCATGGGCCGTCCGGCGTGATGTTGGTTCGGAAGGCAAGCGACGGATCTCAGGAGGTGGAATGGCACTCCCCGCGATTTACCGACGGCCGCGCAAGGCTGAAAGCGACAAGGGAAAGCGCTGGAGCTTTGTCGGCGCGAGGAGCGGCCATCACCGTTGGGACGCGCGTTCCACGAAAGCACCTCATCCTGGTTTTGCTCGGCGGAATCGCGGTCATCCTGGCGGTCTCTCAATTGATGGGCCGACTTTTTGTCTATCTCCAGCAGCCGAAGGTGATGGGGGAAATGGTCGCGGGGATCATGCTCGGGCCGAGCCTGTTCGGCTGGCTGTTTCCGGACGCCGCGCAGGCTCTTTTTCCCACCGAAGCC
The DNA here is from genome assembly GCA_035275405.1 of Phycisphaerae bacterium. Lineage (NCBI taxonomy): Bacteria > Pseudomonadati > Planctomycetota > Phycisphaerae > Phycisphaerae bacterium. Next base: position 560,341 of record DATEMU010000012.1, read on the forward strand.
GTGCGGTACCTGAATATCTTCAGCCAGATCGGCGTCATCTTTTTTCTCTTTCTGGTGGGGCTGGAATTGGATCCCAAACTTCTGCGGCACCGCGGGCACGCGGCGGTCGTGGTTAGCCATGTGAGCATCGTCGCGCCGTTTCTGCTCGGCGGCGCGCTGGCGCTCTATCTCTATCCGCTGGTTTTCAATGACACTCCGCAGATGCGCTTTAGCTCTGTTGCGCTGTTCATGGGCGCGGCCATGAGCGTCACGGCGTTTCCCGTCCTGGCGCGGATTCTCACCGAGCGCAATTTGCACAAGACGACCGTCGGAGCGGTCGCGATCACGTGTGCGGCCGTGGACGATCTTTCCGCCTGGTGCATCCTGGCGTTCGTGGTGGGTTTCGCACAGGCGGAGGGATTGGGGCCGGGATTACAGACGGGGGCGATGGCCGCCGGTTATGTCGCCGTGATGTTTTTTGTCGTGCGGCCGCTCCTGGGACGGTTGCAGCGGCTTTACGATCGGCAGGGGCGGTTGAGTCGCGGCGTCATGGCGTTCGTCTTCCTCCTCGTGCTGGCCAGTGCATGCGCGACCGAGGCCATTGGGATTCACGCGCTGTTCGGGGCGTTCCTGATGGGCGCGCTAATGCCCAAAGGCACGCGCTTCGTCCGCGAGGTGAATGAGCGGATCGAGGATTTCACGGTTCTGTTTCTATTGCCCATTTTCTTCGCTTACATGGGCCTGCGGACCCGCATCGGTCTGCTCAATTCGGGCGAACTGTGGATGATGACCGGCTTGATCGTCCTGACGGCCTGCGCTGGAAAGTTTGGAGGGTCGACGCTGGCGGCCCGGGCCTGCGGGATGAGCTGGCGGGAATCGTCGGCGATCGGGATACTCATGAACACGCGCGGGCTGATGCAATTAGTCATCCTCAGCGTCGGCCGGGAACTCGGCGTCATTACCGACGCGGTCTTTGCGATGATGGTATTGATGGCGCTCGTGACGACGTTTTTGACGTCGCCGGTGCTCAACTGGGTGTATCCCGACCGGCTTCTGCGTCGTGCGGCCGCCTTGGAACCAATGGCGCCGGGAGGGTTCTCGGTACTGGTACCCGTGTCGCTGCCGCGCAGCGTTCCGCCGCTCCTTCGGCTGGCCGACGCCTTGACGGGTTCGGACAACACGCGTCGGCGGATCATCGGCCTGCATCTCTACGAGGCGGTCGAACACGAGGCATACCAGGCAGCGGCGGACGGCGCGGCGGCGGAACTGACCGAGCCGCTTCGCGTCCTGACGGAACATGCGCGACAGGAGGACATCCCGGTCGAACCGGTTTCATTTGTGACGCGCGATCCGGCCCAGGGCATCGCCCAGGTCGCCCAGGAACGACGGGCCGGGCTCGTCCTGATGGGCTTTCACAATCCCGTCGTCGGGCAGGCACTTTTGGGCGGCACGGTTCATCGCGTGTTGGAAAACGCTGCGACGGATGTGGGAATCTTCGTCGATCGAGGGATGCACGCGCGGCCCAAGTCGATTCTCGTTCCGTACCTGGGCAGCCCGCACGATCGGCTGGCGTTGGAGTTGGCCGCACGGATGGCCCGCCACAGCGGCGCGGCGGTGACGGTGTTGCACGTCATCGCGCCGGGCCGCACGTCCGCCGGAAAACTCGGCGCCGAATCGGCCACGCAAAAAGTGTTCGCCGATCCGACCCAGCCCGCGCCGGTCACTTTTAAGGTCGTCGAGGACCGCGATCCGATTTCGGCGGTCCTGGAAGCGGCCAAGCCGTTTGATCTCGTGGTGATTGGCGTGGCTGAGAAATGGGGGCTCACGTCGCACCTGTTCGGCTGGCATGCGGAGCGCATTGCGCGGGATTGCTCAAGCCCGCTGTTGATCGTTCGAAAGCATTCTGAGCCTGGGCCTGGATGAATCGCGCACGTCGGAATCACCATTGTCCTTACCCTGTCTACGGCGAGGGGGGTGTCGCCGACTGCCCCTCCTTTGGTTTTTCCATCCGTACCAAGAAGCGCTCCTCGCTCTTGTCCTTGCCGAAGTGGATCATGGCCGGCGCGTTGTCCTGGGTCAGGTTGAAAATACCTGTTTCCATGACGACGTCGTTGTTGTCAGCCGTTTTCCAGGCGGCGCGCTTCGACGCCTTATCCACTGAGCCGGTGATCGGCACGGTCTTGTCGTTGACCGAGTCGTAACAGGTGCCGGCGATGTAGCCGTCTTTGCTCACTGCGAGCTGGAGGTAATACCGGGGCGTGGCGCTGTCGTCCTTCGCGCGCCCGACGGCGAAGACGCCCAGGGCCATCCAGTTGTCCATGAACTCCTGCATGGCCGCGTCCTGGTCCGGCGTCTCGGTCGCCGGATCCTCCGGCATGGGGGGTGGCGGCGGAACCTCGACATTGGCGTATTGAATGGCCTGAGTCGCATACTCGTCCTCGGAAGCCAGCGGCTTGCCATCCATATAAACCGTGCTGTTGTCGACGTACACGTTATCGCCATAGTCGTAGTAAACGGGATCGTCGTCGTCGCCGCTCGTGGCGAGGCCGACGCACCAGCTCGTTAATGCGACTGCAGAGGTACCGACGCCCCACCAGAATCCCGGCGCGCAGCCGTGCCAGCCCCAGCAACTACCCCAACCGTGCCACGCATTCGAGGCGGCCCAGCCATGGGCGAAGCCGTGGCCATAACCGCCGCCCCACCAGCCGCCGGGGCGATTGGCAAAGCGGTTGAAATTGATGTTGTTGTTCGAGAAGTTCCGGATGTTATTGGCGCGGTTGCCGCGATAGTTGTTCCAGCCATTTCGATCGCCGCGGCCGGGACGGTTCGCAGGCAGTTGGGATGGACGGCCGCGATTTCCGATTCCGCCGCGGTCGCCGATTCCGCCGCGGTCGCCGATTCCGCCTCGATCGCCGATGCCACCGCGGTCGCCAATACCGCCACGATCGCCGATGCCGCCGCGGTCGCCGATTCCGCCTCGATCACCGATTCCGCCACGATCGCCGAGGCCGCCGCGACCGCCAATTCCATCGCGACCACCAATGTCACCGCGACCGCCACCGGGACGATTCGACGGAAGCTGCGAGGGTCGGTTGCCGCCGCCGGGCCCGAGCAAGCTGCCGCCGCCACCGGGACGATTACCCGCCCCTGCGCCCATGCCGCGACTGGGCAGTTGTGATGGCCGTGCGCCGCCGCCGCCCTGGGTGGGCATGCCGAGGAAATTACCTAGATCGCCGGACGAGGGACGGCCGCCGCCTGGACGATTGCCTATACCACCCGAACCACCTGGACGGTTGTAGCCACTACCGCCACCCGGGCGGTTCGCGGGCCGTTGGGATGGTCGGGCGCCGCCGCTACCGCCGGGTCGGCTGTACGAAGGTGATCTGCCGCCGCCACCGCCGCCGGGCCGGCTGTACGAAGGTGATCGGCTGCCTCCGCCGCCCCCGCTGGGACGGCTGAAAGAAGGTGATCGGCCGCCGTACGAAGGGCGTTGTGAAGGCCGAGCGGACGATCGAGGGGCAGAACGCGAACCGCCGCCGCCGGATCGGCTGAACGAAGGCGAGCGGCCGCCGCCGCGAGACATGCTGCGTCCGCCGCCGCCGCCGCCACGCCTTCCGCCGCCACGACCTCCGCCACCGCGACCTCGTGCATCCGCGGAATCCGCCATGACTAATAGGAACGCCAGTACTAAGGCAAATATCAGGCGTTTCATTACTTGGTCCCTCCGGTAGCCGCTTGCGCGTCGGTGGCTCGGACCATCTTGATGTCATCGATGTCGGGGAGCATCTCTCCATCGACGTCGCGGTTGGTCGACGACCATGTGTAGCTGTGGTCGTCAATGGGGTGGAGGATGTTCACGGCGGATGCGCGACCGCCGTCGGCAAGGGTACCCTTGGCTGAGATGATCCACTCGTCGCCACGTTTGCTCCAGGTGTTCTGGCCGACCCCACCGTCGGAGTCGAATACCCAGGAACGAACGATGCGGTCGGCGGCATCCCAGCCGATGACCTCGGTGACCTCCAACGCCGAACGGCCCTCTTCTGTCATGACGAACGAGCGGATCAAAAAGCGGCGATTGGGATCCCACTTGCAAATGCAGCTAAGGTCCACGTCGGCTTCGCTGTCCTTCCAGTCGCCGAGCAGCCACGCGAGTTCATCGAGTGGGCCGGCGCTCGTCGAACCTTCGGCGGTGACGTCGGGGCCGACGCTGGTCATCAGCCATTTGCCGTCCGGCTGTTTGGCGTGGATCGCGCGATAGGCAACAATCGAGGGTTCACCCGTCTTCGCTGTGAGCGTCGCGGTGCCAATCTCGATGGCGCGACCCTTGGTAAAGCGGATCGACTTGATGTCGATGGACATCTTCGTGCCGGGGTCTTCGGCGAACCCTGCCGCGAGCACTTTGCGGATCTCGTCGCTGCCGGCGATGACCGGTCCCTCGCCTTCGTCGAAAGTGGCGTCCTTAGTGAATTGCGCGACGAGCGTGTCGACGTCGCCACGGCTGTAAGCCTCGGCGTACTTTGCGGCGGATTCGCGGATCGCCTTCTCATCTTCCGGATTTGCCGATTGCGCCGGCGCCGCCAAGAGCAATACAAAGGTCGTCGTGAACAGCATCTGTGGGATGGGAATCATGTTTGGTCTCCTATTGGGCCGGTATGACCCGGAAGTACGGTCGAGAACTGTTTGTTGAGAAAGGGTTATCCGCGCGGCAGCAGCGTGTGCGGGGAAAATCGCATCCCAGGAAAGCCCCTGGCGGGTTTCACCATCGGGAAGCGTAATGATTCTCCCCTCTTCCATAAGAATTCGGCGTCGAATGAACAACGCCTCCACCTGGGATGGTTTGGGATCTTAGACCTTCCCAACTCCGAACGCAAGGAACCGCATTCACGTGCCGCAGTAAGCCAGAGTCCGTTCACATCGCGTGCCCGGTGCGCTGGATAGCGACCTTCCCCATCGTTTTACGACAGTTTCCAAACTGTTGCTGCACTGTTGCATTCGCGTGGGATTCTCGGTGAATGATGTCGTAGTACTAATCTTGACGAAGTCCGCCCTCCTGCTCTATACTTGCATAACGATGCAAATGAAAAAGAAGCAACGCGGCCGTCCCGCCGCCCGTGAATGTTGTGCCGATGTAGCGGCTGTCGCCGAGCCCCGTCTGTTCAAAGCGTTGTGCGATCCCAACCGCATCGCCCTTCTGGCGCGGCTCGCACAGTGCGGTCGGCCCTGCACGGTTGGCGAGATTTCCTGCTGCTGCCCGGTCGACCTGTCGGTCGTCTCGCGGCATCTGGCCATTCTGCGGGATGCGGGCGTGCTGGATTCGCACAAGAAGGGAAAAGAGGTCTTTTACGCCGTACGATTCAATCCCATCGCCGCGACGCTTCGGTCCATTGCTGACGCCATCGAGGCGTGTCGCCCGCGTGCAAGGACTCGTTCAAAGAAAGGAAGGAAATGAATACACCCACTGACATTCGTGAGACCGTCTCCAAGACTTATGCCAAAGCCGTGACATCGGGCGGCGGTTGCTGCGGCGGCTCTCCGTGCAGCGGCACGGTGCAGAAAGGCGTTTTGGCCAAGACCGCCGGTTATGACGCTGCGTCGCTGGCGGGATTGCCCGCCGATGCGGTCGCCAACTCATTTGGCTGCGGCAATCCGCTGGCCTTCAGCGATGTGCAGCCGGGCGAAGTCGTTCTCGATCTCGGCAGCGGGGCGGGCATCGATCTGATCATCGCGGCGAAAAAAGTCGGGCCGAACGGCCGCGTGATCGGCGTGGATATGACGGACGAGATGATCGCGCGGGCGCGTACAAATATTGCAACCGCCGGTCACGCGAACATCGAAATCCGCAAGGGCTATATCGAGGAGCTGCCCGTGGAGGGGGGCAGCGTCGACTGGGTGATTTCCAACTGCGTCATCAACTTGTCGCCGGACAAGCCGCGCGTCTTTCGCGAGATTGCGCGGGCGCTCAAGCCGGGTGGGCGGATGCGGGTGAGCGACATAGTGGCCGAGGATTTGCCCTCCGCAATTCGAGAGAACGCCGCCTTGTACTCAAGCTGCGTCGCCGGAGCCATCAGCGAGGAGAGTTACCTGGCGGGGCTGCGCGCGGCCGGGCTCGTGGAGGTGGAGGTTCTGGAGCGGCAGGTTTACGGAGCGGAGCAGCTCACGGCGCTGGTCGATTCCGAATTGCGGCTTGATGCCGACATCGTCGCACTGGCACGGCAGGTCGAGGGCCGAGTATGGAGCGCAATTGTCGTCGCCCGGAGACCCGGCGGTGCGTCGTGCAGGAGTGTATCCTGATGGACAAGAAGCGCGTCATCATCCTCTGCACGGGCAACTCCTGCCGTTCGCAGATGGCCGAGGCATTTTGGCAGAAGCTCGGCGGCGATCGCTGGGAGGTGGTCAGCGCCGGCACCAAGCCGTCCGGCAGCGTGTCCAAGCTGGCAACCGCAGTGATGGCGGAAAAGGGGATCGACCTCAGCGGCCAGCAGAGTAAATCGGTCGATCCGTACGTGGGTCAGCGGTTCGACCTGGTGATAACGGTCTGCGGGGACGCCGAGCAAGAGTGCCCGACATTCCCGGGGGGGCGGAAACACATCCACCACGGCTTTGACGACCCGCCGAAGACACCAGGGACGGACGAGGACCGCCTGCGCGTCTGTCGGCGCGTACGGGATGAAATTGAAGCGAAAGTGAAGGAGTGGATCGCCTTGGAAGGCCGCTCCTGAGGGCAAAAGACAGCGGATCGACCCAAGAAACGGTCGCAAGAATGGCTTGACCGGCGTCCCACATATGGTATAATTACCATAGAGCCATGAAGACGCGCCCCCGATATTCCCGTCAGCGTTACGAAGCCCGGGCCCGGATCGCCAAGGCCCTGGCCCATCCCAGTCGACTGATGATCCTGGAAGCCCTCGAAGCCCGTGAGATGTGCGTTTGCGAACTGACCGATCTAGTCGAGGTGGACCAATCCACGGTCTCCAAGCACCTTGCCATCCTTAAACAGGCGGGACTCGTGGATGACCGCAAGGAGGGCGTCATGGCCTTCTATCGCGTCAAAGTGTGCTGCCTGGGCGGCTTTTGGAAATGCATCGAGACAGTCCTCTCCGAGAATCTCAAGACTCAACAAGCGGTTTTGCGATGAAAAACGACACGATCTTCATCTTATTTGCTCAATTCATGGCTATATAGCCATATTGGCATATATATTGCCAGGAAACACTCCCGCAAGGAGTGACTGCAATGAAATCCAAGCAGATCAAGATCTTCGCGGCGTTCTTAGCCATTTTTCTCACCGCGTACTTCCTCCCGTTGGCCAACCCCAGGGTCGAGACCGCCGTCATCGAAGCGTTCAAGCTGCTCCAGTGGTATGCGCGGAATCACACCCTCGCCTGCGTGGTCCCCGCGCTCTTCATTGCGGGCGGCATTATCACGTTTCTCTCGCAGGCGTCGGTCATGCGCTACCTGGGGCCGACGTCGAACAAACTCGCGGCTTACACGGTCGCGTCCGTTGCCGGCGTCGTGCTGGCGGTCTGTTCGTGCAGCGTTTTGCCGATGTTCGCCGGTATTTATCAACTCGGCGCGGGGCTCGGACCGGCTTCCGCGTTTCTCTACTCCGGCCCGGCGATCAACATCCTGGCGATTTTTCTGACCGCCCGCGTGCTGGGTTTTGACATCGGTTTGTGGCGGGCCGTCGGCGCGATCGGCTTTGCCTTTATCGTCGGCCTCGGCATGGCGGCGATTTTTCGAAAGAGCGAACGCCGAAAAGCCGAAGCGGCGGCGCTGTTGCCTGATCTGCCATCGGACGGCCGACGCGGATGGCAGAGTGCGTTGCTTCTCTTGGCCATGGTCGGCTTCCTCGTCTTCTCCGACTGGTTCAACCCCGGCGATGCCCTTGTGAAGCGCGCCGATGGCAAGGAGGTTCGCGGCGTCGTTCTTCAAGAGATGCGCGACGAGGTCATGATCCAGGTCCAGGAGTCCACCGGCACGCTTCGCGCAGGCGACCGACTAACGCTGCCAAAGTCGGAGATCGCCGCCGTGGTCGAGGCGAAGTCGTGGGTCATGGACGTGTATCACATTCGCTGGCTGCTCGCGGGCCTTTGTGGGCTGAGCGTTGCGGCGATGACGTGGCGGTGGGTGCAGCGCGACGAGTTCAAACTGTGGATGCACAACACGTGGGACTTTGCCAAGCTGCTGGTTCCGCTGCTCTTTGGCGGCGTGTTCGTTGTCGGGTTCATTTCCGCGCTGCTTCCCGACAAACAAATCGGACAGCTCGTCGGTGATAACGGGTTACGCTCAAACTTGGTCGCATCCGTTGTCGGCGCTCTCTTCTACTTCGCGACACTGACGGAAGTGCCCATCGTTCAGGCGCTCATGGAGCATGGCATGGCGAAGGGGCCTGCGCTGGCGCTCTTGCTCGCCGGACCGGCACTGTCGCTGCCGAATATGCTGGTCCTGGTCAAGGTCATGGGTGCGAAAAAGACGGCGGCGTTCAGCCTGATCATTGTGGTGGTTGCCACGGCAGTCGGGATGATCTACGGCGCCACACAAGATGGCGCAGGGAACACAATAGCGAGCATTGGAGAACGGCCATGAAAATTGAAATCCTCGGAACCGGTTGTGCGAAGTGCAATATGCTGGAGGCCGCCGCCAAATCGGCCGCCAACAAGCTCGGCATCGCCTACGAAATTGAGCACATCAAGGACATTAATGAGTTCATCAAGCGCGGGATCATGATGACCCCGGCATTGGTTGTCGATGGCCAAGTTAAAGTAAGTGGCGTCGTCCCCAGTGAGACGGAACTGACACAGATGTTGTCCAATGTCGGACCTACCGTGCGGTAGACCTGCGCGAGGGCGTGCATGAAGAGGAATGGCCATGAAGCAAATCGGAACCGTCGTATTGCTGTTGTTCGTCGCAACGAGCGTTGTTTTTCTGGCGATCAAAGAAAGCCGCAATGACCCGAGCCCGGTGGAACCGCAGGCCGCGGCCAATACGCCGGCTACCCCTGCGCCGGAGGCCGGGCATGTCATCGCGGTGTACTACTTCCACGGCGATTTCCGCTGCAAGAAATGCCTCGCCATGGAGGCGTACACGCGGGAGGCCGTCCAGAAGATGCTGGCCGATCAAATCCGCGGTGGAACGGTCCAGTGGCGAGTCGCCAACTTCGACCAGAAGGAAAACGAGCATTTCGTTCAGGATTACGCCCTAACCGCCAGCGCCGTCGTGCTGGTCGAGATGGAAGGGTCCAAGGCCCGTCGGTGGAAGAATCTGGACAAGATCTGGGACCTCGTCGGCGATGAGGCATCGTTTAAAGAGTACATCGTGGCGGAAACACGCGGCATGTTGGAGCGCGGTTCATGAGCGGAGAGTTCCTCATCGCGATCGGCACCGCCGCTTGGCTTGGGATCCTGACCTCGATCAGCCCCTGTCCGTTGGCCACGAACGTTGCGGCCGTCTCGTTCATCGCCCGGCGGGTCGAAAAACCGCGGGCCGCTCTGGCGACCGGGTTGCTTTACGCCGTGGGGCGAAGTGCGGTTTATGTCGTGCTGGGGGCGCTGCTGGTCGCCAGCGTCCTGGCCGCCCCATCCGTTTCTCATTGGCTGCAAAAGTACATGAACAAGATTCTGGGCCCGCTCTTGATTCTCGTCGGGATGATCTTGTTGGATTGGATACACTTTCGCATCGGCGATGGGCGGCTGGGACAGCGCGTCGGCGAGCGCGTTCGGAACTGGGGCGTATGGGCGGGGCTGGCACTGGGTGTTGTATTTGCGATGTCGTTCTGCCCGTCGTCAGCCGCACTCTTTTTTGGAAGCCTGGTCCCGCTGTCGGTGCGGGCCGAGTCTCCACTCATGCTGCCGGCGGTCTACGGCGTCAGTACGGCCTTGCCGGTCATCGTCTTCGCGGTTTTGATCGCATTCAGCGCCCGGGCCGTGGGCCGCGCCTTCGAGCGCGTCGCCATCTTTGAAGGCTGGGCACGGCGGATCACCGGGGCGATCTTCGTGCTGATCGGCATCTATTTTTCACTGCGGTTTATCTTCGGTGTGGTTTGACGGTACGAATCGCGGGCGTATTCTACGATTCATCGGTCCAAGAAACTCCGTAGGGCAATTGGTGTAATTGTTTCCATGATGGGCGAAAAAGAAATCCGACGTCTTAATGTCTTTGAGCGCTACCTCACCCTCTGGGTTGGCCTTTGCATGGTCGTCGGTGTCGCCTTGGGCAAACTCCTGCCCGGATTGATCGATGCGCTTCGTCGTTTGGAATTTGGCGGCGGCAGCCAGATCAATATCCCCATCGCCGTGCTGATCTGGCTCATGATCTACCCGATGATGCTGAAAGTGGACTTCGCGTCCGTGCTCGGCGTGGGCAAGCGGCCCAAGGGCCTCATCATCACCTGCTTTGTGAACTGGCTCGTCAAGCCGTTCTCCATGGCGCTCATCGGCTATGTCTTTTTCAAACACCTGTTCCTTCCGTGGATCGGCGCGGAACTGGCCGATCAATACATCGCCGGCGTCATCATCCTCGCCGCCGCACCGTGCACCGCGATGGTCTTTGTCTGGAGCTACCTGACACGAGGAGATGCGGCGTACACGCTCGTGCAGGTTTCGGTCAACGATCTGCTGATGCTGGTCCTCTTCGCCCCGATTGTCACTATTCTGATCAGCGGGGCGTCGGCGCTGACCGTGCCGTTCATGGTGCTGGTCTATGCCGTGATCTGCTTCATCGTCATCCCGCTGGCGGCGGGAGTGGTTACTCGGATGGTGCTGATCCGCAGGCAAGGGGCGTCGTGGTTTGAGAATTCGTTCCTGCCGCGATTCCACCCGATCGCCGTGCTGTCGCTACTGGCAACGCTGGTGCTGATCTTCGCCTTTCAGGCGGACAACATCACAGGCCGATCATTCCACGTCCTGTTGATCGCGGTCCCTATCACGATCCAGGTCTTTTTCAACTCGTCGCTGGTGTACGGACTAATGAAGCTCTTCCACGTGCCGCACAGCGTTGCCGCGCCGGGCGCGCTGATTGGCGCAAGCAATTTCTTCGAGTTGGCGGTCGCTACCGCAATCGCGTTGTACGGCCCGGAATCCGGCGCGGCCCTGGCGACCGTTGTAGGGGTGCTCGTCGAAGTGCCGGTCATGCTCAGCGTCTGTGCATTTTGCAACCGTACGCGGGGCTGGTTTGATGCCGCGAGTCCCGAAGAGTGTCCCGAACCCACCCCCGGGTGCTGTACGAACTGGCAATCTTATCAGTCGGATGCCCGCCCGGCTGGTGTTTAGCGTTAGGAGACGAGGGGGCGCCCGTTTTGGTACAATGTCACCCGGGGAGTGAACCTGCTCCATGATCCTACGCACCATTCTATCCATCGCGATGCTCGTGCCTGCCCTGCCAACAGAGGCGGATTGCGGCGAATGCCCCTTCACGTCCGTCGAAGAGTGCCGAGTGTGGTTGGACGCATGCTGCGGCGCGGGGAACGACGTGGAGACGATTTGCGGATTTGCCTGCATTGAGACTACGGGCGACGAAAACGAGGCATGCGCTGGCGTGAGTTGTACGGAAGGGGACCGAAGCGAGTGCTCTTCGAACGAATCGTGCTGCTCCGCGGAGCCGTATGAGCCCGGCGTGGCGGGATGTGAATCGTTGTGTTCAAGCGAAGACCCGCCGATCGGCGAGGCCGCCGAGCCTTCTGCAAGCGACGATGAGCCCGTCTGTCTTTGGTGCGTGTGTTGCCCGATGGGGCGTCCGCGACCGCCGGAGCCGCAATCCGCGCCGATCACGCAACGTGCGTCGCCGGAAAAAGAGAAGGCGAGCAACGACTCGGGTTCGCGGCGCGTCGAGCCGCCGGCCATGTCGACCTTGCTGCTCGCTTTCGCCCGCCTAAACCATTTCGTTCCCCCCGATTCTCGCCAGGCGATGCTGTGCGTCTGGCGGAATTGATTCTTTCACCGGCATTGCCGGAATTCACATTCATGTAGTTTTGCGATCGATCGCGCGCGGCGTAGATGGCCGTGCCGTGTGGGCGGCCGCGCCGGCGCGCAAATCTCAATCAAGCCTTAACTCTGAAAGGAGTTTTCATGTTGAATCGATATTTGCTTTGTCTCTGTTGTTCAGGACTGATGCTTGGCCTTGCGGCGCCCGCCTCGGCGGCGGTCGCGTCGTTGGGCGATGGTGATTCGGCCGCCGAATGTCGGGAGGTCGACAATTCGACGTGCCGTTCGTCATGTCAATCGTCAGGTGAGTCCACGTGCCGCCCGAAGGCGGTGTCGTGCGCTTCTGGCTGTGAAGACGCATGCGAACGCTCGTGCCGCGAGGCCATTCGCACGGCCTGCGGCGATTCGTGCGATGAGGAGTGCATTGATCGGTGCGCTCGCGCATGCGCCAGGGAGTGCGCGCGACGGTGCGCCGAGAAATGCTCATCGCCTTGCGAGGAGAGGTGCGGCGGGAATCGCTCCGCCGTCTCTCGGGAGGCCTGCGGCCCGCGCGACTGCCCGGCGAGGGGCCGATGCGATCGGGAATGCTCGATTCGCATCGTCTGCGGCGCGTCGTGTGGCGCGGCCCGTGCTTGCTCGCCCGCCGGGCAAGCGCGATGCGCTTCGGCATGCGATGATTCGCAGCGATGCAGCAGCCGGAGGTCCTGCTCCGACAAGCAATGTGAATCGTCTGCGAAGGCGTGTTGCCGGTAACAAACCGGTAGAACGCTAGTCGTTCGAGAAAACCGCGGCCGGGTTCGGTCTCGACACGAGCCGAATCCGGCCGAAATTCTTGACGATATGCATCGCGCACTACCGCTTCTTCTTTTCCGCGATGAAGCCCTCGTAGAGAACGGCCGCGAACACTGCCCCGATGATCGGGCCGATCCAATAGACCTGTTGCTGGGCCCAGAAGTTCGAGAAGTTGCCGGAGACGAATGCGACGATGCCCGGGCCGAACGTCCGCGCGGGGTTCATGGAGGCCCCGGTCAACGGCCCGCCGACGAGGATATCCGCCGCTATCGTCAGGCCGATTCCAAAGCCGCCGATCTTCGGGGCGCGGGGGTCGACCGCCGTATAGAAGACCGCGGTGAGCAGCAGAAACGTCAAACACGCCTCAATCACAATAGCCTTGACCGTCGTGACCGGATCGCCGTAGGTCGGTGTGCCCAAGTTGCAGACGGCGACCGCGCTTTTGCCGTCCGCCGTCATCATGCCTTTGAAAATCGCCAATACTAGCATCCCGGCGATCGTCGCACCGACGAGTTGCGCAAGAATGTAAGCGATCGCGTTCGGCAGATTGATCCGCCTCGTGGCCAGCATCGCGACCGTCACGGCCGGGTTCACATGTCCGCCGGAGATGTTCATCGTCGCCGACACCGCGACGGAGAGCGCAATGCCGTGTGCGATGGCGACCCCAAGTAGACCCTCGTAACCCGCCCCTTTCAATGTCGCGAGGCAGATAGAGCCAGCCCCGAGGAAGCAAAGAATAAAGGTCCCGACGGCTTCGGCAGTAAGTTTTTTCAAGTCCGGCATGGCTCATGTCCTCATGTTGGGCATCATTCGCGGGTGCGGGCGGATTGGCCCTGGACTTCGCTCAAGAGAGCCGAGTTCGGCCACCGACCCATTAATCCGATGCGAATACACCGAAATCGTTGAGCGGAAGTATGGCTGGGTAGTGTTTCGTGTCAAGCCCCCCTTTGTAGTGCCTTTCGAATTGCCCCAACCGCTGGGCGCGTCCCGATCGATTTCGGGTGGTGTATCCTGTCGGGTTGGAATTGAATCAGGAAGATCGTCCGCCATTCACCGTTTTCTCCGTCGTTCGTGACCCCCTGTAACATCCGACCAGGCTCGCGGCCCGTGACGCCTCAAACCCCGGAAGCATAAATAGTTGCGAGCCTCAAAGGGATGGGGGGAATCCCAACTTGACGGGCGCTCCGCGATGCTAATAATTACCAACTGATATGTCATCGCATTCTCTCGATCGGCGGGGTCGGCTGGAGGCTTTCGAGCGGCTTTGCCGCGAGCGCGGGGTACCGCTGACGGTCCAGCGGCGCGTGATTTACGAGGCCGTGCTCGATCATGCGGACCATCCCACGGCGGATGACATCTACAAAGAGGTGCGCGGCCGGTTGCACGGCGTTTCGCGGACCACCGTATATCGCGTCCTTGAAACGCTTGTCCGCCTGGGGGTTATTGGGAAACCGCCGTCTCCCGGCTGGGCGACGCGGTACGACAAGAGCATGGATCGGCACCATCACCTGGTCTGCGTGCGCTGCGAGCGGACAGTGGATTTTGACGACGCGGCGCTGAACCGGGTGCGATTGCCGGATACGCGACGAATGGGTTTCACCATCGCCGACTATTCGATTCATTTCATGGGAGTTTGTCAGGCGTGTCGCCGGTCGGCGGCGCACCGCAGACCGCGCAGCGCGGCGCGGTCGCGCGGACGGCGAAAAGCGCGGTGAAGGCAGCGCGCCGCGGGGCGCGCGCGAGTTGGTTGGACTAGTTGAAAGGAATGGCAACATGAACAGACACACAATGTTGGGACGAATTGGGCGAATCGGTGTTATTGCAACGGGCCTCGGACTCGCGATAGGTGTCGCGGTTTGGGCGGAGGAAAAGAAACCGTCGAGCTTTTCGCCGGTCAAGATCGAGGAGAGCTTCAAGAGCATCCGCGAGCGGATGGAAGCGGCCAAGCCGGGCATCGCGGACAAGCACAAGGCGCTGCTGGAGGAGCGCTACGACTTGGCGGATCGTCCTGCGGCGGGAGTGACGATGACCAACGGCAAGGCCGTGCAGGGCGGCGTGCGGGTGAAGCTCTCCGACGGCATGACGTGGGAGCAGCTCGGGGACCTGAAGGCTGAAGACATCAAGGGCAAAGGGCTGTACCCCAAGGGCTTTCTGCCGCTGCCGCATCCGAACCATCCGGAGGGCGGGATGCTCTTTCCCAAACACCATATCGACGAGGTCAAGCGCCAGGAGAATCGCGACCTGACGCGGTTCGATCTGGACTTCGACTTTCCCGAGCATGTCCTGCCGGAGTTTCCGCCGCCGATCTTCCTGACGACACGCCCGGATTTGGGCGACGTGTCGAAGGGCCAGCTCGTCACCATCATGAACTTCTACGAGCTGTTCAACGGCGTCCTCAACCCCAAGCAGATCGAGGGCTTTCGCCTGCTCGTCACGCCCTTTCCGCAGCAGCAGTTCAACCAGACCGAAGACCGGCGGACGGTCGAGCCGAGCCGCGGCGTGGCGTGCTTTGATTGTCATATCAACGGTCATACGAACTCCGCGACGCACCTGGTCGGCGACATTCGGCCGCAGGAGATTCGCCACCGCATCGAGACGCCTTCGCTTCGCGGCGTGAACATTCAGCGGCTTTTCGGCTCGCAGCGGGCCCTCAAGAGCGTCGAGGACTTCACGGAGTTCGAGCAGCGGGCGGCGTACTTCGACGGCGACCCGGTCATTGCCACGAAGAAGGGCGTGAACATCCTGGAGCGCGGCAGCCAAGTCCATTTCATGGCGGAGGTTCAGGAACTGTTCGATTTTCCGCCGGCGCCGAAGCTGAACGTGCTGGGCCGGCTCGATCCGAGCAAGGCCAGCGAACAGGAACTACGCGGCGAGGCGCTCTTCTTCGGGAAGGCACAGTGCGCGGTTTGCCACCCGGCCCCCTACTACACGGACAACCTGATGCATAACCTGCGGACCGATCGCTTCTTTGAAACGCAGGAATATCTTGGCGTCAAGGCGATCAGCGACGGCGCGATCAAGACGTTTCCGCTGCGGGGCATCAAGGATTCGCCGACGTATCTGCATGACGGGCGGCTCATCACGCTGGACGACACTGTGGAGTTCTTCAACCTCGTGCTGGAATTGAAGTTGACCACCGAAGAGAAGAAGGACCTGGTGGCGTTCATGTATGCCCTTTAGCCACGATGAACCACGCTCGCAGGCCACGCTGACACGCACACGGCGGTAAGCCCGCGAAGAACGACTACTCCAACTCGTGCAATTTGCCGGGTTCGACCTCGAAGCCTTCTTCGATGGTGTCGTCGTCGATGTAGATATTCCATTTGCCGGCCGGCACCACCATGACTTGGCCGAACTTTTTACATTGCGTTGCCCTCTCCACGCTGCCAAGGTTGCTCGGTCGCGAGATGACGATTCCCCCTTTCGGCTGGCCTTCGCCACGGATGAGGATCATGCCCAGGTGGTCTTCGGGCCTTATTTCGACGAGCTTGCGCTCTGCGAAGACCTGGCCTCGCAGCATGGGGACCGGCAACATTTCCTTGTCCTTGGGCGCCCACATGATGTCGTACTTCACAGTGGCGGACGGCACTCGGATCTCTTTTTCGTAACCACCTGTGCCGGCGACGGAAACAGAGCCAAGACCGTAGCTCACGATCTGAATCTCGCCGAGGGCCGGAAATTCCTTGATCGGCGGCTTATGTACGATGATCGCGCGCCGCAGCGTGACCTTTTTCTCTGCCGGCTTTGCCGCGACTTCAAGTTCTTTGCGAATGCCACCGAGGGCATCGGCCAATTCCCTCGCGGAGTCGGCATTGTAGTACTTGCCATTGCCGGCATCGGCGATTTCCTTAAGGGTCTTATTTTCTGCAGGCTTTGTGCCGAAACCAACAACGTGCACGCCGAAGGAGCACTTGTTGGCGGCCAAGGCAGCGGCCTCGGCGGCGGGATCACCGCCACAGGTCTCCAGTCCGTCCGTGATGAGGATCAGGCCGCTGAACGCGTTCTTCTTGGCCAGCTCTTTACCGGCGGTCTTCAGCGAAAGCGCGATGGGCGTCGCACCCGTTGGCCGCAACCCGGCAATCAGGCTGCTAAGCTGCGACTTGCCGGCGGAATCCAGCGGGCTAATCGCCCGGGCAACCTTCACTGCCGTGCAGTTGCGCGGATCGTCGGCACGGCCGAAAACCTCGTTACCATATATTACGAACGTCATATTCAAACCTTCGGGCATCTTCTGCACCAGATCCGTCAACACGCGCTTTGCCGTCTCCATCTTTGTGCCGCCTTCGGGAGTCTTTTCTTTCATACTTCCCGAACAATCGAGCACGATCGCAAAGTCGGTGATCATTTCTGCGGCTTGCGGCGAAAGCGGGCGCATGCCTTGCATGGCGGCAATCAGTTTTTCCGACGCACCGGCCTTCTTAAGCTCGGCCACTTGTTCAGCACTGGGCGTCAGTATCGTGGGCGATTTCTGTAATCGCTTCAAAATCGTATCTTCGTCGATGCCCAACGAGACCAGCTTGAGCAGATCGTCGAAGGTGATGTCCTGGCCGGCTTCGGGAGCGGTTTGGCCACTCAGGCAGACCACGGGAAACAATAATTCGTTGCCGGCCCAGCTGTTACGGGCGGCAACGGTCGCCGTGACGAAAAACGCGACGTTAATGTAGCGAGTAATTTTCCGCATGGCTTCCTCCAGCAACGTTGTTCGCTGTACGCGAGATCACACCAAAATCTCAAGCTCACATGTACATAAAGGACAAAGGTGGGTGCTGTGCTCCCAAATTCTTTTGACTTTCATTCGCAGATGACGCGGACACATCCCGGCCCTATCAGCCCGCACCCCAATATCAACGGGAATCCCGACGAGTGCGAAGGAATGATGGGTGGGGGCGAGTCCAGAGCCGAGGGCGACTATGCCACACAAGAAGGCGGCGAAATCGACGATGGGGGCAACCGCGCCCTGGACTCTTGTTATAGTGGCGGGGACATGGCCGAATCGTCCATTGAGCAAGCGCCGGGAATCTCCGCGCCGGCGGCGCCCGCTCCTGTCGAGTTCAGCCCGCGGGTCCTGCGACGGCATTTGGCGGCGATCGCCTGTCTCGGTTGCGTGTACGCGACGTCGGGAATCCTT
Organism: Phycisphaerae bacterium; assembly: GCA_035275405.1. Classification (NCBI taxonomy): domain Bacteria; kingdom Pseudomonadati; phylum Planctomycetota; class Phycisphaerae; species Phycisphaerae bacterium. Next base: position 578,158 of record DATEMU010000012.1, read on the forward strand.
CCGTTTCTTGCGCGGCAACGTTTCGGCGCGGCCAATTGGCAGACGACCGTGCTGACCGCGGCCGTGCCGGTCACGCAGTTCTTCGCCATCTTCTGGAACCATCTGTACGCGCGGATACCGACGCGGACCTATTTGATCATCATCGGACTGCTCGCATGCGGGCCGCTGGCCCTGATCGGGACCGCCCGGACAATCTGGGAGGTGATGTTCTATTTCGTCCTGGCGGCGCTCGGCGGCGCGGGGGGCGTTGCGTCGCTCTCGCCGATCAGCGCCGATCTCCTGCGGACGTGTTATTACCCGGGGCGTCATGGCCGAATCTTCGCCGTACTCTGCGTCGTTCAGTTTACGGCGACGATGGTCGCAGGGCAGATTATGGGCTCGTGGTCCGACCGCAATCCCGATGCGTTTCGCATTTACTTTCCAATCCTGGCACTGCTCATGCTCGGGGGGCTCGTCTTTTTCGGCCTGATCTCGCGCGACGCGGCGTGGCAGAACCGCATTCGTTACACGCCGGCGAGCGGGGGCTCGTGGTGGACGCCGCTCAAGGACATGCGGACCATTCTTAAGGCGGACCGGCGCTTCGCGGGGTACGAAGCGGCGTTCATGTCGTATGGCATCGGCTGGATGATCTGCACGGCGCTGGTTCCGGCGCTGGCGACCGATCAGCTCCACCTCAACTACTCGCAGTTCGCCCAGGCGACGATCGTCGTGTATCAACTCGTCAACATCCTGCTCTTTTTGCCGCTGGGCCGGGTGTCGGATCGGTTCGGACCGATGCGGTTGGCGTCAGCGTCGTTTTTATGGCTGACGATCTACCCGATCGGGCTGATGTTTACCGGTAGCGCGCTGGAGTTGGGCGCTTGCGTGACGTTTTACGCGGTGGGGATGGTCGGTGTGCAGCTCACGTGGACGCTCGGGCCGTTGCAGCTTTCGGGCGACAGCGCCAAGGCGCCGCACTACCTGGCGATCCACAGCACGATGGTCGGTTTTCGCGGCATTGTCGCGCAAGGCCTGGGCATGGCACTTTATTCGATGACCGACAGCTTCGCGATCCCGCTGGCGATGGCGGCGGCGGGATTTGCGTGGGGATCGTGGCGGATGCGGGCGCTGTCTCAAGGACGCCCTTAGCGAGGAATATTCCGAGTTTGGAATTACCTCCACTTTCTGCTACGATGGCCAACGCAGCCGACGCGGGCCGCGGAAGGTTCGGGCACCACGCATTTCCTTCCGGTGGGCCGTGACGTTGAAAGGGAGCGAGTGATCATGCCACCGCCCACACGCAAGGGTTCTATCGCAATTTTCTTCGTTATTATTCTTACGTTGATTAGTGTCACGCTGGAACCACAGTCCGCCCGCAGCCAATGCAATTCATATGACGTCACCAAGCTCGTCGCGGACGATGCTGCGGAAGGGGACCAGGCCGGTTATTCGGTCGCCGTTGTCGGCGACACCGCGGTTGTCGGATCGCGGTTCGATGACCACGCGGCGGGTACCGATGCCGGCTCGGCGTATGTTTTTCTTAGATCGGGCGGCTCATGGGCTCAGCAGGAAAAACTCGTGGCCTCTGATGCAGCGGCAAGTGATGGCTTCGGTGTCTCCGTGGCGATTTCGGGCGACACAGCAGTGGTTGGGGCAAACGGTAATGATAATGCCGGCGGCGTAAGCGCGGGCGCTGCGTATGTCTTCACTCGCTCGGGCGGGATATGGACGCAACAGTCAAAGCTCACCGCCTCTGACGCTGCAACAAGTGATGCGTTCGGCTGGTCGATCGCGCTTTCTGGCGATACGGCGGTCGTCGGAGCCCCCGGGAATGACGACGCCGGCAGCAGCTCCGGTTCGGCATACATTTTCGTCCGCACCGGCGCCGTATGGACCCAACAAGCCAAGCTGACGGCCTCGGACGCGGCGACGCTGGACGTATTCGGCTGGTCGGTTGCAATATCGGGCGATACCGCCGTGATCGGGGCGGTCTACAACAGCAACCCGGCCGCCTTCGCTGGTGCCGCCTATGCATTTGTCCGCACGGCGGGCGTCTGGACCCAACAAGCAAAGCTCATCGCCTCCGATGCGGTGGAAGGCGACTTGTTCGGTATTTCCGTCTCCATCTCAGGCGACACGGCGCTCATAGGGGCCAATGGCGTCCAGATCGCCGGACAGCCTGGCGTAGGTTCAGCCTACATCTTTGTCCGTTCCGGTGTGGCGTGGTCGCAACAGGCGAAGCTGACGGCCTCCGATGGCGCGGCGAATGAGCAGCTTGGGCTTTCAGTTTCGATCGACGGCGATCGGGCCGTCGTCGGAGCATCCGGCGACAATTCCGCGGCCTTCGCCGCCGGGGCGGTTTATGTTTTCATCAAACCGGCCGGCGGCTGGACGAACATGACGGAAACAGCACAGCTGTTCGCGTCCGACGCCGCGACCGGGGCTAATCTTAGCTATTCGATCGGAATTTCGGCTGACACTGTGGTGGCCGGAGCCATCAGGGACAGCTCCGTAGCTGTCGACGCGGGTTCCGCATACGTGTTCGATCTCGATGACGATGACGACGGCGCACTAATTGGGCTGGACAATTGCCCGTGCGTGTCTAATGCCAACCAGCAAGATTCCGATGGGGACGCTTTGGGGGATGCCTGCGACAACTGCACAAACACCTCGAACCCCGACCAGTGGGATGCCGACGCAGATGGCATCGGCGACCTGTGCGATCCTGATGTCGACGGCGATGGTGTGCAGAATACCATCGACGATTGCCCCAATAATCTGCCGTGTTTAAGCACCAGCTCGTCTGGCCGGCCTCGCGCCGACTTCAATTCTGATTGCAACGTCGACGGCTTGGACATCCAGACGTTGGTGGATTGTGTCCTCCACGGTGGCGACGCCTGTGTCGGCATTGACCCTGACGGTGACGGTCAGACCGCCGATCTGGACCAGGCAGATGATATCGCTGCTTTTATAGCGAATGTTTTCTCACCGAGCGTCGGGCCTTGCAACTAGCCAGAAGCGGCTCCGACACGGCGAACCGCTCGCGGATCTGGCGGATTCGTTGACCGGCAGCTTCGCGATCCCGCGGGCGATGGCAGCGGCGGGATTTGCGTGGGGATCGTGGCGGATGCAAAGGCTGTCTCGTCATCATCATTAAGCGACCAATCTTGCTTTTGATTTCGCTCGCTTCGAGACACCTCTCCTCAAAATATCACACTTAACGCTACGTATTGTTCACCGCGGCGCTAGGGCTGTTCCTAACGGCATCCCCGCTAGGGCCTCAGATTTACTGGTCGCCGGGGTCTATGAATTTATTCATAGAGATTTCAGTCGGTCGTTAACTCGCAGGGCCTACCAATTGAGTGAAGTTATTTATGTTAACGGAACCTCTGGCAACCCGGGTTCGTTGAGTGCGGAACTTTATTGATTTGTTGAGGAACGAGCGGTCGCCGGCCTCGCAGGCGGCGGCCGAGTGGAACAGTCTCAGGAGATGTCGGACGGACGGAGGTGGGGGCCGCTCGCCTTGCGAGAGCAAGACGGGCGAGGCTCGGAAACGGGGGTGTTGATGGCCCAAGCGTTTTTCGGTGTCAGTAGGAATATAGAAGGCAAATTGTTTTTTTGGAGTCAGGCTGCAAATCCAGGCCTGAGAACAGGAGTATCATGATGTTAAAGCGAATTCTGCAGATCTCGGCCGCGTCGGTATGTTCCGTCGCGATTCTGTCCAACATCAGCTGCACGGCGCAGTGCGCGGAGGGCTCAACCGTCCAAGCGTGTGCGACGAAGACATCGTCGCCGTGCGCGAAGCCCTGCGCGACGAAGGTGGCGCATCAGGGCCCGTGTGTGAAGCCGGCCGGCGAACTCTCCGTCGACCTGCCGAATGCGCGAGTCGGCGAGTGCTGGACAAAGGTATGGATGCCACCGGAGTTCAAGACTGTTTCGGAACGCGTGATGGTGCGCGCGCCGTCCGAGCGGCTGGAGATTACCCCGGCCGAATACGAATGGGTCGAAGAGCGTGTCTGCGTCAAGGAAGCCTCGACCGAACTTCAGGAGATTCCGGCGGAGTTCGAGGACCGGCAAATCACCGTCCAAGTTCAGCCCGGGCACACCGACTGGGTCATCATGAAGGATGAGGAGTGCACGCCGGCCAAGGTGGTGCAGACATCGCTGCGCGACAACGGAAAGGACAAGGATGATGACGACGACGCCTTGCACCTCCGCGGACATGACGCCAAGGCGACACGCGACGTGTTCTGTCTGGTCAACACTCCGCCGCGGTCTGAAACGATCAGCGTTCAATGCCTGAAGAAGCCGGCCTGCGTCAAGCAAGTGACCATCCCGGCACAGTATGAAACCGTCAAACGCCAGAGACTGGCCAAGGCGGCCTGCACGAAGCGGATCGCCATCGCGGCGGAATACCGAGATGTCGAGAAGACGATCAAGGTTTGCGACGGCCGGTTTGCGTGGCAGCGCGTGCAATGCGAAGCTGTCAACAAGAACCAGGAGTCGGTTCGCATCGACGCGAACGGCAAGCCGCAGTTGGTGCAGCGGTAGACCCGTATCCCCATCCCGTGCGATGGGGATACATAGGATAGCTTGACTAACCCCCGAGCGACGGTCCGCCGTCGCTCGGGGTGTTGTAGGGGAAATGTCGGCTTGGCAATGTCTCGCCTCAGCGAGCAAGAACGGAGATTCGCTATTTATGTGCAAATGGATTCGCAATTTGAACTCGCTCATGGCGACCGCGTTGCTGGCGGCGGGATGTTCAGACTCAAACTCGTCCATCCGGACGTCGTCCTCCGCGCCGCGAAGCGATCCGACGACGGAGACGTATGCATCGGCCGAGCCGATGTCACCGCCAATTGAAGCTCGGCAACCGGCCGTTTCGGAATTGCGAACTTCGTCCGAGCCGGTCAAACTGACTTCGTTCCGCAACCCTCCGTCGGCCACTTCGGCCCATCCTCAGATCGGCATTGAGGAATTCCGGCAGCACGTGGAAAACAAGAACGCGATGGTCATCGATGCGCGCGCCCCCGACCGGTTCGCACAGGGCCATGTGCGCGGGGCGATCAACATTCCCTCGTCGCAGAAAGAGGCCTACACGGAACAATTCCTGCGCGGCGTGGATCCGAATCAGCCCATCCTTATCTATTGCGGAAGTGAATCCTGCCCGGCGAGTGACATTCTCTACGACTATCTTTCGACGCAAGGCTTCACCAATATGCGCGTCTTCAAGCCGGGTTGGGCGGTACTGAGTTCGGCAAAGCAACTACATTAGCAACTGACGGAAGGCTCCTCTGGATCGCGCTTTTCCGGTTCGCCGATTTCTTGATATGATTTGGCGAACAAAGGAGAAGCGGTGCGGCCGGTCACTCCAAGCCACGGCAGGTTGCCTCTTGCGCGCGGTCGCTGGCACGACGTGTTCGTCGCCTGGATGCAAATGGCCGCGCTCGCTGCCGTTTATTTCCTGACCGGAAAGCTCGGCCTGCGCCTTGCGTTTGTCAACGAGAGCGCGACGGCAGTGTGGCCCCCGACGGGGATTGCCCTGGCCGCGGCGCTGCTCTTTGGCCGCCGAATCTGGCCCGGCATCTGGGCGGGGGCGTTTCTCGTCAATATTACGACCACCGGCTCGGTTCTGACGAGCATGGGAATCGCGACGGGGAACACGCTGGAGCCCGTCGCCGGGGCGTGGCTGGTGGATCGATTCGCGCGGGGTTGCCACGCGTTTGAGGATCCGCGTCACACGCTGCGTTTCATCCTGTACGCCGTGTTTTTTAGTACGGGCATCAGCGCCACGGTAGGAGTGACGAGCCTCGCCTGGGGAGGATTGGCGAACTGGGCGCATTTCACCGCGATCTGGAAGACATGGTGGCTGGGCGACATGGTCAGCGCGGCGATCATCGCCCCGTTGATCCTGATCTGGAGTACGGCGCCGCGCCCGCGCCGATCGGGACGGGAAGCCGCTCAGTTTGTCGGTCTGTTCGTTCTGACGATCGGTGTCGGGTTAGTGGTATTCGGCGGAGTCCTCGTGCCGCCGATGAACCGATATCCCCTCGCATTTCTTTGTTTTCCCGTGTTAATGGGCGCGGGGTTCGCGTTTGAGGCGCGGGGGGCGGCGAGCGCCGCGTTTCTCCTTTCGGGAGCGGCCTTATGGGGGACGCTGCGCGGCGTGGGCCCGTTTGCCGTAGGAGAACCCAATGAATCGCTGATGCTGACCCAGGCATTCATGGCCACGATCACACTGACGAATTTGATGATCGGTGCCGTCATCACGGCACGGCGACGCGACCAGCAATCTCTACAGGAGGGCGAGGCCCGCAAGAGCGCCATCCTCGAGTCGTCCCTCGACTGCATCATTAGCATGGACGATCTGGGGCGCATCGTGGATTTCAATCAGGCCGCCGAGCGGACCTTCGGTCATCGGCGCGCGCAGGTCGTTGGTCAAACGGTGGAAGAGACCATCGTGCCGCCCAGATTTCGAGAGTCGCATCGCCGCGGCCTGGCGCGGTTTCGAGTAACAGGCGAAGGAAGGGTACTGGGCCGTCGCGTCGAATTCATCGCCCTCCGCAAGGACGGAACCGAAATTCCGGTGGAGCTGGCCGTTACGGCATCTCGCGTCGGAGACCACCCGGTCTTTTTCACCGCGTACCTGCGGGACATCAGCGAGCGAAAGCGGACGGAGCAACGGCGCGCCCTGGAACTGGCCGTCTCGCAGGTTTTGGCACAGGCCGCCACATCCGAAGAGGCCCTGGCTCGCATTCTGCAGTCGGTCTGCGAAACGCTGCAATGGAGCGCGGCGGCGATCTGGACGGTGGATCGGGAGAAGCAGTTGTTGCACTGCCGGCATTTCTGGCGCGGCCGGGCGGCGATGCCGCAATTCGAGGCGGCCACGAAGGCGCAGACCTTTCCGATGGGCGTCGGTCTTCCCGGCCGCGTATGGGCGACGGGCCAACCCGCGTGGATCGCCGACGTCGTGAAAGACGATAACTTCCCGCGCGCGCCCTTTGCCGCGGCCGACGGACTGCACGGGGCGTTCGGCTTCCCGATCACGATCGGCGGCGAGGCGTTTGGCATGATGGAGTTCTTCAGCGCGTCGATCGAGCAGCCGGATGACGCCGTGATGGCGATGATGGCGACCGTCGGCGCGCACATCGGTCAATTCCTGGGCCGCAAGCGCGCGGAAGAGGCGGTCGTGGAGGCCGATCGGCGAAAGGACCAGTTCCTGGCGACGCTTTCACACGAGCTGCGGACGCCGCTGAGTTCCATTCTTGGCTGGGCGCAGATGCTCCAGAAGTCCGGGCCCGATCCCGGCACGGTCGGAGAAGGACTGGCGGTCATTGAGCGAAATGCCAAGGCGCAGGCGCAGCTCATTTCCGAACTGCTGGACATGAGCGGGATCGTTTCCGGAAAGATTCGGCTCGAATTGCAGGATGTCGATCCCTGTGAAATCGTCGAACTCGCGGTCAAGGCCGCGCAGCCCACCGCCGCGGCCAGGGGCGTTGAACTTGGCCTTCACGGTCCCCCGCAAGCGGTGTCCGTTCGCGCCGATCCCGGGCGACTGCAGCAAGTCGTCGGCAACATCATTGCCAACGCCATCAAGTTCACTCCCCGGAATGGTCGTATCGACGTTCGGGTCAACCGCGAGCGGTCCGACATTGTCATCAGCGTGGCGGACACGGGCGAAGGGATCGCGCCGGAATTCCTCCCGTACATCTTCGACCGCTTTCGCCAGGCGGACGCCTCCACCGCGCGGCGGCACGGCGGCCTGGGGCTGGGCCTGGCCATCGTTAAACACCTCATGGAAATGCACGGCGGCGCGGTCCACGCGGAGAGCGCCGGACCGGGCAAGGGGACGACGATGCGAATCCTGTTGCCCGTTCGTACGGGCGCCGCAACGGACGCGGCCGAAGCGCCGGCAGACACGGCACCCGCGCAGGGCGGTACGAAGCGGTTGGCGGGAGTGAAGGTGCTCGTCGTGGAGGATCAGCCCGATTCGCGCGCATTGGTCCAAAGGGTTCTCGAACGGGCCGGGGCCAACGTCGTCGCCCTGGAGTCTGCCGCAGACGCGCTCGCCAGCCTGAATGGCAACCCGCCGGATGTCATCGTGAGCGACATCGGCATGCCGTTCATGGACGGGTTCGAATTTCTCCGCGCGGTGCGCGGGCGCGGCATTCGGGTTCCCGCCATCGCCCTGACGGCGTTTGCGGGGGAGAATGATCAGCGGATGGCGAGGCAGTCCGGTTACGACGAGCATCTCGCCAAGCCGATCGATCCGGAGACGCTGGTCGCGACGCTGGTCCGGATGACTCACACGTTTGATTCTCAGGGCGTCCGCAGATGAGTTTGGAATTCGCGTCGCGTCGGTGACGCGAGGTGATGCTGGAGAGATTATCATGAACTCACCGCCCCGGATTCTGGCCTTTGCCGGAAGTACGCGAAAGGATTCTTTCAACAAGAAGCTGGTGAAGATCGCCGCGGAGGCGGCGCGGTCCGCGGGGGCGGAGGTGACGGTGATCGACCTGCGCGATCTGCCACTGCCGCTCTACGACGGAGACCTGGAGGCGGCGGAAGGTCTGCCGGCCAATGCGAAGAAGCTTAAGGACATGTTTCTCGCGCATCAGGGCCTGCTCATCTCCTCGCCGGAGTACAACAGCTCGATCAGCGGCGTGCTGAAGAACGCGATCGACTGGGTCTCGCGACCGGCGCCGGGGGAAGGATCGCTGGCATGTTTCGAGGGAAAAGTCGCGGCGCTGATGAGCGCGTCGCCGGGGGCGCTCGGGGGCTTGCGCGGTCTCGTCCACCTGCGGGCGATCCTGGGCAATATCAAGGTGCTGGTGATCCCGGAACAGGTCGCGGTGTCCAAGGCGATCGACGCGTTCAACTCAGACGGTTCGCTGAAAGACTCCAAGCAGCAGAGCGCGGTCGAGGGGCTGGGTATAAAACTGGCCGGCCTTCTCTCAAAGCTGAAATAGGTAACCACAGTCAATGTCAAAAGGAGACGGGCATGCAGATATCCATAAAAACGGACGCCTACACTCGCGGGATCTTATTACTTATCCTCGGGTGTCTGGCGTGGTTGTGTCTCGAGAAGACCACGTCGTCGCCTGCCCTGGCCAGTAGCGACGACGACCCGCCGAAGGAAAAGGCCCCAAAGGTTCGCGAACTCGTCGCCGCTCGGGCATTTGTTTTGTTGGACGAAAACGGCAAAATCCGAGCGGCCTTAAGCACCAAAACCGGTGGACCAAGCTTAACCTTCATGGATTCCAAAGGAAACAACAATGTCCGCCTAGAAATCGACGAATTGTCATTCACCCTCGAGGGCGAATCACTGTTCAATTTGAGGCTCTCTAAGTCCGGCTCGCGATTACAACTGCGTGATCACGATGAAAAAAACAGCGCTAATCTTTTCGTCGGCGACGGAGGCCGCATTTCGTTCTCCTTGGATGGTGAAAAGGAGCAGGGAATTTCACTTCGCAAAGATGCGGATGGGATGACAAGTCTGAGCCTTCGCGGGAACCGAAATCAAGAGGTTAGCCTCATGACTACGCCGAGAGGAGATGCGATTTTGAGTCTCGGCGATAATGAACGCGCCGAAATCAGCCTATATTCTTCATTGTGTACCGCCGGATTAGTAGTGCAGGATGACGAGAACGTTCCGCGTGTCGTACTTGGATCGGGGTGGGATTCGGTTGAGAAAGAGCCCTCGAGTTGGATTCGCATTCTCGGCAAAGATGGTAAGAACAACTGGAAAGCGCCTTAGGATGTCCCTCTAGCGCGACCGGTATGCATTTGAACTATGGATGGCGTGTCCCCCACCTCGCCACGTTGCGGTCCGGAGTGAAGCGGGATTCGCCGCGCTCCATTCTCCATGTGATGCCGCCGTGTTCAAATGTTGACCCGTCGGTGTTAATCTCGCCTTCGGACTCAAACGTCTCTTGCGCGCGGCGGTAAATCGCATCGGTCAGGCCTGGCGTGGGTTGGCCTTCGCATTCGACCTCGAGGTCGGCTATGCCGAAGGCCGAGAAGCCTACGGTGTCACAAAGGTAGCGACCGGCCTCAGGGCCTTCGAGGGGGAAGGTGCGGAAGTTGAGGCAGGTGGCCTTGGCGAGGTCGAAGTCGCCGGGGGTGGCGATGAGCTTGGCCAGCACGGCGGCGGGGATCAGCCGACCGGCGGCGGGCCAGAGGATGGCGATGACCGGAGCAAACTCGGCGAGGGCGTGTTGGGCGCGGCAGTGGAGGCGGATGTTCGCGTCGCGGGTAGCGCCGGTGTCGGCGCGGGTCGTGAAGACGACGTGAGCGGCGTGCGGGGCGACGGTCCTGGCGGCATCGGGCCAGTCCCAGCTTTGGGCGGCGGCGTCGTTGATCTGCGTGCGGGGGAGAGGTTTGGGAGCGCATTCCAGTTCGAGCGTCAGGTCGTTGACATTGAGCCGGATCGGGGCCGAGGAAGTCAGCTTGGCCCCGCGTTCGCCGCCACGGCGGAGTGAGGCGAGGAAGACCTCCGGCGAGGGATGCCAATTTGAACGCAGCAGCGCGATGGAGATCAGCGGCGGAATGGCGGGCGCTGGAGGCGGAGGCGGTACGGGCGCGGGCAGGGGCATCGCGTGAGCGGACGAGATCGGGGCGGCCGGTTCGCTCTCCGCGGCGTTTCGCCCTATGGGTGACGAAACAGGTCGCGGATGGGGCGAGGCGATCGGCGGCGGTCCCGGCGGCGATTCGATATCGGGCGGGCTCGTTTCGATCACCGGCTCGGTCGCCGGGACCGGCGGGGTTGCACTCGTTCGCTGCGTCCGGAAGCGCCGCAGCCCTTCGACGCCGAATGCCGCGACCAGCGCGACCCAACCCTCGATCGTCGTATGGTGCATGAACCACGCGACGGACAGGAGCCCCACTTCGAGAAGCTCCCAGATGCAGGAGCGCCGCGCCCGGAGCGCAAAGATCAGGCCATACAGCGCGGAGGTGAGCGCGACGAGTCCGAGGATGACGAAGAGCCATGGCACCATCGCGCGTCCTGTGGGGTCAGCGGACTCCTACTCCTGGGCGGCGGCGAAGATCTCGTCGGGGATGGGGATCAGTTTTCCTGCGCGGTCGATGCAGGCGAGCGTGGTCTTCGCTTCGCAGAGCAACGTCTCCCCGCGGCAGAGGATGTATGAATGGTCGATGCGGGCGCGGGTCATGCGATCGATTTTGGTCGTGAGCACCAGTTCGTCGTCGTAGCGGGCCGGGGCGCGAAAGCGGCACTCCACTTTGGCGACGGCGAAAAGGACGCCACGCTCTTCGAGGTCGCGGTAGCGGAATCCGGCAAGGCGGAGCAGCTCGGTCCGGCCCATCTCGAAATACTCGAAGTACTTGGAATGGTGCAGGTAGCTCATCGGATCGCTTTCGGCGTAGCGGACCCGTATGGCGATGTCGCAGGAGGTAGGGGGGCGCTCGGACACGGCCCTATTGTCGGCGGCTATTTTTTTGACGCAAGCGATCGTGGAGCGCGTCGCGGACCCGGCCGTGGCAGTGTTTCAAAAGGGCCTCGGCCTTCGCGCGCGGCAGGCCGAGATGGTGCATGACGATCGCGCATTTGGCGCTGCCGCGGGCGTTATGCAGCAAGCGGAGCGCCGTCGGGCGGGAGTGCCCCGTGGCGGCGGCGACGACTCGCGTTGCCCGTTCGGTCAGCTTACGGCAGGCGTAGCTGTTGAGATCGACCATGAGGTTGCCGTAGGTCTTGCCGATCCCGACCATGCCCAGCGTCGTGATCGTGTTGAGCACAAGCTTGGTGGCCGTCCCCGCCTTGAGGCGCGTCGAGCCGGAGAGGATCTCGGGGCCTGTGAGCACGCGGATGTCGATGTCGCAGGCGATGCGGACCTGCGAACGCGGCACGCAGGCGAAGAAGATAGTCGTCGCGCGTCGGCGCTTCGCCTCGGCTAGCGCGGAGTGGACGTACGGCGTCGTCCCGCCAGTCGCTATACCCATAACCACGTCGTATTTGTTCACGGCGATTTCCCTTACGGCTTTCGCGGCGGCGCGGGCATCGTCCTCCGCGCCTTCGACGCTTCGCCACAGCGCCTTCTTTCCCCCTGAGATAATGCCGCGGACCATTTTTGGATCGGATCGAAATGTCGGCGGGCATTCTGCCGCATCCAGCACGCCGAGCCGGCCGCTCGTGCCCGCGCCGATGTAAACGAGACGCCCCCCTTTTTTCCATGCCGATGAGACCGCCCGGATCGCGCGGAGGATGGCGGGTTTGGCCCGGGCGACGGCCGTGGGGATCGTTTCATCCTCGCCGTTCATGACATCGAACGCGCGGTCCAGCGGCATGGCGTCGAGCGCGGCGGATCGGCGGTTGTGTTGTTCGGTAAGCAGGTGACCGCGGCTGCGGATCAGCCGGCGTTTGCGGCGTTTTAGTGATGCATTTGGTTTCATCGCCGGGCCCTCGGATCGCAAATCTGGCCGAGCACGACACGCTGCCTGGCGCCGGTCACCGAGGGCAAATTGGCGGGCACACGATCGGCGCACGCCGCGGCGAGCATGGCAAACGAGACGCTTTCCTTGGCTTGTGATGGGATGCCGTGTTCCTCCATCACGCTGAATCGAACCGCGAATCGCCCATTGAGCGTCACGCAGCGGCGCAGGTCATCGAGGAGCGTGCGGTTCCTGTCACCTCCGCCGCAGAGAATAATCTCGTCCGCCGGGGGATAGGGGCGGTCGGTGGCGATCGACAGCGTCAGGTAGGCCATGTGGATGCTGAACGCGGTGAAGAAGGTCGCCGTGGCAATCCAGTCGTCGGGTGATCGCCGCAGGCGACCGAAACGCTTCAACAAGTCCGCGAGCCACGCGTCGCCAAACTGCTCGCGGCCGCAGCTTTTTGGAAACATGCGGTAAAGGAACGGGTGCTCTAGTAAGTGGCGAATGATGGCAGGATGCGGACGGCCGCGCCGCGCGCGCCTCCCGCCACGATCGAACGATTCACGACCGCGCGTGAAACGCCGGACGAGGCCGTCGATGACCATTCCGCCGGGTCCGGTGTCAAACGCGCGGACGTTGTTGACGCTTCCGCCGGCAGGAAGCCAGGTGAGGTTCGCGATGCCGCCGATGTTTTGGATGATGCGGTTTTTTCGGGAATGGCCGAACAGGACGTAGTCCGTCCAGGGAACGAGCGGCGCGCCCTGACCGCCGACGGCCATGTCGGACTGGCGGAAGTGGTGGATGACGGGGCAGATGGCGCGGGCGGCGATAATGGAGGCGTCGCCGATTTGGCAGGTACCGAATGCACGTGGTTTTCCAACCCTCACCCCGGCCCTCTCCCTAAGAGGGAGAGGGGACGAAGGGGGAAGATGGCAGATGGTTTGACCGTGTGAGCCGATGAGGTCGGTTCGGCGGAGGCCGAGTTTGCGAACGACGGCTGCGGCGGCGTCGGCGAAGGCGTGGCCGACCTCTACGTCCAGACAACAAAGCTCTTCCGTCCGAGTGGCCGCCGGGGCCATGATGGCGAGGAGGCGGCTTTGCAACACGTCAGAGTAGGGGCGATGTACGAAGCCGAGCAATCGAACGCGCATCGCGAGACCACGGCCCGTGATTTCGCAGGCCGCGGCATCGACGCCGTCGGCACTGGTTCCGCTGTTGAGTCCGATGACGATGCGGCGCGTAGGCATGAGGGGCGGGGGTCCTCCGTGACGTGTGCGGCGGCATTGTTTCGGACGTGACGAGGTTTTGCAAATCGGACGCTCCTCGCAGCACCTCCCCCTTGCTTCCCGCCACGAGTCGCCTCGGCGACCGAACTTCTCGTCGACTTGCGGACCGTCGCCCGCCGCGCCTCCTCGGTATCAGTATTGAGGAACGGCATCTCAAGCGTCTGTGAGCGGTCTCCGATGAAATCCGGCGTTTCGAGGGGATTGCCCAGTGCAAGGTACTCGGACGTGTCGGCGGCCGGCCAACCCGGGCCGCCAAGGATGGGGAGACGCCATGCAGCGGGAAGCGCTTTTCGAACATACTTCGTCCTGGCTCAATGACCGCATGTTCTCGCGTCGGCCGGCCACGCATTGGAAGGCGCTTCGTAGCGGAACCTTTCGCGACGGTCCCGTATCGTCAGACCTCCCGGTCGAGCGATTTGGCCCTCAAGACGATGGCCGGCACCCGGTGGGGTCGACGCGACTTGCCGAGATGGTCGCGTCGTTACTGGCTGCCGCCGAGGCCAAGGACTCCGGCAGCCGGCAACATGCCTGCCGTGTTGCCGCGCGGGCCCGCGAGTTGGGTTTGCGGAGGGGCCTTTCGGAAGGAGAGATGTCGGTCTTGGGGACGGCCGCGCTGCTGCACGACATTGGCAAGATCGGCATGCCCGACGCGATCCTGGCCAAGCCGGGGCCGCTCACGCGGGCGGAATATGCAACGATCCAGCGGCACCCCGCAATTGGCGAATCGATTCTTCGACCGTTTGCCGAATTCGACCAGGTTCGTTCGCTTGTGCGCCATCATCACGAATGGTACGACGGTCGCGGCTATCCTGACGGTCTGGCCGGTGAGCGCATTCCGCTGGGGGCGAGGATTCTGCAAGTCGCCGACAGCATTGACGCGATGCTCACGCCGCGAAGTTACAAGAGCGGCTGCACGGAAGAGGAAATCGTCGCGGAACTGACCCGCTGCCGAGGGACGCAGTTTGATCCGGCGATCGCCGATCTGGCGGTCGCAAGCCTCACGCGGGGGTGATGGCGATCCGTTCGATGTTAGGTCGACTGCGGATTGCCGCAGTCTCCAGTCCCGCCTAGACTCCGCTCGATGTCCGCCAAGCCAAGAGTTCTGGTCGCCATGAGCGGGGGCGTGGATAGCAGCGTTGCAGCCTGTTTGCTTTGTGAACAGGGCTACGACGTGATCGGGGTCTTTATGCGCCTGGGAGCCGTGGACGAGGCGGACGGGGAGGTGCGAGGGGAAGCAGCAGAGGGCGGCTGCTCCACAATTCCTCTGCCGATCCAGAGCGATCGCCATCGCGGGTGCTGTTCGGCGGCGGATGCGGGGGATGCGCGGTTTGTCGCCGGGAAGCTGGGGTTTCCGTTCTACGCCCTGAACTTTGAGGAGGAGTTCGGGCGGCTCAAGCAATACTTTGCGGATGAATACGCCGCCGCACGCACGCCCAACCCGTGCGTGCGGTGCAATCAGTGGCTCAAGTTTGGGCGGCTCATAGACTATGCCCAGACCGTCAAGGCCGAGTGGATTGCGACCGGTCATTACGCGCGAGTCGATCAGGACAATGGGCGGCCGCGGCTGCGCCGCGCGCGGGACCTGGCCAAGGATCAATCGTATGTGCTCTTCGGCGTCGCGCCGGAGACGCTGCGGCGGACACTATTCCCCCTCGGCGAGTTGACCAAGGACGAGGTTCGCGCAATCGCGCGGCGCTGGGATTTGCCCGTGCATGACAAGCCGGAGTCGCAGGATATTTGCTTTGCGCCCGATCGGGACTATGCCCGCGTCGTGCGGCGATACCGCGACGACGCTTTTGTCCCCGGCGAGATTCGGCACGTCGATGGCCGCGTGCTCGGGCGGCACGACGGCCTGGGGAACTTCACCGTCGGCCAGCGTCGCGGTCTGCGTGTCGCCGTCGGTCACCCCATCTACGTGACCGACCTGGACGCCGCAACGGCGACGGTGACGGTCGGTCCGCAGGCGTCGGTGCTCGCGGAGAGGGCATCGGCATCACAAATGTCGTGGCTGATCGAGCGGCCGGCGGCAGCGTTCCGCGCAGAGGTGCGGATACGCTACAACCATGAGGCGGCGCCAGGGGCGGTCGAGCCGTTGCCGGAAGACCGGGTCGAGGTACGCTTCGACGAGCCGCAATGGGCGATCACACCGGGACAGGCGATGGTGATCTATCGTGGCGACGAGGTCCTGGGGGGCGGGTGGATTGACTGAGAAGGGGTCCCCAGAGCCATTGGGGGCGAATCCACGTTAGCGCAACTGATTGTCTTTTCGGGCCTCGGCGGCAATCGGGGTTGCTTCTTTTTCGTCGAGCCAATCCACCCTGAATCCCGACTCGGTTCGCCTGAGGACGTGTCGTCCGCTGGAGAAAAGGAGGAGGTGCGAATCCCGGCAGACGGCCAGGGGCAGGTCTTCTCCGGGAGTTTGACGCGAGGCCCAGTTTTTGACGATGAGATCATAGTGATCCGGCGCGATGCCGCTAGAAATCTGTTCAAACGATTGCCACTGCTGCTCGAGGATTTCGGGATGCTGGGCGCTGAGTTGGCTGGCTAGAGCGACCTCCGCGAAGCGGGTCAGGGCGTCGAAGCATTCGCGCTGGCGGGCCTGACCGCGCGTCCAGACCACCATGAGGAAGAGGGCGGCGCCGCCCAGGGCGAGCCACGCGACGCGCCGCCAGAAGACGACCTTGCGCCGCAGGGCCTGGGTTTCGGAGATGGCGTCCTCGGACGATGCCAGCGTCGGTCGATTTCGATTTAGGTCAGCCGGATCCATGTGTCGCCGTTGGCTCACAGTGTCGCGCGAGGGCGCTCGATGTCAAGACAGTACGGTCATCTAATCGGCATCGGCCGAAATTATTTGCCAAAAAGCGTGATTCCAGCTATGGTTCCCGATCATGGAATTGCCTAAAAGGCCGTTGGGGGACGAATACACCCGTCCTGGCGCGTTCGGCGAGCTGTGCCGCCGTCTGGCGGAGCACCCCAGAATGCGCGAACTGACCGCCCTCGTTATGTACGCCTTTGACCGGCGGACGCGGCTTCTGCCGTTTCTCTTCGCGGACACGCGGATCATTCCCGCGGGAGTTCGCGCGGTCGCGGACACGCTCGACGCAGCGGGACTGACCAAGTCGCGCGTGGTCTTTCAACTTTGGTCCCCCAACATTCGACCCTCGCTCGCCCGGATCGACGGCCGAATCCCCGACATCGTCCTCATCAGCAGCATGCAGATTCACGCATTGGAAGCCTATAAAATGGTCGCCGATGCGTGCCGAATTGAGGAATCCAAGCGGCCGCTGATCCTCTGCGGCGGTCCGAAGTCGATTTACGAGCCCTGGGATTATTTCGGCCTCGGCGAGCGCGGCGAGATCAACGCCGATTGCTGCGTCACCGGCGAGTCCTACATCCTTCTTGAACTGCTGGACCGCTTGATCGACGAAGTCGGTCCCGGTCGGACGATTCGCCAGGCGTTTCTCAGGGCGCGCGACGAAGGGGTCTTGGAGGACATTCCAGGGTTGGTCTATCGGGTCGACGCGCCGGGCGGCAAGGAGGCCCACCTCGTCGATACGGGCATCCAGCGTCTCGTGCAATACCTCGACGAGTTGCCGATGCCGCTGTCGTCGTTTTACAAAATGGAGCCGCCGCACAAGCGCGAGACGCTGGCGCCGCGGCCGTTTCCCCATAACGACATTCAAAAGCGCGCGCGGATCAACTCCTTGATCATGACCATGGGCTGCAAGTTTCGGTGCAGCTATTGTCCGATCCCCGCGTACAACCAGAACACCTTTCGCTTCAAGAGCCCGGAGCGCCTCGGCGACGAAATGACGCTGCTCAACCAGAAGCTGGGCCTGCGCAACTTCTTCGGGACCGACGACAACTTCCTCAATCGCCGCGAGACGGTCGAGGACATCGTCAATCATCTCGCCTCCCGGCGGATCGACGGGATGCGCTTTAATAAGAAAGTGCGCTGGGCGACCGAAGCGACGATCCATGACGCGTTCAAGTGCATCGACTTGTTCGAGCAGATGCGCCGCGCCGGTCTGCGGGCGCTTTGGTTCGGCGTCGAGGACCTGACCGGCACAATGGTCAAGAAAGGCCAGGCCGGCACGAAGACGGCGGAAGTCTTCAAGGCGATGAACGACTGGGGCCTGTGCCCGATGCCGATGATGATGCACCACGACGGTCAGCCGCTGTATACCAAGGGCCGGCTGTATGGATTGATGAACCAGGTCCGTTACCTGCGCAAACACGGGGCCATCAGCGTGCAGATCACGGTCCTGACGCCTGCCGTCGGCACGAATTTCTTCGATAAACCCTATCAGGACGGGATTGTTTTCAAGTCGGTCGCCGGTCAGCGCGTGGACGAAGCGCAATTCGACGGGAATCACGTGGTCGCCAGCAGCGAAAAACGGCCGTGGCTCAAGCAATGGAACCTGATTGCCGGATATGCCAGCTTCTATAACCCGCTGAGCCTGCTGGGCGCGATGTTCATGCCCAAGCGGCGGCTCGCGGGGGCGGATATCGGGATGCAGTTCATCGGCATGGCGGCGCTGGCCAAGACGGCCCTGGATTCCGCGCGCTGGTCGTGGCGGCTTTTGCGGGGACCGGTCGAGCATTGCACCGCCGTGCCGGGTCCGCGATTGAAAATGGTCAAGGCCCGACCGCACGAGATTGAGACGAAGCGGCCGACGGCCATCCCACCAGATTCGCGGGAAGTGTATCAATTAGACACCATGACCCGTGAGAATCGGAGCCTTCCTCTTCCCATTTTCGCGGCGCCGTGAGTACCGGCCCGCCGCTTTCGCTACTCGCTATTCGACATTCGCTATTACCATGAAAGACAAAGGCGTCATCGTTTCATTTCGCGTCGATCGGCATCTGGCCGACGTGCTTAACAAGGTGCCGGACAAATCGTCGTTCATCCGCGACGTGATCCTGCGGAGCTTTTACGAGACCTGTCCGGTCTGTCGCGGCCGCGGCGTGCTTCCGGCGGAGCTGGCGCGCTGGGCGAGCCGGCAGCTCAAGTCCGACAAGGTCGTGGAGTGCAGTTGCTGTCGCTACGGGTATCCCGATTCGACGCGAACGGGTCGCCGCGCGGGGCAGAAGCGCGACGAGCGATACGTCTGTTCGCACTGCCAGCAACACGAGCACGCACACTGACGGGCTCATTGCCTTTCGCTTATCGCAAATCCCGCTAGACTGCCCGCCATGCCGCGCGGTCCATCTTTCCCATCTCCATCCCTCGCCGAGCGGCTTCTGGCCAATCGCAACTTCGTTTTGCTCTGGATCGCCTACGGAGTCTCCGCTTTCGGCGACCATCTCTCCGAGATTGCCCTCCTCAAGATGCAGAACGCCCTCGAAGTGACGGATGTCACGCGCCGCCAGGCGGCGATGCTCTTTGTCTTCATGTTCCCCTTCTTTCTCCTGGGCCCCGTCTTTGGAGCCCTTGCTGATCGCCTGCCCCGAAAGTGGATCATGGTCTTCGCGGATGTGATCCGCGCCGTGATTATTTTCGAGATGGTCTTCCTCCTCACCGGCATTCACCGCTGGGCAGCGCCCGACGATCCTCCCGGCGCGCCCATCTCCATCGCGGTGGCCATGATCCCCATGCTGATGATGGGATTGTTCGCGGCGATGTTCTCTCCGGCCCGTCTCGCGCTCCTGCCGACGCTGATTCGACCGAATCAAATCGTCCGCGCCAACGCCGCCACGGCGGGGCTGGGGATGATCGCCAGCATTGCCTCGGCGGTGGCCGGCGGCTGGCTGGTGGAGAATGTCGGCGAGATCTGGAACTTCCGCGTGGACGCCCTCACTTTCGTCGTCAGCGCGCTGTGCATTCTTTTCATCCGACCGCCGGTCATCGAACATAGTGAGCGGGTAACGCACGGCGCCCATGCGATCGCCGAAGGATTCCGCTATGTCGCCCGCCACCGGCGCGTCGGCGAGATCATCCTCATCTCGGCCATCCTGTGGGCAGGGGCCTCCATCGTGCGCAGCGTCATTCCCGCGCTCGTCAAAGACGTGTTCGGCGGTACGTATCAGGACATTGGCTACTACCAGGGCATGCTCGGCGGCGGCCTCCTGCTCGGCTCGATCGTTCTCACTCTCCTCGGCGACTCCCTCAAGAGCGGCCTGGCCATCAGTTGGTCGCTGAAGCTGGCCGGTCTCAGCGGCCTGATCATTGCGGCGAGCGTGCAGTTCAAATGGCCGCAGGTCGTGTGCGCCGCGGCGATCATCCTGCTGGGTGTTTTCGGCGCGGGCATTCAAGTCAGCGTAAACGCCCTCCTACAGCGAATTGTGCCGGACTATATCCGCGGCCGCATCTTCGGCGTCCACGATCTGTGCACCATGAGCGGTCTGCTCCTCGCGACGGGGTTTCTCAGCATCCCCAACTGGCCGGAAATCGATCGCCACATCGCCTGGATCGCCGGCCTCACGTCGCTGGCGCTTTTCTTGACCGGCCTCTGGACGACTCTCGTGCGATTGAAAAGGGGCCGGTTTGGCCGGGCGATCACGTTCTGGAAGAACCTCAACGAGTTCTATTGCCGATTCTGGCCGCGCGTGCGGCGCGAGGGCATTTGCACCGTCCCGGCCGAAGGGCCGGTCATTGTCGCCGCCAATCACGTGTCGACCCTCGACCCGTTTCTGCTCACGGCGACAAGCCCCAATCGTTACGTCAGCTTCATGATCGCGCGGGAATTTGCCCGGATTCCCTTCTTCAGCCGGCTGGTGGAAATGGTGGAATGCGTGCCCGTGAATCGCACCGGCAGCGACATCGCGTCGGTCAAGGCGGCTTTGCGACATCTGGAACAAGGCCGGTGCCTGGGCATTTTCCCCGAGGGCCGGATTCGACGCCCCGATGAGACCATCAAGATTCGCGAAGGCGTCGGCATGCTCGCGCTGCGCAGTGGTGCAACGGTCGTCCCCGCCTACATTTCCGGGGTCCACCAGCCGTTTTACCTCCGGCGTACGCGGCTCCTCGATTGGATCAGCGTCCTCATGCCGTTTCTCCGGCGTCATCACGCGCGGGTTCGCTATGGTCCGCCGGTGGATCTGTCGCGCTGGCATGATCGGGAAAAGGATCGGGAGGCGCACCGCGAGGCGGCCGAGCACATCATGGAAAGGATTGCGGCGTTGGCCATGGACGGTGCGCCGCAAACGGGGCAGCGGCCCTAGCCTTTGGGAGATTGTGTTTGGTATGATGACCTGATCGCCGGCTGTTTTCGCTGGAAGCGGCGGAGAGCGGCGTTGAATCAAACAGGGATTCCCATGCGAAAACTTTGGCCGACTTTCTTGTTGGGGGTAGCGTTGTACTTTTCTGCGGACCGAGCCGTCGCCGACGTGATTGAAGAATTCACCTGTGCCGCATATGGAACAGGGTGCACCAATGTGATCCCGGCGGGAGCCCCCATTGTCACATTCGGCGCCATGGCGCCGTCGGTGATCACGGTCCCAAATCTTGGCGCGGATGCAACAATTCTGGACGTCAACGTATCCATCAAGTTAAGTCACAATTGGCGCGGCGATGTGACGGCGTATCTATGGGCGCCCGGAACGCCGGCTCAGGAACTCTTCTCGAATCCGGGGACTTCCCAGAACAACGCCAACGACATCGACGTCACGCTGGACGACGAAGCCGCGACGAACATCTTTTTAAGCCCGTGCGCGGGCGCGATGGCCTGCGTAGGTACGTTTCAGCCCGAAACAATTCCACTCTCGACCCTTGACGGAAAAAATCCGAGCGGTACTTGGACATTGGGTATCACCGACGGCGGCAGCAACGACACGGGTGCGTTACAGGCATGGTCTATCCGCCTGACGCTGGCCGATGGCGACGATGACGGCGTGCAGGACGGCGAAGACAATTGTATTGATACGGCCAATACCAATCAGGCCGACGGTGACGGCGACGGGATTGGCGATGCCTGCGACGTCTGCCCTGCCTTGGCGGGGGTCGATCAGGATGATCCCGACAGCGACGGTGTCGGCGATGAGTGCGACAACTGCCCCAACGCCGCGAACTCAGACCAGCCCGATCCCGACAACGACGGCCGCGGCAGCGCCTGCGACAATTGCCCGTCCGTGGCGAATTTCGATCAGGCCGACACCGACGGCGATGCGTTCGGAGACGTTTGCGATTCCAATCCGACGGTGTTCAACCCGGACGATCAGGGAGGAGAGCCGGAACCGGGGCCGGGAACCGGGGCGTCGTGCGGAACCTGTGCGGCCGGGACACCTCTACCGATGCTTGTGTCAGTTGCGATCTTGCCGATCCTGCGACGTCGCCGACGCTAATCGTCTCCGCCGAATCCGCTAATTCGTACCTTGCGTTGGCGCCGTGACCGGTTCACCGCGGGCCGTGAGTTCCGTCGGCGTCGGGAAGGGCAGCTTCTTGATTTGCTCTTCGATGAGCGATTTTTTTCCGACGAGGACCAGGAGCGCCTGCTCCAAGGGGACGGCGGCAGAGGCCAGTTTGTTGAGTCCGCCCGCCGACTGATTGGAGATCGCCGCCAGATCGTCGCCGAGCGTCGAGAACGGCAGGCCGTTCTGCTCCAGGAGCGCCGCTTGCGAAAGGATTCCGTTGAGCCCTTCGAACGACTGGATCAATTCCATTCGATTGGTCTCACGGGCCTTGCCGGCCTCTTCGTCGGAGACGTCTCCGCCCCGAATCTTCTTGAACTCCTTGAGGAATTCGGCCAGCGCCGCGCCGGTGTGTTCGGCCTGCACGTCGCAGCCGGCGGAGAAATAGCCCGTTCGCGGCGTCATGGTGTATCCGCAGCGAGCACCGTAGGTATAGCCGTGATCCTCGCGGAGGTTCTGATTCAGGCGGCTGGTGAAGCTGCCGCCGAGGATGGTGTTGAACAGCTCCAGCTTGATGCGGTCGGGTGAGGCGTAGGTCGGACCCGGCATGAAAAAGCGGATGACCGTCTGCACCGCGTCGGGCTTGTCGACGACGACGACGCGTAGCGCCGAGTTTGCCGGAGGCGGCAAGGCCTGGCGGGGGGGGCGGGCGGCACTTCGCGCCGACGAGTCGTTTTTCCAATCAGCCAGTACCTTTTCCAGGGACGCCTTGGCTTCATCGGCGGTCAAGTCGCCGGCGATGAACAACGTCGCCCGGGACGGGATCAGCAGCTCGGCATGACAGGCCTTGAGGGCTTCGACGGACAGATTCTCGACGGTGTCGACCGTGCCCTCGGCGGGCCGGCCGTAAGGGTGATCGTCGCCGTAGAAAGCGCGCAGACCGACGCGCCCCGCGACTTGTTGCGGTCGATCCTCCGCGCGTTTGAGCCCCTCGAGGTGCAGTCGTTTCTCTCGGTCCCACTCCTTCTCCTCGAAGCGCGGCCGCAAAACGGCGTCGCTGAAGAGGGCGAGACCCTGGTCGAGGTTCCGCTTGAGGACCGAGAGCCGCACGCTGGTCGTTTCCTGGCCCGCCGAGGCGCTGAAGTCCGCGCCGAGCTTGTCGAGCGCGTCGGCGAATTCGATGGCGCCCAGCGGGCCCGCGCCCTCGTCCAACATGCTGGCCGTCAAGAAGGCGCGACCTGACTGGGCGGGCGAATCCTCCATCGCGCCGCCGTCGATCTGCAGGAGCACGCTGACCAGCGGCAACTCCGACTTTTTCCAATGCCGCACGGGTATTCCGTTGGATAGCGTGAAGGATTGGGGCGCCTGCGGCGTGAAGGCGGCCGCGGCGGCGGTTTCCGGTCGCTTGTCGCGGGCCGTGGTCAACTCGACGGCAGTCTTTTCGGGCAGGACCCGCATGATGAGCCGGGCATCCTGTGTCAGCACCTTGCGCGCCCAGTCGCGGACGCCGTCGGTCGTCGCCTGGCGATAACGATCCAGATCACGTTTGAAGCCGTCGGGCTCGCCGAAGGCGAAGTTGTATTCGTTGAGGCTGTCCGCCTTGTTGAGAAGGGATTGCAGGCCGGTGATCGTCGCGTATTCGATCTTCGCTTTTTGGCGCTCCAGCTCCTCCGCCGTGGGCCCCTGGGCGAGGAACTCGGCGATGACCTCATCCGTCGCGGCCTCGACCTTGTCCAACGAGACTTCCTGGCGGGCCGTTACCTCGATGGTGAATAATGAGCCCAGCAGGCTGGATTGCTGATTCGCCTCGACCGCCGTGGCCAGTTTGTCCGTGTAAATCAACCGCTGGTACAGGCGGCTGGAGATCCCGTCACTGAGGACCGCAGCGGCGAGGTCCATCTCCGCATCGCCGGGGGCGAAGTGCGCGGGGCTGTGATAGACCATCGTCGTCCGCGGGAACTGCACCGAGTCGGTGTAGGTCACGCGACGGACTTCGGACAGCGTGATGGGTTCGGCGGTCTTGTGCGCCGGTTGAGCCGCGCGCGGCAAAGTGCCGAAGAGCTTCTCGATCAGCGGCATGATGATCTTCGGATCAAAGTCGCCCGCCACCACCAGCGAGGCATTATTCGGCACGTAATAGGCCGCGAAAAAATCCGTCACGTCGCGGACGGTTGCGGCTTCCAGATCTTCGTGCGACCCGATTACGGTATGGTGATAGGGGTGCTCGGGCGGGTACATGAGTTCGCCGATCTTTAGATCCGCCCTGCCATAGGGGCGCATTTCGCTGGTCTGCCGGCGCTCGTTGCGGACGACCTCGCGCTGCTTGTCCAGCTTCTCCTTGGTCATCTCCTTGCCGAGATCTTCCAGGCGATCAGCGTCCAACCAGAGCAGCGTCGGCAGGAGGCTCGAGGGCCCGAACGAGAAGTAGTTTGTCCGGTCCTCAGAGGTTGACGCATTATTGAAGCCGCCCTCGGTCTCCATGAGCACGTCGAAGGCGTTTCCGGGCACGCGGCGGGTGCCCATGAACATGAGATGCTCGAAGAGGTGCGCGAACCCGCTCCGCCCCGGGGCCTCGTCCTTGGAGCCGACGTAGAACCAAGTGTTGATGCAGGCGACGGGCAGGCTGTGGTCCTCGTGGAGGATGACGGTCATGCCGTTGGACAACTGGTATTTCTCGTACTTGACTTCCTGGGCCGAAGTCCTGTCCGTTACGATGAGGAGAGCGAAGACAATCAAGCATTTTCGGATCATGGGGTTACTCCGCCTGCCGTGGGTTTCAGAATGATCGATAGTTTAATCGACGGCGTGCCCTCCGCCTAACGCGGCGCGACCGAAGTAATGGGGTGGCCCGCCAGCGTTGACATCGCCTCGGACTGCGGCAATGCTGCCTCGCCATGAAGCTGATTGTCCAGATTCCCTGCTTGAACGAGGAGGAGACGCTGCCCGCCACGCTGCGCGACATTCCCCGCCAGATTCCGGGCATCGACAAGGTCGAGATCCTGATCATCGACGACGGCTGCACGGACCGGACGCTGGAGGTCGCCCGCGCGAATGGCGTCGATCACATCATCAAATTCCCCGGCAATCGCGGCCTGGGCCATGCCTTTGCGGCGGGGATGGACCGCTGTCTGTCGCTGGGGGCCGACATCATCGTCAATACCGACGGCGACAATCAGTATTTTGGAGGAGACATTCCCAGGCTCGTGCAGCCGATCCTGGAGGGGCGGGCGCATCTGGTGATCGGCGACCGCGAACCGGACAAGGTAGCGCACTTTTCATTCGTCAAGAAGAAACTACAAATTCTGGGGAGCAAAGTCGTCAGCGTTCTGGCGGATGTTCCCGTGCCGGATGTCGCCAGCGGCTTTCGGGCCTACAGCCGCGAGGCGGCGATGCGCCTGGTCTGCTCGACGGACTTCGATCACACCGTCGATCACGCCATCCAGGCGGGCCGCAAGCACCTGATCACGGTCAGCGTTCCGATCCGCACGAACGAGAAGCTTCGCGAGAGCCGACTGTTCTCGAACATCGGCGTGTTCATCACCCGCTCCGTCGGCATCATGGTGCGGGTCTATTCATCGTATCAAGCGATGAAGATCTTCACCGCCGCCGGGCTCGTAGTGATGTCGGTCGGCGTGGTCATCGGCCTGCGCTTTCTGTACTACTTTTTCTTCACGGACCAGCACGATCTGCACATCCAGTCGCTCATCCTGAGCGCGATCCTGCTCATTGCGGGGTTTCAGATGATCCTCACGGGCATCGTCGCCGACCTCATCAACAGCAGCCGGGCGGTGCTGGAGGATGTGTCGTATCGGTTAAGACGGTTGGAAGATACCCGACGCGAGGAATGACCACGTCGACACTCACGGACTATCTCGATCCCTCTTCCTTTCGCAGCGCCGCGAGTTGCACCGTCCTGACGGACAGGATGGGCGCCGCGTTCTTTAGTTCCTCCAGGACGGCTTCCGGCACGGCGCCATCTATCTTGAGGAGCATGAGCGCGGTCCTGGCCCGCCGCGAGAGCGCCATATCCGCGATATTGATCTGGTGATCGCCGAACAGCGTTCCCACGAGCCCGATCACGCCCGGTCGATCGTCGTTGAAGATCAGCACGAGCAGTCCCTCCGGCACCATTTCCATGCGGTAGCCGTCGATGGCCAAAATGCGCGGCACGCCGTCGAGGAAGACCGCGCCCTCGACGTGATGCACCTCGCCGCCGTGCTCGATTTTAAGGGTGACGATCTCGAAGAACTCGCGCCGGCTCGAATGGGCCGCGTGATGGACCTCGATCCCCCGTTGCTGCGCAAAGCTGCGCGCATTGACGAGGTTCAACCGCCCTTCGATGTGCGGGCTCATGAGCTCGGCCACGGCGTGCAGGGCCAGCGTCGGACACAGCGCCGTGAGCGCATCGCCGCCGTGGGTCATCACATCCACGCGGTCGATCCCGCCGCCACACAACGGCGCCAGGATCGCCGCCATTCGGCTCGTCAGGTCCAGATACGCGCGGTCGCGCGCGGAAAGGTGCGCCGGAAGCCCCGCGACGTTGACCGCTCCGCGGATCACGCCGTTTTGCAGAAAGTCGATCAGCGATTCGACCGCTTCGGTAGACACCGCCGTCTGTGCCTCCTCCGTGGATGCGCCCAGATGCGGGGTCAGGACGATGTTTTTGCACGTCAGCAGGGGACTGTCCCGGGGCGGCTCCGCGAAAAACACGTCCACCGCCGCGCCGGCGAGGCGACCGGCATTGAGCAGCGCGGCCAGGGCCGTCTCATCAACCAGCCCGCCGCGGGCGCAATTGATCACGACGGCGGACTTTTTCATCCGCGTGAGTTGTTCGGCGCCGATCATGCCCCTGCTTTCCGGCGTCATGGCCGCGTGAAGCGTGAGGCAGTCGATCTGCGGCAGGAGATCATCCAGGCTGCGGACGACCTGCACCCGGCCTTCAAGAGCGGTGTCCGTGCTCAGCAGCGGGTCATACGCCATGACGTTCATTTTCAGTCCGATGGCCCGCTCGGCGACGGCCCGCCCGACGCGTCCCAGTCCGACGATGCCCAATACCTTCCCGGCCGCCTGTCGTCCGACAAACTTTTTGCGCTCCCATTTGCCCTCGACGACGTGCGCGTGGGCCTGCGGAAGACTGCGCAGGATGGACAGCAGCATGGCAATAGTGTGTTCGGCGGTGGAGATGGTATTGGCATCCGGCGTATTGATGACGAGGACGCCGGCCGCTGTCGCCGCCGCGACATCGACGTTATCCACACCGACGCCGGCGCGGGCAATGACTTTGAGCCGCCCGGGCCGGGCCAGCACCGGCGCGCCGACCTGTACGCTCGATCGGATGATCATCCCGTCGTATTCGCCGACGATCTGGGCAAGCTGATCGGCACTCAGTCCCGTGCGGACCTCGGCCGAAAACCCCGGCACTTCGCGCAACCTCGCGAGCCCTTCTTCGGCGATCATGTCGGCGACGAGGACTTTCATGGGAGACTGGGTCCTTTAGGTCCAACTGGACCTATTTCCTTCACCTCCGCCTGAATGACCAGATCCTTCATCCCGGCGATCGCCTGAAGGACCGGAGCGGGAATAGGCTGATTGAGACGAATGGCGGCGACGGCGGTCTTGCCGCCCTGGAACGGCGAGTTTGTCATGGCGCCCACGTTGATATTCGCCCGGCGGAGGTGGTCGAGTACCGCGGCGAGCACCCCGACTTTGTCATAATGGCGCACGACGAGCTGGCAACTAGCCGGTGCCTGCGTCTCGATATTGAGACCGTTGGGCACTTGGCCGGTCGCGGCAAATGTCCGCACGATCCGAATGGTCTCTGCGGCGATCGCGTTTTGTGCCTGGTCCGTGGACGCGCCGATGTGATGTGTGCCGTAGACGACGCCGGCGTTCATGATCGAGGCGTGGAAGGCCGCCTGGCCGGACTCCGGCTCGTCCGGATAGACATCCAATCCCACGCGAATCCCCCGTTCGCGGACGGCCTTCTCCAGCGCGGAATAATCCACCACCTCGGCCCGCGACGTATTGATGAAATAGCTGCCCGGTTGGAGCCGTTCCAGCACGGCCGCGTCGATGATGCTCCGGGTGTCCGGCGTCATCGCCACATGGACCGTGAGGATGTCGCAATTGCCCGCCACCTGGCCCGGCGTCTCGCAGCGAACGATGGACAGCTCGTCGGACTGCTCCGCCGTAAGCGACCGGCTCCACGCGATCACCTTCATCTCAAACGACAGGGCCCTTTGCACGACGGCTCGGCCGATCTGTCCGAGGCCGATGACGCCCAGTGTCCGCCCCTTGAGCCCGCGGGCCTGGGAATACTCCTTTTTATTCCAGCGACCTTGTCGCAGATCGATGACGTTTTCGACGATGCGGCGGTCGAGGGCGAGGATGAGTGCAAAAGTCAGTTCCGCCACGGCGACCGCATTCTTGCCGGGACAGTTCGCGACATAGACTCCGCACTGGCTGGCGGCCCCGACGTCGATGGTGTTGAAGCCGGCCCCGGCACGAATCACCAGCCCCAAATGGGGCGAGGCCTCGAACATATCGGCCGTGACTTCGGTGCTACGGACAATGAGTACGGCGGCCCGAGTCTGGATCAGGGCGTCGCGAAGGGCGCTGCCGTTCAGGCCCGGATCGCACACGACTTCAAAACCGGCGGCGCGAAGCTCGTCGAGGCCCCACGATTCGAATTTGTCCGCGATCAGGACTTTCATGCCGCGACTCCGATTACGGCGATGGGTATAAGTACGTATCCATCGCGTCGGGCGAATCATCGTCGCTTGACCTGCGGTCGGCGTCAAGATCGCCGTCGGTTCGGCGGTCAAAAATTGACAGGCCGCGCCGCAGAGGATAGAAAGCCGCGAGCGCCGCGCTGCAACGCGGCCCGGAGATCCGAGTTGGCCACTGCCACAACCACAGCCGGTAAACTTTCCCGCTTCAGCGACTTTTCGCGCCGCGTGGTCGCCAGCTTCGGCGATTTTTGCATTTTCTCCGGTGAGACGTTTTGGTGGACCAGCCGCGATTTGGGCAAGCCGCAACTCTGGCGCTTGCTGATGCCGCAGTTGTACGAAGTCGGCTACCGTTCGCTTCCGGTCGTGCTCATCACGGGGGCTTTCGTGGGCATGGTCCTCGCCGTCCAGGCCATCGAACAATTTCGCGCCGTCGGCCTCGAAGAGCGCATGGGCGCGGTGGTCAATATTTCCGTCGTCCGCGAGTTGGGGCCGGTCCTCGCCGGCGTTATGCTTGCCGGCCGCGTCGGCGGGGCGCTGACCGCCGAGTTGGGCACCATGAAAGTGACGGAGCAAATCGACGCCCTCCGCAGCATGGGCGTCGACCCGGTCAATTACCTCGTCGTCCCGCGCGTGTTCGCCTGTATCCTGCTGACCCCGGTTCTGACGCTCTACGCCGACCTGACCGGCTCGATCGGCGGCTGGTTCATTTCCGTCGTCCAGCGCGGCGTCGACAGCGGTCCCTATTGGGAATTCACCGAGATGTCGGTCGATACGTTCGATCTGATGTCGGGCGTGCTCAAGGCTTTCTTTTTCGGCGCGGCCCTCGGTCTGATCAGTTGTTACAAGGGCTTTTTCTGCCGGCCGGGTGCGGAGGGCGTCGGCCGGGCTTGCACGGAGTCGTTCGTCGCGTCCTTCATCGCCATCCTCGCCCTTGACTACTTCCTCGCCGAACTGCTCCAAACCATCAGCGTTCGGTTGTGGGGCTTCCGCAGCTTCATCTAGGCTAAACTACCCTCGTCATGGGCGAATCCAACAACGAGCCAATCATCGAGTTGCGGGGCGTAAGCAAACGCTTTGGCTCGTTGACCGTCCTGGACAAGCTCGACCTGGCCTTTGAAAAAGGCAAGACGACAGTCATCATCGGTGAATCGGGCACCGGCAAGAGCGTGCTGCTCAAGCACATCGTGATGCTGCTTCGTCCGGACAGCGGTGAGGTCTATTTCCACGGAAAACGCGTGGACAACCGTTCCGAAGTCGAGCTGGTCGAAGTTCGCCGCCGCTTCGGAGTACTTTTCCAGATGGGGGCCCTGTTCGACTCGATGACGGTCGAGGAAAATGTCGCCTTCCCCATCCTTCAGCACAATGACAAGCCGCCCGCCGATCTCAAGGAGACGGTCACCCAGAAGCTGAAGATGGTCGGGCTCGAGGGGCTCGAACGCCGGCGGCCGGGAGAGATTTCGGGCGGCCAGAAGAAGCGCGTGGCCCTGGCACGGGCCGTCGCGCTCGATCCGGAAGTCATTCTCTACGATGAGCCGACGACCGGCCTGGACCCCGTGCGGGCCGATGTCATTAATGAGATGATCCTGAAGCTCAAGCAGGAATTGAATGTGACCGGCATCGTCGTGACGCATGACATGACCAGCGCCTTTAAAGTGGGCGACCGCATCGTGATGCTCCATCACGGCAAGATCATCGCGGACGAAGAGCCGGAATGGTATCGAAAGTGCAAAGATCCCGTGGTTCGCCGCTTTGTAGACGGGCAGGCCGACATGAAGGACTTGGCGGCCTTGGAAGCGGTCTAAACGCCTTTGGAATCTACGCGAGGAACAGTATGCCGAGCAAAAACAAGAACATCGTCGTCGGGGCCTTCGTCCTGGCCGGTTTTGTCGTCATGGGCGGGCTCATCGTCGCCTTCGGCGGCGGTCGGATGCTCTTCGGCACCTACGAACTGAAGGTGCTCTTTCCCAAGGGCGTCCAGTCCATCCAGCAGGGCCAGACCGTGACGCTTTATGGAAAGCGTGTCGGAGAAACCAAGGAAGTGATCTTCGTCGATGAGAATGCTGTGGAAAAAGGCGTCATTGTGGTGGTGAAGGTGGAAGGCTTCGATCTGCCCGCGACGCTGGAGATGGTCGTCACACCGAACCTCATGGGCCTCGGCAAGGCGCCCGTCGACCTCGTCGTCCGCGACCCGTCGGACAAGAACAAACTCCCCAAAGACGACACCGCTCAGATTCCCGGCCGGATTCGGCAGCCTCTGGATCAGCTCCTCCCGCCGGAGATGCAGAAATCGCTCAAGGACATGACGACCCACATCGGCGAACTGGCCGCCCGCTTCAAGCCCGTCGCCGAAAACCTCGGCCGCATGCTCGAGGCCCGCAAGCTGGAGGACGTCGACGCCCGCACCGCCGCCGCCAACCTCGATAGCGTGGTCCAGCGGTTCGATGCCACCCTGAAGGCCTTTGAGGAAGTGATCGGCGATCCCAAGAACCAGGAGAACTTCGCCGCCCTGATTGCCAACAGCCGCAAAATCTCCGAGACCGGTATCGCCACGATGGAAAACGTCCGCGAGATCACGCAGGAGGGTAAACAGGTCACGAAGGACGTGGGCGAGTTGATGCGCAAGCTGGTCTCGACCGCCGATGACATGTCCGCCGTGCTCAAGCGCATGGAGCAGACGGTCGCCTCGCTGAACGACAAGAACGGCACGGTCGGCCTGCTGCTCAACGACAACCGGCTCTACGAGGAGCTGCTGCTCTCGGCCCGCCGGCTGACCAAGATGCTCGATGACGTTCGCGAGGTGATGGACCTGGCCAAGAAGGGTCAGTTGCGGATCCGGGCGTTTTGAATAAAGGAAGACCTCCCCGAACGCAACCGTTTCGAACTTTGGGAAGCTGCCAAAACGGCAGATTATAGCGGCCGGTCTGTTAACCGCGAGAGCGCGGGTTATGTCTAGCAACGGTTTTCCGCGCTCTCCAACATGGTTCCGCGGCGGGTATGCGAAGGAGACCCCATCTTGCAATTCTAAGTCTGGGTTGGGTACTATTGAATCGGGTTCCCTTAAGAGAGCCTCCTTTCTCTACTCTCCGGCCCGAGAGATTGGGAACCCGGCCCCGCCGCAACGGTGGGGCTTTTTTGTGATCAGTGGGACCGACCATTTACGCACCTTCTATGCCTACCCATCCCTGCCCCAAGTGTGGCCGACAGCTCAATCAAAGCGGCGAGGCGGCGGTCGATGAAAGGGTGTACCCGATCTATCAGTGTGACGAGTGCATCGTCGTCACCGAATTCATGGGTCGGACAATCGAGATGGCATTGACGTTTGCACTTGGCGACGATGGGAAGCCGTTCGATCCCGCAAGCCCCGACGGTCACCTATCTCTCTGAGCGCCCGTTCCGATACGAACCGTGGCAGTTCACTTAGTTCGACTTTCCTTGTTCGGACCCGGCAGCCGCGAAGGTCTTCGGCGGAAGTCCTCCCGGCAGGTCCTTGGTAACAGCCAACGAGAATGGTATTATTGCTTCTCTCGTCCCTCAAATCGCCCTGTCAAGGGCGAAAGGAGCAGTCGAGGGCGTCCAAAGTCCAGGATGGGAAGCAATGTGGGTCGTTGCCCTACTTTTGGCGGCGGCGTTAATCGCTGTCGTGGTTGCCGCACGTTCCCAAGGAGTCAATCGGCCCTCACGAACAAGTACGCCTGCGTTGCCAAACGCGAGACCGATTCAGCGCCCAGATTCAGTCGTGGCGGATACTGATGTCATGGATTACGCCTTTGAAATCCGAGTTGGTGCAGCCCATTCGATCAGGGGCGGGTCGCCTGCAGAACTTCGCTGGTTAGGCAAAGGGCAAACTCTTCGCGTGCATGGCCTGGAGATCAAGGACCCACTCACGTACACCGGAACGACGGGTGTCGGATTTGAGCCTGCGGACCCGTCGCAGATCGACCCAGTACTCGCCGCAACGCCAGCAACCTCGGCAATCGACCTTCCATATTGGCCCTGGTTTGCGGCGCTCAACTCAGAACAGCGATGCCTCTACCTAAAGTGGCTGGCCTCCGACCGGCGCTCGCTGCCTCCGACCGACGGTTACCTTTTCCTTTACTACTACGGTCTCGAACGACGAGTTCTGGTCGACGGGGAGGATAAGGCCCTGGTCTTTGCCGAGGTGTATCGTCTCCGAAAGATGCATGCGGCTCAATCGCCGCGAAGACCGCGCAACAGCTTTCAGAACTACAGCACAGCCTTCCTGTGGTACATGATCGCCAAGTACAGCAATTCGGTCGGTTTTGAGGCAGTGTCCAAGATTGTCAATTCGACGGCTGTTTGGACCGAGGATGCACTCGAGACGGCGTTGGCTTGGTTTGCACTTCGGGCAGCGCCGTTGCCGTCGTGGATGGCTTATGTCGTGGCCGCGGAATCCGGGCTTTCCCAGCATAGCGTGGTCATTAAGCGGGCCGAAACCCAATTCAACGAGCTCTTCACCAAGAGATTTGAGACCGAGTTTGGTGACCGTCTGATTCTCAAGGCTTCCAAACGAGACAAGTCCATCACGTATAGGCCCGCCAGCGCCGCTCTCACCCCGTCGACGGTACGGTTGCCCGGAGTACTAACGGCCAATGCTCAGATTCGACGGCTATCCGCGATCTGGAACGAGTGTGTCGAGGAGCTGCGCCGCTTCAGTTCAGTGGTTCGCAATGCGCAAGATCAAGATGCACTAACTCCCGCCGCCTGGGAGGCCCTGCCGCCCGACTTACGAAAGGCGACCGAGCATCCCTTGGCGCAATCCATGTTCGCGTTGGTCGCGAAGCAGACGGACGAAAGCGGACAAGTATTTCTGAAAGTCAGCGACCTTGCTGCGCTCGCCGATTTAGGATCGCGACAACGGCTGACCCCGACTCAAAGTCGCAGTCTCGCGTCAATGGCGGAATACGCGGGGTTTGGAATCGAGCCCGACGCGCGCCTGACGGGGAGGGGCTATTACTGGGAAGAGCCGCTGGCGGTGTTCCCGCAGGCTTATTCGGGGGAGCCCGATCACAGCCGCTATGGCGCTGCGGCCTGCATGCTGAGGTTGGGCGTGGAGATCGCCGAGGCGGATGGAAAAATCAACGACGGAGAGCTTCATCGCGTAATGGAACAAATTGAGGCCGGATTTGAGTTGAACGATCACGAGCGACGGCGCCTCGAGGCCCTTCGATCGTTACTCCTCAAGACAGGTTCGGACGTCGCCGGCCTCGGCAAGCGTCTGCAAAAAGTCATGGGTGAGGAGGCCCGTCGCAATGTGGGCCGACTTCTCGTGGCGGTCGCTGGAATCGATGGCGTGATCAGTAAGGGCGAGCTGACCGCCTTGCGCCGCTGTTACCGAGCGCTGGGACTCGGTCCTGACCTTTTGGAAGGGGCCATCGCCGAACTAGCGCCGGAATTGTCGGATGCCCCCGTCGTCGTACAGCGAGGTCGCCGACGTGGGGAGGGTGAGGCGATCCCAGCGCCGCCGCCCAAGGAGGAAGGAGTCCGGCTCGACCGCAACCGCGTGATGCAGATCATGGCCGAGACGCGGGAGGTAAGCATCCTGCTCGCC
Source organism: Phycisphaerae bacterium (assembly GCA_035275405.1). NCBI lineage: Bacteria > Pseudomonadati > Planctomycetota > Phycisphaerae > Phycisphaerae bacterium. The sequence goes on from DATEMU010000012.1 coordinate 612,402, forward strand.
GAGGCCATGCGCCGAGAAGATGACGAAGGCGAGAAGGAATGCGATCAAGGCGGACGCGCTGCCGTGATTGCAGCTACCCCTCAGTCAGTCAGTGCGCCCGTTGTTGTAGTATCTCCCGCACCGCCGAACCCAGGCGCGGCGGTTCCGACTGGGGATTTGCCAGCGCGATACGCCGCCTTTTTCGAGGTCCTCAGGACAAGACCAAGTTGGAACAAAGCGGAAGCGGGCAAACTCGCGCGCGAGCATGCACACATGCTGGCAGGGGCCCTCGAAGCCATTAATGACTGGGCCTTTGAGAGAGTGGGAGTGCCCATTATTAATGAAGACGGCGATTCAGTTAGAATCGACCAGTCGATTCTTAAGGAGGTGACGGTCCCATGACTCCACGCGTGACGGAAAGAGAGCGTTCGGCCATTCTGAGTTCCTTGGGGGCGGGCGTCGTGCCGAGCATTGGCCTGCACCACATTCAGGTCGGCCGCAAAGACGAGGTCGAGGCCATGCTGGAGGATCTTCGCCGCATCGCGGAGGGCGGGGCCGGGATACGTTTTATCGTGGGAAGATACGGCGCGGGCAAGAGCTTTTTTCTCAATTTGATCGAGACCGTGGCCTTGGAGCGCAAATTCGTCGTCGCCCGCGCGGATATTACGACGCAGCGTCGTTTGCATGGAACAGGGGGGCAAGCGCGCAGCCTCTACAGCGAACTTATGCGAAACCTGGCAACACGAAGCCGACCGGAAGGCGGCGCTCTTTCGAACCTTGTTGAAAAATGGATCGCCGACCGGGCACACGAAGTCAAAGCAGGGGGCGGAACCGATGAGCAGGTCGCCCAGCGCGTCCATGAGCTGTGCAAGCCTCTCCAAGAGATGGTCAGCGGATACGATTTTTCAACGGTGCTTGAATGCTACTATCGAGGTTTTGTGGAGCACAACGAACAGCTCCAGCAGGCAGCGATTCGCTGGCTTCGCGCCGAGTACACGACGAAGACGGAAGCCCGACAGGATCTCGGCGTCCGAACGATCATCGACGATGACTCCTTTTATGATTATTTGAAACTCATGGCGGCGTTCGTGCACATCGCCGGCTATTCGGGGCTTATCGTCGGAATCGACGAGGTGGTCGTCCTCTCCCATCGCCTCAATAACAAGATCGCCCGCAACAATAACTACGAGGCCGTCTTGCGCATCCTCAACGATACGCTGCAGGGGTCGGTGCAGAATCTCGGCTTCTTATTCGGAGCAACAGACGATTGCGTCTTTGACCAGCGCCGGGGAATGTATAGCTACGAAGCGCTAAGGACTCGACTCGCAAATAATCGATTCGCAACGGACGCTCTAGTAGACCTCAATGGCGTTTTGCTCAAGCTCGGCAACTTAACTCCCGAAGATTGTTTTGTACTCCTTCACAACGTTCGTCGCGTTCACGCCAAGGGAAATGACGGGAAGGCGGCTCTTCCAGATGACGGAATCGTCAAATACCTGGAGGACTGCAATCGCCGAATGGGCGCGGCCTATTTTCAGACTCCGCGGGAAACCGTGAAGGATTTCGTAGGCCTGTTGAGTATTCTGGAGCAAAATCCGGAGGCCAAATGGGAGGACGTGGTAGGCAAGATCACGACTTCGTCCGTACAGACACAGGATTCCGCCGTATTGGAGGCGGTAGAAGATAATGAAGAGGCGCCGCCCGCTGCGGTTGCAAAAACTGATGACGATCTCGTGAACTTCAAGCTTTAAATGGCCCCTTCTCCCAATTTGCCTGCCGACACTTCTTCGACGGCGATCAGTTCTGCCGCCGCTTTTGAGTTGTTGAGTCCGGGCGTCAAGCAGCAGCTCTGGCAGATGGGATGGACCGAACTTCGCTCCATCCAAGCGCAGGCTATTCACCACATCCTGGAATCCAGCGGTCACTGCATCATCGCAGCCGAAACGGCCGGCGGGAAGACGGAGGCGGCGTTCTTGCCGATTCTATCGAACATCGGCGACGAGCCGCCAGGTTCGGTTCGGGCCATGTACGTCGGGCCTCTGCGAGCCCTGATCAACGACCAATTCCGACGGGTCGAGGACCTCTGCAATCATCTGGAGATGCCAGTGTTTCGTTGGCACGGCGACGTGGAGGCCTCCAGCAAGAAAAAACTGCTTCGCGCGCCGGCCGGTATCCTTCTCATCACCCCAGAGTCCCTAGAATCGTTGTTCGTCAATCGATCCGGCGAATTGGGAAACCTGTTCGCCGGGCTCCGTTTCGTGGTTATCGATGAGTTGCATGTCTTCCTGGGATCCGAGCGGGGCCTGCATCTCGCCAGCCTTCTTGCGCGGCTGCGTACCTCGGCAACGGCCGGCAGGCCGGACTTTCGAGTCGTCGGTCTCTCCGCCACGATCGGGGACATGGAGGTGGCGCGACGGTTTATTGACCCCGACGCGCCGGAACGTGTGGCGATTATTGAAAGTGACCGGGAAGAGAAGGAATTCCGTTACCGGCTGCATGCCTATCTCAGTCAGGCGGCGGACGATCAGGAAACCGAGAAAGAGGCCGACGACGACGCTTTCGATCATGCCGAATATGAAACGATGCGGTTGGTCGCCAACGACCTCGTCGAGCACTGTCGTGGGTCGAGCAATCTCGTGTTCACCAACGCCAAGGGCGACCTCGAAATCTACGCCGACCTTTGCCGGAGTTTGTCTGAGTCGCAGGGCAGCCCGACGGAGTTCCTGGTTCACCACGGATCCCTCTCCAAGGAAATCCGCGAAGACACCGAATTGGAGATGAAGAGCGGGCGACCGAGGACCGCACTGTGTTCCAGCACAATGGAACTCGGGATCGACATTGGCAGCGTCAAGATGGTCGGCCAGATTGGTCCACCTTGGTCCGTCGCCTCCTTCAAGCAGCGCATCGGCAGGAGCGGCCGCAAGGACAACGACGCACGGGTCGCAAGGGTTTACATCGTAAACCGGGATTTGGGGGCCAATGCGGAGTTGCTCGACCGCCTGCACCTTGAACTGGTCCAGGCGATTGCCATCAGTGAACTTCTCTTTGAGGGATGGATCGAGCCGACGGTCGCTCCAAAGCTCGACTTTAGCACACTGACCCATCAAATCATCAGCGTTATCGCCGAGACGGGCGGGCTGGCAGCGGCGAAAGTCTTCGACCGACTGTGTAAGGTCGGACCCTTTCGAGCCGTCGAACCGGCCCACTTCGCGCAGGTGCTGCGCTGTTTGGGGGAAAAAGACATCGTCGAACAGACCGCCGAAGGCGATCTCATCCTCGGGCTCCTGGGCGAGCGATTGCGGGCGGAGAGAGATTTCTACGCGTCGTTCGCGACGCCGGAGGAGTTCTCGGTGCTGTACGGCGAGCGACCGATCGGCACCTTGCCGCTACGCATCGTACCCGATGTGGGTGAACACATTATATTGGCGGGAAGGCGATGGAAAATCGCCCACGTCGATTTGGAAAAAGGGGAGATCCATGTGGCCCCGGCCAAGGGTAGAAAGCGGCCACTCTTTTTGGGCGGTCCGGGAGAAATCCACGATCGCGTGCGGCAGACGATGAGGACGATCCTTGCGGACACCAAGTCCTACCCCTACTTGAACCCAACGGGCACTCAGTTCCTGACGGTCGCTCGCGCCGCCGCCTTGAGCGCCGGCGTGCTGCACACACCTCTCATCGCACCGTCGGACCACGAATGCCTTTGGTTCACTTGGATGGGGACGCGCGTCCAGACGACTCTAACCGCTATGCTACGCTTGCAGGGCCTTACGTGCGTGGAACGAGGCGTGGCCATCGACATTCGGCACCCAAGACAGGACGTGGTTGTCGCCGTCGAATCCCTCATCAAATCATGCCCGGCACCAGCGGCCATCGCCGGCCAGGTCCAACCGAAACAACGCAGGAAATACGATCACTGGTTTGACGAAGGCCTCCTCAACTCGTCTCTCGCACAAGACGTGCTCGATGTTTCAGGTGCCCTCACAGTTTGCGAAAACTCTAAGTAACCCGGATTATCCTCCCTTGTTCGCACGGACCAGGCGCGGCCCGGGCTCGCTGAGGCGGCAGCGGAGGAGGTTCACGAAATCCACTAGCTCGCCGCTCTCCGATGACGGGAGTTGGTTCATGACGGACTCTAACTGGCTCAAGAGGTCCATGATCTCGCGGACCACGTCCTCACGGGGCCGGGCGGATGGCGGTGGCCCCGGGGGTTTACGATTCCATGTCGATTCAAACAGGTTCACATGCCCATCTCCGAAGCCTCCGCAGAGGGATACCGACCGTTTTTGGATATTGTGCGTGGGCCGCCGTCTGTTTCCCTCATTAACGGCTCGGTGAGTTTCTCTGGCCGTTGCAAGCGCCGTCTCGAAACATGTTGATCGTCCAATACTCCAGAAACTCGGCTGCTGTCTTCAAGTCCGACCGTGCCGGAAGTTCGCGCATCAGCCCGCGAAGCTTGGCGAAGCGTTCGCAGGCCAGCGCGATGACGGGTAGGGGAATTTCGCAGCGCTCGAAGTGGGTCAGCATCTTTTGGTTGGGGAGCGAGCGAATAAACGCGTCGATCTTATTCGCATAGCGAGCCCGAGCCTCATCCAGCAAGGGCAGATGAAACGCTCGCCAGCCATGCCCCGGCATCTGTCAACAGGTGTGAGGGTACGGCCTCCAAAAACAAGACGGACGCTCTTGCCGCCGCCTCATCAATGGCCCACTCCAAATCAGCGATCTTCGTTAGATGATCCACGTGGCCCTTCCGCGAAAATGGGCTCGACGCAGAATTGGATTGAGATGGGAAACTACATCAGCCCGTCTTATTTCGGAAATCGGACGGGGGCGAGTGAGGTGTATTATGCACCACGCGCCTTTCTTCATGTGTAATGGACGTGGTTGATATTGAATCGATGTCCCAGGATCGCGCGCCTTATCCGAGGTTGCGATTCACCGTCCGGTATGGTGGACCGTTGGCAACCAATTCTCCGGCGAACGTGGGGGACACTCAACACCGCTGCCGAGCGCGCCGATTATCTCTTTGAACGGCGATGGTGGCCGTCGAACGACTGGCTCGCGTGGCGAGGGCCGATAGCCGGGAACCTCTCGGGCACGTCTCTGCCGAGCCTCCATACTCGCGAGCCTGACATGATTCCTCCAACACCGGGGCCCGGCAATCACCTTACGACGGATTCTCGCAGCCCCGGTTTATTGCCCTGTCCGTCGGGCCTGGCGCCCGACTTTCGAACCCTTTTCGAGTCCGCACCGGGTCTGTACCTGGTCTTGCTCCCGGACTTCACCATCGTCGCGGTCAGCGATGCCTATCTGCACTCAACGATGACGCAGCGCGAGGAGATCCTGGGCCGCAGTCTCTTCGATGTCTTTCCGGATAACCCGGATGACCCTACTGCAACTGGCACGCGAAACCTCCGCTCCTCGCTGGAGCGCGTCTTGCAAGGTCGAACCGCCGACGCGATGGCGGTTCAGAAGTACGATATTCGCCGCCCCGCGACGCAGGGCGGAGGCTTCGAGGAACGCTTCTGGAGCCCGGTCAATTCGCCGGTCTTCGCGCCCGGCGGTGAGCTGGCCTACATCATCCATCGCGTAGAAGACGTCACCGATTTCGTCCGCCTGAAAAACCATGGGGCCGAGCAACACAAGCTCCGGACGGAGTTGCAAATCCGCGCCCAGCAGATGGAATCCGAGATCTTCCTGCGGGCGCAAGAGGTACAGGAGGCCAATCGCAGTCTCCGCGCCGCCAACGAAGAGCTGGATCGCTTTTTCACACTGTCCCTGGATTTATTGTGCATCGCCGGCACGGACGGGTATTTCAAGCGGCTCAGCGCAGCATGGGAGCGCACGCTGGGGTTCAGTACCAAGGAACTCCTGGCCCGGCCGTATATCGAATTCGTCCACCCGGACGATCGAGAGGCCACGTTGGCTGAAGCGGCCAAGCTGGCCAGAGGGATCGACGTTCTTCGATTTGAGAATCGCTATGCGTGCAAGGACGGGACCTATCGCTGGCTGTTCTGGTCCACCAGCGTGGCTCCCGATGGCCGGACCCTTTACGCCGCCGCGCGGGACATTACCGAGCGCAAGCGGATTGACGACGCTCTTCGCGAGAGTGACGAGCGATTTCGCCAGCTGGCCGGATCCATCGACGACGTTTTTTATCTCGCGACCGGCGACTCGTCCCACGTGATCTACGCCAACCCCGCTTTTGAGAAGATCTGGCAGCGCCCCGTCGATCGGCTTTGCGAAGACATCAAGACCTGGGGCGATGCCATTCATCCCGACGACCGCCAGCGCGTCGACGCGTTGTTTCATGGCAAGTGCATCGAGGAACCTTACGACATCGAATACCGGATCGTTCGCCCGGATGGGAGTCTACGGTGGATACGGGATCGCGGATACCCCGTTCGCGACAGCGCTGGGCAAGTCTATCGCATCGCGGGCATCGCCGAGGACATCTCGGAGCGAAAATCCATCGAAGCCGATTTGCGTCGGGCACGCGATGAAACCGAGCAGTTGAACCGCTACCTCTTCTCGCTGGATCGCATCAACCAGGCTTTGCTGCAATGCGAATCGATGGAGGATATCGGCCGGACGATCACGCAAGCCCTGGTCAATCACTTCGGGGCCTACTTCGGCCGCCTGTGGCTGGTACGGCCCGGAGACCTCTGTACCCAATGTGCCTTGGCCCAAGATTGCCACAATCGAGAAAAGTGTTTGCATCTCATCGCGAGCGCTGGCCACTACACGCACATTGACGGCGACCACCGCCGCGTTCCGATCCGGGCCTTCAAGATCGGGCGCATTGCGACGGGCGCGGGAAAACTCGTCTCCCACGATGTGGCCAGCGACGAGCGCATCCACGATCGCGCCTGGGCGGCCCAGCACGGATTGCGTTCCTTCGTGGGGTTCCCCCTGGTGCAACAGGGCGAGGTACTGGGTGTCGTGGCCATGTTCAGCCAGCAAGCCCTCCCCGACGCCCTTGTCGAGGTCCTCGATCTGCTCTCGCACTCGGTCGTCTCCGCCGTGGAGAACGTGAAGCAGAGGGAAGCGGTGGCCCAGGCCAATCGCGCCAAGAGCGAGTTCCTGGCGACGATGAGCCACGAGCTGCGGACGCCGCTCAACGGCGTGATCGGCATGTCCGAACTACTGATGAGCACGAACCTGGATGCCAAGCAGCGCCGCTATGCCTGGTTGGCCAAGTCCTCCGGCGATGCCTTGCTCGCCCTGATCAACGATATCCTGGATTTCTCCAAAATCGAGGCGGGCAAGATAGACCTGGAGCACATTGACTTTGACCTGTGCTATTCCGTCGAGTCCGTGGCCGCCTCGTTTTCCTCGCGCGCCGAAAGCAAGGGACTGGAATTCGTCGTGGGAGTTCACCCCGGCGTGCCGTCACTGGTGCGCGGGGATCCCGGCCGGCTGCAACAAGTCCTGTTAAACCTTATCGGTAACGCCATCAAGTTCACGGAATGCGGGCAAGTTGTTGTTCGGGCCACCCTCGAGCAAGACGACGATCGCCACCCGGTGGTCCGCTTCGCGGTAAGTGATTCCGGGATCGGCATCTCGCCAGATCGATTGAGCCGTCTCTTCGCCACCTTTACGCAGGTCGATTCCTCGACCACCAGAAAATATGGCGGGACCGGCCTCGGACTGGTGATTTCCAAGCGACTGGTTGAGCTCATGGGCGGCCAAATCGGCGTCAACAGCGAGGAAGGAAAAGGCTCGACGTTCTGGTTCACGGTCCCAATGGAAAGACAGCCTGTCGACGCTTCCCAGATTCGCGCCGTCGGCGAGAGCGTCCGGAACCTGCGCGTCCTTGTGGTGGACGACAACGAGACGAGCCGGGAAATCCTTCACGAACAATTGGTAGGCTGGGGCTTGGACCATCAGGCCGCCTCCGGCGGTCCGGAGGCACTGGTCGCGTTGCAAGCGGCCGCAGCTGATGGCAGAAGATATGGATTAGCCATTGTCGACATGCAGATGCCCGGTATGGACGGCTGGGAGTTGGCTAAGACCATCAAGGCGGATTCCCGCCTGCAAGAGACGGTCCTGGTCCTCATCACCTCCACTCAGGATGAACCGAGTCCCCAGCGGCTACGCGCCGGAGGCTTCGCCGGCTACGCGGCCAAGCCGGTGCGGCCCTCGCAGTTGCTGGACACGATCACCGACGCGCTCAATTCGGACAAGGCGCCCTCGATCCGCGACTCGGAAATTATTCCGGCAAGGTCCACACCGCGGATAGAGAAGACCGGCGCGAACTTCAACGAATCACGCATCCTCTTGGCCGAAGACCACCCGATCAGCCAGGAGGTCGCCGCAACGATTCTTCGCCAAGCTGGCTTTCAATGCGATTGCGTCGGAAATGGCAAGGAGGCGTTGGAAGCGGTGACCCGGCAGCGGTACGACCTCGTCCTGATGGACTGTCAAATGCCGGAGATGGATGGATTCACCGCCACACGAGAGATCCGCGCGGCCGAGAAGGAAGGACGCGTCCCGAACGCCAGTGACGGAAGAATGTGCATCATCGCGCTGACGGCCAATGCCATTAAAGGCGACCGCGAGCGCTGCCTGGAATCGGGGATGGACGACTACCTCAGCAAGCCGCTGAACCCCGAAAAGTTGATTCGACTCGTCGAAGTCAATTTGTCGCGCACGGCGCGACCGGAGAAAGAAGTTCGCTCTCCGGCCGCCGATGCACCGGCTGGGAGAACGATCTACCCTACGGAGCGCCAGGGACCGCCCTTCAATATGGAGTTCCTACTCAAGCAATGGGGCGGCGACCAGGCCCTCGTGGACAATTTAATTGTCAAGTTTCGGACCCAGGCCCAGGCCGACCTTGAAAAATTGGAGCGGAGCATTGCCTCCGGAGAAATGGATGAAGCAGCTCGGCTGGCGCACAGCTTCAAGGGGGCCGCCGGATATCTCGCCGCCGAAAAACTGAGCCGCATAGCGGCGCAATTGGAGACTCTATGCCGTAACAGCGACTCGGCCAGCATCGGCGCCGGCGCGGCGGCATTTCGTGAGGAGCTTTACCGCTGGATGGAATACAGCCTCCAGAGGATGCAAGCACCGGACACCGGATCCACCGGTGGGCCGGGCAATTCGGAGACTAACCGTGAATATTCTGATTCTCGACGATGACGCCGTCTGCCTGGAAGCGCTGAATCAAGCGCTGATCCGGGCGGGGCACGACGTGCAAGTCGCCCGCAATGGCCACGAAGCGCTGGAACTCCTTCGCGAGGGGACCATCCGCCTGGTCATTTCCGATTGGATCATGCCCGGAATGGACGGCTTGGAACTTTGCCGCCGTATTCGCTCTGAAGAGTTCCCCGCCTATGTCTATTTCATCCTGTTGACCTCGCGGGACGGAGTCGACCGCATTGTCGAAGGCCTTTCCGCCGGGGCCGATGAATTCTTGACCAAGCCCTTCCATCCAGCGGAATTGAGCGTTCGGTTGCGGGCGGCGGAGCGCATCCTCTCCCTGGAGACGCGCGACGTGGCCATCTTCGCCCTGGCGCGGCTGGCCGAATCCCGCGATCCCGAAACGGGCGAGCACCTGGATCGCGTGCGCATGTACTCTCGAATCATCGCCAAGCATTTTGCGCAACGTGCCGATGGAGGAGAGCCGGTGGATGCGGAATTCGTGCGGCTGATCTATCTAACGAGCCCCCTTCACGATATTGGAAAGGTGGGCATCCCAGACAGTGTGCTCCTCAAGCCCGGTCGCCTGAGCAACCGCGAATTCGAAATCATGAAAACGCATGTCACCATTGGCGCCGAAACCCTGGGCGCCGCCCGGCGGCAGTTTCCCAATGTTCGGTTCCTGCAGATGGCGCAGGAGATCGCCCTCTCTCACCATGAGCGGTTCGACGGGAGCGGTTATCCCTCCGGCTTAAGGGGTAAACGAATACCGCTTAGCGGGCGGATCGTCGCTTTGGCCGACGTCTACGACGCCCTGACCTCCAAGCGAGTTTATAAACAAGCCTTTGCCCACGAGGTGGCCCGCGGGATCGTCCTCGAAGGAAGCGGCCAGCACTTCGATCCGGATGTCGTCGAGGCCTTCGTCGAGAACGAGGATGCTTTTATCGCCGTGCGCGAGCGCTTTGCCGAGCACGAACTGGTGCCAGCCTGAGGGAACCGTCGCCGCAGCCGGGAGTGTCGGGCATCTTGAAACCAACCATCGGAAATTGGAAATATCGTATGGCCGTCGTCCTCGCAGGTTCCGCGTGGCTGTCCGTTGTGGCCGTGGGGACTTTGGCCCTGGTGGGATATCAGAGCACACCGGGACGGGCAGAATCTGCACCATCGGAATGGCCGCCCAATTGCGGCCTTCGATCACGACCGGACCTTCCTCAGCTCTTAATGTTCGCCCATCCGCGCTGCCCGTGCACGCGGTCCAGCATCGGCGAACTGGCTCGCCTTATGACGCAGTGCCAAGGAAAACTGACAGCGACGGTGCTGTTCTATCAGCCCGAGGATGCGCCCGACGACTGGCCCCACACCGATCTTTGGAATAGCGCCGAAATGATTCCTGGCGTATCGGTGCGCGCCGATGTAAAGGGCGTTGAGGCACAGCGATTTGGCGCGGCTACCTCCGGCCACGTCGTGCTCTATGATCGCTTCGGCGGATTGCGGTTTCGCGGCGGCATCACCGCCGCCCGCGGCCACTTCGGCGACAATGTCGGGCGTAGCGCGATCGTATCGATCCTCCGCAGTGCGGGAGGTGACGCCATCAACACCCCCGTATTCGGATGCGACCTGCTGGGTTCTCCTCGCGGCGGTACTTTGGGGGAAAGACCGTGCCCTCAACCCTAATGCTCTCAGGGGGTGCCGATGCGAAGGTCCAAAAGAGGGCGAACACGCTCTTTCTTGAACACAAGACGCGTATTGCCGAGCGGACGGATCAGTTGTTCGCCGTGCTTATGGCCCTGCAGTGGTCCGCGGGCGTCATGGTGGCTCACCTGATCTCCCCGCGCACGTGGAGCGGCGCACAAAGTCAGGTTCACCTGCATGTTTGGGCCGCCCTTCTCTTGGGCGGTGCCCTGGCCGGCCTGCCGATCGCCCTCGTGATGAGCCGTCCTGGACGGACTCTCAACCGCTTTATCATCGCCTTTGCCCAGATGCTCACCTCGTCGTTACTCATTCATCTGACCGGCGGGAGGATCGAGACGCACTTCCACGTCTTCGGGTCTTTGGCGTTCTTGGCGGTCTACCGCGACTGGCGCGTCTTCATCCCCGCCACCGCGGTCGTGGCGATCGATCACCTTCTGCGCGGCCTGTATTGGCCGCAGACGGTCTACGGCGTCCTGAGCGCCAGCGTTTGGCGCACCATCGAGCATGCCGGATGGGTCATTTTCGAGGACATTTTCCTTATCCGCTCGGTGCTCCAAAGCGTCAGCGAAATGCGGTCCATCGCCCTACAGCGGGCGCAGCTCGAAGCGTCCCACCAGCTCGTCGAAGACGAAGTCATGAAGCGGACCGCCGAACTCTCCGCCAGCGAAGCCAAGATCCGCGCGATCCTCGACCATGCCCCCGACGGAATCATTACCGCCACGGGAGAGGCCATGCTGATTCAGAACGTGAACCCCGCCGGGGCGGAATTGTTCGGATATCAACCGAATGAACTGGTGGGCTTCCCCCTGGCCACGATCGTCACCGAGCGGGCCCCGAAAAACGATCAGGTGACGCAGCCCCAACTCGCTAGCATCGGAACTTCGGCGAGCCTCCGACGGAAGGGCGTCGAGGTCCTCGGTCGTCACCGATCGGGTCGTGAATTCCCCGCTGAATTGCGACTGGGCGCGGCCCCTCTTCGCGGAGAGATCGTCTTCACCGCGATCGTCCGCGACACTTCGGAGCGCCGGCGATCCGAGGAACTGGAGCGGGAGCGAAACTCCCTACGCGATGCCGTCACCAGCCTGGACAAAGTGCTGGGCGTGGTGGGACACGAACTCCGTACGCCCTTGGCGGCGATTCGAGCCATGTCGGAATTCCTGGCCAGCGACCATGAGGGCCATGCAGCGGAGTACGACAAATACCTTCTCTCCATTAATGAACAAGCCGTACACATGGCAGAGATGGTCAACGACTTGCTGGAGGTTGCGCGACACAACAGCGGCACGGCCCGTTGGAACTGGGAGCCCCTCGCACTCGAGGACGCCTGTGCCTCCGGTCTTGATGCCATTCGGTCGTTGATCGATCCGGCGAAGTTGAGCCTGGGGCTGACCGTGGAACCGCCGGGGCTGTCCATGAACGGCGACCCCGCGGCCATCCGCAGGTTGATCGTCAATCTGGTCAACAACGCCTTCAAACACACCCAACAAGGATACATCCGCGTGACGGCGCAGTCCGAGTTGGAAGAGAGCGATGCTTGGGTCAGGATCGAAGTAGCCGACACCGGGCGAGGCATGAAAGCGGAAATCACCGCCCGCCTCGGACAGGCCTTCGCCTTGAATGCCGGCGTCGTGGGCGAAAACCATGTGAACGGCACCGGTCTCGGACTGGCGATCAGCAAGGGAATCGTGGCGGCTCACGGCGGCACCATGGCCGTGCAATCTGCAGAGGGGCGGGGAACGACCGTCTCGGTGCGACTGCGCGCCGACCTCGCCGAACCGGTAAAAAACATTCGGGACGCAAACATACTTACGAGCGTGATCTCATGAGCACTATCTTGATCGTCGACGACATGGAGATTTTTCGGGAGCCGATAGCCTCGACCCTGCGATCGAAGGGGTATGCCACGGTCTGTGCCTCCAATGGCAAGGAAGCGATCCATGTGCTGGAAACGCAGACGCCCGACCTGGTCCTGCTGGACCTGGCCATGCCGATCATGGATGGACTCACCTGCCTGAAGGCGATTCGCGGCGATGCGAGACTTCGCGATCTTCCGGTGATCCTGCTCACGGCCTCGTCGGACCGGGCGCATGTCACCCAAGCCGCCCAACTGGGCGTCAGCGGCTACCTCCTGAAGTCGCAATTCTCGCTCAAGGAGATGTTGAGCCGCGTAGAACAGCATATCGGCCCATCCGACGCTAAGACGATTGCACCCGCGACAGCCTCGCCGGCGATCTCCCCGAGCGGATCGACCGGCCGATCTCCGATACCCAGCGAACGCGTTACGAAAGAGATCGTGTGGGAGCGCATCGGCCAGGAACTTCACTTGGAGGCCGTGCCTCCCGTCTTGCACCATGTGCTGGCGATGATCAACAGTCGCGAAACCAGCATGGACGATATCGCGGAGGCCATGCGCATGGACCAGGTCCTGACCCTGCGTGTCATGCAGGTCGCCAACTCCAGCTTTTATAACAACGGAAAGCCCGTGAAAAACCTCTCCGAAGTGGCCCAGCGGATCGGGCTGTCGGGCTTGAGAGTCGTCGTGATGACGGCGACGGCCATGAGTCATTTCAGCGATGTCGCCCGGGGCGGCTTGATACCGCAGCGCTTCTGGGAACACTCCCTGGCGACGGCCATGCTGTCGCAATTGCTCGCGCAGCCCATGGCTAAGGAGGAGACGGAGCGTTATTTTCTGGCCGGGCTGCTCCACGATATCGGCCGGCTCGGGCTGTGTCGGTTGTTTCCCGAACTGTATCAGTCTGCGCTCCAGGCGGCGGCCGAGCGCCGCGCGGACCTCTCTACGGTTGAGTTGGAATGCTTTGGAGTTACCCACGCGGAGGTTACCCATGGGTTGTTGAGTCAGTGGAAGCTGCCCGGCGACTTGGTCGAGGCAGCGTCGCTGCATCATTCCTCCGTCGCCCACATCAAATCGAACGCCCGCGAACCGCGCGCCGCTCTCGTCGTGGCCTTGGCCAACGCCCTGGCCCATGCAATGGCCTGCGGTGACAGCGGAGGAATGTCGCTAGTGCCGTTCCATCAATACGCACACACTCTCGGGTTGGACCGGGAATCAGTCGAACGCATCGCCCTGCAGGGAATGAAGGACGCCGAAAACACGGAATTGCTTTGTGCCTCTCGATGCGCCGGGGGGATACGCAGTCCCCTGTATCGGGAACTGGCTCAAGGTGCGAAGGTCGCGCCAAGACTAGCGGTGTTAGCCAACCCCAAGCACGGAGATCCGCTGAAGCTTTTTCTACGGCAATTGGGTTGGTGGGAACAAGATTGTCCCCGTGCAGCGCTCGTGTATGTCGCCGAGCCGGGAGAAATGACCCAACGATTTTCCGAATTGCGCGACATCGAGGCGCGGATAGGAAATTCCCTACCGACGCTTGTCGCTTCGCCAGAAGGCAGGATGGCCCTCCCATCGGACCTCGCCGTAGGACGATCGTCCGCAATCGTGGCGGTCCCGGGACGCTACTCGGACCTCGTTGATGCGATTGCGAAACTCTGCTCGTAATGTCGGACCGGAAGAACCGGTACGTCACTTGCGCCGCTCCTTGATCAGCCAACGGCGGCCCACGCCTGTGCGGCTCTCAATCTCCTTCAAGGACAAACGTCCCCTCTACTAAATCGAGCCCCGGCATGATCACGTAGTATTCGTCAGCCGTGACCACGATGCGGATCGTGCCCGCCGCTCCTTCTAGGTCCTCTTCCTCGTCATCTTCGCGAAACGTGTCGTCCGCGACGAACTTGAGGTCCGCCGGTTGATGGGCGCGGGTATCCGTGTTCAGGTTCGTTTGGAAGAACTTGCTCCCAACCTGCTCGATCAGCCGCTTGGCGACCTTGGCGTTGGGATGTCCATGCGAGGTTCCGTTGGAGGCTACGCTGACCTCGGGATCAAGTTTCTGGATGAACTCCAGGACGCTCGACGTGGCCTCGCTGCCGTGATGATTGGCGTGATAGACGTCGCAGTTGCGGACGCAGTTTGCAAGCGATCGCTCGGGCACCTTGGTGAGGTCCCCTCCCGTAAAATAATCAAAGTCCAGATAAGAGACGATCAGGGCGATGGAATTGGGATTGTCCTCCTCTGGAGCCGAGGGTTCTGTAGTCGGGTCGCAATCGGTCGCCTGATTGACCGCCACGCATTCGACGCTGACCCCGCCGGAAAAATCTTCCTGGTAACTCAGCGTCATCAGGCGCCGGTCCACGCCGGGCTGGGAAGTCATGTTCTGGTATTTCTGCTTCAGACCGGCCTTGATATTATCCCCGTGGTCGTACACCGCCTGCGCGAGGGGCATCAGGGGTTCGGCATCGCCGCAGTGGTCCCGGTCATAATGGGTGATCACGAAACGCGTAATGGGCCGGCCGGTGAGGGCGATCCCATTCCGGGCCATCTCATCCTTGATTCGCTGGCTGTCATCCTCGCCAGTATCGATAAGGATGACGTCGCGCTGGCCATTTTGTTCGGGACAGATGATGAGCGTGGCGTCGCCGACCTCCACGTCAATCACGATGATTTGGAGGACGTCGTTGCGGGCCAATAGGCTTTCGGGAGTGACCGCCATGGTCGAGGTGGGAGTTGCCGGCGTGACGACCTCGAAATTCGACTTCGCCGACCAGCCGTCTCGGCCATCCGCCAGCCGAATCTGGTAGTACCACGGGACCACGCCGATCTGCACAACTTGGGTTCCCGGCGGCAACCGATCGGGGAACTGCGCGGCGTCGCCACTGGGTTGCGTCTTGACGATGGCCTGTCGGCCTTCCTTGACCCGCAGCGTCTGTCCGCACGCGACGTCGACCCCGATGAATAAGACCAGCAGACCAATGAGCCCACCAGCACGACGAGTCTGACCCGTGGTGAACATGTTCATTCCTCCTGGCTTTGGTTCGGATGATGCTATCTTCTAAATACCATCTCCCGAATAAGGAAACCGCTGCGGAGGGCCCAACTCGGGGTTTACGTGCTTTCGAAGAGCCGCGTCGCAGATTGCATAGCCCCAGTTGATCAGCCGCCGCTGAAGATAGGAGTCCAGGCGCTTGAGTCGCGTGGGCGTCGCCGCCAGCGCCCGAACGCGGTCCGGCGGACAGTCGAGGGCATCAGGGAGGCCGTAATCGGCGATGTGCGAGCGGATGCCCCAGTAGGCCCCGTTGTGCCCGTCAGTCTTGCGTTGAAACGCCTCAATGACCTGGCGCTTGCGCAGGCTACGCACTTGGTTGTCGATCACGAACAGCACCCGCATCGCGTGACGGCCCCAATCGCGCTTCGGGTCCGGCTCCGCGTCCAGCGCACCGCCCGCGTCGCTCACCATTACCGTCTGATAGCGTTTCCAGACCGTCTCTAGCCCCAGATTGTCATAGACCCCTCCGTCGGTCAGCACGACCGTGCTCGTGTACGGCTCTTGCTGGAGGTCCAGTCCGCTATTCGGGGCAAAGTCGGGCGAGCGAAGTTCGAGTTCGACGGGCGACAGGACCGGCGGAAACGCCGAGGAAGCGGCAACGGCCGTAGCCAGCGGCACGGTGGGGTTCGGCACCATGCCCACGCGATAGTCCGCCATGTAGGGTTTACTGAATCGCCACAGCGCGCCGGACTGGACATTGGTCGCGTTGATGACGAACCGGGGCGCGTCGGGCAAGTCTTGCAGCGTCGCCGCGCCGTAGAGATGGCGCCGATAGGCATTGGCGATCTTGTCGGAGATGTTTCCAGGGAGCAAGACGCCGCCCACGATCGCCGCGGCATCGATCGTCCTTTCGGCCAGGTCGCGGATCGGCGTAACAACTTCTTCTTCAAATCGCCGCGCGACGCCCTCGGGATCAAAGGCCAGCTTGGACCAAGCCAGTCCGAGCATGCCCGACGTGATTGACCCGCCGGAGACGCTGGAGATGCGGGCGAGCTTGGGGAGCAGGCCCGCCTCATTCAATCGCCACAACGACCCCAGATGGAACAGCATGGCCCGGTAGCCGCCGCCGGAAAGGCACAGCCCAATGCCTGGTTCGGGCGCGGCGCGCTTCTCCTGGGGCCGGTTGGGATACACCGGTTCGTTGGCGCGGACGACTTCGAGATCAAAAGGAAATGGGATCATCCCGGACTCCTTTCTCCTCTGGGTCGTTACAGACTGCGACTCTTCACTGCTCTCAAAAGCGCACGCTCCCTAGGGTCATATAGACATTTGCGCCCTCGGCGCTCAGACTTTTTAAAGATTTTTTTCTGGCCCAGTACGGAGGGGGCATGTGGGCTATGAGTTCTTTATCAAACTAAGGGTTTTCCCTAATCGCCTGCTCGCCAAGTCGTCGCTCCCGGTTTCGCTGCATCTCCGCAAAGGTGACATGCCGGCGTTTGGGTCGGTTGAACTTCATCTCCGCCAGCTCGACTCCGTGAATAGACGCGGCGACGGCGCAGCCCACGACGCCGTCCAACCAGTGATTGTCGCTGCCATCCACGCGGAGTTTCCATTCCTCAACCGTGCGCCCCCGGCCCTCGGTGGGGACGCGGTACTCGCTGGTCAGGTGCTCGGCCAATAGGCGGTGTAGTTCGGGCTTGCGGCCGAAGAGCGTCAGGGAGCCGGGATCGCCCTTGGCCACGGCCAGCCGCGACTGGATGAAGCTCTTCCAGAAGTTGGTGTCGAAGATCACGTACCGGCAGATTCGCTTGCTCGTGCCGGGGATGCGCCAGTTGAGACCGACCTTATCCCCCGGCTGTTTTTTGTATTCTGTGAAGGGGTTGCTGGCGGCCCCGATGTAGCGCCCGTAACTGGGCATGACCACGTTCGCGTACTGACTCTGACGGCAGGCCTGATAGACTGTGTGCGTCATGGGTCCCCAGCCGGCGTCGATCAAGCACCGATCGATCCGCGCAATAGTCCCATCCTCGCGCACCCACTCACGACCCACCGTCGCGTGAATTAAACGTTCCAGTCCGGCGAAAATCGCCCCCTCCCGGCCCGCACCCGGCAGCGCCGCTTCCAATGTCCGCTGGATATCCCGCAGCGCGAAATACCCTCGCTTCTGATCCGGCTCCGTGCCGTATTCGACGATCCATCCGGTAAAGTTGTCCTGCCAGGCGACGACCATGTAATAGAGCGCCTTGCCCTGCACGTCGACGAACATGGTCAGCGCCGTGGCCTCCTTGGGGATAATCCCGCGTTTCAGGCCGTTACCCTTGGCCACGATTTGGTCGGCGGTGAGCAGATCGACGTCGACCTGGTCTTCCGGTAGCGGCTCGTTCTGATACTCGGCGCAAAACGCCGCCTCGCCCCGCCCCAGCCGCAGGTTCATGGCATGCTGGAGGGCCGACAATTCGCCAGGCTCGTAGCGCTGCGGCCACGAGACGACCGCGCCCTCATCCATTGCCGCGCGGTGAGCGGTGTAAAACTCCGTCGCCGCGGCGAGGCCCTTTTCCGTCCGCATGCCCTCTTTCCACAACTCCCCGTATTTGGACCAGAGTTTTTCGTTCGTGGGGAAGGCATAGACCATTTTGGTCCTCTCCCCCTGCCATTGCGGGTGCAGATCTCGGTTGAGGATGCGGTCGGCCAGGTCATCCGGCCGCACGACGGTCAGGGTCATCAGGCCGGCGATCTTTTTGCCGGGACCGGCCAGTCCCAGGATGGCCCCGGCGAGGATGCGCTCTCGCGTGGCGCACTGGGAGGGTGACTTCGCCGATTCATCCGTCTGCGGGTCATCGATCAGGACCAGGGAGGGCCGAATCGCCGCGCCATCCACCCGCTTGTGTTTCATCCCG